>JBEVXH010000022.1:0-1755 GCA_040506195.1 Candidatus Thiodiazotropha sp. | reverse complement strand
CAGATTCTCCGGATTCATCAACAGACCGTTGTTGTGCACCAGGTCATTGAGGTTTTCCGTGCTGTTGAAAAACTCATTGGGTTTCATCCCTTCCGGCACATCCAGGGGAATGGGGCGAAACGGTGTGGTGATCTCGCGGGGTCCGGACTCCATTGATTAATGCCTCCAAGTGATTTGATGTCAGATTTGCATCTTATCATCCCATACATTCCGAGCTGGACTCCCGTCAATCGCTGGCCGCTTACCGCCATAAATTTTATGATGTAGCTGGCTCAACTAATCCAACAAACACCCGTATCTATTTATAGACAGGTAAAATCCCTTGATTCTGATCATCATGGGAGTCTCCGGCTCCGGCAAAACAACCATCGGCAGGCTGCTGGCGAAGCGCCTGGGTTGGCCTTATATCGAAGGGGACGACTACCACCCGGCAGGGAACAAAGAAAAGATGTCGGCGGATATTCCCCTTGATGACAAGGATCGTCAACCCTGGCTGAATGCGTTGGAGAAGCTGATAACAGACCATCTCGAATCTGGTGACAATATGGTCCTCGCCAGTTCGGCGTTAAAAAGCCGATATCGGAATCAACTCCGGGTGGACCATGAACAGGTTCGGCCGATCTATCTCAGCGGCTCCTATGAGCTGATCCTGGAGCGGCTTAAGCAGCGTACCGGCCACTTCATGAAACCGGACATGTTACAGAGCCAGTTCGAAGCCCTGGAGAGACCCACCGACACCCTGGCGATCGACATTCGCCAATCACCCGATAGCATCGTCGATACGATCATCGATCAACTCTCACTGCCTGCCACTCAGCTGCTTCTGGATGGTCTGATGTTCCCCGAGGCTCCTCGTTGGAGGGATGGCCGGCTCTGGTTCACCGACCAGCATGCCGGGCGCATCGTACGGGTCACGCCCCGGGGGAAAGCCGAGACCGTCGTCACCCTGGATGACCTGCCGGGCGGACTCGGCTGGCTGCCGGACGGTCGTCTGCTGGTTGTATCGATGACCAAACGGCGGGTGCTTGTTCTCGATGAGAGTATTTTGCAGCCTTATGCCGATCTCTCCCGCCTCGCCTCATTCCATTGCAACGACATGCTGACCGATGCCCGGGGCCGTTGCTATGTGGGCAACTTCGGCTACGATCTGCACGGCGGCGCCGAGCAAAGCCCCGCCGAGCTGATCCTTGTAAATAGGCAAGGCGAGTGTTCTGTTGTGGCTGACGACTTGATCTTTCCCAACGGTTGCGCGCTCTCCCCAGATGGCTCCACTCTGTTGGTGGCAGAGACATTCGCCTCGCGCATTACTGCATTCGATGTGCAAACGGAGGGAAGATTATCGAACCGGCGGGTATGGGCCGAGCTCGGGGATGCCTATCCGGATGGCATCTGCCTGGATAAAGATGGCCTGCTATGGATCGCCGCGCCTAACCGGTCGCGTCTGCTTTTGGTACGCGAGGGTGGCGAGATTGTGCGCACGGTAAAACCGATAGGTGTGCCATATGCCTGTATGCTGGGGGGCAGCAATGGCGATCGTCTTTTCATCACCAGCTCAGAAACCGATGATCCGGAGTCTGCCAAACATCAAAAGAGCGGAAGAATAGAGGTATTTAGCGTTTAGCCGGCACGGCTATCTCGCTTTCGACTCATCCTCGTGTCCGAGAAAGACCGGAATATCCTTGCGATAACGCCGCATCACCAAATTGGCCAGTAACCCCGTCCAGCCGGTCTGGTGGGCGGCGCCCAGCCCCTGCC
>JBEVXH010000021.1:0-4235 GCA_040506195.1 Candidatus Thiodiazotropha sp. | reverse complement strand
TTCTTCAAGACAGATCTGTTGCTTACGCGATATCGTCATTGCCTTCTCCTTGGCTTAAGTACACTCCATGTGTGTAGGGACTTTAACTCATGCTAGAGGTGTTTTCAAATGGTGACTGTCCCGGTTTATCCGATTTCGTCAATACAGGTGACCGCCCTGCATATTTTTCGGTGACTTTGGCAGTTGCCTGTGCTTTACCAGCTATGCCCTTAATGGCAACAAATGATGACTGTCCCTGTTTACTGTTTACTGTTGGTCGTGGTGGGGAAAATATGGGTAACCCCTTACTCATTTAAAGTCGACGTAATCCAATTGCATCTTATCGGCGCTTACGCGTTGCGAGGTTCCTTGAGCCACTGGGATTATATTTCACTTTTGTTGTTACACGACACTCGGATTTATGTCTATACGGATTAAAGCTGGCTTCCAGGCTGCCATAGATTCTTTTCCCTTTATCCATATAGTAGTAATAATAAGATTTCGGCTTGTAGATCACCACCTTGTAATCGGGACTCCCCCGCTCCATCGATACTGTCAGTTCAGGTTGATAGCCACCCTCCGGGGCCTCGTTCAGATAAAAATCATTCGTTTCCTGAATCCCCCCCTCGATCGGCCGAAAAGTGATCGACCAGCTTCCTTTCTGGTCTTTCCAGTGCACCCCAGGCTCCATTGGTTCCCGACCACACGATGCTACTATCCCAACATATTTATCCGCTTGACCATTCGGTTCAGGAATAAATCCACCTTTATTTCTAACTACCTTCTCAAACTTCTCCACCCGCCAAACAGGAATCACATACGCCTTCTCCGGGGAATCATACGTACGCCAGCTTGATTCAGCACCATAGGTTCCTACGGCATCCAGGTCGGAGGCGATATCCTTCCTATCTAAACCAAAATGCTTAAAATAAACTGCTGAAAGCTGGGGATGTTCGACATCCAGTATACTGATCCTTTGACCTTTACCCGCCACTTCAAAAAGACCATGCTCATCCGTTACAAAATAGGTCCTGCCGGTGCCCGGCGCATACGTCCCTCCCCCGGAAATCACCATCTGCACCTTGGCCCCGGCAACCGGCTGGCCGTGCTGATCCACCACTCGGCCGTACATCTTAACCGGTAAATTACGATCCCTCGCCATCCTCAGCATCTTACCTGCTCGCCCTCCCAACTCTTCCGCGAAGTCCTCGAAGGCCAGCGCCATCCGACCCTCATCATGCTTGGCCTTGGCCTGCTCAAAGGCGACCATGACCGCCTTCAGTTTCGTTCGCTTCTCCGTGCCAAAACCCAGCGACCCGCTTTGTGGAACAGGCTCAAGATCCACAGACGGCCAGAACATCACGACCACCACTACGGCAGCAACACAAACCGCCACCAATAACATGAGCTTTCTGTTTTTCATGCCTGCCTCTATCTATTTCGTGGACGCAAACCAGAATAATCATTAGTTCCGTCCGGTCTGTTAAGCATCTCAAAACCATCCTCCATCACATCCAACCAATAGTTGGTCCGAGGAATATCAGGATCAGCAAGATGACCATGGAACTCGGCGCTGTGCCCCTGATTGGAGGTGGTAAAGCCTTCGTTGGGAACTCGTATTGGCGCCTCTGTTAGGGTATCCTCAACTCTTCCCAGGGATACTGTTCGCGCCGGTATGATATGCCCCATGATCTGGGCATAGGCATGAAAACCGTCCGGAGACTGACTGTTCCAGGCAATTTCCTCGTCGTCCCGATAAAATCGTGAAGTGACCCGGGTGACAGACGGGCCTTCGCAGAAGCTGTTGTCTGGGTAGTACCATAACAGGTCTCCCACAAGAGGATCTTCTCGACACAACTGCTCGTTACTGTAACGCCATTCCGGCTCGCCGTTTGGGTGTAAAAAGTCCGGCTTGGTCAATTGATTGAACTCCCAGGTATTCAAGGCCGCATCACCCGTATTAACGAAGTTGACGAGACGCCCGACACTACCCGTAATGCCCGCATGGTAGGGCGCAACATCCGGATTTGACCCAAACTCCTGGGCTAGCTGTTCCGAGGTGGTTTCCCCATGCCGGATCACCGATTGCCCGCTCTCCTGAACGATCATATTGGTATAGCGGTAGATATCCGGCGGCATGCCATAGTCCGAGAGCACATTCTCCGTATTGTACCGGCGCCAGGCCCCGTCGGCACTCAGCACCGTATCATGCTGCGGTATGCCGTCCACAACAAGCTCATGTTGCATCGTCTCTAAGCTGGCATCATAGCTGCCGCCCACCTCCGCTGCCTGAGTCGCCACATAGTTATCCATCAGAAGCCCTGCTCCATTGCGTAACGCCTCGCTTACCACCACATTACCCATACTATGAGCCAACACATGCAATTGGGTATTCGAATTTGTTCTTTGTGATGGCACCCAACCACCGAATAGCGGCCCGGTCAAGCGCGCCACGACTTCACTCTGATCATAGTTTTGCGGATGGGCCAGCGCCAGGCTTGCCGGACCCAAGCCATAGCAGTGAGCCGGCTTGTAAAACCACCCCGTCGGCCAGGTAAACGCCGCAAACTCACCCTGATAACCCAGCCAATAGAGTCGTTTGAACGTGGTGTCGGCAAAGTGGGCTTTTTCACTATCCCGCATGCGCCAACCGTGCACCAAAACCGCCTTGTTGGCCGTTTTTTGATCCTCTTCCGCCACATTTTCGTAGATCCACAGCGGATCATCGCTATGTACCTGGCTCACTGTATTCGCCGGCTCAGCTGCCGGGTATCCTGGCACGCCCTCGACAATTTCAAAACAACCGATATCATTATTCGCGACGGCCTGTTCCGCCGTTCCCACCGTCCAGGTGCCGTAATACTCCCTCACATCCTGCAGATCCAGATAGACCTTGGCCTCGAGTCTGCGTTCACTGCTCGACGCACCCCCGCCCCAAACCACTTGAAGTGAGAGATAGCAGGTTTCCGGATTATCAGTGCAACTTTCATCGCTGGCCTCGACACCTTCCATGATCAGGCGCACCATGCCGTCCTGATCGGCAAAATCACTCAGGTGCGGGTTGAGCAAAAAAGGTTGCCCGTTTTTCTCAAGATAGGTCAGATGACCACCCGTCGCGGCATTGGCGGTATCGACTTGATCCCGGGTGATCGTATCGTTGCTGATGTAGGCATGAGCCTGAATCCCTTCTTTGATAATCAGGACAGGCATCATTTGAAAGGAGAAAACAAGCCCCCAGTTTCCATTTGTTTCTATATAAAATGAAATTATGACGACGAACTCGTCTAAACCAGTTAGGGCCTGTTAACACTAATTTTGTTAAAATCATCGGATGAAAATTACAACCGAAGAATTCAATCTCATCAAAGAATTGCTGCCAAAACAAAGAGGTAACGTCACGATATCAAATCTGCAAGTGATCAATGCGGTTTTGTATGTTGCGGAACAGGGTTGCAAATGGCGTGCTTTACCGAAGAAGTTCGGCAACTGGCACACGATTTACACGCGAATGAATCGATGGGCCAAGCAAGGGGTGTTGGATGAGGTTTTTTCAGAGCTGCAGGCCAATGACATCATGAACATCCAGGTCGAACATGTTTCCGTCGATAGCACCGCGGTGAAAGTGCATCCAGACGGTACGGGCGCGTTAAAAAAAACGGCCCGCAGTCGATCGGTAAATCGCGAGCCGGATGGACAACTAAGATTCATATGGTAGCGGCAAATGAGAAGACGGCCGTCACGTTCTCACTGTCTCCGGGTCAGACGGGTGATGCACCAGAAGGTAGAAAGCTATTGAAAACCCTTGAGAATCAGGGCTGGGAAGGAACTCATGTGATCATGGATAAGGCCTATGAAGGAGACGACACACTGCAATTGATACTGGACTTGGAAATGATTCCAGTGGTACCTCCCAAGAGCAACCGCGTAACAAAATGGAACTATGACAAAGCGCTGTATAAAAAGCGCAACGAGGTAGAACGCCTCTTTCGGCGACTAAAAGGTTTTCGCCGAATCTTTTCCCGTTTCGATAAGTTGGATGTTGTTTTCTTGTTCTTTATCAACTTCGCACTGATTACCGATACGCTAATTAGTGTTAACAGGCCCTAGTTTAACCGGTTATCTTCTACAGATTGAGTACTTTAAATGTGGATTTTCCGAACAAGGTGCAAGTAGATACCTACCAATGTGCTTTCCTTGACATGAATAGCCCTGTTTGGATTTAAAAGATATCAGGCGGATGATGTCTGATAGATCTG
>JBEVXH010000020.1:0-6095 GCA_040506195.1 Candidatus Thiodiazotropha sp. | reverse complement strand
AAGAATTCACTGATGGTCATGCGTGCCGAATGTGGCGCCAACGGTAAACCTTGCAAGTTTGAGTGTGATTGAGGCTTGGGATGCCCGATACCTGTACAGGCAATGATTGTCGGTATGGTTCGTTAAGGGAATTCAAACGTAACAACATATCTCGATATTGGCCGTAGCAGACCCGGCCGCTCGATACCGGTCAATGCACCTGGTTCCTGTTTTTTTGTGGAATTAAATGTCGCAGAGAGGAATGGCGCTTACATAAGCCGAGAACCACCGTCATCCTGGCGCAGGCCGGGATCCAGAATGCTTGATGGTGACGGTATTCCTGGATTCCGGCCTGCGCCGAAATGACGAAAATCCTGGAATTCGTCTTAGGGCCTGTTAACACTAATCCAATGCGCCCTGTTGTGCCTGAAAAAGCGCCACTCGGCGTTGCTCGTCGTTCATTTAGAACAACCAAACTTCTCTCCTCGCGCCCCGAAGGAAGTGCCCTTGGGGTGCGCCTTGATTGGTGCTTTTTCAGGCACAACCCAAAGGGCTGGGGCTGTTTTCGCCCCCAGCGGCGTTAACATTCGCTCATGTAGAATAACTACACCACGCTCATTCTGCCTTGCTGGGCACGAATACAGCCCCAGCAGGGCGTATTGGATTAGTGTTAACAGGCCCTAAGTAAGCGCCATTCCTCTCTGACCCTGATTATTGCTGGCCCTCGGCGTCGACGAGGGTGTAAAAGAATTTAAAAATATGGACACAAAATAATTGTTTTAAAATAGAGCGTAAAATCAGATAATCGACTCAAGGATATTCAATTTACTCATCATGCATTGGTAAAGGGAGGTACAGCGGTGGCGATAAAATCCAGGATGATGGCAGCCACACTGCTGACCATTGCTGCCACAAGCATCAACGCCGTCCACCTCAATCCAGACGGCGCCGGTCAAATTGCACTCTTGCCGTACTACACCGTCAACAACGGCTTCATCACCAACCTGACCGTCACCAACACCACGGAGCTCAATAAGGCCGTCAAGGTCAGGTTCCATGAATCGCGTATCGGCGCAGACGTATTCGACTTCAATGTCTACCTGGCGCCCTACGATGTCTGGAACGCAACACTTCGTCTGAATACCACGACCGGTCTGCCCAACCTCATCACCGAGGATGAGACCTGCACCTACCCGGACAAGGCACAGCTACAAGCCGGTATCGACTTCAACAACATCTACACCGCTACCACCGATGAAGATGTGACCGAAGGTTATGTGGAGATCATCGAGATGGGCGTCCTGGCCGATGGCCCCTACGGCCCGGCTGAAGACAGTGATCTTTATGCAGAGATCGATGCCAGAGGGAGTGCCGATGGTGTTATCAACGCAGTAGCAGGGGACCGCTCCATTGTGGATGGCCTGCGGCATGATGCCACAGGCATACCGGCGGATTGCTCTGTGGTCGCGGATGCCTGGAGTGCCGGTGATGTTGATGAGCAGATCAACGGCTTTGAATCCGGTGCTTTGTCAACAGAAGGGATTGCCCAGGATACGGGTGGTGCGGGAGCGCCCTATGGGGACAGCCTGAATGCAGGGCTGGTTGAGCCCACCGGTGGCATCAAGGTCTATTCGATCATGCTCAACGTCACCAGCGGCGCCGCCTTTGTGCAGCAGGCCACCCATATCGATCACTACACCACGGTGGCCCAGCACTATCGGCCGGACGATCCGGTCAACTCCCAACTGCCCTCGCTCGCCTCCGGCGATGTACAGCGGGCGAACATGCTGAGCACGGACGGCAACACGGTGAAATCAATTGTCGTGCCGCTGACCGAGTACGACACAGGTGCGCTCTACGACATCGCCCCCAATCCGTCGATCCCCATGGGCTCCAATCCGTTGCCGGTCGCCCTAGTACTGAGTGCCGATGCGGTCTCTGCACCTTACTTTGTCAAAAGCGACGTTAATGGGGAGACTGATATCGTTCTGACCTTTCCGATGCGTAAGCACGGTATCTATAACAGCAATTACCCGTCCAATGACCGGGATGGGAACGGGCCCTTGGAAGCCTGTGTGGGTACCTTGAATGATGGGATTAACGATGGAGGGACCGTTATACTGGAAAGCTTGGGTAGGCAGGTTAATGACTATCCCTATGATGATAAAGGCGCTTTCTGTACCAATGCCGGCTATGTGGCGTTAGGTCAAAGAGATATTGAAGTTAATTTAACCGCTTACGACTATGGAGAGCAGGCCGTAGATTATAGTATTGTTACAAACGATTTTGGGTTCTTAGTTGAAGATTATGATTTCCGTTATCTTGATCGTGCGGTCAATGTGGTTTCGGTTAATCAGACCACTGACGGTAATACACAACTCTTTGGTACACCAGCCAATAATGTATTCGATTGGAACCTCGATATTGGTTTTGAAGCGGGTTGGGTGACTATCTCCGCCCCTTATCAAAACAGACAATATGACTATGCGAGAGCCCCTAGTATTTATGCCATGACTGAAATCATTGGTAGTATCGATGCCGATAACGATGTTTGGACCGGCATACCGGTCATCGGCTTTTCCGCCATGGCGGCGGATCTGGGGCCATCCCAGTTGGGCGAGGTGGTTGAGCTGTATCGTAGCGTCAATCGCAACTGAGAGCTAAGCAGGTTGTTGAGTAGAAAGAGTAAATAGGCCATACAGCATATTGGCATTTTTATGGAAATCCATTTGCACCGATCATGCAAAGATAAAGGAGATATAAATGTGGCGATAAAATCCAGGATGATGGCAGCCACACTGCTGACCATTGCTGCCACAAGCATCAACGCCGTCCACCTCAATCCAGACGGCGCCGGTCAAATTGCACTCTTGCCGTACTACACCGTCAACAACGGCTTCATCACCAACCTGACCGTCACCAACACCACGAAGCTCTATAAGGCCGTCAAGGTCAGGTTCCATGAATCGCGCATCGGTTACGATGTCTTCGACATCAATGTCTATCTGGCGCCCTACGATGTGTGGAACGCCACACTTCGTCTGAATACGGCCACCGATCTACCCAACCTCATCACCGAGGACGAGACCTGCACCTACCCGGACAAGGCTATATTGCAGGCCGGTATCGACTTCAGCAACAGCTACACCGCCACCACTGACGAAGATGTGACCGAAGGTTATGTGGAGATCATCGAGATGGGGGTCCTGGCCGATGGTTATGGTCCGGCTGAAGACAATAGCATCTATGCAGAGATCGATGTCGGCGGAAGTGCCGATGGTGTTATCAACGCAGTAGCAGGGGACCGCTCCATTGTGGATGGCCTGCGGCATGATGCCACAGGTATGCCGGCGGATTGCTCGGTGGTCGCGGATGCTTGGAGTGCCGGTGATGTTGATGAGCAGATCAACGGCTTCGAGTCTGGTGCCTTGTCGACAGAAGGAGTGGCCCAGGATGGGGGAGGGGCCGGTGTACCCTATGGGGACAGCCTGAACGCGGGCCTGGTCGAGCCCACCGGCGGGATCAAGGTCTATTCGATCATGCTCAACGTCACCAACGGCGCCGCTTTTGTGCAGCAGGCGACCCATATCGATCACTACACCACGGTGGCCCAGCACTATCGGCCGGATGATCCGGTCAACTCCCAGCTACCCTCGCTGGCCTCCGGCGATGTACAGCGGGCGAACATGCTGAGCGCAGATGGTAACACGGTGAAATCAATTGTCGTGCCGCTGACCGAGTACGATACCGGTTCCGTCTACGACATCACCCCCAATCCGTCGATCCCCATGGGCTCCAATCCGTTGCCGGTCGCCCTGGTACTCAGTGCCGATGCGGTATCTGCACCTTACTTCGTCAAGAGAGGCGTCAATGGTGAGACCGATATCGTACTGACCTTTCCGATGCGCAAGCACGGTATATGGAATAGCAGCACCATGACCAATGATCTGGATGGTGTTGATCCTCAAATTGCTTGTGTGGGTAGCTTGAATGACAGCATTAACGATGGTGAGACGGTCACTCTGGAAAGCTTGGGTGCACAGGTTATCGACTATCCCCACAATGGTGCAGGCGCCCTCTGTACAAATACGGGCTATTTAACCAACGCAACGCCTGACATAGAAGTCGGTTTCTTCTACTATGACTATGCAGAAAAGAATCATGAATTTGTTATAAATATGCCTTCTGACATTGGGCCTCCAGCATATTTAAGTCCCTGGTATGAAACGGTTGCTCTACAACGTATTGTCAATGTGGTTTCCGTGAACCGTGGCATTGGTGGCAACCTGTCCGTTTTTGACACTCCACCCGCGAATGTTTCCAACTGGAATCTTGAGCCTGGCTTCGAGGCGGGTTGGGTGACCATCTTAGCTGCTACTCAATATGATTTTGAGACTAATCCAAGCATTATCGCAATGTCTGAATATATTGGTGGTATCGGCGGCGCACCCGGCAACTGGACAGGCGTCCCGATCATCGGCTTCTCCGCCATGGCGGCGGATCTGGGGCCATCCCAGTTGGGTGAGGTGGTTGAGCTGTATCGTAGTGTCAATCGCAACTGAGCGTGAAGTGAATTGTATGGTTATATAGAAGAGCCCCTGCGAATCATAGAAAACTATTGTTTACATTTTGTTTTTATGACGTGCACTCGATTATGATGAAAACCGTTGCTGCTATTAAGGTATAAATGGTGCTATTGACACCCAGGCGGACGCCAGAAACAATTTAGGATTGTTGGATTCTGGTGCTGTGGCATGAATAAAAACAACTTCACCTTTGTCGCCTTGGGTATCGGCCTGTTTTTGATGCTGATCGTGATGAAAGGCAGCGTCACCGTTGATGATGGGGCGACTGCCATGCCGTTGCTGACCCTGCTCGTGGTGAGTGAATTCGCTTTTTTCGTAACCGCCGTCGGGGCCTACTTGGGTGTCATGCAAATATTGTCGCTCGGTATCAAGCCACTGATCGCAGTCGTCACGCTGTGCTGCATCGTGCTGTCGATCGGCTTTATGTGGTTGGGGATAGAGCTATGGCCGTTCAGCGGCTGATCTCTCCTCCCTGAGTTTCTCCCTAACCGCCATCAATATCTTGCCGAAAGTGTTGTGACCGCGCCCGTCTCGGCCGCAGCCTCAGTAGTAGTCGAATTGACTGTTCTCGATGATCTTCTGCTCGTTCGTGGCAAGCAGGGCTTCGGCAGCTTCAGGATGGCTGCGGCATTTTATATAGATACCGCGTGTCATGATGGTTTCTTTGGTCTTTTCCCAATCGTTGCGTACCGATTTTTTGTTTTTTGCCGCGAGTTTTTTCGCCTTGGCGGGATGATCCGCATCACGAATGGCGTTGCGCAGCTCACCGGGTTTGAATTTCATGCCCTGGTAGTAGTGTTCAACAGAAGGCCAGACATCGCCGTCAAGTTCAAACCCATGTTTGGAATAGCTGGAGAGAGGATTAAGAGGATCTGTACGGGACACATAAAGCGGTGTTGATTCCGACTTTGAAAATAGCATTCCTGGATACCTCTGGCCTGCAGACACTGGTTTCATTGTCCCTTAACAGAACCAACTATCCAAGTCGTGGCTAAGTATGATGTCATTAATGCCTTAGAGGGAAAATGATATTTATCGCCCAACTACATAGGCAGTAAAATTCTATCGGCTAAACTGCACTATCCAGGTGTTTTAAGAAATGAAGAGTCAGGATAGGGACGGAACCGGATAGATGAAACTGCTTAAAATGATTACCATGAACACATATCTGAATTTACTGGTCGGCATTCTGCTTTTATATACCAGTGCTTCAGAGGCCTGGTACGAATTGCAAACCATCGAGCAGTTTCGTATCGGGATGCACCATGGCGTTCTACTGTTTGCGCTGCTGCATATCCTAAAGACGCTGTACGATCTGTTTGAGGGGCTCGAGCACATCAATCAGGCAAAAAATGGAGATGAAACAGCGCTCCCTGCCGACCGTGAAACTTAACTGATTTCAAGTTCAAATCTGCCATCGATCAGCGCAGTCACGCCGGATGCAAACTGCGCACACTCTCGCGCCATGGTTTGACGTAACCATATCCGGTCCTTTTGAGATGGGTAGTTCAGGCGGAATTTTCTGATCTG
>JBEVXH010000019.1:0-6209 GCA_040506195.1 Candidatus Thiodiazotropha sp. | reverse complement strand
CCTGACCGAGCGTCGCTGGCCCGAGATTCAGGAGGCGTTGATCGGTTGCCTCTTCATCCTCGCCTCCAGCGGCAGCGTGCTGCTGTTGGCGGCCAATCCCCATGGCGGGGAACAGCTGAGGGAGCTTTTGGTCGGCCAAATACTCTGGGTGAATTACCAGCAGATCATTCCAGTGGCGCTGCTCTATAGTGTATTACTCGTAGTTTGGTTCTCTCCTTTACGACATCGCTCCTTGCTGCTTTTCTACCTGTTGTTCGCGGTCGCGATCACCGCCTCTGTGCAACTGGTGGGGGTGTTTCTGGTCTTCGCCACACTCATTCTTCCCGCACTGGCAGTACGGCAGCGGGAATCGGGCGCCGATCTGATCGGTTACGTTGTCGCGGCAGCGGGTTACGCTTTGGGTTTGGTTATGGCCGCGCTACTCGATATGCCGGCAGGGGCGATGATCGTCTACACCCTGGCGATGGTGTCGCTCATGGGTGGTTGGGTGATGCGACACAAGCCCTCAAACCACAAATTGAATCAGGCACCGCAGAAGGGTGCGGCCCAGCCGCAAAAAACTCTATCCAGATAAACAGGGATCTCTTGTATCCATCCCCCTTTATTATGTGGATGTGTGAATTATATTCGAATCCTGCATCTATGAAGCGCCACACTGTGATCGTGATTGAATAAAGAGCCCCAGAAAAATACATTTGACAATATCCTCTTCTTACACTAATTTCAGTAATAACAGAAATTACTGGAATTAAGATAATGAAACTGACACCTGTCATGGAGAAATACATCCTTCACTGGGGTGAAATGGGAACTCGTTGGGGAGTGAACCGGACCGTGGCACAAATCCATGCGCTGCTGTTTCTCTCCTCCAGTCCGCTCAATGCCGAGGAGATTACCGAGACCCTCGGAGTAGCCCGTTCCAACGTCAGTACCAGCATCAAAGAGCTTCAGGCCTGGAAGCTGGTCAAGGTGGTCCATCTGTTGGGGGATCGCAGAGACCATTTCGAAACCATGAAAGATCCCTGGGAGCTTTTCTACACCATCATGGAGGGGCGCAAGCAGCGGGAACTCGATCCGACCGTGACGGTACTTCGTGAGTGCGTCCTTGAGGGAGATGAAGACAAGCAGACACCAGAAGAGGTGAAGCAGCGCATGAAGGACGTACTGGTGTTCATGGAGACCCTGGATACCTGGCACGGGCAAATCAAACTATTGCCCAAAGCCACGCTGCAGAAGCTCATCAAGCTGGGTACTAGGGTGCAGAGCTTCCTGGGTAAGTAGGTTTTTTTGTCATTGAATTTCTGTCATTACAGAAATATATGAAATGCAAAATTGGGAGATAGCGACAATGGATTTACTGTTACTCATCTTATTGGAAATCACGCTCTGTCTTGTGGTCAGTATCGTCTTGATAAGGTTACTCAAACCACTGTTGAAAGCCGTGCTGACGGATACCTGCGGTACCGACCAACGAGCAGACTTTTGGGTCATGTTTACCCAGCTGATGCTGGTCATATCCCCTCTCCTGGTTGTTGTCTACTTTGCGCCTACTTTAGAAATATCCCGGCTGAATCTGGCTTATGAGCTGCAGCAGGCACTCTTCAGAACACTACTCGGTGACTTCATCGCCCTGAGTGTTATTGGCCAGGTGATGTGGCGATCCATCCGTTCCTACGACAGCCATCCGGCGCCAAAGATCGATACAGAGGTGGAGTGACATGCGCATCCTGATTACCGGCGCCAGCGGATTCATTGGTAGTCACCTGGTGCATGCGCTGTCAGATGCGGGACATGAAGTCTTGGCTTGCGTACGTAGCCCGCATCCGGCGCAACAACGCTGGCCAAAGATGGCTATTATCGAAGCCGACTTCGCGACAGACCATAGCGTATCCGACTGGACGCCCCGGTTGCAGAACGTTGATGTCGTCATCAACACAGTGGGCATCATCCGCCAAATTCGTTGGCAGACTTTCGATGCACTGCATACACAGGCGCCGATTGCATTATTTCAAGCCTGTGAGTCGGTAGGCGTGAAGCGTGTAATTCAGATCTCCGCTCTCGGCGCAGATGAGATCGCCTTCAGTCACTATCACAAGAGCAAACGGGCAGCGGACCGGTATCTGAGGGAGCGGTCGCTGGATTGGGCCGTTGTGATGCCCTCCATCGTCTACGGCGCCGGCGCAAAAAGCATGGCTCTGTTCAAAGCCATGGCTGCGCTGCCCTGTATCCCTTTGATCGATAGCGGCGATCAGGAGATCCAGCCCATCACTATCGAAGATCTGACAAAGGCGATGATTCAGCTGATCGACGCCCCGTCTCCACTGCGGGCGGATATCGAGATGGTAGGGCCGTCGCCCGTTTCGATGAAGACGCTCTATAGGGCGTTGCGCCACTGGTTGGGGAAGGGGAGGCCGAGGTTCTTCTCACTCCCGTACCGCGCCGCACTATATGGAGCCCGCATGGGCGGATTTCTGGGACAGACGCCGATCACGCAAGAGGCAGTCGCGATGCTGCGCAACGGCAACACCGCCGATGTCGAACCTTTTGAATCGCGATTTGGATTCAGGCCGCGAAGCATTGCACAGGTGCTTGACGGTACGCCCGCGCAAGAGGCCGATCGTTGGCATGCGCCACTCTATTTTCTGGCGCCGCTGCTACGTCTCAGTATCGCCTTAGTCTGGCTCTTTACCGGGATAGTTTCCGCCTTCGTTTTTCCTGTTGAGCAGAGCTACGCAATGCTGGCCAAAGTGGGATTTGAAGAGATCTGGCAGCCGGTGATGCTCTATGGTGCCGCAGCCACCGACATGATACTCGGTCTCGCCACAATGTTCTCTTACCGGCTACGTTTGGTCGCCGCCATACAGATCGGAATTATTCTACTCTACAGCATCATTATCACCCTCTGGCTCTCGGAGTATTGGCTGCATCCATTCGGGGCGATGAGTAAAAACCTGCCATTGATCGTCGCAACGCTGATCATGCTGGTTTTAGAGAGGAGAGGATAATGGAATACACTGCAATCAAGCTGATCCATATCATCAGCTCCACGCTCCTGTTCGGAACGGGACTTGGCAGCGCGTTTTATAAATGGATAGCTGACCGTGGAGGGGACCTGCGCAGTATTGCACGGACAAACCGTACCGTAGTCATCGCTGACTGGCTCTTTACGACACCGACGGTGATCATTCAACCGCTCACCGGCCTCTGGCTCGTACATCTGATGGGCATACCCTTCAGTCAGCCCTGGATCGTCACCACCATTCTACTCTACATTGTTGCGGGCGGGTGCTGGCTGCCGGTTGTCTGGCTGCAGATTCGTATGCGCGACATCGCCACCGAGGCGATTGAGAACGAGCGGCCACTCAGTGGTCAATACCGGCGCTATGCCAGGACCTGGTTTTGGCTGGGCATACCCGCCTTCCTGTCGATGATCGTTATCTATTTTCTCATGGTCTTTAAACCACAGATTGTCATATAAGGAGATTCAGATGCAGAAGAACAGCGCATTGTCGGTGATGCAAAACGCATTGGGGGAACAGTGGGATCAACTGGACGAGATTGTTCAGCAGCACTATGAGATGAAGCCGGGACAGGCATCCCGTTTAACGGTTACCGGGACTATGGATCGAGTGTTTCATTCGAATATTGCCAAGCTGTTTCTTCTACCAGGGCGTATCTTTGGCGCTCTGATCCCCTATCGCGGCGTCAATATCGCGACTGAGGTGAGAAACTGGACTGAGGACGACAACAAGAAAGCGATGTTCTGGCGCCGTACCCTGAAGTTTCCCGGCAAGCCCCCCGCAGTCTTCAAATCCCGCATGGAACATGTAAAGGACGATGAGATCATCGAATATGTGAAATTCGGCATGGGCATCCGCATGCGGATGTCTGTCAATAAAGGCGCCCTGGTGTTTACCAGTCGCGGTTATGTTTGGGATATCGGCGTGGCGCGTCTATCCATACCGACCTGGGCCATACTGGGTGATGCGGAGATAATTGAACGTGCGATCAATGAGAAAGAGTTTTACATGGACTTCAATATGGTACACCCGCTGTTTGGGCGGACGTTTGGCTATTCAGGGACTTTTTCCATCGATTCGTCTTCCATGAGGTAGGGTGATTAAAGTGTAAGAGATCAGGGACAAACCATAGAAAACAGCCAAAAAACAGGGTCAGAGAGCGATTGTTTATATTATTAGCGAATATTGCTCTCCGACCTGGTTTTTATAAAGATACCCCCAGCAAGGTAATATTTTTTCCATATTTACTTCTCGTAACAACTCATTAAATGCTAAAAGGTAATAAACGAAAACTCCTCATAATGGAAGTATTGTAAGAACCAAGCGTTGTTAGCTGGCCAAATCGAAATATCATCGCTTGATGGATAACAAAAATCGTCCCAGTATTTAATAAAGATATTTAGCGTTGTTACGACAGCACAATCTGGACTCCAACTCACTAAAATCTTTGATTCTACGTCAATACGTGCAAGATACTCAGTTACATCGCTATTATTAGCAGATATTCTCTGGCCTTCATTCTCGATATTAGATTCCTGAATTAAACGTAATGATTCACCGAAGACAGCTGAGGCAGACTCAGGGGATAATACGTTTATCTTGTCGAGATCTTCCTCAGGCATATCCAAGTAATCGGGGTCGGTCCAACGCCATTTCAACTTGAAGTTATCGATATTCGTTTTTTCTAAGGCTTCTATATCCATTTTCGATTATTCGCCTAAATATAGGGTGGCCGAGTGATAGCAAGGTTTTCCCAGAGAGTGAATATGAATGACATAATTATTTTTAGTATCAATTGATTGCCTAAGTTGATACTTATTAAGCTCACTTTTTATTTATGCCAAGCAACCTCTCCCAAAGGATGCGAGTACATGTGTGGTATGGCAATGAGTCTTCAGCTAATGTAACTAATTTTTTTCTTGCCATTTCTGCTGAAATTACTGTGGCAAAATATACCGGGATTTTCTCGATAGGAAGAGGGTCACTTTTATCAGAGAAATCATACAATGGAGTTGATTTGTATTCTTGCGGCAAATATAGATTGTCTGTTTTATTGAAACCACAGCTCTTTTTCTCAACATTGGGTGAAACTGTGTAGGCAATGATAGGTGCAAATTTATTGTTTTCATTGCCAGTCTCTGAAATTACAAATTTTAATTGAAAACTACCACTGCTATCTTTCAATAACCCTGAATAAACCGATTCATCTATCTCTTTAGAAAGGGCTGAAGATGAAACGAATAAAGCAGTAAAGATAAATCCAAAAACTGAAATATTCATAGTATCTTCCTTGGGTGTATTCGCTAACATATAAGTAGCAGGCAACTTGCCTCCAATCCCACCTATATCCGTATTCAACAGGCAACCTGCCTTATAACCAGCCTAATAAGGTTGGATATAAGGCGATCTGCACGAAAATGATCGTGCAATCTGCCTGCAAGTTGCAGTAAGGGGAGGTGTTGGATTAGAAAAAACCTCCCTGTTGGATACTATTTTTACTCTTTTTCTCATGTGCTTACCAGTCCTCTATCGAGGCTTTATATATATGACGAAAGCAGCCTGCATGTTGGAGTCGGGCAACTTGCCTGCTATCTCCGGATTGGTCGTATGTTGGTTGTTTATTAATCGGTTGATGCTATTTGTCGAGGAGAATAACAGGGAGAAATATTGCATCGATGAAAACACAGGGTTCATTGATGACATGGGGTCGAGGATGTAAATGAAATTTTCCGTTCTCTTGATGTGTTGGAGTTTAGGAAGTAGTTTCTGTTTTTGCAGGGTGTTTAGTGTTGCAGGGCCCACCCTATATAGTGAATATTTATAGAGTGAAGTGGCTAGCTGGATGGGTGGGCTGTCGATCGTTGGGAACGGCGACTGTTTTACGGGGTCCTCTTTGCCGGTATCCTGGTTTTGACTTGCCGCGTGGGACTGTATTAGACTTCGCCTGCAATTGGCATTGCCCGATAAGCCTTTGATTTCATGATAACTAACATGGTTATGAATCGAATGGCCCGGAGATGGGTCGTGCCGGACTGCTCAATCCGCCCATTTGGATTGTCTGACATCATAGGGCCGGCCCCAAGGCACCGGCTTTTTTAGTTTTCAAGTGGCCTCTCGTATGGGCCACCACTGATGAGGAAGTAATATGCCCGTTATCTCTCTCCCCGATGGTTCCCAGCGTGAATTCGA
>JBEVXH010000018.1:0-26523 GCA_040506195.1 Candidatus Thiodiazotropha sp. | reverse complement strand
TCGACAGCCGTCTTCATGTTGTCATAGATACCCCGCTCAGGCACACCTCCAAAGGCCTGAAAGGCGTAGTAGTGAGCATCGAACAACATCTACGTGCTCAATGGCTAGTAAGTAACTGAGTTCATTGGAATCTTGCCATATGGTTTCAAACCCACTTTGACCGACCAATAACTGAAGCATATAATAACCAGATGAGCATTTCAGGATAGCCAAATGAGCACAAAAAAGAAGCCGATCGCCACACCCAAGAAGGGAGCCGCAGCTGGTTACCGTACTGATCGTGTTGCGACAACAGGTCGATTCACTGACATTAAGGTCCACAAAAAGACTAAGAAGGGAGGCCTCCGCCTGGTTCAAAGAGTCACAGGGATTCGCTCGGGCAGTCGGGAGAAAATATTGACCTGCATTAAAAAAGGCTTGAAATATAGTGCCATAACCCAACTCGAGGCGGCGCTGCATACCTCGCAAAAGGAGATCGCCCAGATTTTGTCCATACCACCCTCGACATTACAGCGTCGAAAGAAAGCCGGACTGCTGCAAACGGATGAATCGGATCGTGTGGTTCGGTTAGCCAGCCTCAAGGATGCTGCGGTGGCAATGATGCAGGGAGATGACGAAGCCGCCGTGGCTTGGTTGCATACACCCCTCGATATTTTGGGCGGAGAATCCCCCTTAGAGCATGCCAGCACTGAACTGGGCGCCAGGGATGTGGAAGACCTGATCGGGCGCTTGCGCCATGGGGTCTTCAGCTGATGCTGTCAGGCTGGCGAATCGCCGCTGCAGAATTCGCATTATCTCCCGACGAAATGATGTCCGGTGAAGGAGCGTACTTATTCGGTGGACGATGGAACAGCAAAGGTGTCAGGGTTGTTTATCTCGGCAGCAGCCTGGCGCAGGCCGCGATGGAGCTATTGATCCACCTGGGTCGAGCAGACATTCTCAGAGGCTATCATAAATTGGAGGTCTCTTTCCCCGAGGAGTTGGTGCTGCACATCGCACTAGATGATTTACCGACAGACTGGCGAGAACCCACCATGTCCTCATCGGTACAAGCCGTCGGTGATCAGTGGGTCGTCGATAACAGCTCGCTTATCCTTCAGGTACCCAGTGCTGCCGTGTCTGGAGAATACAATTACCTCTTTAATCCATTGCATCCGGACGCAGCTAAAGCAACGTTCAGTGCCATAACAAAATTCACCTTTGATCCTAGGGATCCTAGGCTGGTAAAGTAGCTGCAGGATTTAATCAGGCAGTATCTTTACCAGGGGGTTTTTGGATTAGTGTTAACAGGCCCTAATACTCATAAAAGCCTTTTGCGGTTTTTCTTCCCAAGTAACCCGCATCAACCATGCGGCGAAGCAAAGGACAGGGACGGTATTTACTGTCACCCAGTCCATCGTGCAGCACCTCCATGATCGAGAGGCAGGTATCAAGCCCAATTAGATCCGCCAGTGCCAATGGGCCCATAGGGTGATTCATGCCCAATTTCATCACTTCATCAATGGCTTCAACGGAGGCAATCCCTTCCTGAAGGGTGAATACTGCCTCGTTAATCATCGGTAAAAGAATCCTGTTGGATATAAAACCCGGACTGTCGTTCACCGCTACCGGCGTTTTGCCTATCTGCTTGGATAACTCATGGATAAGCCGATCGACTTCATCATCTGTTTGAAGCGCCCGGATTATCTCAATCAATTTCATCATCGGCACGGGATTCATAAAATGCATACCGATTACTCGCTGCGGACGCTTCGTCTCCCCCGCAAGCTGGGTTAATGAAATTGAGGATGTATTGGACGCCAGTATTGCCTCCGGCTTACAACATTGATCCAATGCCCTGAATATCGATGCTTTGATTTCATATTTCTCGCTAGCCGCCTCAACCACCAGGTCAACATCCTCCATCTGCTCGAGTTGTGTCGTCATCTGGATGTTCGTCAGTGTTTCTTTTTTATCCAGTTCTGTAATTTTTTCCTTGTTCCACAATCGGTCCAGGCTCTTCCTGATGGCATTCATACCCCGTTGCAGAGATGCTTCATCAATATCATGCATCAATACGCTGAATCCGGCTGCGGCAAACACTTGGGCTATACCGTTACCCATGGTGCCCGCTCCCACAACACCAACTTTCCTAATCTGCATAAGTTCCTCGCTGTTTTATGTTAACCAAGGCAATGGATAGGTAACGATGCCAGTGGTTGTCGCTTAGAGGGCCGGCATCGCTTGTGCCACTGCAGGCAACCAAGCGCATAAATCGGCATACCACCCGAAATCCCCGTGGACTGGACAATCCTGTAAGAGTTGATGATCTCTGCCGTTCACTGATTCCGGGATACTATCTGCCGGAATTCTTCGTCACTAACCAGCCTTTCCTCCGACGTGGCCAGCAACTTGATCGCAGCTAAAATGGTTGGATAACGTTCCTCGGAAACCGATAGATGGAGTTCTTCAGCCTTCAACTGAATACTTGCCAGGCCGCTTTTTTTACCCAGCACGATGCCGCGCTCAGCGGCAACGATATCTGCCGAGTATGGTTCTATTGCCTGCGGTATATGGAACTGGCTTGCTACTGCCCCACTCTCCCTGATGTACAGGTTCTCGCCCACCACAGGCTTCCATCCATCCACCTGGTAACCTCCGGCCTGCTTGACCACCCGCGATGCATCCCTCGCCTTGGTCAAATCCAGTTCTACCGGCACGTCATACAGACATTGCAATGCCAGGGCCACTTCGCAAATATCCGCATTACCGGCCCGTTCTCCCATACCATTCACTGTACCCTGGATCCATGTCGCGCCACCCCTTACCGCTGCAATGGCAGAAGCTGTGGCGAGACCGAAGTCGTTATGTCCATGCCAATGGATAGGAACTCCGGGCCCGACATGACTGGCGATATCATGAATCAGGGCCTCTACAGCCTCGGGTGCACAGGCGCCAATGGTATCGACTACCGATATCTCTTCCGCACCGGTCTCTATCGCAGTAGAGTAGACATCTTTCAGAAAACCCGTATCCGACCGGGTTGCGTCAACAGCAAAAAAATTAACCCTGAGGCCGTTATCCCTGGCATGTTTGACTGCATTGGTCAAACGCTCCATGACCTTTTTACGATCAAAACCATAAGCCTGCATTTTGAGATCGCTGGTGGATATTTCCACCAATACCTGTTTCGTCCCCAGCTCAATATGCGCATCGATATCACTGATGACACATCGGGCGAATCCCCATATTTCCGAGGTTAAATCCGCTTCCAGGATACGCTTGACAGCTTCGGTATCCTCGGCAGAGACCTTGGGGAAACCCGACTCGATGCGCCCCACGCCCAGCTCGGACAATGTGCGGGCAATCTCAAATTTTTGATCCGGATTAAACACCACACCAATCGCCTGCTCGCCATCACGCAAGGTTGTGTCGTAAAAACGAACGGTGCGATCACGATCAAATCCGCCACGGACTGTCTCGTCTTTATTCAGTTCGCTAATCCATATCTTGTCATTGGGAATCTGTAAGCTCATTACTGGCCGCCCTGAGGATAAAAGAGAAAACGTGCGAGCAGCCGCCTCCAGGCTGAACGCTTGTGTGATGGCTTGATTCTAGGGTTTAGTCTCCACAGGCATCTTGCCTATCGATGCCCGGGGTTTGACTGTCAGCGACAATGACCGCAGGGAAACGGCCTAGAGCCTGGTGACGCTAATTCAATACTCAGCGACATAAGCGCCAGGCAGTCGTCTTTAAGGATAGTTCCTGAATGCGCTATTGCGGATTGCTCATGAACCAGTCATAGATCTCCTCTGCCGTGGTGAACCACACGTCAGAGTGCTTTTTCATGTAGTCATACCCCGCCTCAAAATACTTGATACGATGAGGCACTCCCATGATGTACGGATGCACACTCATAGACATGACACGCGGCTGTTCGGCACCTTCCGCGTAAAGCCGGTCGAACTGATCAATGACCCTGTCGAGCCATACCCGGGATTGGTGTTGGTGTACGACCATCATCGGCAGGTCACTCAACTCCAGGGTATAGGGCATAGCTACGATAGGCTCGGATGAAGTTTGCATCGCCACCGGTTGTTCATCCATCGGAAAATCACACACAAATTTAAAACCGACCTCGGAAAGGATATCGAGGCTGTCCAGTTTTTCATGTAATCCCGGGCCAAGCCACCCCTTCGGCGCCTTACCGCTGAAATCGCGCAGCAGCTCGTATGATTTTGCGATGACTTCACGCTGGTCGGGCACGATATGCAATGCGGCCTGAGAATATCCATGCCCCATCAAGGCCCAACCGGCATCGCACAGGGCTCTTGCAACCGGTTCTCCACTACCCTCGCAAACGCGCGCGTTGATTGCGGCACTCGCCATTAGGTTGCGTTTACCGAGCGCCTCCATGAGACGCCAAATCCCAACCCGCATGCCATACTCATGCCAGGCCCAATTCGGTATATTGGGCACGGTGACCACACCCGCCGGTGGTGTGACGTATTCCCGGGCGATGGGTTTGCTGATATCCCATTCCTCAACGTTCACCACGGTATATACCGCTACTCTTTTGCCTTCCGGCAGTTGCCACTTGGGTCGGTGCGGCATGGCAGCGAATTCAAAGCGATCTTCGGGTCTGGTCATGATCAATCACCGTGCTGGTTAGACATCAGCAAGTCCACGCCAATATTTCATAAGGTATAGGGTTGCCCCAATGCCGCAAACGCCTGCACCTGGACTGCCGTTGATGCACTGATGCGATCCGGGGGCGCAGCTCCATACAACGTAGTGCGTTGGCGAGCGGGCCTGTTGATCGAGGCGATAAGCTGCTCCATTTCATCAGGTGGCAACTCCTGCCCATGGCCCGCACCCGCAGCACGACTTATGCTTTCACTCATCAGGGTCCCTCCCAGGTCGTTTGCTCCTGCCTGGAGACAGGCCAAGGCGCCGTTTCTGCCCATCTTCGCCCAGGATGTCTGAATATTGGTGATATGGGGATAGAGAACCAGCCTCGCGATCGAGTGCATCAACAGCGCCTCGCGGAAGGTGGGACCTTTACGCGACTCCCCCCGGCGATAGATCGGAGCCCCCATATGTACGAAGGGCAACGGGACGAATTCGGTAAATCCACCGGTTTCCGCCTGCAGGTCCCTGACATGCAGCAGATGACGCGCCCAATGTATCGGCCGATCGACATGACCGAACATGATGGTTGCCGTGCTGCGCAATCCCATGCCATGAGCGGTTTTCATGACTTCAAGCCATTGCTCGGTATTCAGCTTGTCCTGGCAAATGATATTTCGTACTTCGTCATCCAGAACCTCAGCTGCGGTCCCGGGCAGGGATGACAGGCCCGCCACCTTGAGTTCAGCGAGCATCCGCCCGGGTGAAATACCGAGCGTCCTCGCGCCTTGCATGATCTCAAGCGGTGAAAAGGCATGAATATGGATATCGGGTTGAACCGCCTTGATCGCTTGGCATATCCTAAGATAGGTTGCACCTGTATACTTGGGATGAATACCGCCTTGCAGACAGACCTCTACCGCGCCCCGATCCCAAGCATCATTGACATGTGCCTGTATCTCGGTCAATTTCAGATCGTATGTAGGTTCATTGTTCGAGCGGCACTTGGAAAAAGCGCAGAAACTACAGCGAAAACCACAAACATTGGTATAGTTGATGTTCCGGGTCACAACGTAACTGACGGTATTCCCCACTGTCGATTCACGCAGCTCATCCGCAATCGCGCAAAGCATTTCCTGATCCCTGCCACGTGCCTCAAACATCGCTGCTATCTCGGTTTCACCCAGCCGCTTCCCATTGGCAGCCTGCATCGCAATACGAAAGATATTGCTTGAAATACCATGATATTCTCCAGTGGGTTCAAGCGTATATTTCGGAATAGGTTTATCGTCTCCTGCAAACCAATTATCGGTTCTTGGATAACCGGATGCATCGACCAGTCTCAATAAGGCTTGATGAAATCTTGCATCGACCCATTCAGTCATCCGTGTGACATATTCAGGATACAGCGCCAACCTAGGCTGCAGGCGCATGCCCTGTGCCTCAGTTACATGTGCAATTATCCGCCGTTGTGGCCATGGCGCTTCGGGATTGACATGATCACTGGTAACCGGTGACACACCACCCCAGTCATTAATCCCTGCAGCCAGTAAATCACCCAAGGAACCGGGAGACAGATTCGGCGGAGCCTGGATGTTTGCCTTGGCGCCGAAAATAATCCGCGCTACGGCAATGGTCCAAAGTAATACATCAAGACCGGGCTCAGGCGAGTCAGCCATCTTGGTGCCGGGTTTGGCTCGGAAATTTTGGATGATGATCTCTTGCAGATGTCCCCTCGATTCAGCCAGAGCTCTAAGCGTCAACAGTGACTCGATCCTCTCCTGCCGGGTTTCACCGATACCGACCAGGATACCGGAAGTAAAAGGAATACTCATATCACCGGCATCATCGATAGTCTTCAGTCTCCTGAAAGGCACCTTGTCCGGTGATCCGTGGTGGGGAGCGCCTGGCTCGAGCAGTCGCAGAGAGCTGCTTTCCAACATCAAACCCTGGGAGACAGACACTTCACGTAACTTCCGCAAGTCTGCTTTATCCATGACACCAGCATTCACATGAGGTAAAAGGCCGGTCTGATCAAATACCCTTTGCGCCATTTCGGCAAGATAGGAGATGGTTGAGTGATGACCCAGCGACCGCAACTCGCTGGCCGCCAATCGGTATCTCAATTCAGGTTTGTCGCCCAAGGTGAACAGCGCTTCATGACAACCGGCCTGTACACCTCGTTCAGCAATCTCGAGCACTTCGTCAGGCTGCAGGTAAACGTGTTTGAAACGCTTCGGTGTTTCAGCGAAAGTGCAATAATGACAGACATCCCTGCAGAGCTTGGTCAACGGAATGAATACCTTGGGAGAATAGGTGACTACGGACCCGTGCCCCCGGTCCCGTATCGCCGCCGCGGTATTTATCAAATGGCTCAGATCCTTGTAATCAGAAAGCAGTAGCGCCTCCTCGTCTGACAACACGGCTCCCTGTAGCGCTTTCGAAACAATGGCCGTGGAATGGGTCATGTTCGTATCAATCGACTACACCACACTGGCGCAGCAAGATCTCGATATAAACCTTGATGATGTCCACCATGTCACCAATATGAACATGCTCTCCCTGATGTGTGGAAAAACCACCGCCACCTGTTCTAATTCGACCGGCTGAACCATAATTTACGGTAGGGATGCCATAGCGATTCATATGTGCTGCATCGCTATACCAGGTTTCGACACCCATCTTGGGTGCTTCACCCAGCTGATTTCTATGGGCTTCGATAACGGTCTGAACCAGTTCATGATCATCCGCTATTGATGTGCCTGGTGCAGAAACGAACACATCGACCTTGGTGCCTTCGAGTTGCGGATTGGCCTTGATCTGTTCATTGACCAAATCACGCACCTCGTTATAAGCCTGTACCGGCAATGCATCGGGCAGGGTCCGCACATCCATGTATATCGAACAGCCATCCGGTGTGCGTGCACCACGCCAGGGCCAGCCACCCTCGATAGCGGAGA
The DNA here is from genome assembly GCA_040506195.1 of Candidatus Thiodiazotropha sp. Taxonomy (GTDB): domain Bacteria; phylum Pseudomonadota; class Gammaproteobacteria; order Chromatiales; family Chromatiaceae; genus Thiodiazotropha. The sequence continues at coordinate 18,955 of JBEVXH010000018.1, read as the reverse complement.
CATTGACGCGGGGGTGGAAATCACCAAGCTGATTTCGGGCCACGTAATCCGGTATCCATTCATGAATGGCATCCAGTATCACCCGGCTTTTATTGATGGCGTTTTTATCCACGTCCGACCATGCAGTGTGTATCAAGTGCCCAGGCACGGTGATCTTGATCCAGGTGGTACCGCAATGACGTGGAATCAACATCATGTTGGTCGGCTCGCCCAGAATGCAAAAATCCGCCACTGCGCCATGTGTGATCGCATACTTGGTGCCGACACCATAGCCCTGGTATTTTCGGCCCTCAAATTCGTTGACCGGTGACTTTTCTATCTCGCCGGCAACACCTGCGATCACAACATCGCCGCCCAGCCGAATACCGGCTTTGCGAATTGACTCCGTCGCCACTACATAGGTAGCCATCGCACTCTTCATGTTGAAGGTGCCCATACCATAGATCCATTCGTCGTCAATCAGTGTACCCTTACACTCATACCCGATACCTCGATGGGCCTGCTCAGGACCGAATGAAGTATCCAGATGGCCGTTAAACATAATCGACTTGCCACCTCCCGCCCCACGCAAACGCCCTACTGCGTTATAACGCTCGTCACCGATTGGTTGCAGGGTGGCATCAAAACCCGAGCCCTCGAGCACTTCATGTACCGCGCGCGCCATGTCACCTTCATAACCGGTCGGGCTGGGGATATTGGTCAAATCGATAACCAGTTGCACCAACCGGTCACGGTCAATCTGATCGATCGCTTTGGCTGTTAAGCTTGAATTCACTGTAGTCACATCAACTCTCTATTGTGTTCTCATTACGTACAGTACAGATCGCTAACTGTCGATAAATGTTGTCAGCGTACCGAGTTTTTCGATATTGCAATCGATCCTGTCACCGGGTTTCAGATAGACAGGATTTTTCATTCCGGCTATCACTCCCGGAGGGCTGCCGGTGGTGATAAGGTCACCTGGCTGAAGCGTCGTGTTCGACCACCAAGCCACTAAGTCAGCAACCTTGTAAACCATATTCGCAGTACTGGAGCTTTGTCTCTGCTCACCATTGAGTGTCAGAACCATCTTCAGGTCATCGCATTCACCGACTTCGTCCATCGTGACCAGGTAGGGGCCGAGCGGGCAGGAACCGTCAAAACTCTTCCCCAACAGGATGACCTTGTTGGAGTGCTCCCTGGCTTGAATATCACGGGCGGAAAGATCGTTGAAAATTGTCAGTCCGGCAACATAATCCAAAGCATCTTCCTTCTTTACACGAAATGCTTCCTTACCGATCAGAATGCCCACCTCGATTTCGTAGTCGAGCTGCTTGGTGAAATGAGGAATCTTTACCTTGGTATGACTGGGTACCACCGATGAAGGCGCCTCCAGGAATCCGGTGGGATGTTCAAAGTGAAAATCACCCCAGTTATGCGATTGCCACTCCGGTTCATCCCAGGTTGTCAGCTCAGACAAATGATCGGAGAAGTTACATGAGGTATGCATGATCTTGCCTGGCTTAGGCACAGGCGCGAGCAGTTCTACATCCGATGCATCATATATTGCTGATTGTGCAGAGCCGCCCTCTTGCGCAATTGACCGTGCGGCCGTCATTGCGACTGCCCCCTGTTCCAAAAAAGCAATCATTGAATCAGGCAAATCACCGTTGCTCGCTTGATGGAGATCGAGATAGACACCATCCAATACAACAGCAATTGTCTGTTTGCCGCTTGCTTTAATTCTGACACTTGCGAGCTTCATGATTCGATATACCTCGAGCTACTTCAGGGATAAAACGTCGCTGAAGAATTCCCGTGTTATTGACAAACAACACTAACGACTCATGCCAAGCAATCGACCATCTGTACCGCGCATTTATAACGGGACTTCGCTGATTGCCGACAAATCCGGAGCTGAAAATGAATCCAGCATTGCCTTTGTCAGGCTGTTTACATTTAATTGCATAGGCTATGAATATGATTGGCCGATCAACCAGCGGCTGAGGGACCCGGCTGCAACCTCGGCACAACATGCTCGCCCATCAGGCGAATGGTCTCGAGGTTATCCTCCTCATCATCACCGACCACCTCCAACAAAGGAAGGTTTAAGCCGGCATCAACCAACTCCTGGGTGATCTCCAGACAATCATCGGGATTACCCGAGATAACTGTAAAATTACGCATCATCTCATCTGTCACCAGATGCGTGACATTATCCTGCGTGCCTTCTGCAATCGCTTTTCGGAATGGGTCCCAGGCGGAATCCGGTAATCCGGACCCGGCCAAGATGACATCGTTTTTGATGTTGCGGATCTTGTTGACAATATAGGTACCGGTGTAACTGCGGGTAGCATCACGCGCCTTATCACCGTCTTCCGAGCATGAGCAGAGGATAACGCCACCCACCGGAAAATCCGCTGGTAATGCGCGGTTAACCGCCTTTGCGCCCTGCTGCATATTATCGATGGCATATCTGACAAATGCGGGTGACGTCAGACCTGCCAGCAACATGCCGTTGCTCTGCTTACCCGACAGCTTCTGCATAAAAGGCCCAGTCGCACCGACATAGATCGGTATTTCCGTGTGCAGTCCGTCAGCAGCCCTGTCATATTGAGGCATTGATGACTTGAAATGCTTGCCTTCATAGGCATACTGCTCACCGCTCCAAACCTTTCGCATAATTTCTATCGATTCACGATGAACAGGAACCGGCTTCATGACATCGGTATCGTATTCCAGATATTCAATACCCACTTTGCCGACTCCTATGCCCATTATGAAACGCCCATTCGACAACTCATCAATAGCAGCAGCCTCGGAGGCCTGAATGGTAGGGTGTCGCATATACGGCGATGTAATACCCAATCCGACGGGAATCTTTTCTGTCACCATCGAGACTGCCGCCAAGGTGGTAAAACAGCCTCTTGCCTCCAGCCCATATTGGCGAAACCAGTGGTAGGCTTCCGCTATCCAGAAACCGCCGCTCATATTTGATGCTTCAGTCTGTCGCGCGTAGGCCTGCATCGATGACAGGGGTTCATAGGATTTAAAGATGACACCCACCTTCGGGCTCACAGTTGCGCTCATTAGGCTCTCCCAGAATTAATGACTGATCACCGGTCTTGCCTGCAGCCCAGCGATTCACTTGACAAAAGGAATTCGTTGCAGATATTAGAAACGTCAAGAGCTGCCGGTTCTTGCACCTGGAAGAGTGATTGATTGACTGTAAGCGCAATTACAAGTAAGCCGCTATTCGGCAGTGAAAGATTCTCTTTTTAAGCGCTGAAAATTTCGTCATACTTATTAATGTACGAATTGCATACACAACTCAAAGAATGGGTTCGGAGCTTATCTATGTCAAAACCATTCCCGCGGTATGATTTATTCAGCATCAACCTGCTCAACGAGCGGAACGAACTGTTATGCAAATGACTGATTCTGAGTCACCGGCTTTCGATCCCGCGGAAATAAAAAAGCAATTTCCTATATTCTCATCACATCCGCAGCTTCGATATATGGATAACGCGGCCACAACCCAGTGTCCCGAGGCTGTCATTCAAGCGGTAGATCTGCATGAACGTGAATGTCGCGCCAATATATCCCGAGGCATATATTCCCTGGCGGAAACGGCTACCGATGCGTACCAACATGCCCGCACCACCCTGGCACATTATTTGGGCACAGATGATGCATCCGAGATTATTTTCAGTTCCGGTACAACAGGCGCCATTAATCTTCTGGCTAATGCTATGGCAGCCGATTTGAAAGCGGGGGACGAGATTCTGCTCTCAATGGCCGAACATCACAGTAACCTGTTGCCCTGGCAAATTCTGTCTCAACGCACGGGCATACAGTTACGTTTTTTGCCATTGGCTGCCGACGGGCGTATCGATATGAAATCGCTTGACAGCCTGGTAACCGAGCGTTGCCGTTTAGTTGCGATCACTCATGCCTCCAATGTCACCGGCGCGATAACCGATCTGGCACCTATCATTGATGCTGCTCATTCGGTGGATGCCGCCGTATTGCTTGATGGTGCCCAGATGGCGCAGCACGGCCCCATCGATGTCAATGCCTTAGGCGTGGATTTCTACGCACTTTCAGGGCACAAAATGTTTGCCCCCACGGGTATAGGCCTGCTCTGGGGATGTCGCGAGCGGCTGGAACGTCTCAAGCCGCCATTCGGCGGCGGCGGTATGGTTCACGGTGTAACGATCGACAGCTTCGAGGCCGCCGAAATCCCTGCCCGATTTGAACCTGGCACACCTCCGATAGCTCAGGCAGTAGGCCTCGCTGCCGCCGCAAACTGGCTGATGAAGCTTGACCTGGCGGCTGTTGAGAGTCATTTACAGCAAATAACCGCCCAGCTGCTTGCTGGTTTAACTCTTTTTCCAGGAGTACGGTTGATCGGCCCCGGCGATCTGCAAGGTCGCCTTAGCCTGATCTCCATGGATCTGGCAAACGTCCATCCCCATGACTTATGCCAAATAGTTGCAGATCACGGAATCGCTGTACGTGGAGGACACCATTGCGCAGAACCCCTGATGCGTTTCTTTGGTCTAATGGGCACTACCCGCGCCAGCCTTGCACTTTACAATGATGAATCGGATGTTGACGCCTTATTGCAGGCACTTGAAGAAGCACAGAGGATATTGATTTGAACAACCCGATATACGCTGATCCGATTATGGCGCTGGCAAAGGATTCGATCGGCAGTGGACAACTGGAAAATCCCCATGCCCGGGTTCAGCTGGATAACCCACTCTGTGGTGATCGCGTCATTATCGATGTAACCTGGGACGACCGCGGCAGAGTGACGGGGCTGGCACATGAGGTTCGGGGATGTGCGCTATGTCGCGCAGCGGCTTCCCTGATCGGACGTGATGCACCCGGCAAAAATATCGATGATATAAAAATGGCTAAAACAGAATTGGAAATACTACTGAAAGAGAATATTCTGCCAATTCAGCATCACTGGCAGGCGTTATCGGTATTCAAAGCAGTGCATGGACACAAGAGCCGTTATGAATGCGTTCTGCTGCCATTCAAAGCACTCAATCAGGCACTTGATCGATGCAGCTGATTGAGTGCTTCGTTTGTGTAGCCCGGCAATCTGAATAGCCACAGGCGCAACATGGGGTATAAAGCACGGTAACTGCTGCAATCGAGCTCAGCAGCCCAATAGACAGGGCCTGGTGACGCCCCGCTAATCATGCCACTTGCTTGAGTACGGTATCGACACTGTCACGCGCATCACCGAACAGCATGTGGGTATTGTCGCGAAAGAAAAGCGGGTTATCCACACCTGCGTAACCGGTTGCCATGGATCGCTTCAGAACCACGGTACGTTTGGCATGCCAGACCTCCAGCACCGGCATGCCGGCGATCGGGCTATCCGGGTTTTCCAAGGCCGAGGGATTAACGATATCATTAGCACCGATCACCAATACAACATCGGTATTCTGAAACTCCTGGTTAATCTCATCCATCTCCATAACGATGTCATAAGGCACTTTCGCCTCAGCCAGCAGTACATTCATGTGCCCCGGCATGCGTCCTGCCACAGGATGAATGGCAAACCTCACGTTTACACCTTTTTTTCGCAACGCATGGGTAACTTCAGATACTGTGTGCTGGGCATGCGCCACGGCCATACCATAGCCGGGCACGATAATGACATTTTCCGCACTGTCCAGGAGTTCAGCCACCTCGACAGCGGACGTTGGCTGAATCTCACCTTCCTCAACAGCGGCATTCCCTCCCCCGGCATTTCCAAAACCGCCCATGATGACGCTGAAAAAATTCCGGTTCATTGCACGGCACATGATGTAACTGAGAATGGCCCCGCTCGACCCTACCAATGCACCGGTAACGATAAGCAGATCATTGGACAGCATAAAACCAGCCGCGGCTGCCGCCCAGCCTGAATAGCTGTTGAGCATGGAAATCACCACCGGCATATCGGCGCCGCCAATTGCCATCACCATGTGAATCCCGAATAACAATGCAATGACCGTCATGATTCCCAACGGGACTATTGCGGCTTGGATATCCTGGGCACCCAGAAAATCCCCAGCCAGCCAGATACAAGCCAGTAATCCGGCAAGATTGAGCCAATGTCGGGCGGGCAAGGCAAGAGGTTTGCTGTGAATAATTCCACGCAACTTACCAAAAGCGACCACCGATCCACTGAAGGTCACCGCGCCGATAAAGATACCTATGTAGATTTCCGCTTCATGAAACAGATGTTCCTTGTGACTCATTCCATCGGCTGGATCCAGATAACTGCCATAACCAACCAATACAGCAGCCAAACCGACAAAACTGTGCATTATCGCAACCAGCTCAGGCATGGAAGTCATCTGAACCCTGGCTGCGAAGAGAGCGCCGACAGCACCACCGATCACCATGGCTGCAAGAATCCATTGCAACCCACCGATACCATTGCCTAGCGTGGCGACGATAGCGATTGTCATGCCCAGCATGCCATACAGGTTGCCATGTTTTGCTGATTCCTGGTTGCTTAAACCGCCAAGGCTGAGGATAAACAACACGCTGGCCGCAATATAGGCCGAAGTTATAACGCCTGCATTCATGTTCAACTCTCTCTACTAAACATTTTGAGCATTCGCTGGGTCACAAAAAAACCGCCAACGATATTGATGGAAGCAATCAACACAGCAAATAAAGCCAGCAGCATCACCATGTGGCTGCTTGAGCCTGCCTGCAATAACGCACCAATCACTATGATGCCGCTGATTGCGTTGGTGACACTCATCAAAGGGGTATGCAACGCCGGAGTAACCGCCCAAATCACCTGCCAACCCACAAAACAGGCCAAAACAAAAACGATGAAATGTGAAAGAAAGGATTCCGGCGCAACAGCTCCCACCCCAAGTACAGCTATCAGTGCAATAGCAATGCCCAACAGGGTAGTCAGACCCTTGGAATGTGTGGGTTGCCTTTCTGTACCGGGTGGGGTTGTCGCTACGGGCGGCTTCGGTTTTACCGGAGCTGCAGAGAGTCGTGGCGGTGGCGGTGGCCATGTAATTTCGCCATCCTTGATGACCGTAGCGCCGCGAATCACTTCGTCCTCCATGTTGATCACAACCTCTCCGTTATTCCCTGGAGTCAGATCGGAGAGCAAATGAAACAAGTTGGTGGAATAGAGTTGACTGGATTGAGTGGCCAACCTGCTCGGAAGATCCATATGGCCGATAAGGGTCACACCATGTCTCTCAACCACTTCTCCCGGTTCTGTCAGTTCGCAGTTACCGCCCTGTTCCGATGCGAGATCTACGACAACGCTACCTTCTCTCATGGACCTTACCATATCGGCGGTAATCAGTTTCGGCGCCGGTTTTCCTGGAATCAGCGCAGTGGTTATTATGATATCCACTTGTTTCGCCTGCTCATGAAACAACGCCATTTCCGCTTCGATAAAGGCTTTGCTCATCACCTTTGCATAACCGCCTTCACCACCACCCTGTTCCTTGAAACTCAGTTCCAGAAACTCTGCGCCCATGCTTTCAACCTGTTCCTTAACTTCCGGCCGGGTATCGAAAGCACGTACTATAGCGCCCATACTTCCGGCAGCACCGATAGCCGACAAGCCGGCCACACCGGCTCCGATGACTAATACTTTGGCTGGCGGCATCTTTCCCGCTGCCGTTATCTGGCCGGTAAAAAAGCGCCCGAAAGCATTGGCAGCCTCCACGACGGCCCGATAGCCTGCAATATTGGCCATTGAACTCAATGCATCCATTTTCTGGGCCCGGGAGATACGCGGAATCGCATCCATGGCGAATACGGTAACCTTGCGCTTAGCCAACTTCTGTATCAGATCTTCATTCTGGGCAGGCCAGATAAAACAGACCAATACACTCCCCTCGGCCAGGAGATCTCCTTCATGAATACCCAATCCCGGATGCTCCTCGGGCGCCCTGACTTTTAACACGATATCGCTGGATGACCACAGGTGTTCAGTTTCATTCATGATTTCCACACCCGCATCCCGATAGTCATCGTCACTGAACCTAGCCGACAGACCGGCGCCGCTTTCCATATGAACGCAAAACCCCAACCGCTGTAGCTTTTGAGCCACTGAAGGTGTCAGTGCCACCCGCTTTTCATTTGGGTGTATCTCTTTGGGCACTCCGATATTCATTAATTCATAACCCCGTACTGATAGTTCCTGAATTCACAATAGATTCGCCCCCTGAGTGCGTCTTGTTCAGTCAGGTTCACTTGTTGACTGGCAGTGCATGGCAGTGAAGAGGCAGATTTCAATCCGCCCCGGAGGTCTTCCAGGGAGATTATTTATGCATTAAAAGCGCCTACTGTGCGCAATTTGCATAGTCTCCCTGAGCATCCACTCTTAATAATTGTTCACAGGCCGACAGGGATAGGAGATGTGCTGTTGCGCCATTCTAATGAGAACTGAGCCTTCGAATATGAAGGAATCGAAGACTAACGGCATGACATACAGGTACGGAGAATCCCAATGAGTACCCGAATATTGACTGAATTCGAGCTTCTGACGCCGAAAACCATCCCGGAAGCGCTGGATATCCTTGATGAGTACCGCGATAGTGTCACGCCCGTTGCCGGTGGTACCGATGTTCTTGTGGCAATGAAGTTCGGTTTCACTACTGATTATGCCATGAGTATTTCAGCCATTCCTGATTTGGACTATCTATCGTTCGATCCGGATAAAGGATTACGCATCGGGGCGAATACGACAATAGCTCAGATTCTGGATTCCAAGGCGGTCAAGCAACACTATTCGGCACTTTGGCAATCGGCAAAAATCTTTGCTACCCCGCAAATCCGCAACAGCGCCACACTGCTCGGTAATCTCTTGCGCGCCTCTCCGGCGGGTGACTGCAGCTGTGCCATATATGCGCTGGGCGGCTCGATCGTGCTGGCCAGCAAACAGGGAGAGAGGAAGGTCGACATCGATGACTTGTGGATCTCCTACCAGAAAACAGAACGGCGCACCGATGAACTTGCCATCGAACTGAGAGTACCCGCTCCCCGAACCGGCAGCACATCAGCATTCAAACGCCTGACCCGTGTCAATGAAGATCTCGCTAAGCTCAACGTTGCGGTAAACCTTGTCATGGATACCGTCAGATGCACGGATGCCCGTATCGCCATGGGGTGTGTCGCTCCCACACCAATTCGCCTGCGCGAAACGGAAAAAAAACTGATCGGACAAGAACTTGACGGAACAGCCTTGAAACGAATCACGGCCTCCGTCAAGGATGAGATCAATCCCATCGATGATCAACGTTCCACTGCCGAGTACAGGAAATCGGTATCCGGTGTATTTCTACGACGCGCCATTGAACAGGCATGTGGTCTCAGTTAATCGAATTCGGAAAAACACGATGAAAAAACACAGCATCAGTCTGGAAGTCAACGGCACTGCCCATCAACTCACTATCCAACCCAACAAAACCCTGCTCGACATTCTGCGTGACGAATTGAACATGCCCGAAACCAAGTACGGTTGCGGTACCGGTGAATGCGGTGCTTGCACTGTGCTGGTGGATGACAGGAAGGTAATCAATTCATGCCTGACTCTGGCAGCCACTATGGATGGGAAATCGATTACAACCGCGGCCGGTTTACAAACTGCGGACGGTACCCTGCACCCCATCCAGGAAGCCTTTGTGGAAAATGCAGCTGTGCAATGCGGCTACTGTACACCTGGCATGATTCTCAAATCCGTAGGCCTTCTAAAAAACAATCCCAATCCCTCGGAAGATGAAATTCGCGAGTGGCTGGAAGGCAATATCTGCCGTTGTACGGGTTATGAAAAAATCGTCACGGCAGTACAGCTTGCCGGTAAGAAAATGGCCCAGGCTGGCAGTTGATGACCGGTATGCGGAGGAATTGAGATGAGTGAATTCAGAACTGTCGGAAAAAGCGAAATCAAGATCGATGTCAAGGCAAAAGTGACAGGCCGGGCCGTCTATGCCGCCGACATCGGTCTCCCGGGAACATTACACGCAAAAATCGTCCGTTGTTATGAACATGCCCATGCAAAGGTAAAATCGCTGGATCTCTCTGCAGCGGCGAAAATGCCTGGTGTGGTCAAAGTATTTGCTCCAGAAGATCTGACAACCAAATTCTATAACCAGTCGGTTATCGACATCATGGTTTCAAAAGATATGCGTGGGATGCTGGGTGATATCGAAGATCAGAAAATATTGACAGACCATGTCAAGCACTATGGTGATGGCATTGCTGCCATTGTTGCAACATCCGAGGAAGCTGCTGAAAGGGCCTCGGAGCGGATCAAGGTTGAGTATGAACCCTTGCCGGTCTATTTGAATGCAGCGGAGTCGTCCCAGGAAGGCGCAGTCCAGTTTACGCCACAAAAACCTGGAAACATGGCCTTTGAACTCCCTGAGCCGGCATTTCCCAACAACACTCTCGGCTGGGGTGATGCTGATGAGGGTTTCAAGGAAGCCGATATTATCGTAGAAGACAACTTTTACACCAGCAAACAAAAACAGGCCCAGATGGAGCCTAACAGCTATATCGCTCTTTATGACGATGATGGATTGCTCTCCTGTTGGACATCCACTCAGATGCCCAAAAGTGTGCAGCCGAAGATTGCAAAGCTGTTCAATCTGCCGATGTCCAGGGTGAGAATCATACAAACCGTGGTTGGCGGTGGTTTTGGCGCACGCCTGGGTATGGTGCTTGAACCCCATATCTGCGCCCTTGCCATGGCTCTACCAGGACGACCGATCAAGGTACAGTCTCCAAGGGAGGAGGACTGGCTGACATCACCAAGCCGTCATCCCGGTGACTATTGGATGAAGATGGGTTTCAAGAAAGACGGCACCCCGGTCGCCTGCGATGCAAAATTCGTCAATTATAAGGGCGGCTACTATTTAGACGGTTCCGGGGTCGCCTTTACCACTGGGGGTTGGGTAAGCGGCCTCTATAAATTTGGTGCACTCCGCTATAAGGGTGAATCCTATTTCACCAATCAGCCGGTTTGTGGCGCCTACCGTGGTTATGGTAATCCACAGACCAACTTTGTATTGGAACAACTTGTCGACCGCGCCTGCCATGAACTGAATATCGATCCTGTCGAGTGGCGCAAAAAATGGCATAAGGATGTCGGTGATGACGGTTGGTGCGCAGGGGTTCCCTATGCCTCCTGTGCATTGGATGAGGTGCTGGATGAGGGTGCAAAGGCAATAGATTGGAAGGCGAAACGTGAAAGATATGCCAAACAAACAGGCGTCAAGCGTCGTGGCGTAGGCGTAGCTGTCATGGTTCACACCAGCGGCGCCATGCCGATGCTGCTTGAACACACCGTATGCACTGTCCGTCTCAATGAAGATGCGACGGCCGTGGTCGCCTTCGCCTGCTCCGACATGGGACAAGGTTCCCATACCACATTGCGACAGATTGCCGCGGAAACGCTGGGGTTTCCTCTAGAAGACGTATCACTATCGGTCGGCGACAGCAATGATGCGGGATATGATATCGGTGCTCATGCCAGTCGCACACTCTATGTCGGCGGCGGCGCCGTGATGGCCGCCTGTAAGGATGCATTGAAACAATTGCTGGAGCGTGCGGCCACGCTGCTGGAAGCGAACCCGGATGACCTTGAAATCGAAGACAAACAGATCTTCGTCAAAGGATCACCGGACAGGAAGGTTGCTGCCTCGGAAATCTGTTCCGGTGGCGTTTATCCCTTTCTCAATCCGCAGACCGGCGCACCGGAGTCCATACCCGGCCAGATTCTGGGCTACTCAAGCTTTAATCCCATGCATAACTCCCCCCCTTTCGGGGCCTGTTTCGTGGAACTCGAAGTGGATACGGAAACCGGGGAAATCAAGCTCATCGAAATGGTCAATGGTCATGACATCGGCAGAGCGATCAACCCGGCTGTGGTGGAAGGGCAACTCGAAGGCGGCGCACAGCAGGGACTTGGCATGGCATTGACGGAAGAGCTCTATTTCGACACCGACGGCAAAGTGTTGAACAATTCATTTACCGACTACAAAATGTTGGGGCCATCGGACATGCCGAAAATCACCAACATCATTATAGAGAACCCTGACCCGCATGGTCCCTTTGGCGCAAAGAGTGTGGGTGAGGCAGGCCTCGTGGCGCCTGTCGGAGCCACCGCCAACGCCATCTACAATGCAATCGGTATCCAGATTACGGAACTTCCCATTACACCGGAGAAAATACTTAAAGCACTTAATGAAAAGCACGCGAATTAGGGCCTGTTAACACTATACCAACGACTGCCTTTGTCATTCCGGTTCATACCGCAACCCAGAGACTGGTTCAGAGTCCTATATTGGCTGATATTTTTCGTGGCGAGACACCATGGCTGTTATTTTTAACGTCTGTATACGAAAATAGCTCTGTATATGAGTAGAATCACAGCTATTGAAAGCGTAGTTTTATCAATCCTTTTTCTGCAACAGGCATATGACAATGGTTGAAGCTCCAATATCCTTCGATAACGGTATCGGATTGGGTGATGAACTCGGTACCATGGGACAATGGCTGAAAGAAGGGCGAAAAATCGTTCTGGCCACCGTCATCGAAACCTGGGGTTCATCCCCTCGATCCGTCGGCAGCCACTTGGTAATCGATGAACAGGCCAATTTTGTCGGCTCTGTCTCGGGAGGCTGCATAGAGAGTGCCGTCGTGACTGAGGCCTTGGAGTTGATGTATGGAGGCAAACCAAAACTGATCGAATTTGGCATCAGCGATGCTGAAGCTTGGGAAGCAGGCCTCTCCTGTGGCGGCGCGATTCAGATTTTTCTGGAAAATGCCTCCAATGCCATCTATGCGGAACAGCTGCCAAAAGCGAGAAAGGAAAACCAAGCTATAGCAACGATCACGCAATTGGACGATGGCGGGAAAACAGCCGTCAACTTACAATCAGACACTATCGGTCAATTGAGTCTTGATAAGCATTCGCTGGATAATATCAACTTGATGTTGAGCAGTGGGCGAAGCGGCAAAATCGAACAGGCGAATCATACGCTTTTTGTCCGCAGCTACGTACCGCCATACCGCTTGATTGTTATCGGAGCCGTGCACATTGCGCAGGTATTGGCAACGATTGCTAGCGAAGCGGGCTATCAGGTAACTGTCATCGACCCGCGTCGTGCATTTGCCAATCCTGAAAGATTTCCTGATATCAATCTGGTTTGTGAGTGGCCGGAACAGATATTAAACCAGCTGGTATTGGATGAACGAACTGCCCTTGTTACGCTGTCACACGATCCGAAAATCGATGACCCGGCATTGGTATCGGCCTTGAAAAGCCCCGCTTTCTATATAAGCGCCCTGGGTAGTAAACGTACCCATTCAAAGAGGATTGAGCGTCTTACCGAAATCGGTTTGGGCGATGCGCTACATAGGATTCGGGCACCGGCCGGCTTGAATCTTGGTGGCCGTTCACCCGCGGAAATCGCTGTTTCCGTCTTGGCGCAATTGATTCAGGAAAGGTATACACCCTCCGTATGACAGTAGTTGAAAAGATTGTCATCGGCTAGTCAGCCTCGACCTCATACAGTTGCACATTCTTCGTTCTCGGCAAACTGGGCTGAACCAACATTTTCCCATATATAATCAGGTATACCAGAAAGGGCGTCGCCCAGAGCAAGGCACTCAGGATCAACAATTGACTGCTAACAACAGCCACACTCCCAAAAACCCTCACCAATCCCGATACAAACATCAGGTAGAAACAAACCACCAGAAATGGATGGGGCGTCACCGGCCTACCTGTGTGTCGAAGTACAATTCGGGTCATGAACCCCATCATCAGTGAGCCCAGGGTGCCAACAGTAAATGCGTGAACCCAAATCCCGCTATCTGTCAACAACCCGAGATCCTCCAACCCTTTCAGGGCAAACGCAATGACTAGCCAAGCGTAACCCAGGTGCATGATCCAAAGCACTGGTTTATCAAGGATTCGGGAGCTCCGCCAACCCGACATCCTCATGCCATGGATGAATACACTCGAGAAGGCGAAACCAGCCTGCCAGATCTGATCGAATTCAAGTAAGTCACTCAGTGCCAGTAACGGAATCGTTATCAATGAGAGCCAATCCCAAATTCGATACCCGAAAACATGGCACTCCGGGTGACTCTCCTGCAGTGCCGTTTCGGTAAAGATCGGAGTTAGAAAACCACCCACGACCGTGCAGTGAAATATGATTGCATATACACCCAGTCGTATCCCTTTTCCCGCAAGCAGGAAATCTGATTGAATCATGCCGATATAGAAAAGCAGATTGCCGAAAAATAATGCCAGGAGAAAGGGGATAAGCAGGAGATAAAATTTATTCCGCACATAAAACAGTTCAGGAGCGGCAATAATCAAAAAGGCAACAGGAAAGGCAAGATCGATCAAACCGACAAGTGGTTTAGGCACCATCCCTCCCGCTACAACGGCTATCCGCCCAGCCAGCCAAATTGCCACCAGAAGAGCCAGCTTACCATTGTCGATCTCTTTTGATTTTGCCCAGCTCGGCAGTGCCGTCATGATGAAGCCACATACAATTGCAGCAACAAAACCGAACAGCATTTCGTGCTGATGCCATATCATGAAACCACTACTGCCGCCTATCTCATGGGATAGGCCGATTGTCAGGGGCAGCCAGAAAAGCATCAGTAGAAGACCATACAGGGAGCCGAGCAAAAAGAAGGGTCTAAACCCGCTTTTAAATAGAGGAATTTTTAATAAAAACACCTGTTTGCCTGGCACGATTGTGAATCCGATATAAGATCCGATTTTCTGACCACCCTATTTCATCGGACAGGATAGTCGGGCGTTGATTCATGTGATTTGAGAACTAACCGTTCTTCAGCGATGGACCAGCCAATAGACCGGCTTCCTCCTGATTATCGATGTCTCGCAACACGCCGGATTGAGACATGGGTACCTCACAGAGAACATCAATGTGTCGTTGAATAAGCTTTCGGGCGCCCTGATCACCACGAAGGGCCATGATTTCATCGAAGAATCGTTTTCCCCAAAGTACAGGATTCCCCCTTTTTCCCTGCCAGGTCGGCACACAAACCAAACGCCCATCCGGTTCACTGTATCCAGCGATCAAACGATTGAGATCACTGCTATCGACCCAAGGCATGTCTGCCAGGCATACCAAAACACCATCCACATCATTCGGCAGGGCCTCGATACCTGCTTTCAATGAGCTGCTAAGTCCATCCCTATAGGATGGATTCTCCACCAGGTGAACATCCACGTCGGCCAGTGACTTGCCGACCAGCTCCGCTTCGTGCCCCAGTACAACTGAGACGGAATCGGCCTGTGAGGCCAAAACCTGCTCGACGACTTGTCGGACCATCGGTTTGCCTGAGACTGACAGGAGTAATTTGTTCTGTTCTCCCATACGGTCAGAACTGCCGGCAGCCAAGACAAGCGCCGCAATGCGCGGAGCTGCAGGATAGACTGCTTCCTCCGACGCCGCCCCCCCCTGTTCCACATCAGTACGAAAGGAGCGAAATCCCGGCACGCCTTTCAGCAACCCCCCTCCCCCCATTCGGCCGATCTCTTCTGCAGACAGCGGCAATCCCGCCAGTAGTCGCTGTAATACGAAATCCAAACCATTGATTGCAGGCGATCGGGCACAGCCAGGCAGTCCCAACACAGGCACGGTACCCTGGCATCGGCCCATGACGAGCAGGTTTCCTGGATCGACCGGCATGCCCAGACGCTCCACCACACCGCCCGCAGACTCAATCCCCATGGGTAGAACATCCCGTCTATCGGTAGTAGCCGATGCACCGGCAATCAGCAATAGATCGCATCCAGCAGTGAGGAGTTGCCGCAAAGAGTCGGCTATGCCCGCGGGATCATGTGCACAGCGACTCTCCAAGTGAAGCCGGCTGCCACAGCTCTCCAGGCGAGCTTTAAGCGTATTTCGCGTACGATCCAATAACTTTGCCTTGGTGCCCGCTAATCGGGTCTGAACCAGCCCTACAGCTTTTGATTGGAACGGCGCAAGCCGAATCAGACCTGCTATCCCCTTGAGCAGCTCCTCTGCTCGTTCCACCAACAGTCCTGATACGCCGTAAGGGATAATTTTAATGGTCGCTACCATTTGCCGAGATACCACCGGATGATACGGTGGCAAGGCCGCCAGAGTAATCGCCTCATCCACCAGATTCAAACGATCGAGCAGTGCCTGCTGGTAGAGCACGAGTCCTTTGGATTCCGCATAAAGGTTACAGCGGCCAGTAAAGGCAGCACCGATTCTAAGACCGCTCACAGCGACGGCCCTGGCTATTCGATCAGCCGCCGTATCTTCATGCAGGTCATCGGAATCCAGGCGGGCTGCAACGACCTCGGTAATGCCCGCTCTTCCAAGTGCATGTAAATCATCCTCCGACAAAAAGCGCCCTTTTTTTAGTACACCACCCTCGACCTGCAGGGTATGCGCAAGAATTGCACCTTCAGCATCAACCAGCCGGATGCGACCGAATCTCACTACACACACCCACTATCCGGACCGGCAGGAAACAGAAAGAAGATATCGATCATCTTTATATTCCAGTAAAAAAAAACTCCCCCTGGTCGGAGGAAAAGGAGGAGGAGGTAATAAATAAAGCAGCCCACCTGAATAAGTCAAGCATTGTCCATGCTGTTGCCGCTATCGATTCCATGTCAAGAAGAGCGTTACCCGGATTATGGCGCCTGCGTAAAATGACACTATGCAATTTACGCAAAAACCCTATCGTAACTGCAACTATGTTTAATAACTAAACACACGCTGATCAGTTAAATAAACAGCTTTTTTATTTAATCGCCACACCTACAATCTGCGGTAGAATTGGGGGTGGCATAATCTTTGACTTAAAACACTCATACTCAACCTTGTCGAATCCTGCGGCCTCAATCAGACGGGCAGTTTCACGATTCGTATGACAACCCTCGAAAAGCCACCGCCAGGGTCTATGCAAAAGATCCTGAGCAATCCTCAGACCCGACCCTTTTGGCGCCGCGATATGCTCGATAAAAATAAAACGGCCTCCCGGTTTGAGTACACGATGCACTTCGGCCAGGGCCACCTCGGGGTTTGGAATCGTACACATGACCAATGTACATATCACGGCATCGATACTGGTATCATCAAGATCCAATACCTCGGCGCTGCTTGAAATCAGTTCCATATCCACGTTGTGCGTTTGCGCAGACTCTTTGAGACGCTCATGCATATACGGATTGGGTTCGATGGCTTTGACCGAAAGATTCTTCGGGTAATAACGGAAATTCACACCATTGCCCGGACCCACTTCGACGACCGACCCCTTCAGATTGGCGAACAGATGCGCCTTGCGTTCACCGACTTCTTCGTGAAAAGCATCTTCAAATTTTTCCAACAACCAGGAGTTGAAACGCCCCCTGAGCGGATTACCTTCCGGAATCCTGCATCGGCATTGCATAAAACCCGCCTCCTTTAGACCCGGTTGACGTCAGTATGTGGATAAAACTCCGCGAAGATGAACCAGAAAAGATTGCTTTTTAAAGTATTGACGCGCTCCAATTTCAAACCGGATGCCGTTCTGCCGAAGAGATCCACCTGACGCACCGGATTTTGGGTATCGTTGAAAAAAGCAGTGACCGCATCGAACTCAGTATTGTAATCGATCACAACCATCCTGTTGCCAATCTCCACATTCAGCGGACCTTCAATCTGGCTAAGAAACTCCTTCGTATAGACCACGTAGTCATCCCCGACATTCAGCGCATAGATCATCTGCTTCATCGGCAATCTTTTGTCTTTATACTGGATAGTGGGAAACGTGGGTGTGTCAGGACTATCATGCTGCCAACTCACCGCAGGGTGCATCATGCCATGTCGAACCATCCTGTCCCACAGGGCCAGCAATGGATGTTCGCTGATTGACGGTAGTTCATTCACGAAAACCTTTCCCTGCGGATAGAGCCTGCGGTAGGAAGCAAAGGGCATGCGGATTGTCGGCCACTCTTTCATGCGTCCTTTGTCAGGATTTCGTTCCATTGAACCCCACAGCTGTTGAATCGCTTCCCCGCTGTTTTTGTCAAACAAAACCAGGTTGTTCTTCAACTGAGTCATCACCGTAAGATCGAGTTTTTGATCACCGATGACCGGACTGTAGGCAATACCGAGATTGGTCAGACCGCAATAGGTCATGATGACCTCCTCGCCATCAATCTTGCCGCCTTTAACGACATGAGGCTGGAGTAAATAGTAGTCCGTATAGGCGTAGGCACCCTTATCGGTTTCCAATACAAGCACTTCGATATCATCCACTGACACATACCCATCCTTGCTGAACCGCGCCCTTTCCAGACTTTGCCTCAGATAGTCAGATGCTTCGTTGACCGGTACAAATTTCGCCTCGAATTGCTGGGCACGAAACATCAACTTCGGATTAATCATTCCGGAGTAAAAATTGAAGGCGAACAGGAACACCAGCAGTGACAACAGAGAAATGGAGCAAACTGCCCGATGCCTACCCCTGATGATCAGCGCGGCCACTAACAACCCTACCGATACTGCCGCCAAAACATGACGGTTATACCAAACACTCATGGTAAATTCGCGGGAAGACTGAACCAGCCACTGGCTGATATCGGCCAGATCCTTGAACAGGATAAAGGCTCCTGCCTGGGCCAGGAACATGGCCACCCAGAATGCCGGCCTCCTCCAAACAGCAATAGCGCTACTCTCTTTACTCATAGCTCTACCTTTAACTTGTCAAAAGCTTGGCTCATATCACGAGGATCGACTGAATTTGGCCTTACTACTCTCAGGCTAATAATATTCCATCCTCTTTTTGTGCCCATCGATCCCCCACCGCCAGGCTGTACATGTCAGCAAGGCGGTCAGAAATGTTGCGGAATCAACGACCCTGCTTACGCAAATTCTGCACACTGAAGATACCTGGCGGATTTTCCTCC
>JBEVXH010000017.1:0-36048 GCA_040506195.1 Candidatus Thiodiazotropha sp. | reverse complement strand
GCGCCCCGAAGGAAGTGCCCTTGGGGTGCGCCTTGATTGGCGCTTTTTCAGGCACAACAGGGCCAATTGGATTAGTGTTAACAGGCCCTAACTCACTCGAGTTGAGCTACCATTCATTAAAGCGTACTGGGTCGGTACTGAAAATACTAAATAACAGTTGGCATTGTAATTGAGAGAAAAGATAATAGTAGCGTAATAAGAACAAAATTCTGATAGAAAATGCAGGTTAGAGGCCTGGCGGACAATCAATATAACCGGTGATATCGGAGGGTGATTGTCCCTATTTTTGTTATTTACTTTTTGATACGTGAAACTGAAACTTGGATACTAGGTTAGCTGTCCATCTATTAATACCGAATCCGGGGAGTGTTTGCAGCATGCGCCTTTTCTCTCTGATATTACTTCTCTCTTTATCCAGTCTGTCCGTGGCAGACGCACAGATCGATCGACTGCTCGAGGCTGATGAAGCGCCTGTCGGCGTGGTCTTCGAGGTCATAGAGGATGATGACGACGCCTTAGGCTGGGCACTGCCCAAGATTACACGCCTAAGCGCACAGTTGCGCAAGCGTTTCCCTGAGCTGCCGATAGCCGTGGTGTCACATGGCACTGAGCAGTTCGGTCTGCTGGCTGATGAGGCAGAGGGTCTTATGGCGCCGATCCATGCTAAGGCACGGCAGCTGCGAGACGATGACATCGATCTGCATGTCTGCGGTGTACATGCCGGGTGGGATGGTTACACGCCGGAAGATTACCCGGCTTATGTGGATGTTTCCCCCTCGGGACCGGCGCAGATCCGTGACTACCGAAATCTCGGGTTCGTGCTGATCGTATTGCAAGGTCCGGATTATTAGGGCCTAAGCAGAAAACATGAGAGGGTGAGTCAAAATAATAGCATGAAGATCTCATTGGTATTTCTGAGTGACTTCCTGAATACGCTGAATAAGCAGTATATACTATCTGGGTATCTTGAATTTTAAACGAGTCTCCCATTGACTTTTGCAATCAAAGCCTCCAACTCCTCAGGTGTGATGGGTTTGCTGAATAAATATCCCTGGCCATAGTCGCAGCCCTGAGATGATAGAATTGCGCATTGAGCCTCTGTTTCAACTCCCTCTGCAACAACCTTTAACCCTAGACTATGCCCCATTGCAATCGCTGCGCTGACCAACTCACGATCAGCAGGATCATCTGTAATGTCATTCACAAATACACGGTCGATTTTAAGCACATCAAAAGGATAATTACGAAGATAGCTGAGTGAAGAATAGCCTGTGCCAAAATCATCCATAGCGATAACGATATTCATTCCACTCAGTATGGCTAGTGAATCTTCAATCTGGGCATAACCACTCATCAGAACTCCCTCGGTTATTTCCAGTTCCAGTGAACTACCTTCTATTCCCGCGTTCTTTAATGACTTTTCGATAAATGAAACTAATTTAGGATCACGAAATTGGCGCGGTGACAGGTTTACGGCCATGGTGAACGGCAATCCCATCTCATTTCGTAGTTTTCCTGCCATATGCAGTGCCTCTGTGACTACGAATTGACCGATTGGCACAATCAGCCCCGTGTGTTCGGCAATGGGTATAAACTCTCTAGGTGATACTTCACCAATCTCAGGATTTCGCCACCGTAGCAGTGCCTAGACTCCAACGATATCACCACTTTCAAGTGCAACTTTCGGTTGATAGCAAAGGCTGAATTCACCACGATCCAATGCACCGTGCATCTGCTCTTCCAGATGAAGTCGGCGTGAAACACCTTTATTCATTTCTTCGGAGAAGTATGAGTAAGTGTTACGTCCCTGTTCTTTTGAGTGATACATTGCAGAGTCTGCGCTTCGCAGCAGTTCAGATGGATCAATTCCATCATTTGGATAGATCGCAATGCCTATGCTCGCGGTTAAAATGAGTTCTCGTCCATCGACCCTGAAGGCCTCTCTGAATTGATCAAGAATTGTCTGCACAATGTGTCTTACATCGGCTACATCTTCGATTTTACCCAGAAGTACAATGAACTCGTCGCCCCCGAGCCGACCTACTGTATCCCCTCGTCGCACACTGCTTTGAAGTCGGGATGCCGCTTCAATCAATATCTTGTCACCGGTATCATGGCCCAATGTGTCGTTGATCTTTTTGAAATCATCCAGATCAATAAAGAGTAAGGCCACCCGATCTTCACTGCGCTGAGCCTCATTGACCAATTGAGATAACCTGTCCAAGACAAGAAATCGATTGGGTAGGTCAGTCAAAGTATCGAAGTGGGCCTGGTGTAGAATGTGTTCTTCCTGTTTTCTACGTTCAGTAATGTCGCGGCACAGGGCCAGGATTTTCGTCTGTCCTTCAGTTTGCACAACCGTAGCGTTGACTTCGATTGGCACGATGGTTCCGTCATCGTGGGAATAGTCAAGCTGTAAATCATGAATATATCCTTGTTCCATGACTTTCTTAACCTCTTGGGCGTTTCTAGCCAAATCATGCTTGGCAGTCCATTCGAGAACGGTCCGATTGATAATCTCATCAAGTCGTTCATGTCCGGTAAGTCGAACATATTCTGCATTTGCGTCGATAACCTTTCCATTTCCATCCAGAATGAGGTAACCGGTATCAGTTGTTTCAATCAAGGATCGATATAGGTTTTCGCTTTCGCGCAGGGCCTCCTCGATCCTTTTGATCTTTGTAATATCGGTCACCATTATGGTAATTCCAGCTACATTTCCATTGTAATCGAAATAGGGGACTCTATCGGTCTGAAACCAACCCATACCTCCCTCTGGGTAAGGGCCAGGTTCAATAATACCGAGCTTCGCCTGACCTGACTCCATTATCTGAACGTTATCAGCATGATAAAGCTCCGCTAATTCAGCGGGGAACAGGTCAAATACCGTCTTCCCAATTATCTCATCCTGAGGCATATTGCATAGTATGGCTGCTTTGCTATTGACACGTTGTACCTGATGAAACTGGTCGATAAACCAGACCATTGCAGTAACAGTTTCGAATATTGTCTGCAGGTCTCGTTGACTGGAAAGCAACTCGATTTCGACCTGTTTGCGTTCAGTAATATCCGTTAAAGCACCTACGATACCAACTGCCGTACCATTTTTCAGCAACGGCTTTTCACTGACTTCGACCCAAATTTTACGACCTTTCACGCCCACTAGCTCCAATTCATATGGACGCTGAGACTTCCCTGTTTCAATTGCGGTCACAGTTTTTTGAAAACCTTGTTCGTTGATTGGATTATCAGTTGCAAACTCTGTCCATCTTTTCATTGCTTCTTCAGGTTCGCAATCAAAGAACTTTCTTGTTTGCGGGCTAATATAGGTCAATACGTGATCAGTGGTATGTGCGTAAAAAAGATTCGAGCTGTTATCAACGATATTTCGGATTTTTTCTTCACTTGCTTGCAATGCATCTATTGCTTGAGTGGCGGTACCCGTTAGCCAGCGAACAATGAGCCAGGATACAAAAAGCACAATCGTGATACCTAGGAATATCAGTGGTAGCATGGTCAGTAATAGATGATTCTCTCGTGCAATGATGCTGCTCGCTTCAATGTCGATCCCCATGACACCGGCACGTTCACCGCTTTGCGAGTAAAACGGTGCATATCCTGTTAACCAGGTACCCCATTTGTCAGTATAAAAGTTTTCCTCAACAAACGGTTCGCTTAGTGATGAAAAGTGTGTTTTCAACAACGGGCTAGCATCGTCGTAGATATCCCCAAGATGAGCTACTTCATCAGGCTTGGTCTCAGCATCAAGAACAAACATGATTTGTCCTTTTTTATCCAAAACCATGGTGTAAACATAACGAATCCCTGATGCTGAATCGCGTATTCTTTGTAGATCACGCCGCAGCCTGATATAGGTAGAATTTCCCTCCTGTTCGGGGTTTCTAAGAGTGTTATGCGCATTAGCATCAATCTGTAGCGATGCAACAGCCACAATGTCGTGCAATCGCGCCCGTACATCTTGGCGCAGCTGTTTTTTGTATTCCCAAAAAAAGACCATTGTTAGGATGGTCGAAACAAGAATTACCAAAATGGCAAAACTGGCTTGTACTCGTTTATTCAGAACGGATGCAGGAGCATGTTGTTTAGATTGCATCGAAATAATATTTTACAAACAATTTCATTTGCTACTGATTAGAAAGAATTGTATTCCATCAAGAATATTGCCTACAAAGTAAAAACCATCCATCTTGACTCATAGCTTTGGCGGGTATAGTTAAATGCCCATAATGCCTTGTATATATATTACGGCAATTCAATCCTATTCCTGAATGGAGTCAGAATGGTTACAAGGAGTTAGAAGGTAGGAAACTCGGCATAGGTTGTTTATTGACCTGATGCATCACAAGACAATATAAGAAATAAAATATATATAAATCTCGTAAAATGGAGCCGATGGGCGGAATCGAACCGCCGACCTACTGATTACGAATCAGTTGCTCTACCGACTGAGCTACATCGGCCAAAGCGGGCAATTATAGACGCTGAGCTGTTTTGCGGTCTAGTCTTTTGGGGTGTTTCACACAGCAATCCGCAGGCAAACACGCAGATATAACGGAATTCGATTACGCCTCAAATTTATCGTTCAGCATCAATAGTATAGGGTTCAGGATCCAGGATTGGGGTGTGTCCCAGCACGATATCCGCCAGCAATCTGGTCGATGCCGGCCCCAGTACCACGCCGTTGCGAAAATGTCCCGCGTTGAGGTAGAGGCCGTCGATCTCCGGTATCGGCCCGATATAGGGGATGCCGCTGGGGGAGCCGGGCCTCAGGCCGGCCCAGTGGTGTTCGATTTCTGCCTTGCCCAGGCTAGGGAAGTGGGCGAGGGCGAATGCCTTGAGTTCTTGCTTAGCTTGCTCGGTGGTGTGCTTGTCGAAACCTCTATACTCCAGGGTGCTGCCGACCAATACCCTGCCGTCCTTGCGGGGGATGATGTAACGGTCGTTGTGCAGGACGATGCGGGTGATCGCGCCCGGTTGGTGGCGAAAAATGATCATCTGCCCCAGGACCGGTTCGATGGCCGGGGGCGTGACGATGTCGTTCAGCAGGTTGCCGCTCCAGGCGCCGGCACAGATGATCACTTTGTCCGCTTCGAGGGTGCCGGTTGGAGTCTTGATGCCGCGTACCCGACCCTGCTCGATCAGGAGTTCAGTGGCCTCGGTCTGCTCGTGAATGGTTGTCTTCTCCCGGATGGCGTGATAGAGGGATTTGGTGAGCCTGGGATTGCGTATCTGGGCAACATCGGGCAGCAAGACTGCCTCCGTGGCGTAGCTATCCAACCCTGGCTGGCACTGGGCGATGCCTTTTCCGTCGATGAGATGGAGCGGCTGGCCGAAACGTCCTGACCATGCCGTTGCGCGATCGGTATCTGAAGGCTCCAGGATCAGCAGTCCGCTCTTAAGGTATTCCGGATCGGGCCCGCCCGCATCGATCAACATCCGGGCGATTGCGGGATAGTTGGCCTGGCTCCATTGGGCGAGCTTGGAGATGGAATCATTATAGCGCCAGGGATAGAGCGGCGAAATGATGCCGCCCCCCGCCCAGGAGGATTCGCGGCCGGGGCGTCCCTTTTCAACCAACGCGACAGCCATTCCCGCGCTGTACAGTTCGTTTGCCGTGAGCATGCCGATGATGCCGCTGCCGACGATGAGACAATCTATCATGATGATTTTTTAGTTAAGATAGCTGAATTCAACAGAGTCGAACATTTGCAATCGGTAGTAACCCAGTGTCTCTCAGTTGATATCTGAGCGTATTTATACCACTAAAGTGATGATTCAGCATGTAGGATCGGAAATATGATTGATTAAGGATGAAGCAAAGATGGCAATGAAGTCGGTGTCGGGTATGTGGAGTAAGATTTAGTGTTGGTCCTGAAACAACCGTATAGTAAATGTTCAGCTGATGCGCGCTATTCCTAGTAACGGAATGGCGCGCATCAGCACAGGGATATTACTCTCTCCAGTTGGTATGCCAAGCCCCATCTTCATACCGTCCTTCCACACCTGACGAGCTGAGGCGAAAGGCGGTTATATCGTCATATGCCTGTTGATTCTGGGCTCGGATTTCGAGGACATAACAGCTGACGATAGGGCAATCATCAGTCGGGTCAAGCACGATTAGGTTGCCATAATAACCATCAGGGCTTTCATCATTGAGGTTTACGAGAGCAATGTTGTTTGGATAAGTTGCAGTGCGCGCACGAAAGACCTCGAAGCTCTGGGCGGCGGCAAGAAGTGTTTCCGTACCGTCACCACGACGCGCCCTTTTGACATACTCATCGTAGCTGGGGAAGGCTATCGCCGCTAGAACGCCAACAATGAGTACAACCACCATCAATTCCACCAAGGTGAATCCTGTCGTTTTAAGCGAGCTATTCATCAATCACCTCCTCCCAATAAATTGGACGGAAGCGGTCGCTCCACTCGTGTTTTTTCTTGAGATCGGAGAATAGGAAGATCTTCTTGCCGATCACGGTATTTCCCTGATCATCTGTACCACCCGGGAACAAGAGCTGAGGCGATGGCGGGATGCCCTGCAGATCCAACTGCGAGGACCGGTCGCTGATAGTTAGCGGATTTTCGGATGAACCATTCCAATGAATGGCGCCATTCGCTGTGAGCAAGTTGAGCCCATAGATCCTTCCCGTACCAATTGTACCAACAGCTTCACATAGGCTATCTGGCTCAACGGTATCTGCGCTGTAGGTTGTAAAAAAGATGGCATAGTCGTAAAGGATCGCTTTAGAGAAGGATTTCTCGGAATTAGAGAAGTTGATATACCAACCCTTGTTTGCAGTATCGAGTCCAGCTACTGCGGTATTTGAAGCATTTACAAGGTCGCTATCAGCGATTACATCGTAGGTATTCCAATCAGGTGTATGCCAGAGGGCAGTGTCCTTGATCATGTAGAATCGATCCGTTACATCCCCGAGTGGATTCGCGATATCGCCGGTACCGACCATTACGGCAAGGAATTGTATACCCGACTTGGAGAAGTAACCGATTTGAGGTGTATTGAAGAATTTGCGGTGAGCAGAAGCACCGTCATTGATATCGGCAACTATGCCGCCTGTGATCGTATTGCTATTGTCATTTTCATCATCATCGAGATCGATGCGAATGATCCTGCCACCCACGTCGGAGGCATAGATACGTTCAACTACGGCGTTCCCGTTCAAGTCGACTGTAGCCAGATTACTGGGAATGGCAAATGTCATTTCGGGGATATTAACATTGGCTCCCGTATCCGAGATAGACCTCAACAGGGTGCCGTCCTCAGCGTCAACGATAAAGATGGCATTACCCTCATCGTCGGAATAACTCGCATCGGGTGGGGTGGCGTCATCCTGATCCGGATCGTAACCGCCACCAAAAACCAGGACTTCGGTAACGACGCCGCCGATTTCCATCTTTACGAAAAGCGGCTTCGACCATGTTTGGCCAAGTTTGCTGAAATGGCTGGAGGCATCGCTGGATATTTCAGCAACATACTCGGGAGCAAGCCGGTCGCTGACATTGAGAATATGGTATTTTCTCCCACCACGCCGCATACCGAAAATGACCATTTTTTCGCCGCCAACCTCGTAGTAGGTCATGGGACCGTCCAAACCATAGTAGGGTATGGAGGATGCGTCGTTATTCTTTAGCGTGCGTATGCCGGGTAAGAGATCTTGCGGCATAAAGGCCCAGAGTTCTTCTCCCAATCTGGCGTCGATGGCTTCGAGCACACCTTCACTGGTAGGAATCAGTACCACATCTCCATCACTGTAGCTGACTAAGACCGGCTGGGTATGAATGGGTGCGCCCATCACGCCTGAATGGGATGGATTATCCTCCGTTGCGACATAAGCGGGATCCCTGGTGACCCAATTCAGCAGTTCGGTCCGTAACTCATCAGTCGCTACTCCCATCATGCTAGTGGAAATAGTGGTGTTTGAGTTTCTGACTCGATTCGCGGCGCTGGTCAGCGCCGGGTCACTGCCGAGGTAGGTGTAGAGGTTTCTGACTTCAGTCATATCCTGCGCAACGCCTCCCGCAAGGGGGTTTCCTTCATCGGGGTCACAAGCGTCATCATCACAGAACAGGTCTCTTGTGCTTTGGAATTCCTGAGCATCATTCAGTACGCGCTCGTTATTCAATGCAGTCAGAACCACATCCTCTTCTGTAACGGTTATCCTGTATTTCTTTAGATTGCCTTTCCAGAAGGTGCGAGCTTCGGGAAGAAACATGGGCACATAGATCTCATCGCCACTGACTGCGGCATTGTCCGAGTTGAACGGGATAGCCGGTGCATTGAAAGCATAGTTAACCGAAGATTGGGCATTGCGGGTAATCTCAGTAAACGCAGCGGTCATATCAGTCGCGTTATCGACACCATAGTATGATCCACCGCCCGCTACTGCTATGCCTTGCAGAAAGGCACTAGTAGCGCTGTCTGTACCCAGTCCTAAAGTGTGGGTGATTATGTTTTGAGTGTCTTCCCAGCCAGTGCCGGTTTCCAGATCGGTTGTGTAGGCCCAGTTCGCGATTTCATTTGCGCATGTGCCGCCAGAGCCTATAGGATTCGATGCACAAGTTTGCCCATCATAGGACGTCATGGAATTGGTATTGGGGTCGCCATCAGAGAGCAAAACGATATAATTGGGTGCGCATTTCAGATCATTGGGGTCTCCTTCGAGGGGAGAGGTTAAATTAGTCCCATTAGTGTCAGTAAATGTTACATCGCTTCGAAACCAATTTACGGCTGCCGCCATTGCAGAGACAGTTGGTGTCATGTAGTCATCTCTTAATTGGCTGATCTCGGCATTAAACAAGGATTCGTTGCCATCAATAAGCTTGAAATTACCGGTATGTGCGAGCAGTCGGGGTGTCGTATTCCAACCGGTTGTAGTATATCCAAGTAGAGCTGCATTAACGTTTCCCATATCAGGGTTATCTACAAGCGATGTCATGGCGCGTACCAGCTGATCTCTGCGAGATTCAGACGTGCCAGAGACAGTACTTCCCATACTTCCCGACTCATCCAATACGAACAGGATATTAGGTGGCACGGGATCAGGCGGCTCCTGCAGATAGACTGAAATATCGTCGGACAGGGCTGTCGGTGAGGTAAAAGCAAACAGCGATGTCAGCGCCAAGGCAGATAGGGAATGCCGGTGTTTTGGTGTGGATTTCATGCGTATCATGGTTTAACTCCTTACTGCCGTATCAGCGCGACTTGCATGCGGTTATGTGTCCTGGTACCGCTACCGCCGACCGTTCCAACAGCATCCGCCTGGAAGAGGTGAGTGACGATATCGAGTTGATGACCGGAGAAGAGCATATTGCCCTTACCTTCCTTGGGATCGATTTTGTCTTCGTAAAGAAGGTCGACATCAACCGACATCGGAGGTTGTTCTGCAAGCGTAGGGTCGATTGGCGTGCCTAGCGGATGAGATTCGAAAAAATCCGCATTATGGGCGGTGTTGCCGAGGGTGCTTGGAATGTCCAGGTTTGTAGAATCCAATTCGGGACCGGTGACAATCGCAAGGGCGTTCTCAGCGGCTCGAAAGCTCAGTTCCTTGAACTGATGGTTGACTGCAATCTTTGTTTCAAAATTTGTGTTGCGCATTGCAGTTACACTTAGCATCGTGATGATGAGGAGCAGAACCATACTGATAACCAATGCCGCACCGCTCTGCTTCTTTCTATGGTTTGAAAATAATCTGGTGTAAGTTGTCATAGCTAGCCCTAATTATCGGATGGCTGACGATCCACATGATGAAGATTTCGTAATGAAATCGTGGTACTGGCGGTTTTATAAACGTTATTTGTGTCCGGTGCAGTGAATACTTTGCCGAGAAGATCTAATGTCTCAGGGTCGTCAGGACGGAAGGTATTGGGTAGTTCTATATCGTCCCCGGATTGGACAACCAAGCCGATACGGATGGAGACGACTGCCGGCCAGCGCGCCTCACCCACCTCATTTGCCGTGAGGAACTGGTTCGCGACGCCATCAGGATCAGCAGTATCGGTATCTATGCCATACAGCGCGCGCATCTGCACAATCCCGGAAACGAGTGGTTGAGACGTAAGCCGTGTGGCGCCCCGATAGACTTGGCAAATGAGGCTGCCTTCAGCATTGACTAAAAAGCGTACAGTGAGGGTATCGGTAAACTCTGCGTCAGCC
The DNA here is from genome assembly GCA_040506195.1 of Candidatus Thiodiazotropha sp. GTDB lineage: Bacteria > Pseudomonadota > Gammaproteobacteria > Chromatiales > Chromatiaceae > Thiodiazotropha. Next base: position 25,859 of record JBEVXH010000017.1, on the reverse strand, counting down.
ACGCCGCAGGGTGCGGGACCGGAAGCGTAACGGATGGCTACCACGCTCGAATCATCGGGATCGGGGCTCCAGGGTGAGCCTCCAGCTGTAACTCCACTCACTATGCCGCCAGGCACACTGTCGACAGCGGGAAAAGTGCGCGAACCGCTATCTGTTCCTTGATAGGAGTCACTGCCATCGTCCGATGCGGATACGCCCCTTCCTGCCATCACCAGTGCACGGCGCATATCCTGGAAAGCGAAGCGGTAATTTTCCGTCGCTGCGGCGACGGCTGTCCTCGCATTAAAGGTGTTTCTACTGTCGACATAGACCTTGCCGGCGCCTCCAATAATAAAGATGCCGATGGCGCTGGCAATCATCAATGAGATGATAGAGAAGCCTGATTGGTGTTTTTTGGATGTAGTCATTTTAAGGCGCCCCCGGTATGGCCGTCATGATTACCTGCTCGGTCGCATTGTCTTCGCTTTGCAAAGCCCAGGTGATCGTAATCAACAGGGGGGAAAGATCGGAACAGAGATCAGCATCAGATCCATCGTTATCAATGCAGGTGACAGTTAGCTGACCACCGGGCAAAGTCGCCTGGACACCATCATCGCAGCTGATCTGCCACATATCGTAAGTTGCCATCTGGGTTGAATCGCACTCGCTGACACCTACGGTATTGGTCATGTTGGGATTCATGCCGCAGAGTGCTGCAGGAGTTGCTGCACAGTAATCTACTGGGATTTCCGGTGTATAAGCGTTGTCATGATCACCCTCAAAATCAAAAGCGTTGAGATTCGCATGCATTCGGTCAGACAGGGCAGAGGCGAAATCGATGGCTTTGGATCGATAATCCGCATTGCTTGCGCCCTGCAGGGCTGTGACTTGCAGCACCGCCACACCTAAAAGGCCTATGGCGATAACAACAGTCGCAACCATAACTTCGATCAGTGTCATGCCTTGGCACCTTACCCGGGAAGGAGCGATGGGTTTTGATATCCTCATGGGCAGTCTCCATCTTCTACCATTTTGATGAATGGGCGACCGCTGAGGCTGAGGCAGATGCGACTCTCTAGTGTTCCTTTATAGCTGATATCGATTGATTGTCCTGCAGCAAGATTGGCCCTACCTCTTGGGCTGTAGGTAACAGCATCGCCATCGATGGCGATAAAGTCGCTTTTGACGGTATGGTCTAGCAGCGTTGCATCACCGGATTCCACCAGCCACCCGTCAGCTTCAGGGGTGAAAGTAGCGTCGGCTTCTTGTCTAACAGCTTCGCTACGGGCGTATAATAGAGCTCCCAGCAAGTCATTGCTGGTTGTGGTGACTGTATTTCTTTGGATAAAGTTAAAATAGCTCGGGATGCCGACAGTTACCAGAATTCCTCCGATAGCTATCGTGACCATTAACTCAGCCAATGTGAAGCCATGGACTCGATACATAATAAAACCTCGCTCATTTTGATTACTAGCTTAGATCAGTCGTCATCATGGTGGCATACCGTTTATCGGGAGAGATTGCCCATATGTCTGGAAATAAGTGTCAAATCGGGTCCTAAGCAGCATTCAGCTGACTATATCGGCAATAAATGAAAAAATTAGAGGGATAGTAACAGTGTACTAAGAATATGTTTGAATGCAGGAATTAAATACCTTGGGGAATGTTTGATATATGTTGAATTGTGTTCTTTTAGGTTTGAATCACTCAGCAGCGACTTGTTGATTAAGAAAAGCACTCGCTTGGATATTCCAGCCTCGATACTATCTATTGGGATCTCCGATTCTTGAGTTGGTCAATGACGTTTACTATTGTGTGAAAACGATAATCCTTATTTGGCACCCACAACATGTTGATTTTATCTTCGAGCTATTGCAAGCAGCTGATATATTTGGATGACTGCATATTGCTACAGTGATTCGCCCAACAGCGATTTCGGCAAGGCAAACACAACCTGTTCCTCTTTTCCCTGGGCTTCTACGACCTTATCAGCGCCCCATTCCTTTAGTTTATCGATCACATTTTCAACCAGGATTTCAGGCGCTGAGGCACCGGCAGTGACGCCAATATGCTGCTTGCCATCCAGCCAGCTTGGATCGATATCTTCGGCGCCGTCGATGAGATAGGCTGGAGGGCCGAACTTTTCGGCGATCTCTCTCAGACGATTGGAGTTGGAGCTGTTTGGAGACCCCACCACCAGTACAAGGTCACACTGTTTGGCGAGTTCCTTGACGGCGTCCTGGCGGTTTTGTGTGGCGTAGCAGATATCGTTCTTTTTGGGGCCGATAATATTCGGGAAGCGCTGTTGCAAGGTGTTGATGATCTGTTGTGTATCATCGATGGAGAGGGTGGTTTGCGTGACGAATGCGATCTTCTCGGGATGCCCCAGATCCAGTCCCTCGACATCTTCGCTGGTGACCACCAGGTGGATGCGGCTGTTATCGTCGTCCGCCATGCACTGTCCCATGGTGCCCTCGACCTCGGGGTGCCCTCTGTGGCCGATCAAAATCACTTCATAACCGTCCCGACAGCGGCGGGCGACTTCAAGATGTACCTTGGTCACGAGTGGACAGGTGGCATCGAACACGCGTAGCTGCCGCTGTTTCGCCTCCTCACGGACCGATTGGGAGACGCCGTGGGCGCTGAATATCACGGTATGTCCATCCGGGACATCTTCCAGTTCGTCGACGAAAACGGCTCCTCGGGCGCGCAGACTCTCTACCACAAAACGGTTGTGGACGACCTCGTGGCGGACATAGATTGGCGCCCCCAGAAGCTCCAGGGCGCGTTCGACGATCTCGATCGCGCGATCGACGCCGGCGCAAAAGCCTCTGGGATTGGCGAGTAGTATCTGTTGCGTTTGATTCATCGGTTGTTGTGCCGGTCTCGTGTATTCAATTGGAACCGGGGCCGTTCCCATTCCGAACCGGGTCGGGGGCCTCTTGAACATCGAGGATAGTGACTCTGTAGCTGAATTGCCTGCCGGACAGAGGATGGTTGAAATCGACCTGAACGCCCTCATCGTCGACATGCAGAACCGTTCCGGCAAGCTCCTCGCCTTCAGGGGTAGTGAAAGCGACGATCTCACCGGGATTGAGCGGTTGAGCTGCCGAAAACGCCTGTCTGTCAAGCCAATGGATCAGGGTGCTGTCTCTGGGGCCGTAGACATCATCGCCTTGAACAAGCAGTTCCTGCTCGTCTCCTGCACGCAGCCCGAGAATGGCGAACTCAAGCATCTGTTCCATGGTGTTGTCACCCAGATTGAAATCCAAGGGTTCATCGCTGTAGGTGGAGATGATTTCAGTACCATCCGGCAAGGTCAGTGAAAAATGCATCTTGACCCGGCTGAGGGGAGCGATCTTTGGTTTGAACTCAGTCATTTTTCACGACTCGGGGATACTCTGTTGCAGTGTACGCAGTTGAGGTAAATCAAGCTTCAGGCGCTCGGCATGGGAAAGCGCTCGTTGCAGTCTGGCCCGGGCGCTGCGTCCCATACATTGATGCTGCGGATCTCCCTCGAATGCCGTGACCATGGCGGCAATCAACGCCTCCCGGTCGAAGGTTCGATTTGTCAGGGCTTCCTGCAAGGATATGATCTCCCCGGCAACCTGCCGGGCAAAGGATTGATGGTGTCGCCAAAGCTCACCCACATTACCGTCGGTGCGCAGTCCGGCTATGTTGGTGGTGAGAATGTAGAGATTCTTCAGTACCAGCTGAAACAGCAGCTGTTCCTCATCCGCCAGGACCGTCACCGGGATGTTGACCGCGGCCAGGGCGCGACGCATCAATTCAGACTGAGGGCCGAACACCGGGGAGGGTATGATGACCTTGGCGTCGATGCCCGGCTTTTTTTCGAACCAGATGGAGATGACAGTCGGCGAGTCCACTCCCTGCCAATCGTCGGGTAATAACTCATTCTGCAGCAGGCAGAGACCAGATCGCCATTTCTCGGGTATACCGTCGACTACTCCACGCAAGGCGTTTTCACCGACCGCCACGATCACCAGCGCCGGCTGCCCGATCCGCGCGGCTAAATGGTGACTGTCGGTCTCTCGGGTTATCGGGTGGACAGTGAAGCCCAGGCGGAGAAAACCCTTGGCCAGAACGCCGCCTATCTCGCCGATACCGATTAAAACAACTTCATTTCCCGGCATATGGTCACTCACCGTTGGTCCTACTTTGCAAGACGCATCATAGCGGATTTGCATTATTTTTATAAAGGTCTAACATATCCTTAAGTGGGAGGATTAATAAATACAGGCAACACTATGATAAATAAAGAAATTATTGTCAATAACGAGCTTCCCCTCTATGAGGTTCAAGAGGTTTCCCTGCTCGATGCGATGTTACTGTTGAAAGAGCAGGGTGGTTCTGCCCGGGAGTCGTCGATCTCCCGCGCCGCTGAAATGATAATGCATCAAAGCCAGGCGCGATCGATGAACGAAAATCGGTCAATGACAGGCGCATAGAGGCTCAGTACGCCAAATTTCAGTAGAACGCTAGAGAGGCCGGGCAGGGTGATATTCTGCCGTATTGGTCAGCTGGATCACCATAGCAATACAGGCTGAGTTGTGCGGAAGCATCCTCTCAATCCGCTGATTCAGACGAGTATCTCCTGGGTGACGAAGAGGATACCTATAGAGACGATGACCACCACCACCGCCAGGTATTGAAACAGAATACAGATTCCGGGTAGGTCGTTGCAGACTTTGCTGAATCGGCAAATCTTGCAGTTTTTCATTCTCATACCTCACAAACTACAGAGGTCGGCAGCTCTACTTTGATAAGTTGAGCCGACCGTTGCTGCTTAGGCCGGGGTGGCCTGAACAATGGCTCATTGAGTCCACCTTATCCACTATACACAACACGATTGTTCAGGCGGCTGGTATTCCTGGACGACGCAGGGTTGTTGTTGCAGTCATGGTCGCACACTTTCTCAGGTGTTGGAAGTGGGCAGTCTTGCCGGATAATGCCAGGGTATATCTAAGTATTTGTTTTTAGAAGGTTCGCTTTGATGATCTCCGTGATCGTATTAACATGTCCCCTGGTTTCACTCGATATATGGAGAAGCGGATGCTGATTGAAGGCCCTTTGAAGATTGCCGTGCTGGATGATCCTGAACAAACGGGGCGCGAACTGCATATCAGTTTTACCCCTGAGTTTCAGGCACTTGAGCAATCAGGCCAGGCAAACACCTTCACCGAGTATCTACAACTCCTGGGGCGCAGTATCGAGACGCTTTCGGAGGTCGATCCCAATCGGGCAGGGATGCTGATCGTACAACAGATCGCAGAACAGCTGTTGCCGCATCTGCAGAGCGGTGATTTGGAGATATCGGAGACGATAATCGTCGAAATGGGACGGGATTTTGCCGGTGACTCCCTCATGGGCCTGCTCAATTCATGAGCGATGTGGCTTATATCCTGGAGGGGACAGTTGACAACTTTGACCGGCTGGTGGTGGAGAACTCCAAACGGGGTCTGGTAATAGTCGATTTCTGGGCGCCATGGGCGGGACCGTCCCTCAAACAGCGTGAGATTTTTGTCGATCTGGCCAAGCGCTACCAGGGGCGTTTCCTGTTGGTATCGATCAACACCGACGAACAGAAGCCGCTGGCTGAACGGTTCGCTGTGCGCAGTCTGCCCTCATTCAAGCTCTTCCACCAGGGAGTGATGGTCGCGGAGTTTCATGGGGTGCAACCGGAAGCCGATTATTCACGGATTGTCGACGAATATGTACAGCGACAGCCCGATCCCATCAGTCGCGAGGCGATTGCCGCATGGCAGGCGGGAGATCCGGAAAAGGCATTGCAGTTGCTAGCCGAAGCTGTGGTGGCCGATCCTGAAAACCTTGCCTTGCCGGCGTTGATGAGCAAGATCCTCATGCGTCAGCAACGCACTCGTGATGCCCATGTCCTGCTGAGTTCACTACCGGAGCAGGCACGGGATGCGGTGGAAGTGCGCAACCTGCTGGCGCACCTGGATATCATCGTTACTGCTGAGGATGCGGACCCGCCGAATAGCCTGATGCAACGTTTGCAGGCAGTTCCCAATGATGCCGATACACTCTATCAGCTTGCCGCGGTACGATTGGTCGGAGATGATTTAGAGGCAGCCCTCAAGCTGTTGCTTGAAGTTGCGCGTAGCCATCCCGGCTATCGTCAAGGTATCGCACGCAAAGCCATGCGGGTCGTACTGGATCAACTCGATGCCGCCGATGAACAGGTTGCACATTATCGTCGTGAACTCTACCGGCTCGACTACTGAGTTCGAAATGATGCATGAAACACCCCCGCAGATCGGTTTTGTCAGTCTGGGCTGTCCCAAGAACCTGGTCGATTCGGAGCAGATACTGAGTCGTCTACGGGCGGAAGGGTATCAGCTTTCCACCAGTTATGCTGGCGCAGATCTCGTACTGGTGAATACGTGCGGTTTTATCGATGCGGCTGTGGAGGAGTCTCTTGAGGCAATCGGCGAGGCGCTGGAGGAGAACGGCAGGGTCATCGTGACCGGATGCCTGGGAAAGGATGAGGCGCGTATTCGAGATGCACATCCACAGGTGCTGGCGGTGACGGGGCCCCACGCCTATGCGGAGGTAATGGCTGCTGTACACCGGCAGCTTCCGCCTCCCCATGATCCTTTTACCAGCCTGGTTCCACCGCAGGGTATAAAACTGACCCCCGGGCACTATGCCTATCTGAAGATCTCTGAAGGGTGTAATCACAGCTGCAGATTTTGCATCATTCCTGATCTGCGCGGTCCTCTGGTGAGCCGGCCTTTGGGGGAAGTCATGCTTGAAGCCCAGCGGCTGGTCGAATCGGGAGTCAGGGAACTGCTGGTCGTCTCCCAGGACACCAGTGCCTATGGCGTGGATATCAAGTACCGACCCGATTTTTGGCAGGGCAGGCCGGTAGCCACGAAACTGGCATCCTTAGCCGCTGCTCTTGGGGAGTTGCAGGCCTGGATAAGACTCCACTATGTCTATCCCTATCCTCATGTGGATGATCTGCTCCCATTAATGGCGGAGGGCCATATCCTGCCCTATCTCGATATGCCGCTGCAACACGGCAATGTACGGGTTCTGCAAGCCATGAAACGGCCGGCTGCCACCGAGAAGGTATTGGGCAGGATTGAGCGCTGGCGTCGGGAGTGCCCGGATCTGACCCTGCGCAGTACGTTCATTGTCGGATTTCCCGGTGAGACAGAGGCGGAATTCGAAGAACTGCTGGTATTTCTGCGCGAGGCACAGCTCGATCGGGTGGGATGCTTTGCCTACTCACCCGTTAAGGGAGCCCAGGCCAATGATCTGCCGGATCCGGTGCCGGAAGATATCAAAGAGGCGCGTCGCGCCAGGTTTATGCAGGTACAGGCGGAGATCAGCCGTGAAAGATTACAGGGGAAAATAGGTAACAGGATGGTGGTTCTGGTTGATGAGGTCAGAGATAAACAGGTGGTGGCCCGGAGTGCTGCGGATGCCCCCGAGATCGACGGCCGGGTATTCATTCCCGGCGCCTGGGATCTGCAACCCGGGGATTTTATAGAGGTACGGGTTACTGCCGCGACGGCTCACGATCTGCGGGCGGAACCTGTGGATGTGGATGAATCGGAGCGTGAATAGGGTAGTGGATCTGGCGCATCCATGCGCCATGCCAACCGAAGGAGAGGGCGGATAGCCGCTCAACTGGCGATGGTCATTCAATCAGAATGCGGAGCCACTCTGCCTGCCCATCTTCTTTAGAATTGTAGCCAATGGACAGAATCCGGTGAATGCGGATTGTAAAAGATTGAGCCCGACGAAGGCGGTCAGGAAGAGCCAATAGGGGTGATGGTAGTGTGAAAGCACTACACTCAGAAGGATTACAACACCCGCAAAAGCGAGAACGATTCGATCGATATTCATGGATTTGCCTCTAAACTGTCTATGTTTATCCATCAGCCACACCTGAAATAGAGGGATCAGGAAGTGTCATTCATGGAATCAGCCATCGCGATAACAGCCTGCGAAAAATTGGACACTATATTAGCACTATCTAATATTTAGTCAAGGACATAACCAATCATGACCCTGAACCATGAAGAAGCAGATATACAGGATCGTTTGATAGCGCGATTGGTGCATTGTCCGATATGCTTTGGCGATCCCCAGAGTGAAGTGGAGCATATCGAAACCCATATTTCACACTTGCTTTTGGCGGGGGATCGGGTCTATAAGATCAAGAAACCACTGGATCTCGGATTTCTGGATTTCTCTACCCTGGAGAAACGGCGACAGTGTTGCGAGGAGGAGCTGCGTCTCAACAGCCGATTGGCGTCAGACCTCTACCTGGGGGTGGTGGGCATTGGAGGCACTTTGGACTCGCCGCGAATCGATGTGGATGAGGGGATCATCGAGTATGCCGTAGAAATGCGCCGGTTTCGCCAACAGGATCTGCTCAGTCACACGCTGCCGGACAGAGAACAGATCGAGTACCTGGCACGCTTGCTTGCCGACTTCCATCATTCAATACCCTCGATCAGTCATGGTATGCCCTACGGCACTCCGGAGCATATCATTCGGCCCATTCTGGAAAACTTTCGGCTCATACGGGGCTTGAAACAGCCGCTGTTTGAAATCGAACGATTGAATGTCCTGCAGACCTGGGCCGAGCAACAAAGTACGGTTCTGCAACCCATCATGGAAGAGCGCTACGATGCAGGCCATATCCGCGAATGCCATGGTGACCTCCACCTGGGTAACATCACACTGTTTGAAAATAAGATCACACCCTTTGACGGCATCGAATTCAATCCCGATCTGCGCTGGATAGATACCCTCAGCGATATCGCCTTCCTGCTCATGGATCTGCAGCATCGCGGGATGAATTCTGCGGCTTCCCAGCTCCTCAACAGCTACCTGGAGCGTACGAACGATTACGCAGGATTACCTTTGCTGCGCTTCTATCTGCTCTATCGCGCCACGGTGCGGGCCAAGGTTAGCGCAATCAGGGCTACGCAGTCGGGCTTGCAACATGAGGAGTGGGAGCAGCAACTGGAAGAGTATCGAAGTTTCCTCAGCCTGGCGGAGTCAGTGATTCGCCATCCGCCCGCTTCGCTGATCCTGACCCATGGGGTCTCCGGTTCGGGAAAGAGTACTGTCAGTGGATGGCTCGCGGAGCAGTTGATGGCGATCAGGATAAGATCCGACGTGGAACGCCGGCGTCTGTTTCCTGAGCGGGAGGGCTCCGGTGTTGAAATTGAGCGCTACAGCGAACATGCATCACGCATTACCTACAATCATCTCGCGGGCATGGCAAAACAGCTGCTGCGATCGGGTTTTTCAGTGATCATCGATGCCACCAGTCTGGCGCAGTGGCAACGAGAGCTGTTTCTGCAACTGTCGCAGAACCAGCAGGCGCCGATGGTCATCATCGACTGTCAGGCAGAGGAATCGCTGCTGATAAAACGTATCCGGGAGAGATGTGACAGCGGGCAGGACGCCTCTGAAGCCGATCTTGCAGTACTCAAGCTACAGCAAGAGAAGCGCCAGTCGTTAACCGCCTCGGAACTGGAAAGGACAATTGTCGTCGACAGCGAACACTTTCCACCTTCGGGACTGCTGGCCACTGTGCTGCAACGATTGATGCGATAACATGTGGTGCTTCATGGGTAGTGGGTAATTCTTTTTTTACGCACCCAATTGATATATGACATACAGGTTTTAATAATGCGTTTTCCTCAACTCGAGATCGGCCAGCAATTCGAATATCAGGGTAAGCGTTATACCAAGACAGGTCCCTTGACTGCCTCTGAAGGGGGAACGGGCGCCAGCGCTATGATCAGGCGTTCGGCAGAGGTGACACTCATTGATAGAGCAGTATCTGGAGCACTAAAACAACAAGTCAAGCTGAGCTACAGCCGGGAAGAGGTGATTGAGTTGTGTAAAGGATACAGGACTAGAATTATCCAGGAATCGCAGAAGATAGCTGATGTAAATGGTACCTTGCAACTCGAACAACTGCTTGTATTAATCAAAAATAATGACATGTTTGAATCAATCCTGTGATTAATGGTTTTATACCAAACGGTGGTTGACCTGCTGGTTTCAGTAAAAGAATGCTGAATTGATTGACTGCAGGTTTGTTGATCTGTGTCATTTTGATTTTATTATTGTCGTAGTTATGATTCCCCACTAATTTTCTATAAAGCAGTATCATTCTCAGTTTGCCTGCTTTGGCGGACTGTCGTAGTTATGAAATGGATTTCATATAGGTGAACAAGGATGCTCAATCATTCCACAAAATCGTCTCCATATTCTTTCATAACTTTACCTCTTATCATATTTACATGCCTATTGATCGTTGTAAGCGATATAAATGCTGCGCTGATTGTAAACGCCGGTCCCGACCAGATTGTTACAGCAGGTGGACAGGTTCAGTTGGATGGAAGTGCCAGTAGCGAGACAGACGGCACCATTGCCAGTTTTCACTGGTATCAGGTACGTGGCCCGGTGGTCACTCTAGAGAGTGCCAGAACAGCTATTGCCAGCTTTCAAGCGCCGGCAAACGCCGAGCTTGAGTTTGGCTTAAGATTGGTTAGCGACACGGATGAAGTCGCAACTGATCGGGTAGTTATCCGAACAGATCCTTATAATAATATACTACCACAAGCCAATGCGGGAATTGATCAAACAGTCGCAACTGGCGATCTGGTGCAACTAGATGCCACAGCCAGTAGTGATGCCGATGGCACGATCATAAAATATCGTTGGCATCAATCTCGTGGACCCAATGTACAATTGATTGATGCGCAGACTGCGGTATCCAGCTTTCAAGCGCCGCCTAATGCTGAATTGGGATTTTCACTGAGGATTGAAGATGACGCGGGTGCAATTGCTACAGATGGCGTTGTCATTCGAGTGGAACCTTATACCAACCAACCACCTGTTGCCGATGCGGGTATCGATCAGACAATTGCCGCCGGTGAGACGGTACAGCTGGACGGCAGTGCGAGTAGCGATGCGGATGGCGCGATCGTCAGATACATCTGGACCCAAAACCGCGGGCCCTCGGTGGTGCTTCAAGACAGCCGGACGGCGACACCGAGTTTTACGATGCCGGCGAATGCCGAGCTGGCATTTACACTGACTGTCATCGATGATTCAGGAGCAGTCACGAGAGATGGCGTTCTGGTTCACAGTGCGGTCAATACTAACCAACCACCTGTTGCCGATGCGGGACCTGACTTGGTAGTAATTGAAGGTGAATTGGCTCAACTGGATGGTAGTGCAAGTTCAGATCCGGATGGAGAAATATCTCGCTTTATCTGGTCGCAACGTAGTGGGCCGACAGTTCAACTCAACGACAAAAATAGTGCCACACCGAATTTTGTTGCTACTACAGCAGGGGATATCCTATTACGATTGATCGTTGAAGATGATCGCGGCACACGGGTAACAGATGATGTACATATAACTGTCCAAGTAGGTGGTAATTCCCCCCCGATTGCCGATGCAGGCCCTGATGCAACACATTTAGAGACGCGTAATCACCAATTTAACGGTAGATCAAGTAGCGATAGTGATGGTTCCATTGCCAGTTATTTATGGGAACAAATCTCAGGTCCAACAGTAAATATTAGTGCAGCAAACGCATCGAGATCTATCTTCAGCGTTAACATGCCCGAGGTTGATCAAGACACAGAACTTCGTTTTAGACTCACCGTGACCGACGATGATGGATTAAGTTCGTCCGACGAGATCGCTATTTTGGTGCTTGCCAACCTACCGCCTCAACCCTTGGCGATAGACGAAATAACCATAGTCGAAGGTAGTTATCATGTTCTGGATGCTTCTCAATATTTCTCCTTCCAACCGGAAGATGGTTTTTGGTCTTTGACTGGCTATCAATGGCGGCAGATCAGTGGTCCTCCAGCGATATTGCAATATAGGCAATATCGGGAACAGGTCAGGATACTGGCGCCGGAAGTTGATGTTGCGACTGACTTGATATTTGAGGTGGGGGTTGAAGATCGTTTCGGCCTGCCAGCGACCAACACGGTTACAGTACAAGTTGTCAACCCAGAAGATCTTCCGCCAAATACCCCGCCAGTTGCTGTTGCAGGCGAGGATAGAATCAGCTCAAGTAAATACTTTCTTATTTTTGATGGTTCGAACAGTCATGATACGGATGGCGAAATTGTATCCTATGAATGGTCGGTTATCGATTCACCAGGCTATGTCGGATCATTCAGAGGAGACAGCCAATATCCAATAAATCATGCCTCGGTCTATGAACCTGGTGATTACACTCTACGGTTGACGGTAACGGATGACAGGGGTGGAGTATCCACCGATGATGTGATTGTTACCTTCAATCCATATACGAGTTCGACAGATAATCCACCAGATGCCGATGCCGGTACCCACTATAAAACGCCCCTCAGATATTGGCAATTGGACGATTCATTGAGGCTTGATGGTAGTGACAGTGCAGATGCAAACGGTTCAATCGTCTCATTCCAATGGCAACAGCTATCTGGGCCAACAGTGGATATTGCCAATCCAGACAGCTCGGTTACGTCATTTATCCCTCAACCTTTCGATGGCTCCGCAACCAGTTCTAACCCTATTGAATACCGGTTTCTCTTGACGGTCACTGATGACGAAGGAGATAAGGACGAGAGTTTCGTGAGGCGTCAGGTCTATTTAGTAAATAGCGAGCCCACTGCAAATTTCAACCACCAGCCAATCCTAAGCTTGGCGGATAGCGTCATTCAATTGGATGCGTCATCAAGTTACGATCGCGATCCCAATGACTATATCTCAAGCTATCGCTGGAGCCAGTACTATGGTCCTACAGTCACATTCCTGGATAATTCAGTCCAACCAAGGGTGCAGCTGCCGGATAGAAATACGGTCTCCGGCTTGGCGAGTGTGGGGATCGAACTCAGTGTGACTGATCTCTATGGCGCTGACACACGTTTTCCTGAAACCCTGCCATTTTGGATCGTTTCACCTGATTATCAAGCAACGCTGTTTACTGCCGGTGACGATATCTATGTGCAGGCGGGATCCCAGGTGACTATAACGGGAGAGCCTTATGTGCCTGCAGAGTGTAATCCGATCACCGGCTGTGTGGACGATAGCGCTGGTCTCCACTGGTTGCAGCTCGCGGGACCGCCTATAGAGTTGATGCAGAGTAGTGGTTGGAGCCTCTCTTTCACGGCTCCGCCTGTAACCGAGCGTGTGGAATTGATCTTTGGCTTGACCAAGATAGTGTCCGCTTTCAATAATCGGGCTGTGACGGAAGTCGATCCGGTCAAGGTGTATCTACTTCCTCAGGGGGCCGCATTGACGGCCGATGCGGGTTTGGATCAAGAGAGTCCGGAGAAAAACCTGGTAACCCTTGACGGCTCTGGCAGCTATGATCCGCATGGCGTGATAGAACAATTTCATTGGATACAGTTGGAGGGTCCGCAGGCCTTGTTGACTAAGCCACATGAAGCGATATCCGAGGTGGCTCTGCCTGCTTTGGCTGTTGAAGCGGATCTGGTGTTTCAACTCACTGTGGCCAACGATTGGGAGATGGAGGCGGTTGATACGGTCAGAGTAAGAGTGACGCCCGATTTGACCGACGGCGATATCGATGCCGACGGCGTCAGCGACGACAACGACCTCTTCCCCAATAATCCAAACGAAGCCTACGACTTCGACGATGACGGTATTGGTGATAACGGAGATTCCGACAGGGATGGGGATGGTGTTGCTAATGGCCTCGATTTTTATCCTAACGACCCGCAAAGAGAGAATCCGCCTCTGATACAGGTTACTGAGCCGATGGATGGTGCGGACATTGAATCGAGTTATGTCATTGTAAAGGGTAGTGTGGATGGACCGGCCAATATCGGTGTCACTGTCAACGGAATTGTTGCAAAGAGGGTTGATGAAAACCATGGCAGTCAATTCGTCGCATGGGTTCCGCTTGCCGAGGGCGCCAATGAAATTGAGGTTCTGGCGACGACACTGAGCCGTCAGCAGGTGAGTCATACCCTGAGCGTCAATCGAGTCGGTTCCAGCCCGGTTCAGTTTTTCGTCTCGGAAAGCAGCGGCCTGACATCCTTGGAAAACCGGCTAAGACTGATAAACGAAGGTGCAAGTCCCATTGCACAGGTCGATATCGACTACCAAGGCGACGGCAGTATCGACGAAACTCTGGTCGACGATTTTGAGCGTGATCTACAGTATGTCTACAATGCTGAGGGTATCTACTATCCAACCGTAATCGTTACTGTTGAAGACGGCACGCAGTATATCCTGACCCAGGTGGTGAACGCCGTCTCCGAAGCGTACATACTCGCCGAGTTGGAGGATCACTGGTCCAGTATGAACAACGCACTTATCAACGGTAATCTCGGACTGGCGCTGGAGCATATAGCTATCAGCCGCAGTGAGAAATACCGCAGGCAGTTTACCTATCTTTTACCGGGAATGCCCGAGATCATCGCAAGCTATTCGCCCTTGCATATCGAATCTCTCTCTCCGGACCATGCCTTTGTTCATGTTGTACGAAACATAGATGGAGAAAACCGGGTTTTCACAATTGGATTCAATCAGGACATCTTTGGGGTGTGGCGGATAATCAGTATGTAAATCACCGATTAGCTGGGGTTATTATGCATAGGAATTCTACAAGATCATGAAAGGCCGATTTCTATTGCCAGGCAGTCTACGAATATTCAGCGCGGTCATGGCAAGTATTTGTAGCCTGAGCATCACTACACTGCCAGGTTGCGGTGGTTATTCTTCAAAAGTCGAACTCTACACGAAATACATAACAATCTGGTGTGAAGAAAAGCACGAGGATGGCGCATGTGAGATGCGCTCGGACCCGGTACATGGGCGAGTGATTGACCGACGGACGGGCAATCCCTTGGAAGGTGTGGTTGTGATGGGTTACTGGCCAAAATCGCTCACAAGATACTATTGGAGGGTGACTGTCGGCGTGTCCCATCTGGCGGAGACATTGAGCGACCCATCAGGCCGATTTGAAATACCGGCCTGCGACCCGCCTTGCGGCATGGACGGTTACTTTGCACCCTATCAGCCCGATATCCTATTCTTCAAAGAGGGCTATTATCCCAAGGCGGTTTCCAACAGGATTAACCACATCAAGTTCGATAAGAACTTGGCGGAACACCGCCGCTGGATATGGGACTGGAGCGGCAAGGACATAGAGCTGGAGCCGGTTAGCGACGAAAACGACCCGAGGCTGAAGGCCGCCTATACCCTCTCGCCCCGGCTCTATCTGCAGGAAAACTGCAACTGGATGAAGATACCCAGGACATTGCTCTATAAGGCCAGGGAAATGCAGCGCCGGGAGAGCGATCCGGATAAGGCGGCCATGGCGCCGGCACTGTACCTTGCTGAAAATCACTTAATGATACAAGAGCAGTGCCATCCAGCCCCGGCGGTTTATCTGACGGAGATATCCCTGAATGGAAATGATTGAGACCACAAAATATGTAGCCTTTCGTTGGTTAACTCCACTACTCTGCCTGTTCCTGCTGTCGGCCTGCTCACAGGGATACTACAGTTTTACCAGGGAAACCCGTGGCTGGGTGGTGGATGCGAATACCGGGGTGCCGTTACAGGATGTCATCGTGGTGGGGAGCTGGCCGAATATCGCCAGCACCTACTGCGGCGATCATGAGTTGGCCACAAATCACATTTATGAAACAACCACCGACGAACATGGCGAGTTCAGAATACCGGGCTGCTTCATGATAACCACAGCCCTCTTCTTTCACAGCGACGGTAGACTCAGCTTTTACAAAAAGGGCTATTTTCCGAAGACGATTGATAATGATCCCTTGTGGAACCCCACAAAGGGGAAAGCGGAAATGGGCTATCACGGCCCGGGGTGGGTATGGCAGTACAATAACTCCGTGGTCGAGTTAGAGCCGATAACCGGCCTGTCCGAGAAAGAATTGGAGAAAATTGAAAAGTCAAAGAATGTAGCTATTGTGTCCGATTATTCAGGAATCCCTGCAAGTAATTGTCATTGGTTAAGGATGCCTAAAATGATCATGGCAATTGGGCATCGTCGTCAGGAGAGTAGCACAAGGGTTATAAATCGTCATAAAGCAAATATGCCTTTGGCAAATTATTTGGTCGAGCAGTCACTGATCGAGCCGGAAAACTGTCATCCTGATCCAGTGGGATTCTTCATGGAGTATGCTGATGAAACGGAATAAAGGAATATTACTGGGTGTTGCATTCTCTCTTTTGATTGATTCAGCTTCTGTTTTCGCTTACAAGGCGATGACGCACGAAGCAATAACCAACCATGTGGCATCGCGGTCTATTCTGTCAAACGGGGAACTGATGGCTGGGATGGGGTTTGATATTATCGTGCCTGAAAATGTTAACACTTTGATAAAGGGTGATATCCGTAATGATGAGTGTAATAAAACAGATAGAAATACAAACATTAGACACTTTTACTGTGGTGCGGCCCTTGAGGACCAAGGAATACGTTCATTAAATCATTTTTATGATCCTATTGATGACATGCCGGTGAAACCTTTTCCACTCTCTGTTCAAACATCGCCGGACTGGGCGCTCGAGGATAAACCGGATATAAACGGACCGCGGCACAATTTCGCCGAGCAGGACTTTTCTCTCTGGGATGGTGTGGGGTATTTCCTGGCATCGAAACGTTCACTCAGCCGGGTGCAGCGTAGTGAAAACGAACAGAAACTCTTCCTCGCCCTGGGCCATGTGGTGCATCATCTCCAAGACATGGCGCAGCCCGCCCATGTACGCAACGACGCCCATTGTGACGCCCATGAAGACCCCAGGTTCCGCTGCGGTGCCTGGTTGTTTCATGACCCCAGTATCTATGAAGCCGATTCTGAAATTGTGTATAAAGAGTTGCCATTGGTAGGGTATCCGGCTCTGGATTTGAATCTATTCAGCAAGGCCAGGGATTTCTGGGATACTGGTGACGCCCATTGGCAAGGGGTTGGACTTTCGGAGTTCTCGAATTGGAATTTCGTTAGCCAGGATACCAATTTTAGCTATATCGTCAACTCGTCTGATATACACTTTGGGCCTAGCCTACTCTATGACAATCCTGTGCCATCGCAACGAATTTACTATCAGGATATTGTAGGGCGTGATGGAGAGGTGCTTGGAGTTCAATGGTATCTTGGAAACGAAGTTCAGGATGTTTATCAAACAAACGAATCTTTACTGAATAACAGAGCGAGTGTCTTTTCTATATTTTACTTCGATATATATGATGAACCAGATCCTCACTATTCAAGCATTGGCTTTACTTTGAACGATGAGACCTTTAATGCCGCCAGGCGCTTTTTGATACCCCGCGCCGTGGCTTACAGCGCCGGTCTGGTCAACTACTTCTTTCGCGGTCAAATGAAGGTCACAGGCGCCAGGATATATAATTCCGGTTCTACGACAACAGATAGCCTCGGTGTTACCATCGTCAATGCATCGAGTGAGCATACGCCCGGCAATGCGCCCTTCGACTTCAGTGATGGCCGCTTCAGCCTTTATTATGAGACACTGCAAGGTGAACGACGGTCTGCGGCTCCGCATGACCGGGACGAAGTGGCGCTTGGCCAAACAGATGTGTTGCGTGACCAGGAAGACAAGTATCTGTCATATCAAATACCGATAAGTCAGTGGGATCGGACTAAACCCATGACCTTGATCTTTGACGGTATTGTCGGTGAAGAACGGGGTATCGTAGTTAAGGAATTTTATCCAGATCCACTTTTGGCCTTTTCCGTTGATGGTGTAGAAGGGGACTCGCCCGTCCCAAATATCATTACTATCTCCGCTTCTTACGACATGGGCTTTACCTGGGAGTACAAGGGTGCATTTTACAAGCCCGTTAGTGATACAACCCTGTTTACAGGCAATCGCGTACTGGTCCACAACGCGATCAATTTAGGTGAAGGTGAGCTGCTCGTTCACTTCAGCTATATCGATTACATGGATGATGAAGGGAATATCATGACAGGCAGATCAGAGAATAGTATGGCGCGTAGTACGGACTATGGTCAAACGTGGGAGCTTGTCGATTTTGCTTGGCAGCCGTTACTTGTTGGCGCAGCACTTGGTTCGGATGTTTTTTCGGTCTATGAAAGCATTGTCTATACAGGTGAGCAAGGCTTGGCGGGGATTAGGATTCAGCATCCGGAAGAGCGAGGTGAACCACGCTCGTTTCAGCTTTTTCAATCCAATGCCTTAGGTGCGCCTGGAAGCTGGATAGGTGCACCGGGGCTGGGTACCGGGGGATTGCCGGAGCTAGACTACCTGGGTAGCTCATCTTTTGGCTTTGCCAGTTACCTTGAGGGCGATCCGCCCGGGGGACGGGAGGGTGGTGACTTTCCATTTGATTCAATCATTGTGCGAACTGACGATGGGGGCGCCAGTTATTATCCGTTGACAGACTTTTCCTCTGAATGCGGCGATCCGAATGATCCTGACAACAAGGTTACTTATTGTATCCAGCACTTAGAATACTTAGGGGATGAGCGGTTACTCGGTTGGGTGGATCTGCGTTCCGAGTCACTTGCTGATTATCATAATGGCTTAGCTTTCCATCTCTCCTCTGATGGCGGTATGACTTGGTTGAACGCCATGAATGCACCCTTTGATCAGGCCTGTGAATCACTGCCTGTCTGGGAGGGAAGAGTTGAAAACGCGATCTATATCGGCAAGTCTCCTGAAGATAAGGATGTGATGATGGCTTTGACGCGCTGTCAGGAAGTGTATGAGGACTCATCCTCGGGCTCACCGCGAGTCTACTGGGGCCAGGTTGTCGGCAAGAGCCTGTTTTTTACACGGGATGGCGGGTTGCAGTGGTACAAAGTCAGGCTTCCGGGAGAATTCAACAACGAATCCGTATTGCTCTATGCGGGTGACAATGGCGCAATACCCGGTTTGTACCATCCGGAAATCTAGACCAAGCCTTCATCCCAATAGGGCCGCTCGCCAAACAGTTCACGAAAATATTCAGCCAGAACCCTGACCCGCTGGGGTATGAAACGACGGTTCGGGTAGATGGCATAAGCGGTCGCAGTGGGGAGTTCGTAATCCGCCAGGATCGGAACCAGTCGCCCCTCGAGGATGGTCCGGTAGGCAATGAAGGTGGGGGAGAGGCAGATACCGTGCCCCGATGCGGCGGCTTCAAGGATAATCTGGCCGTTGTTGGCCAGCATTCTGTTTTCCACACGCACGGTATGGGTCACACCTCTACGGTCGACAAAGCGCCATTTTTGCGGTTCCGGCAGATTTGAATAACAGAGGCACTGATGACCTGTTAGCGCTTCAGGTGTCTCCGGAGTACCGTAGCGGGCGAGATAACCCGGACTGGCGCAGAGTATCGTACGTATCGGCGCCAGGGGCAGGGCGACCATGGTGGAGTCCTCAAGCTGACCGATACGCAGTGCCAGGTCGACACCCTCCTGGATCAGGTCGACCTGGCTGTCGTTGAAATCCATATCCAGTATCACCCCGGGGTGCTTGCTCATGAAGCTGTTGAGCGCGGGCGCCAGATGCATCAAGCCAAAAGAGAGTGGGGCGGCCAGGCGGATTCGGCCGCTCAAGGCGTGCTGGGCGCTGGAGACGGACTGCTCCGCGTCCGCCAGGTCTTCCAGCAACTGAATCGCTCTTGGGTAGAAGGTGCGACCGGCATCGGTGAGGGAGAGACGGCGTGTGGTGCGCTGGATCAGTAGGGCGCCCAGGTACTCTTCGAGTTCCGAAACCCGTCGGCTGATGACCGATTTACCTAATCCTAGGCGTTCCGCGGCCGTGCTGAACTGACCCGACTCAACTACGGCAACAAAGCTCTCTAAGCACGCTAATCGGTCCATTGTTCCAAATTCTGCAACAGTGTTTCCTGAATTGTGGTCTTTATCTTCGTAATTGACAACCTAAACTGGCTAATAATTGATTAAAACACTATGCATTTTTTGCGAGGAGGCTGTCATGGAACAGCTTGTTGATAACAGACGAGGGATTAAACAAGTCGTTGTCGGCCAAGAGACTTCCGATGGCGCCGGTGTGCGCCTGACTCGGGTTATCGGGGGACCGCAGTTGCCCCAGTTCGATCCATTCTTGCTCCTGGACCACTTTGTGTCCGACGATCCCGATGACTATATCGGCGGTTTTCCTCCCCATCCTCACAGGGGGTTCGAGACTGTGACCTATCTGTTGGCCGGCCAGGTGGAGCACCGTGACAATGCCGGTCATACCGGTCTTCTCGAGACGGGGGGCGTGCAGTGGATGACCGCCGGGCGGGGTGTGATTCACTCCGAGATGCCGCAACAGCAGGACGGCCTGTTGTCCGGTTTCCAGCTATGGGTCAATCTGCCGGCCGGGGAGAAGATGATCGATCCACGCTATCAGGAATTCGATCGCCAGGCGATACCGCTGGAGGCGCGGAGTGATGGTGTCGAGGTACGTGTGGTGGCCGGGCAGACATCCCGGCAGACGAGAGGACCGGTGTGTGAATTGGTGACACCGGCACTTTTTTACGATATCACGCTGCCCGCCGGTAGCCGCTTCGATGAGCCTTTGCCGGAAACCTATAATGGCTTTGTCTACCTTATCGAAGGGACGGTTTCAATCGATGGAATTGATCTGGAGGTAAATAGCCTGGCGGTACTGGATCAAGGAGATAGTGTTGAAATAACCGCGCAGGAGCCGAGTCGTTTTCTGCTGGTGGCAGGCCAGCCCCTGCACGAACCCATTGCCCGGCGTGGCCCCTTCGTCATGAACAGCGAAGCGGAGCTGCAGCAGGCCTTCAACGACTATCAGGAGGGTCGTTTCTGATGCGCTTGGCCAATGACAGGGAGAACTATGGCCTGGTGAGCATTCTGCTGCACTGGCTGGTGGCCCTAGTGATCTACGGCCTGTTCGGTCTGGGGTTGTGGATGCGCGATCTTGGCTACTACGATCCCTGGTATCAGCTTGGGCCCTGGTGGCATAAAGGCATCGGCGTGATGCTCTTCTTCGTGTTCGTGCTACGCCTTGCATGGCGCTTCATCACACCGCGTCCCGATCATCTGCCCACCCATAAACCCTATGAACGATGGGCAGCCTCCCTGGTGCACTGGCTGTTCTATCTGCTGATACTCATCGCCATGATCAGCGGCTATCTGATTACCACCGCAGATGGTCGTTCGCTGGAGGTATTTGACTGGTTCGAGATTCCGGCAACCCTGAGCGGCATCGACGGACAGGAGGACATTGCCGGCAAGATCCACCTCTATCTTGCCTGGGGCATAGTGCTGCTCAGTCTGTTGCATACCCTGGCGGCCCTGAAACACCACTATTTTGACCATGACCGGAGCCTCAAGCGCATGCTGGGGATCTGACACGACCCGGAGGAGAGAATCGGATGATAAAAGTAGCAATCGTCTATCACAGTGGCTTCGGCCATACCAAATTACAGGCGGAGGCAGTGCATAAAGGCGCCGCGTCGATCGATGGTGTGGAGGCCGTACTGCTCACCGCGGAAGAGGCCGGTGCCGATCTGGACGGCCTCGATGAAGCGGACGGCATCATTTTCGGCACGCCCACCTATATGGGAAGTATGTCGGCGGAGATGAAGAAGTTTCTTGAGACCGCGGCGGCCAAGTGGTTCACCCAATCCTGGAAGGATAAGGTGGCGGGAGCCTTCACCAACTCCAGTTCCTATTCAGGGGATAAGCTGAATACCCTGGTGGGTCTTGTGATCAATGCCATGCAACACAGCATGATCTATGTCAGTCTCGGTATGCAGCCGGCGGCCAGCGATCCGGAGTCGATGAACCGTATCGAGGGTCCGGGTCCCGAGGTATTGAACCGGATAGGTTCCTATATGGGACCGATGGCCGCCAGTTTTCAGGTCAATCCCGGAGATGCGCCATCCACGGGGGACATTGCAACCGCTGAGGCTTACGGTGCCCGGGTCGCCACTATTACTCAACAGTTGGTGCGTGGCCGAAATGCGGCTTGAGTATTTATCAGCCAACATGTCTGGAGCACAACACAAGTTCCGCGCGGCTGACGATCATCTTTCTGCGCCGCCCCTGCAGCATATCCCTATGCTGAAGGGGCTACCGCGACCCCCATGCCGCTGCTGCGAAAGATGACCGCCAGCCGCTCCGATACTTGCAGGTTTTGTGTGAATAAATAAAAGGAGAATATTATGAAAACATTTTTACTATCGTTGATTGCAGCCAGCTTTGCATTTGTTACACTTCTTCAAGCGGAAGAGTATGTGATCGATACCAAGGGTGCGCACGCCTTCATACAATTCCGCATCAAGCATCTTGGCTACAGTTGGCTGTCGGGTCGCTTCAACGAGTTCAGCGGCCGTTTCAGCTATGACGAAAAGAACCCACAGGCTGCAAAGATATCGGTGGATATCATGCCGGCCAGCGTCGACAGCAATCACGGAGAACGTGACAAGCATCTACGTGGAGAAGACTTTCTCCACGTGGACAAATACCCAAAGGCCTCATTCGTCTCAACCGCTTTTACCGAGAAGGGCGATGGCAAGGCGGAACTCAAGGGCGATCTCACCCTGCGCGGGGTAACCAAGCCGGTTGTGATCGCGGTTGAACACATCGGACACGGTAAAGATCCCTGGGGCGGATACAGACGTGGGTTTTTCGGTACCGCCGAGATCGCGCTTGCCGACTTCGGGATTCCCTTCGATCTGGGACCGGCCTCGAAAACCGTGCAGCTGGAACTCTCAGTGGAAGGGATCAGGCAGTAAAGTGACTCATAACCAGGTGACGGCACACTCTCTCTGTACAGGAAGAGGGTGTGTCAATCGCCCGTTAGATTTAGATGAAAGATTAGCGTTCATTTGCGGCCTGCATCTTGGCGGATCGCCAGGGATCTGGGTATGGTCGCAAGTGATATGGATCGGATTCGTACTGCTGGGCAGAAACAGTAGTCACTGTGACGAAACCGGCAATCGAGATGTAGGGTGCGGCTTGCCGCACCGGTTTACTGCTTCAGTAACCTGAGCTGCCGCCTTACGTAACAATTGGGCATCGGCTCCTGCCAAATGCGCCCCTTCGCTTAACACCCGGCGCCACTTCCTGGCGCCCGGCTGACCCTGAAACAGGCCGAGTATGTGACGCGTGACGCGGTTGATCGGCGTTCCCTTCGACAGTTCATGCTCGACAAAAGGAATCAATGACTCAACAACCTGTTGTCGGGTCAAAGGGGAGTCGGATTGACCGAAGATCAGGCGGTCGGCCTCGGCCAATATCCAGGGATTGTGATAGGCTTCACGGCCGATCATCACACCATCCACCTGTTGCAGCTGTTCACCAACCTGGTCAAGGTTAGTGATTCCTCCGTTGATGATAATTTCGAGATCGGGGAAGTCGTGCTTAAGGTTATGAACCGTCCCGTATGAAAGGGGAGGGATCTCACGGTTCTGCTTCGGGCTCAATCCCTGCAGCCATGCCTTGCGGGCATGCACGATGAAGGTCCTGCAGCCGGCATCTGAGACTGTGCCGACAAAGTCGCAGAGTTCTTGGTAGCTGTCCCGCTCATCCACACCGATACGGTGCTTGACGGTGACATCGATAGTTACGCTGTCACGCATCGCCTTGACGCAGTCACCGACCACCCCGGGTGTCATCATCAGGCAGGCGCCAAAACGGCCCGATTGCACCCTGTCCGAGGGACAGCCCACATTGAGGTTGATCTCGTCATAGCCCCAATGGCTGCCCAGTTTTGCGCATTCGGCCAGGGCTTGCGGATCGCTGCCGCCCAGCTGGAGCGCCAGCGGGTGTTCGGTGGGATCAAAATCGAGGAAACGCGCCCGATGGCCATGCAGCAGGGCGCCGGTGGTGACCATTTCCGTATACAGCACCACGTGCTTGGAGATCAGACGCAGAAAATAACGACAATAGCGATCTGTCCAATCCAGCATCGGTGCTACGCTTAATCGTCGGTCGATGCTGGGGCCTTTTGTAGTGCGTAAGTTGTTCATTACCTTCGGAAAAATGAGGTTGCGGGCGATTTTATTCTCGTTACAATCCGGGCCATTCCAGTATGTTTTTAACTACCACTTGCTACAAAAATTGCTACGAGCAATGAATATGTAGCAATTTTTGTGGAGCACAAATGGCAACAATAATTCCTTTCCCCAAGAAAGCATCGAAGCCTGGAAAAGCCGTTAGATCGGAAAGTAGCTATTCAGTTCAGATCCGGGTGCAGCGAAATGGTAAACGATTTACCAACTGTAGAACATTCAGAACAGAATTTGCCGCCAGAGCCTGGGGGAAAGCTATGGAGAAACTATTGAACGAAATTGAAGTGCGGGGTGAGTGATGGCAACTTTTAACGAGAGGCTAGGTAAATATGGCGCACGCGTTACCGCCCAAATTCGAATACAGAGAAAGGGGAAAAAACATACGGAAAGCAAGACCTTTTCGACAGAAAAGGCAGCGAAAAAATGGGCTAAAAAGCGGGAAGTGGAACTCGATGATAGTAAAGAGTTCGATAGCGCCACTTTTCAAGGTAAAACCCTCAAGGAATTGATCAGTAGATATATTGAGAAAGTAGGGGGTAAAAAGGGCTTTGAGCGAACCAAGCAATCCCATCTGAACTTCCTGAAGACGCAGGATATTGCAGAAGAGGATGTTCGCGATATTGATGCAAGCATGATTGTAGACCACTTGCAGAAGCGTTCTGAGAAGGCTGCCCCGTCTACAGTGATGAATGATTTCGTATATATCGGTGTCGTTTTGAGACATGCCCGAGTGGCATGGAAGGTGCCTTTTGATCTGGATATTCTTGAGGAGGCAAGAACGACCGCAAAAAATGCGAATTACATTGCGAGATCAGGTAAGAGAAAGAGAAGGCCGACAGCTGACGAGTTGAGAAAGCTTTTCGCATATTTTGAGAAGAAGGATAAACGTTCTTCTTATCCTATGGTGTTGATTATCTGGTTGGTTATTTATTCTGGCCGTAGAACTGCTGAGCTTTGCCGTATTAAACGAAGTGAAATTAATAGAGAAGAGAAGCTTTACTGGGTTCGGGATGTTAAGCATCCGAGAGAAAAGGAGGGGAACGACAAGCAGGCGAAAATGCCTGATAAGGGTTGGGAAGTCCTCGATCGTATTTTGGAGGAAGTGCCGGAAAAGGATGATAGGTTATTGCCTCTCAACCCAAAAACGATTGGCTCCAAGTTTACGGATGCTTGTAAGTTTTTAGGTATTGAGAACCTCCATTTTTATGATCTCAAGCACGAGGCTCTGTCCCGCTTAGCGGAAGATGGTTATACAATTCCCCAAATCACAGAGGTTTCTCTGCATGATGATTGGGGAAGTCTGGCTATCTACGTCAATCTGAATCCACAAAAAACAGACCGCTTGGAATACGAGCCATGACAACACCGCACGATCAAGCTTTCTGGGATGGCCTTGAAGATTACGATCTTGGGTTTCCTTGTTGATTGTAGAGAGTTATGCCAAAGACCGGAGATTCCTGACAATGCTCAGGTTTCTCGGCTTTGGCATAACAATGTGTTAATCATCCTTTCTGCGGACGTCATTCATTGCTTCCCACTCTTTTTGGGCGTCTTTCATCTTTCTGTCGAGCCATTTGGCTAAATCTTCTATGGCGACAACCCATTCGCTCTTTTGTGATCCGCCCTGGAATGCGGGAAAGGGCAATTCATGGCGCTTTGCTTTTCTGGTAGCTTGATCTTTGCTGAGTGACAGGTATTTCTTGGCAACTATTGATACCGGAACAAAGGCCTCTTCAAATGTTGATTTGCATTTAAAACTGACCCAGGATTTGCACTGAAAATTGACCCGCCTGGTTTGGTCTGATTATGGACTAAGTTGTCTTTCTTT
>JBEVXH010000016.1:0-38166 GCA_040506195.1 Candidatus Thiodiazotropha sp. | reverse complement strand
GTTCCACAAAAAGCGCCCGTAGCTCAGCTGGATAGAGTACCTGGCTACGAACTAGGGGGTCGGAGGTTCGAATCCTTCCGGGCGCGCCATAAACTCCAATATATTCAGTCATTTACGTTACAGGCATTTTCGGCCTAATTTTCTCATCCTACAATTATCCGACATTTTGCCTTTTTAAGACGGTCAGTGTCGGAGTTTGGATTGCACCTCTTTCCGTCAACCTCTCCATCCAGTGCAGCAGTTCATTCAATTCAGCGGCGCTGTAGTGGGTGGTGATGTCACCGTCTTTGTGTCCCAGTAACACCTTGCGGGTCTCCATGGGGCACCCTACGGCTCTCAGCCGGCGTCCTACTGTGTGCTTGAGGTTGTGCACGCCCCGGCGAATATCCTTCGATACGGGCAACCCGACATCCCTCCAAGCTTTCCTCCAGGCGGTATTGTTCATCCTGGCTACCGGCTTTTCCTTGGCGTCCTTCCCGGCCATGTAGGTAAAGACATATTCTTCATGTCTTCCCCTGCGAGACTCGATCACGTTTGAAGCAATGGAGTTGAGAACCACAAGCCGATCCTCACCATTCTTCACGGTCTGTGCGCCATCGATATAGGCCGGGATGATAAATACTGAGGTTTTTAGTTCTGGTACTTTCACTTCCCAATCCCATCTCAACTGGCACACCTCCTGCTCCCTGGTTCCTGTATTCACCTTGAATAACACCATGTCCTGCAAGTGGCGGGGTAGGGCCTGTATGAGCCTGTCCTGCTCCTTCCAGGTGAGAGAGTAGGGCTTAGCCTGCCTCCCTCTGATGGGTACCCTGGTGATTCGTGGCGGGGCCTGTTTCAGCCAGGGCCTACCATTACCATTACGCCAGACCATCGACGCCCTGCGTAAGACCGTAGAGGCCACCCCAAGGGCAATATTGATACTTTTTGGGGCAAACCCCCTGTCAGTCTCATGCTCTATATATGGGGCAAGGGTGCCATCATGAACAGATTCAAGTTCAAGGTTGCCGATGAAAGGAAAGAGGTTATCTAGATGCATAGTGATATCATCGACTGATGATAAATGCGCTATTTCCTCTATATACTTCAATCCGGCTTCCTTAAATGTATACACACCTTCCTGCCGTCTTTCGTAGGCCTTCTTGTGTGCAGCAATCAATCTGTCCTTGATTTCTTCCGCCTCAACTTCATCAGATGTGCCCGTGCTTCTCCTGAGCCACCCGGACTTGGTGTACTTGCACCGTGTTTCAATGTTCCAGACTCCATTTCTCCAACGGAGTCCAGGTCTACTTTTGCGTTTTTGCATACGTCCTCCTCAATTTTCTTTTGAGGCTGACGCCCATAGCGCTGTTTATATTGGTCTGCCCAAGCATCTAAATCAACCCTGTCAAATGCGATACCCTGTTTTCCTATTGGAATTTCAACAAGATACGGTCGAACCTCGTTGTCAAATCGATTCCTGTCCATTGCTAAATACTTGCCTGCATCCTTGCGTCTGATGAAACGGTCGGTCACGAAACCTGCTCCCATTCAAGATTGCTCGGGTAGACTTTATGCAATGTGTCCTTTGACATATCATTGAGGTAGTACCAAAAGGACTCATTTTCGCTTCGTTTAACCGTTAGGGATGTCATTAATGTCTCAATCAAATGAACCTGTATTACCTCAACCAACACCAGATAAAAGGGAGCTGCCTAAACAGCCGTTCAAAAAAAGAAAAAAGCCGGAATAGCAAATATTAGAGGGCTTGCTAAAGAGAGTAGCCTGCACCTATCAAGCCAAGCAGCAACTTTATGATTTCTAGTCGTTGCTTTTTGAATTCTGGACTGGATATTTTTAAGTTCAGCTATACGAATTTCCTCAATTGAATATTCGGTCTGATAGAGATTAGCTGGCTCATTTGTTGGTGCTTGGAGGTCCTGGGTTAATATGCAAAACTTAACCAATATGCCGCCTACAATCATTAACCATAGTGCTAGCGAAATGGCACCAAATACAAAAGAAGAAGGAGTTGTTTGCTCCAATCCCTTTGCAGCAAAGGCAAGTGACCCTCCCATGCCGGCAAGTATGATAGCGAGTGTAGATGCTGCTTCTTTTGCTAATACCTCAGAGTTTTGGATTCTAAAACGAAGGTTTTCCATGCCGGCGGTTTCGGCGTATGTAAGTAAGTCCGTCATGATTTTCTCCAAGTCGTTCGTGTAAGTAGGGTTTAAAATTGCTTAATGGAAATATAGAGTTACTACAGTGGTTATATGTCGCTATTATCGCTCCTTTGCTTGGTGCACTTGGCGGCTGGGTTCATTCGTGGTGGGTTGCCAGGGTGAAAGCCAAAAGGCGAAAGGATCGGTTCATTAAAGCTCTCTCCGGGTTGCCACCTGAATCTAAGGCCATACTCATCGACTTCCACAATCATGGTGCCCACACACTTAGGGCTGATCCCTTCGATCCGCCTATTCGTCTTCTGATCAAGTCCGGGTATATGGAAAGGGCCTCTAGGGGTGGCACGCACAATGCAATCGACAGTTACCTCACCATTCACCCCGATATTTGGGAAGTAATGGATGATTGGCTTCTCGCTGATGCTGCTTCGGTTGCGTTTGTTAGAGAAGAGTTCTTTAAACCATCTAAACATGAATAATTGCTCCAAAAAAACTATATTTATACATCAAGCTTATGTGCTGAAATATTGGGCATACCGGCTTCCAAACCTTCAATCATGGATAGTCAAGCATTCGCCACATCAGTGATGTTTGTTGCCATGATTGCTAAACCTCAGCTGTAGGTTTTCATCAGATGCGTGGTGCTCATCTTTGAATTTAACACCTAGGTATTCACCAATCGCTTTAACATCATTATCCAATAGATAATCAAGGGCATTAGCGGCTGCAATACGCTTCACACTGATTGTGTCAATCTGCATGCGTCTGGAAATGGCTTGAATGGTTAGTTCTTTACCGTCCAATTTTTCAAGCGAGCTGTAAACCAGTATCGAATCAACCTCTTCGATGTTAGCTGACTTAATGGCTTCAGAAATCTGTTTCTTATAGACCTTTTGTTGGTGCTGTTTGTCGATGATGTGGTTAGCAGTTTGTCGAATCGATTCCTGGTTACTGCTGCTAATAGTTTGTGCTGCTGATTGTGTATCCAGATCATCTTCTGAAGTCGAATGATGTCCTGATGTTGTTATCTCTTCCGAATCCTCTAATTCTTGTTCGATTTCAGCGGTTTCACACTTTTCTAAATAGCAGGCTGGATTCATGCAGAATGTTTCTTCATGGCCATTTCCTAACTTTGATGTGTGAGTGCTTTTGCAATCCCGGCATTCGTTGTCATAGTCGAATGGGCACATATTCGGAAACCTGTCATCTTCAAGTTCGTCATTGAAATTACCGTCGACATGAGGGAATTTTTGCTCATAAAGATCCCTGACCGCGACACACAGAAAGCCTGATGGTGGGGCGTAGTCACCTTCATCTTTCATATCGGTTAATGACTTAACCAATTTGTCTTTAATTACCTTGTGCTTAGCATGCAGGAGGATTTCTTTGCCATGGGATGGAGTTAGAAACTCTGACTTGACCATCTCTTGAATTTCTACCGGCAGATTGAGCAACCGCCTATAGTTTGCGATCGCAGAGCGTGAGAATCCCTTAATGCCTCTGGAGGCCAGTTCATCTGCAATGTTCTGATCTGATAGTCCGTCTTCATGGAATTGCTGGAAAGTCTCTACCCAATCCCAGGGCTTCAACGGTTCGCCTGTATTATCGGCAATCTGCCTGAATATCCGTTCTTGATTTGTTTCGCCATCTTGGATATCCAGCACACCATCCAGTGTCTCGATCTTTCCAATATGGGCAGCTCGCCAACGTCTCTCACCATGCTTAATGACTAACTCGCCATCAATAACAATGAACTTGATCGGCGTTTCCTGACCATCCTTTCCTAATGACAACGCTAAGTCCTGCAGACGATATGTATCGAAGACCCGCCGAGGTTGGTGTATGTCACGATTCAAGAGAGAAACAGGCACGCGATACACAACACCGGGCTTTAAACTGTCGATTTGCTCGCGCCAGATATCAACACGGGTGATCTGGCCGCTGGTCTCACGCTCGATGATGCCCGGATAATCGGTTTCGGCATCAATGGGGATGCGTCCGGACTTCTCCCATGTCTTGATAGCGTTCCTCGATGCCAGACCACAGGCCTTGGTCAGATTAGATATGCCGACGATTTCAATTGCGCGTGTAACAAGATTTTGAGTCTTCTTGTTCATGGTTTACCACCCTGTGTAATTTAACAGCAGATCGGAAATGATGGATCTTTGTTTGGTAGACAGATTAATAGCGATGTCCCCCAGTCCATTGCATCCCACTTTTTTAGCCATTTTTGCCCCTTCTTCGGGGTTATAGAAGCTGACCATTGCCGCGAGGAACGTAGCTTGTTTTTTTGGGGAAACGTGAATCCGCTTTCCGATCTCGCGGACTTTGGGGGCTAAGCGATCAAGGCTTGTGGTTTTATCCAGGATATCCGAGCAGTAGAAAAGACCAGGTACACCGCTAGCAAGAATTCCGCGTTTCCAGGCGGCAAGAAATGCATGTTCAGTATCCAAAGTGACCTCCATAGACATTTTTCAGGGTGAGCAGAATGGCAAGCACGAAGATAGCCAGCGTCACCTCAATCGTGGTTCGGAGATGGCGCATTGGTTTACTCCGGTGCTGCCGGCGTGGCTGCCCCGAATTGGCGCTTGCGATGGGGGAATTTATAAATGTTCGTATTGGAGTGCGCTGGGCGTGGCTGGATCACATAACTAACCTCATCAACACGCTTGAACTCGCAATCAATCGCATTCAGCATGATGAGTAATTCACGGTGGGTGATATCAGGATGAATAGAGACTGTATAACGGCGGCCATCCTGTTTCTCGGGAAACAGTTCAGCAGCAATGCTCTCCAAAAAAACGACTCCATCAGTGACCAGCCGGTCAATTTTTGCCCCGTTACGTTTCAACCTGAGAACATCAAGGATCGCTATGGTTGCGTCTTCGCTCAACAGATCAAGACTGTTGATAGGAAATGAGTACTGCTTGCTGTCATATACCGAAAGCAGGCAGCTCGCCATAATTCGTCCGACTGCGTCTTTCCTGCTGGCCTGCTCTATGCAGAGCTGCAGGCTGCACGCGAATTGTGATAATTGCTCGAACGGAATTCCTGGAGCGTTCTTTAGTTCAACTAAGTCAACTTGCAATCTCATCGTTTTTCCCTTTTGATTGGACGGTGAGTAAATCTTAGACACACCTAAGAACTTAGTCAAGCCTAAGTAATGAGTGAGGCTAGAGAAGCAAATCTAAAGTTCAAGTGGCGGTTGCCGCTTAGGTGGAGTATGAATATTAGTGTTTTCCCAAAGATGGAGCGCCGCAAGAAACCTCAGCGGTTAATATGGATAGCACCAGACACTCATTGCATTGCGCCTGATAGCATCAAGATGGCAGAACGCCGGATAGATAGGGATGCAATCGTTGTGCTTAAAGAAATAGAGCGGTCCGTTCTAAAGCGAAAGACGGTCGGTATAGTGTTTGGATTAATGAAGGCTAACGGTCGCGTTGAATTTGGAATGACGGGCATGTGTTACGATAGCCCGTTGATAGCATCAGGAATTACCTCAAAAATTCAGGCGCTTACAGATAGCTGGGTACATCATCCAATGTCTTATTTGCCTGGTATGGAGAGCCAGGAAGTTGATAGGGATTAGGCAATTCTTGCTTTCTTCTTTTTGGGTGCCTTGCTTGCCGGAGTTCTGAGTTTGCCGGTTGGCGGGTCGTTGTCTGGTGTAAAAAGGTCAATAATCTGCTTTTTCTTTTCTGGTGATAATTGATCACCAAATTCCATCCATTCGGCCTGCTCGGGGGAGAGGGTGCCGAATTTTTTGCCGGTGCCAAAGTAAAGCCAGAAAGGGTTAAGACCTAAAAATCTCGCCGCTCCCAGGCATGTATCCGCTTTCAATGACTTGGTGTCACCAGAAAACCAGGCGGAAATACTGGGCTCCTTGATATGCAGGTAGCGCGCCAGATCTGCCGGCTTTTTGCGCAGTTCTGCTAAGCGTTCCTGAATGCGATTCCCAAAACTCATAATTAGGCAATCCTAACAAAAGAAAGTTAGATATACCTTTGACAAAATACATAGGTATAACTAAGATTCAGTTCACTATGAAAAATCGAATACCACCCCCAAGAGCAGGACAGATCATTGATGAATTTGGTGGCACCAAATCTGTTGCGGTCATTTTTGGCATTAAAGAGCCTTCTGTATCGGGTTGGCGAAAAAAAGGCATCCCTGGAAGCAGGGCATTTTCACTGTCCCTCATGAGACCGGACCTTTTCGATGCAGAGGCGGCATGATGGAAGATCCTTGGCTAGAACCAACACGGAAGTTGATTAATGACTGGAGCCAGCGCCTCGTAAAGATGCGGTCCAGTCGAGAACCTTGCTCGCAACTCCGGGCATGTCTGACGGGATGTCTTCGGCGAGTGCTTGAAAAGCTTCGAGTAATCGTCCGCCGACTACCGGATCGGCTTTGTTGATCGATGCGAGGAGTACGGACATAGCCATATCCAGGGCAATGATGGTCTCCGCAACTTCCAGGGTAACTTTTTCGTTCATAGGGGAATCCATTTGTGTTGTGTTTCAGGTGTAGCGATTTGGAGTGTAGCACGATGGGTTCTCCTTCTTTCATGGATAGGTTAGTGCGTGATGCAGCTTTGCGTATATGACGCTGAGGTATCAAAAAATGACTGTAATGAATGTACTTAAAACCTTGTCATCTAGGCAGATAGCAGAATTGTACAGCACAGATGAATATCCGAGAGAGGGCTGCCATTTAGAAGTTTCAGTACACGCAACCGGATTCTCAGTTGCCGTCTTCCCACCAAAGGATGTTTTTCCTACTGAGCAGCCTATTGAGGTGTATGGAGCCAGTAATCCAGATGAGCTACAGAAATTAATAAATGATTGGCTGAGCTTTAAGGTGGGAAAACGGCAATTTAGTGATCAAGGCTCATGCACTACTTCATAAAGTTCATTGAATTCGATTTGTATATGCTTTGGAGTCTTGTCATCGGCGCGATACTGCCTTGTTTTTATGCGGTAAAAACTCAGGTCACCACTACCAAAGACAATTTCTGTGTCGTCTGGAAGTCGCATCAAATGATCGAGGCATCGCACTCTAAGTTCACCGAGGGTGATAATTTTAATGGTCATGAGGACCTCCCTGTTTGTGTATCTGTGTTTAGCAACTTGATTCTATCACGAGGGGGTTCTCATTTTTCATCATACCTGTACAAGGTGTGCCCATGATGGAATTAGTCAATCACCAACCAAGAGAAACTCGATCACGGTTGATCGGGCGGTATATAGAAAACTGGTTGAACGGCACGATTGAAAAGCAATCCGCTTATGCTGACAGCGTCCGGGAGATCTACCATTCACATTATCCAGATCCTGCAGATCGACGCATTAAATTCAAAACGTCTGGCGATGCGTTCAGCGATCTACGTGAAAATCGTCAGATCGTCATGCGCCGGCTTCGTGGTGAAATTAAATTCGAGTCAGATATCGAAGAGGCCATCATTGAGGCGCTGCCTGAATATGAGCGCTTTGAACTATATCGTTTGCTGCATGCCAGGGCTGGTCTTTTGGCTGCAAAGATACCCGCTGCTACAACCTGGGGAACGGCACAGGATCTCGGTCGATTTGCTCGGGAGTTTGCTGAAGCGGTCGAAGCGGTTGGTGAACTACTTGGGGATGGCGTCATTGACAACAATGACACGCCCGAGCAGTTGGAGAAAGCAGAAAGTGAGCTGAATGATTTGATAGGTGCGGCAGTCACATTCAAAGCAGCCATTAAGATAGCCAGGGATCAGCAGTCTTGAGTATGACTGAACCAGAAGTGACGAAGACACGGAGCGGACAGAAGGCCCATATATGGGGCCGAACAGAGCAATATATTATTGGCGCTTGGTTGGGAAGCGATGGGTGGTGGCGAGCTGAAGCGTGGCGACCTGATGGGCGCGTGTCCAGGATAGACAGCCCTCAGGATCTCGATATGAGGTTAGTGACATGATGGAATTGGTTACTATCGCCGCGCTGGCATTCATACAAAACGTAGCTTTTACGCTAACTTCTCGGTCTCGTAACCGTGACAACCTCTTATACCACACCATCACCGCTATCTTCTCAAATGGCATATTTTTTCTGACTTTTCGTGAACTCATTCTGGCAGAGATGAGCTGGCTTTTATTTGTGCCGTACATTATCGGTACGGTCACAGGTTCGCTTTTTGGTGCTCAGATCGCCTTCCGTATAGAGCGCTTGATTGGCGCGCGAGCGGATGCGCATGGCTGAAGTGCTACCAAAATATTACTACGGAGATCCAGCTGACGTGCTGGAGCGGGAGCAGCGTTTTGATGTTTACCGAGAGCAGCGCTGCACTGGTTGCAGTCATTGGGATATGTCACATGAGCCTGATCCGTGCAGATTACAGCTAATCCCTGGGAAGCATTGGTGTAAAGGATTTGAGGAGCGATGACTAAAGGGTTGGATCTTGTGCTTGATGATGTGGCCGCCGCACTGGCCGTAATTGACCCGAATGACCGTGAAATCTGGATTCAAATGGGCATGGCTATTAAGTCGGAGTTCGGGGAGCTGGGTTTTGCGGATTGGGACGACTGGAGCAGCCAGTCAGATAAGTACAAGCCCAAGGATGCTAAGTCAGTTTGGAAGTCTTTTCGCCGGGACGGTGTGAGTATAGGTACCTTGATCAATGAGGCCAGGCGTAATGGTTACGAATTCAAAACGGGCGAGTTGACAAAGGAGGAGAAGCGCCAACGCAAGCGTGAAGCTGAAGCCAGGCGCAAGCAGCGTGCTGAAGAGATCGAGCGCGATGAGCAGGCCTTGTTAGCTTGGAATGATCGGGTATCAGACACAGTGAGCCGGTTGATCAATGAAGGTTTGTTGGGCACCTCGGGTACATCCCCCTATTTACAGACCAAAAAAGTACGCGCATATGGCGTCTATTTTGTGCCATGGCCGTTCCTGTGGGTAACTCATATCGAAACTGAAGCCATCGAGATTATCAATGATAAAGCTGGTATCAGCGACTTTTTTGAACGCAATAAACGCGGGAAAATAGACATCGAAAAAATATCATTCAGGTATCTCAAACGGGGCACTATCGCCATCCCGATGCGTGATGAATCGGGCAAAATAATTAACTGTCAGTTTATTTTTAGCTCCGGTAAGAAGACCTTTCCCAAGTTCGGACGAAAGCGCGGCCTTTTCCATGTCTGCGAACTGACTGACAGCACCGCATCAAAAGAACGTCCGGCGATAGCCGGACACCTTATCACTTCCGATGCTTCAGTCATTTGTTTTGCTGAGGGTTACGCGACAGCGGCATCCATTCTGCAGGCGACAGGGTTGCCTGTTGTCGTCACATTCGATGCGGGCAACATGCCGACGGTAGCGGCAGCTTTTAGAGGGGTATATCCGGAATCTGAAATGATCGTTTGCGGTGATGATGACCAGGAAAACACAAGCAATGCAGGGCGTGAGAAGGCAGAGGTCGCCGCCAAGCTTGTCGGCGGGGTCACGGTCTTTCCGGATTTTTCATACTCTCAGGAGGCCGCTGAATGAGTGATAAGGCTCCCACAGATTTTAATGATCTGCATGTGCTTGCCGGCCTCGATGCGGTTAAAAAACAAATTGATGACGCACTCAATCAAGCGCAACGCAGTTTTGAAGGGGTAGAAGGGTGCCAGGAAGAAACTGACGCCAACATGTTTCTTGAGAAACAGCCGCCTGACATAGAAACAGGCCCAGACGAACAGCCGCCGCTGGATGTTTATGAGGATGAACAGGCGCAAGCTATCGTCGATCAGTTTTGGTATAAGAACCTGGATCGAACAGATGGCGGTATGATCAAGCCGCATGTCGCTAACCTGGAAACTATTCTTCTTAATGATCCACGATGGGACGGTGTATTGGCCTATTGTGATTTCTCTTACCGCATCATGATGCGAAAAAAACCGCCGATTGAAGGGGTAGGGGGGGAGTGGACGGATGCCGATGCCGCCAGGCTAAGAGCTTGGTTTCATCGAAGTTACAAGATGCCGCCACCGGCAAAGACTGAGATCAGTGATGCGGTTTTAATTGCCTCACAACGTCATCGCTTTCATCCTGTGCGCGAATATTTACAAGAGCTTCGCTGGGATGGCGAGCATAGGCTTGAACAGTGGTTAAAGCATGTATTCGATCCCGCAGAAAGTAACGACTATTTAACGCCGGTTGGAAAAAAGTTTTTAATCGGTGCGGTTGCAAGAGTGATGCGCCCTGGTTGCAAGATGGACACCGTGCTAATCTTGGAGGGCGAACAGGGAAAAGGAAAATCGACTGCTGTATCGATACTCTTTGGTGATTGGTTTTCGGATGCGCCGATACCAATCGGTGAAAAAGATGCCTATCAAGTAATACAAGGCGTGTGGGGCGCTGAGCTGGCCGAACTGGACAGTTTCAATAAAGCAGAGACCACCGCCGCGAAAGCATTCTTTTCACAGCGTAGAGATCGTTACCGGCCGAGTTACGGGCAGAACGCTCAAGACTTTCCAAGGCAGACAGTTTGTTTAGGCACGACGAACCAGGATGAATATCTGAAGGATTATTCCGGTAACCGTCGCTATTGGCCGGTGAGGTGTCGAAAGGTAGACATACAGTGGCTAAGGGCCAACAGGGACCAGATATGGGCTGAGGCCTACGCTCTTTTTCAATTAGGTGAAAGCTGGTGGGTATCCAATGATACCGAGCGGGCATTGATCGAGGATCAACAAGATCATCGATTGCAACGCGATCCATGGGAAGAGAGGCTGGTTGAATTTTTAGCAAACAATACCGGCCAATACTTCTCGGCTTATCAATTGCTGACTGAAGCCATTGGCATGGATGCACCGCACATTCAACGTGCACATCAAAACCGCATCGCTCCGATCATGAAGGCTCTTGAGTGGAAACGGGAACGGAAACTACTACCTGATCCCATCAATCCAGGTAAAAAAACCAAACAGCGGGTATATGTGCGACCGCTTGAGATGGAACAGGATGACCCATTTCATGAGGTTTTCTCATGAAATCGCAGTTTATGGACCAACGTGACCAACCTCATGAATATAGGTTGGTCCAGCTGAAACCCGCGCCACACAAGGGCTGGACCAACGTGACCAACGTGACCAACCTCCTACGTGTGCGCGCACGCACGGGACGCGCGCACATGTATATGCGCTCTTCGCACACGTGTAATAGGTTGGTCACGTTGGTCCGGTTGGTCTTTAATAAGGGAATCAATAAGTTATGTGGGACCAACCTCATGAATGTAGGTTGGTCACGTTGGTCCATGGCATTTCTACTCATCTCAGACATGAAAAATGGACTGGGATAGGCCAGATCGTTACTTCCTGAGATCGAATCGAGATTATTTAATCTCAGCGGCCAAGGTAAATGGCAACTGGAAATTTACAGCTCGTGGCCCAACTGCTCAATGGTGGCGTGAATACCGCAACTGGATTATTGGCAAACAATCAACGCCTCCGCCCCAAGCAAATGTGAAAGTCAGCTACCAACGGGGTGAAGCGCTACCCACAAAACGGAAATATCTAGGAACATTCAACGATGTCGAGTCAGCAAAGCAGCGATGTAAGGATCACTGGAGACAAAGCAACAATGACGCAGCATAATGAAGATTGGTTAACACCGACAAGGGAAAAGCTTACTCGTTGGGGTGAATACCTTAGATCGATCAAGAGTGACCGGCTCGGGTATCCTTCTGATGCTTCATTCTTGAGCGATCCTGAGACCGATACATCTAATCCCGAAGATGAAACTGCTGAGATGTTGGACCGCCTGTTATGTAAAGTACAGGCGATTAACTTTGAGGCATATCGTGTTTTGTCGATGTTTTACTGGCTCGAATACTCAGATGGAGCGATAGGTAAGACGCTACAAAAGCCCCGGTTAAAATGTCGTGAACTTAGGATTTCAGGGGAAGTGATGATCGCAACAATGATTCATGATGAAAAAAATATTAAAAATTAACCCTTGACCTGTTAACAGCTTTCTACTAAATTTCCGCTAACTTCGAAAAAGTGACTTCACAAAAACCCGCGCCGGCAACGGTTGCGGGTTTTTTTATGCCCGGGTTATTAATGTGACGGACAATCCACCAGAATTATCGGAGATGAGTTGGCGGCAACGCATAGAACGCAAACTGGATGAGGCAGTCGCGGCACTTCGTGTGATCGAGCGTGTTGAGGAGCGTATAGCCTCACAGACCGCCGGCCTGAAGCGCGCGCATCACAGACTTGATGACCATGAACAGCGAGTCAGAAACCTGGAGATCTCCGGTGCGGCTGATCACAACAAGACATCCGCGAATGAATGGGCAATCCGATTGACCATTTCTTCCGTGTTTGGGTTGGTGGTCGGTGTTGTGGTTGGTGTCGCTGTATACATGCTCAAGTAGATAAAGACTTGGGTCCTTCCAGCGCCTGGCGTGATACGGTGGCGGAAGCCGCAAAACTCCAGCAGATTTAAAAAGCTATAGGGGGTTGTTGTTGTCTGATCAGTTCGATCAATTAGACAGACCGGCAACCCAATCCGGTTTTGGTGTGCTTGTTGGTATCTCTCAGCAGGCGGTATCAAAGCTGGCAACAAAGAAGGTTGTCCCAAAGACAGGCTCTTACCGTGAATGGTTACTGGCCTATGCCGCCGCGCTTCGTGCAACTGCCGGCGGCCGGGAAGAAGAGGCACGCTTGACCGCCGCGCGCATAAGAGAGGCTAGCGCCAGTGCCGCGCTTAAAGAGCTGAATTTTCACCGCCAGGCAGAGAACCTGATCGAAGTGGCAGCCCTTGAGCCATTGCTGATCTCATGGGCCGCCCGTGCGCGTTCAGCCGTTCAGGCCGCTGAAGCAAAGATCATTGAGGGCCTGGAGTCAAAACACGGTTTAGAACTTGATGGAGAACTCATCAGCGGACCCTTACGGTCTGCCCTCAAAACTATCGCGGATTACCCGGCGGGTATTGAAGGCGATGATGACGAGGGCGGCGCTTGAGTTCGTACCGCCAAAGCTGATCCCATCGGTTGAGTGGGTCGAGGAGTATTTTTATCTGCCTGAAGAGGGGGCGGATCTGCCGGGCTTGTACAGTCTGGACTATGCGCCGTACTTTTACGGCATCTTCGCCGCGCTGGATGATCCGGAGATCCCTGAAGTGGTCGCCATGAAGGCGGCGCAAATCGGTTGGACCTTTGGCCTGGTCGGTTACCTGGGTAAGCGCATTGACCTGGAACCCGGCGCTATTGTGATGCTGTTCGCTGCCGATGAGGCCGCGCGGGAATTCGTGGATGAGAAATTCACGCCATCGGTTAACGCCTCACCGAGACTTGCTAATCGGGTTGATGTTTCAACCTCCAGGAAGTCGGGCAACCGCTCACTGTTTAAGAAGTTTCCCGGCGGCTTTCTAAAGCTGGGTGGCTCCGGCTCGATCCACAAGGTGAAGTCAACGCCGGCAAAGCTGGTGATTGTCGAGGAACCGGATGATGCCAAGGAGAATGTAAAAGAGCAGGGCGATGCAATCCTTCTGCTATGGGAACGTGTAAAACGCGCCCGCCAAGGCAAACGCGTGATGGGTGGAACCCCTTCGATTGCCGGCCTGTCGCGTGTCGAGGAGCATATCGAGCAATCGGACAAGCGGGTGTTACCTGTTGTTTGTCACAGTTGCGGTGATGCGCATGTCTTAGATTTTAATAACGTCGTGTGGTCATCGGCTGATTCTGGCCCTGATCATCCGGTCTATGGATCGGCGTTACCCGAGACGGCTGTCTATGTGTGTCCGCACTGTGGTACGCCTTGGGACGATTACCAGCGAAAAGAAAACATTCGTGAGACGGTGCGTCAAGCCGTTGCTGATGGTGACCCTAATGGTGGCTGGACACCGACCGCACCCTATAACGGGGTGGCGGGATTCATGGAGTTGAGCGAGTTGTATTCCTGCCTGCCCGGTGCGGGTGTGGTGGATCTGGTGCGTGATCATCTCAAGGCGGAGTATCGTGCCGCTCAAGGTGATGAAAACGCCAAGATCGTTTTTGTTAACTCAAAGCTGGGTCGCGCTTATGAGTTCAAGGGCGAAGAAGCGGACGCGGAAACGCTCCGCGAGTTAGCCCTAGACTATCCTGAATTGATTGTCCCGCCTGGTGGGTTGTTGGTGACGGCCGGGGTTGATGTTCAGCACAATCGCCTTGCGGTAAAAATCCGCGCATGGGGGCGTGGTGAGGAGTCTTGGGGGATCTACTGGGGCGAACTGCCGGCAGAAGATACGCGGCTGAAAAATGATCCCGTATGGGATGCATTGGATGCGTTGCTGTTCAACGGGTTTGAGTTGGCGCGGGGCGGGCG
This sequence comes from Candidatus Thiodiazotropha sp., assembly GCA_040506195.1. GTDB lineage: Bacteria > Pseudomonadota > Gammaproteobacteria > Chromatiales > Chromatiaceae > Thiodiazotropha. Next base: position 23,673 of record JBEVXH010000016.1, on the reverse strand, counting down.
TGTCCGGTTATCGGCCGTGTCGATTGACTCATCTGATGGTAATAGTTCTGATGCTGTCTATCACTGGGTGCGGACACGCAGCAAAAAGCACCGTGGCACATTGATTATGGCGGTCAAGGGGTCGTCTGAACAGACAGACCCGGAGATCTTCACGACCCCGAAGATAAGGGGTGTTGACCACAGGAACCCCAAGAAACAGACAAAGGCCGACAAGTACGGCGTCAAGGTCTATATCGTCGGCACCAACAAGGCGAAGGATTGGATTTCGCCGCGCTTGGCAAAAGCGGGGCCTGGGCCTGAGCACATGCATACCTATGCCGATGTGCGGGCCGATTATTTTGATCAGGTGACGGCGGAAACCAAAGCGCCACATCGGCGCATTCGAAACCGGAAGATCTGGCAGCTCAAAAGCGGCCGACGCAATGAGGCATTGGACTGCGAGGTCTACGCCTTACACAGCGCCAGGGCACGGCGTATCCATCTGATGCGTGCTGATCAGTGGGACGCACTGGAACAGTCGATCATGCAAGTCGAGCTGTTTCCAGCTGGTGACGGTGATGGCAGTGTTTCTCAAGAAACAACCGAAGAGGCCCCGCAGGAAAAGCAGGGCGGACGATTTAAGATTAAACGGCGGCGCAATCGATGACAGAACCGACACACATTCGAGCGGGTGACAGTGCTACCTGGGAACGCGAGGAGCTGGATTATTCCGCCGATAACGGATGGACCTTGCACTATGCCTTGCGCGGCCCCTCAGAAATCGACATTGAGGCGGTCGGTGTTGGTGCGGTGCATACGGTTGATCTCGCCAGCGCTGATACTGCCGCCTGGGTGGCGGGTGATTATAGCGCGGTTGTCTATGTTCAGAGTGATGCCGGCGAGCGGGTGACCTTAGGCTCCGGCATGATTCAGATCTTGCCTGACTTGGTGGCGGCTGTTGGGGATCAACGCTCCCATGTTAAACGTACCCTGGATGCCTTGCAGGCCATGATTGAAAGGCGCGCCACCAAAATCCAGGAAGAATATGAGGTCGAAGGCCATCGGATCAAATACATGCCGCTGGATATGTTGATCAAGTTGCGTGATCGCTATGCCCGTTTGTATGACAATGAACAAGTTGCCGCCGGTTTGAAACCACGCTCTCCCAAGTCTGTAAAATTCGTATTTCGTTAAGCCATGCCAAAAAAGAACAAAAGAAAGCTGGGGCTTTTACAGCGCCTGGCGGTTGGATTTTTGCGCCGTTCTGGTGGGTTCAAGGCGGCAGAGATTGACCGCTTGAAAATGGCCTGGCATGCCCGCGCCCATGGATTGAGCGTCAATGAGTTGATCTTTCGTGATCTGCCGACTCTGGTGTATAGGTCCCGCGAGAAAGCTATCAATAACCCCTATGCCAAGCGGTTCTATACCTTGCTGAAGACAAAGGTGATAGGGCCTCGGGGGCCGCGCCATCAGAATCGCGCAAAGCTACTTTCCGGGGAGCCGGACAAAGTAGTCAACACCCTGATTGAAGAGGGTTGGCGGCAGTGGGGAAAAAAGGGCATCTGCGATGTTACCGGGCGCTATTCATTGATCAGGTTTCTGCATCTCTGGGTCGAGACCTTAGCGCGAGATGGTGAAGTGTTGGTCCGTGAGGTTTTCGGCTTTGAGAATGCATTCGGTTATGCGCTGCAGATCATCGAAACGGACCGGCTTGATCGAAAACTCAACGCCGAGCTGACCAACGGTAACATCATTCGCATGGGTGTCGAGCTTAACCAGTGGGAGCGCCCTGTTGCCTATTACTTGCTGGTACAGCATCCCGGCGACCGTTATCAACAGGTCCACGGGCAGGACTATGAGCGGGTCCCGGCAGAAGAGATGATCCATACACTGGACCCGATGCGCCCCCACCAGGCGCGCGGCTTTCCCTGGCTACATGCATCAATGATTGATCTGCACCATGTGGGCGAGTACCGCGAATCAGAGATGATCGCGGCGGAATTTGGCGCGAAGAATATCGGGTTTTATGAGCAAAATGCCGAAGCCATCGAAGAACCAAAGAACGACGAAGGCGAACTGGTCGAAGACATCGAACCGGGTACAGCGCAACTGCTGCCCTGGGGGGTTAAGTGGGTAGAAGGTTTAACCAATCATCCCAACACAAATTTTGGTGATTTCATCCGCAACACGTTGCGGGGCGTCTCAAGCGGTGCCGGGATCTCCTATCCTCGCTTGGCCAATGATGGTGCTGATATGAGTTGGTCATCATTGAGAGACACTGAGCTTGATGATCGAGATTTCTATCGACTGCTCCAGGGGATGTTTATCGATGAGCTGATGGAGCGCATCAGAACCAACTGGTTGAGGATGGCGCTGTTAAGTGGTGCGATCCAACTGCCGTTTTCTGATTTCGACCACATCAACAAGCCCCATTTTCAAGCGCGCGGTTGGCAATGGGTCAGCCCAAAAGATGAAGCGGTCGCCAATGAGAAGAGCATCAAGAATCGGACGGATTCCCGCTCAAGCGTGATACGCAGTCGGGGCGAAGATCCGGAGGAGGTCTTTGATGAGATCGCCTGGGAGGAAACGATTTTAGAGGAAAAGGGCTTACTGAACGCGGAGCAGAGTACAGACGATGACAATGAGCAAACAGACGATGACGACAACACCGGCGAGTCAGACGACGCAAAGAGTGATTCCTGACGATATCAGTGAGCTGGTCCGGGAACTGAATGACGATCATCAAACCCGTGAGTTCTCCGTCGACCTTGAAACGCTGAATGCAAAAAAGCGCACCGTTGAAGTTGCGGCGTCCAGTGAATACCCCGTCCGACGTTGGTACGGCGATGAGGTACTGGACCATACAAAAGGCGCAATCCGCATGGGCCGGATGAAAAACGGCGCGCCTGTTTTGGATTCACATGGTCACCGCTCGCAAGTCGGTGTGGTGATGCGTTTTTGGTTGGACGATGACAAGCGCACCCGGGCAAAGCTGAAGTTTTCACGTGGTGCGATGGGTGAGGAGATTTTGCAGGATATCGCTGATGGCGTCCGCTCTCATGTCTCCATCGGCTACATCGTCCATGACATTGTTCTTGAATCGCGCACGGAAGAAAAAGAGATCTACCGTGTGCTTGATTGGGAACCGTATGAAATCAGCATGGTTTCAGTCCCTGCTGATCCGACTGTCGGCGTAGGCCGTACTTTTGATAATCCTACTGGAGGAAAAACCGTGGCTAAACAAACCACCCCAAGCGCCGACGATCAGCGCACTGATGACACCCCTGCTGTAACACCGTCCATTGACGCGGATTCCATCCGTGCTCAAGAGCAGACCCGCATTTCTGAGATCACCGCCATGGGTGAGCAGTTTGGCCAGCGTGACATTGCGTCTCAGGCGGTTAAGGAAGACTGGGCAGTTGACCGGGCCCGCAAGGCGATCATGGACACCATCAGACCGAGCGCCACGCCTGCCGCCCCGGCGGGTACCGCGTCCCGTGATGGCCTGCCCGGCATCAGTGAGGCCGGCATTACCATGCGCGACATGGAAGGCTTTAGCCTGATGCGTGCCATCAACGCGGTTGCAACAGGCAACTGGAAAAAAGCGGGCCGAGAACGGGAAATCAGCCTGGCCATGGCCGACGTAGTGGGTAAGGAGTCAAGGGGCATTTATGTGCCTCATGCCTACCTGGCCATGCGTCTGGGTTTGATGGAGAAGGCGGCCGGCAAGGGTGCCGAACTGGTGGCGACCGATCTGATGGAAGAGGAGTTTGTCGACATCTTGCGCAACAAGGCGCTCGTCGGCAAGTTGGGCGCTCAGATGCTTACCGGCCTGGTGGGTGATGCGGACATCCCGAAAAAGACCGCCGGCGCAAACTTCTACTGGCTGGCCGAGGATGAGGATGTTGACACCTCTGACTTCGATCTCACCACCCTGCCGCTGACACCCAAAACAATCGCGGGTGCTGTGCCGGTGACTCGCCGCATGCGCAAGCAATCGAGCCTGGGTGTTGAGCGCTTTATCACCAAAGACCTGGTTGACGGGATCGGCGTGGCCATCGACTTTGCCGCTATCAGTGCGGACGGGACGCTCAACACGCCGGTTGGCCTGCTGAACATGACAGGCGTCAATGCCGTAGCCCGCCCGGTCGGCGGGATGGATTGGGCGTCCATGGTGTCCATGGAAACCGCTGTCGCCAACCAGAACGCGGACGTGAGTTCAATGGCGTATCTGACCAATGCCACCGAGCGGGGCGCAATGAAGGTTGCGGAGAAGGCGGCCGGCACTGCTAAGTTTATCTGGGAGGATGGCGAGGTTAATGGGTATCGCGCCGAGGTATCCAACAACGTACCGGCCGCCACCTGGCTGCACGGTGATTTTTCCCAGCTCATCTTTGGGTTCTGGGGCGTCATGGATCTGCAAGTTGATCAGGCCGCCAAAGCGGCGTCTGATGGTTTGGTGATCCGTGTCTTCCAGGATGTGGACTTCCAAAACCGGAACCCGCAGGCGTTCTCAATCGCACAATAAAATAATCCCCGCCTGAGCGGGGGAATATCTCTCCTTTGGGTTAACACGGCGGGCATCGATGATGCCCGTTTCTTTTTTTGAGCTGATTTGGAGCTATTAGAATCATGAGCAAGCGAGTAAATATGACCGCCCTACAGGATGTCCGTGTTGAGGGTGAGGTCGTTAAAAAAGGCAAACCATTCACCTGTGGATTGCGGGATTCAAAAATCCTGGCCGGTAACGGACAAGCGGAAGTCCGCGTAAAGAAACGTGCCCCTGCCGCCAAAAAGACAGCGGACAATGGCGGTGAAGGTGGTTCCGGTGCGGGTGAGGGCGGTACCGGCGAATAATGGTCATCGATGATGCGGACCTGGCCGATCTGCTGGACCCGGATGAATTCGCCGTTTCCGTGACAGCTCCTTTCGGGGAGCTGTTTGCCATCAAGCGCGGCGGTGAACGCGTGACAATTGATCGTGAGCATCGTGCCGGCGAGGGTATGACGGTGGGACGTGACGGACCTGAGCTGTTGGTCAGGTCCTGTGATGCAGCGTTACTCAATAAGGGTGATCCGCTGACAGTAGAGGGTGGTGATTGGGTATTGGTGGATACCGACCCGATGGACAATGGTTTGACTTGGTTGTTTTTGGCTCCACCCTCTCCGCCACCGTCAACCAATTCATCTTGGCAATAGTGTTTCCTGAGAAACAATGATTGATCTGGATTTTGATCTGATCACGGATGATTTGACCTTGGGCCTGGATCGGGCATCCCGCGCGGTCAAAACGGCGATCAAGCGCGCGATCAGGAAAACCCTCAATGCATTGCGCACGTTGATACTTCGCCAAGTCAGTCGCGATAGCGGCATGACACAGAAGAAACTCAAGCAATATCAGCGCGTTCATATTTCCTTGCGGGATAATGACGGGCTGATATGGGTTGGATTGAATCCTGTCCCGTTGCATGAAACCGGGCGGGTCAGTTGGAGCCGGAAGCGTGCCGGCGCGCGTGTGCGGGGTAAAACCTACGCAGGGACCTTTTACCGCCCGGTGTATGGATCACAACCCAAGGTCTGGATCAGGTCGGCCCGTAACCGCCAGGAAGGGCATCCGGGTTATCACCCAAAGCGCCGCCGTTACAGTGCCGCGCCCGGTGCGTTGAATCGCGGGCGATTCCCGGTCGAGCTGTTGGGTGCGCCGTTGGATGATAGCGCGGACAAACTCGATGCCCGCATTGAGCAATTTGCCCGGGATCGATTCCGTAAGAACTTGGCTCACGAATTGGAGTATGCCCTAGAACATGAACGACGGTGATCTAAAAACGGTTCATGATGCACAGGTGCGCTTTTTTGAATCACACCTCGGCTCCAGGCTGGATACAATCGAGGCGTATCGGTCCGATGCGCATGATGAGACGATCAATACGCCCGCGCTATTGCTGGAGCTGGAACGCATCGATGAAGGGCGTGATGCGGGCGATGGGCGTGATGCGTTACGTTGCAGCTTTACGGCGCACTGCGTGCTGAGCAACATGACAGCGGGTGTTGATGTTGAGGTCAGGAATTTTGCGGCCGCTGTCTTTCGGTTGGTCAAAGGCGCGCGTTTTGGTTTGGGTGAGCTTGTCGGTGAACCGGAAGCCATCACGGCGGGGCCAGGCGAGTTCAAGCCGGGCGCTGAGGGATATGAATCCTGGTATGTGAATTGGGAGCAGGATGTCTATCTGGGTGAATCGACATGGGGAGGCGGCATCGTACCGCACACCGTAAAGCTGGGCTGGACACCTGACATCGGCACGGGGCATGCGGGCGACTATGAACAGGTGACCGAATGAGTTTTGAAGTTGCTGAGCTGAGCCGCCGCTTGGCTAATCTGGTGATACTGGGGAAGGTCTCTGAGATCGACCATGGAGCGGCCCGCGTTAAGGTAACGGCCGGCGAGTTGGTGACCGCCTGGCGGCCCTGGTTGGCGTTGCGTGCCGGCGGGGACAGTAATTGGCATCCGCCCGAGATCGGTGAGCAGGTTGTCTTGTTATCCGTCAACGGGGACCCGGCTCAATCGGTGGTTTTGGTGGGGCTGTATCAAGATGCGCATCCTGCCCCTTCAAATGATCCGGATGTCCATGTGTCCCAGTATGCCGATGGTGCGTTAATTCGCTATGACCGTAAACAGCACAAGCTCAGCGCTAAGCTACCCGGGCAGGCCTCGGTTGAATTGATAGCGCCTGGTGGGGTGACGATTGAAGGGGATGTCACAATCGGCGGCTCTGTTTTTGTTGGCGGCGTGTTAATCGATGGCGGCGGCAACACTAATCATCATTCGCATCCATGAAAACAGCAATCACACAGCTCTTGGCGATAAGTGGATCACTTAGTGGTAACCCGTTCACTGATCAGATCGCGGGATTTATCGCTGAGCTTGAAGCGATACGCACTGAGCCGTGGTTCACCTATCACACTGGGTCGAATGATCAACTTGATGCGTTTGCAGTGCAGATGTCCGCCTGGGATAGCCAGCTTGCCGTATTAGCCAGTCCGCGCCGTTTGGTGGAGGCTAAAGCGGTTTTTCGGGCCATGGCTGAGTTTGTCGAAGCGCCGGACGGATGCGCCGACCATATGGTGTTATTTGATGACCTGTTGGATGCGGGTGATGTCATAACCGTTCGCATCAGTGAAGCGCTTGCCGGGCTGGCTGCTGCTGTTGCGTATGGTGGCGCGCCCGGTGTTGAGGCGGCTGTCCAGGTGATCGATCAGCTAACAGCCGATTTGATAGAGCGGGTGCAGTGGATCGATGAGCGAATCAATGAACTTACGGATTTTGAACAGCGGCTGAGTGAGGTGATGGCAATCGCCACCGCCGCATCAGATCCTTGTTTAAAAGCTATTCTTGAGCGCACGGTTCCGCCCGATGTGGCGGCCATCTTAAACATCAACTAAACCCGCCTCGGCGGGTTTTTTATTACCCAAAATGATTGGACTAAATCAAACAGACGGCGCGCGCCTGTCTGGCGTGGATCATTTACGCCAGTCGATCAGGAACATTCTGACAACCCCAATCGGGGAAAGAGTGATGCGGCGTGATTTTGGGTCTCGGCTCTTTGAGTTGATTGATTCCCCGATGGACGGGCAGACACAAGTTTCATTGATCGCGGCCACCGCTGAAGCATTGGACCGCTGGGAACCGCGCTTCAGCTTAAACCGTGTGAGTGTTGTGGGTGGTGGGCCTGGCGCGGTGATCTTGAATTTGACAGGAACCTTTATTCCGGAGGGGCGCGAGATCACGCTCCCGGGGATTTATCTATGAACTTTGATGTGGCTAAGCGGTGCATTGGTAATGGCGACCTGGTGGCGCTCAAGCGAACCGATAAATGGTATTGGCGGTTGGTGCGCTGGGTGACGCGATCACCCTACACACACACCGCGATAGCGATTCGTATCGCTTCAGGAGTATGTGTGGTTGAGCTGCACTGGTCTGGTCCGCGTATTGTGCCGCTGGTCAGTTATCGCCACCCGTTCGATGTTTTCAGGTGTCCTGTTTCCCGGGAAACCGTCAGACGGTCCGCGTTTGCGTTTACCGCTAAGCGCATTTCCTATGACTGGCTGGATCTGTTTCGGATCGGTCTTTTTAACCTGTTTCATCTCAGGCCGCGCGCGGATAACGGCGGCTTGGTTTGTTCGTCGTTTAATGCGCGTATCTATCAACAGGCCGGATGGAAGCCGCGCAATCTGCCGCGTATCCCTTCGCCTGGTGCAATGGTGCGCGCGCTGAATTCTGAACCCACTTTGGAGGTGGTCCCGTGAGAAAGTTGTTATTTCCGATACTTGCCCTGGTGTGCATGCTTTCATTTGAGGCTTTCGCCTCAACTGATGAGATGCGTATTCACCTTCGCTCAATTCATCATACGGATTGTGGCGGCTGTAATGAGGTCCCGCTCGGTGTGGGTTTGCATCGTCTCTATGGCGAGCGTCTGTTTTTCGATGCCGGCGCGGGCATGTTTGTTGATTCCCATGAATCCTTTGCCGGCTATGTCGAGGTAGGGGCCGGTGTGCATGTGGATAGCTTTCTGCCTTTACCGTCCTGGCTCAATTTACGGACCGGCTACCATCATATGGTTCATTGGGGGGCGGCGGGTCGGCATGCATCAGACACCGAGCCGGTCGACTATTTTTCTTTATCTAGTACATTCGATGGGGTAGGGGTGCGTTTCCTCCGGATGCCAGCAGTCGATGTTTTCCAACTGCTTTGGGAATTTGATTAATGCCCTTCTCAGGCGTTGATCTATCAAAGCTGCCGCCGCCTGAAGTGGTGCAAGGCATTGACTATGAGAGTCTGCTGACACAGTGGAAAGATTACCTGATCAATGCCGATCCGGCGCTTGCCGATGTCCTGGCGCTTGAATCTGACCCGCTATCGATTGATGGCGAGGCGACCGCCTATCAAGCGCTGTTGGTCTATCAACGGATCAATGAGGCCGCCCGCTCGGTGATGTTGAATTCGGCGGCTGGCGCGGATCTCGACAACCTGGCCGCCCTGGTTTCTACTGCGCGCCTGGTCGATGAGTCGGATGAACGCCTGCGGTTGCGCGCACAGATGGCGCTGGAGGGCATTACCACCGCCGGCAGCCACGGCAGCTATCTGTATCACGCGCTATCGTCAGATCCCAACGTATTGGATGTGGATACCTATAGCCCTGGACATGGCGCTGTTGTGGTGACTGTGCTGTCGGCTGTCGGTGATGGCATCCCAGATGAGGCATTACTTGCGACCGTCTCAACAGCACTGAATGCGGAGTCGGTCCGCCCGCTGACTGAGACAGTGATTGTGCAGGGTGCCGCGTTGGTGGATTACACCATCAAGGCCAATCTGTATGTTGATCCCGGCCCCGATCCTGAGCTGATCCGCGCGGCTGCGGTTGAGGCGGTGAATACATACGTCTCCGATTCGTTCTTGTTGGGTCGTCCGATCACGCGCGGCGGCATCTTTGCCGCGTTGCATCAACCGGAGGTCAGGCGCGCTGTGCTCGCTGAACCTGCAGCCGATCTATTGCTTGCGCGTTACCAGGTGGGGCGCTGTCAGTCTATCGAGGTCAATCTGGCATGAGTGCAGAATTATTGCCTTATAACGCCACCCCGTTACAGCGAGATATGGCAGATGCCGCCCTTGACTTGTTAGGGGCCGCGCCTGCTTACATCGATGACCTGGCCAATCTGTGGAACCCGGCGACCTGTCGCATTGATTTACTGCCGTACCTGGCTTGGGCGTTGGGGGTCGATGAATGGGACCCGGATTGGGATGAAGCCACACAACGGACCATCGTTGCCGAGGCGCACGCCGTCCATGCCATCAAAGGCACGCCTGCTGCTGTCAAGCGGGTGTTGTCATTGGCTGGGTATGGTGACGCCACTATCACCGAGCATCGACGGGCGTTCTATAACGGTGAGGCTTACTTTGATGGCGGCGTTGATCAGTCGGATGTCTGGTATTGCTTTGATGTGTCACTCAACACATCAGAGCTGCCCGATTCTGATCGGGTGACCCGTATCGTCTCCTCAATCAATCGCGTCAAGCCTGTGCGGGCACGCCTCCGCCGATTGACACGCACCCTGCATATGCATGACGGGGCCAACAACTATGACGGCTCAATCGTACAAGTTTTAGATGTGCTCTATCAGGCGGGCGATGAAGTTCCGGAAGGTCTTTTTGATGGCGCGATCAGAGCTAACGGACTGGTGACCTATGGTCACCGCAATCCACCCTGTCTCCCGATCTACGATGGAAGCGCACAATATAACGGCGCACTAAAAAGAGGTTAAAAATGGCACTACCTTACGCACCTGTTCCCACATGGCGCGAACAATTCAACTTACTGGAAATCACTGACCCCGTACTTGGGGGATTGGACGGCGCTGCCAACAAAACCGCCAAAGAGTTGGCCGATGCGATTGCTTGGCTGCATGACGCATTAACCGGCCACCACGCCGAGGGTGATGTCATTATTTTGCGTCACAACGGGATTCAGGATTTACCTGTAGCGGCCTATCAAAATCTTGAGTTCACCACCATTGTACGTGACGACACCGGCACGATCCCGGGCGGTGGGGGCTATGACGAGATCGTTGTCCCTGCGGGATATACCGCCGCGCGTATCAGTGGCGCGACGGTCATCGATAGGACCAACACCAGCACCTACGCAATGGCGATCAATACGGCGATCAATGATGATGTCAATCACGAATTGGCCGGCGCTGGCGCTACCGCGCTCTACAACCAGGCGGGTTATCCACAAGAAAGCGTCCAATCTCCTTGGATACCGGTGAACGAAGGTGATCGGCTTTCTATTCAACTCTATACAAGTGTTATCACTTGGGATACCTATCCCGGTCTGCAGTGGATGCAGGTGGAACTGAAATAAAGCATAGGGGCTAACATGGCAAAAATTACTGTCGAACAATATCCGGCGCTGCGTGAATGGGCAGCCCGAAACCAACACCGGGCACCGGTATACAAAGGCATGCGGGGTGAGGCCGTCATCCCTGGTATGGATGACGATGTATTGGCTGGCGTGATTGCTGGTCTGACGATAGAGGATGAAGTCAACGCACAGCGCCTGGCTCCGGTGCGTAATATTCAGCAACAGATGGGTAATCCACCTATCGGCAACGCTGACAAAATGCAGCAATATGCCCACTCCTTGATCACGGCTGTCTGTCAGTTTGTGCGCGATGAGATCACCGGTTCTGCTGACGCGGCAAAGGTTGCCGGTTGGACAGATAAAGCAGCGATTGCTGAGCGTGTATCTGCAGGTGCGGCAAGTGAAGATGATATCGAGATCTTGCGGCTTGAGGCGTCAGCGCGTGGTTTGTCTGAGACGCCGGAAGGGTTGGCGGCTATTCAACTGCAGCGTGCAAGTGAATTGCGCATGGCCCGAGCGCTCATCGATGGCTTTGAGTCGCAAGCGTTGCGCCAGATCGGTTCAGCTGTGGCGCTGACCGAAATCGTTCAAACCTATCACGATCTAGTTGATCAGGCGGCCGGCCTGATCGAACAAGTCACCAGCCTGTAGGGGGAAAGTCAATGGCTTATTTGCATGGCGTTGAGGTACAAGAGATTCAGGTCGGAGATCGTCCTATCTCAACGGTTAAAAGTTCGATTATCGGTATCGTGGGGACAGCTCCGGATGCTGATCCTGCAAAATTCCCGCTTAACACGCCTGTGTTGGTGACAGGCAGTCGGCTTGAAGCGGCTGGTCTGGATACGGTAGGCGACGGGGCAGGCACCTTGCCTGATATGTTGGACGGTATCTTTGATCAGGCCGGCGCGATGGTGGTTGTGATTCGTGTCGATGAGGGCGTGGATGCCGCTGAAACGCAATCCAATGTGATCGGTGGTGTTGATGCCGGTACTGGTGATTATACCGGTGTGCATGCATTACTGGCGGCTGAGGGCGCGGTCCATGTCATCCCGCGCATTCTGATTGCGCCCGGCTTTACCGATCAATTGGCTGTGGTGACTGAGATGCTGGCGATTGCTGATCGCTTGCGCGCCATCATTGTCGCGGATGGCCCCAACACCAACGATGCCGACGCGATTGCCTATCGTGACGGTTTCGGGTCGCCCCGGGTGTACCTGGTAGACCCACAGGTCAAGGTGTGGGATACGGTCGCCGACGCGGAGGCCTCACAGGCCGCGTCTGCCCGCGTGGCCGGCCTGATCGCCCGATCCGATGCGGAGCGTGGGTTCTGGTGGTCTCCTTCCAATCAGGAGATCTATGGCATTGTGGGCACGCACAGGCCGGTGGATTTTTCGCTGGGTGATGTGAATGCCCGCGCCAATCACCTGAACGAAAACGAAGTGGCGACGATCATCCAGAAAGACGGTTATCGATTGTGGGGCAATCGGACCTGTAGCGCTGATCCAAAATGGGCGTTTCTCAATGTGCGCCGCACCGCTGACATGATCAATGAATCGTTGCAGGTCGCGCATATGTGGGCGATTGACCGCAATATCTCCAAAACCTACCTGGAGGATGTGGTTGAAGGTGTCAACGCCTATATGCGGCATCTTAAAAACCAGGGGGCCATCATCAACGGCAAGGCGTGGGCTGACCCTGAACTCAATACACCGGATCAGATCGCGCAAGGCATTGTGTATATCGATTTCGATTTCACGCCGCCTTATCCGGCTGAGCACATCGTTTTCCGGTCACAGCTCACCAATGACTATTTAGTTGAGGTCTTGCCGGCGGCTTAATCGTTCTTGTCCACCACTCGCCCCCTGCGGGGCGTGGATTCAAACCTTTGAGGAGTATTGCTAGTGAATATTGAAAAGCTGGTTGGCTTTTCCGTGTCTGTCGATGGCTTTGGCTATGTGGGTGAGGCGGATATCACGCTTCCTGCATTATCGCTGAAAACGGAAACAGCCCCGGGCGGTGCGGTCGATTTCAAAATCCAGGCCGGCGGGATGGATGAAATGGATGCCGGGTTGATGTTCGAGTCTTATCCGCTCGATGTGCTGAAACAGTTTGGCGTTGAAGGCGACACCATGACCCCTCTGACCGCGCGCGGCTCGATCCGTCGGCCAGACGGTGAGGAGGTTCCGGTGCTGGTGCAGATGCACGGGTTGATCTATCAATTGTCCGGCCCGGACTGGAAACGCGGCGAAGGCGCGATCAACAATGAGGTCACCGTCAGTTTGCGCTATTACCGGCTGGAAGTTGCGGGTGAGGAGCTGATTGAAATTGACGCGGTGAATCATGTTCGCCGTGTCGGTGGCGTGGATCAACTGGAGACCTATCGCGCGAATATCGGGGTCTGAGCATGACACCCAATAACCTGCCGCCTGTTGAGCTGGTTGTTTCTCAAGAAACAGCCGGACCTCAATTCACTGATGACACACAAGAGCACGTACTCAATCCCGAATTGATCAGCTTACTACCTGAACCGGGGCTGGTGCGTGCTCAAGCCTGGGATGACCTGGTGCGATGATACGGGAAAAAGTGTACCTGGGCCGCGATGGCCTGATTGATTGGCTGGCGACAGCCGGAAAGCCCCCCTATCCGTTTGATCTGGAGGCCTGGGGGGTTACCCGGGTCGTGTTGGCGCTCAATGAAGCAACAGCGATTGATTCACAGGGCCATGAGGATGATGTTGTCTGGAATGGCGCTCGCCTGCAGATCATCAATCCCGGTCAATTGTTGCCCCAAGACATGCCCCCGGATATCTATACCTGTGCCTTGGTGCTGTATACCCCGGATAAGCCGAATGGGTATGTGTGGGCGGATACGATACAAATTGATGTGAGGAAAGCATGACCGACAACGATACGATTGAGCTGGATTATCCGGTTGACTTTAAAGGCACCAAACACACCGCCTTAACGATGCGCCGCCCGAAAGTCCGGGATCAGTTGGCTGCGGATAAGGCGGGGGTAACGCAGGCTGAGCGTGAAACGGCGCTCTTTGGCAACTTGTGTGATGTGCCGCCTGGTGTTATCGGGGAACTGGACATGAAAGATTATGGCCGGCTCCAGGAGCGTTATGAAAGTTTTTTGTCCTAAGCTCCCGTGAACTCAAGCAACTGGTGTTATTGCTTGGGGCGCGGGTCGGTGGTTCCCTGGGCGATCTGCGTGAAATGCCAATTGATGAGCTAGTCGACTGGTGTGCCGTCTTTAAAGAGTAACGCGCGAATCGTGGGATAGACCTTTCCCATCAACCAGGCAACGGGAATGGAATAGAGCGCCCCCAATAACAAGAAACCCGGCCAGTTTTGCCAAGTCAGCGGGGCTGAATCGGGAAATGCTCTATGTGGCACGACCACCATTAAGACCACAATCCCAATCCACAGGCTAACCCATACCCACCAGAACCAATCTTTTTTCGGGGCGTTTCCTTCCATGTCAAAATCTCTCGCAATCGGTGTACTCGTCGGCGCGACACTCAGCAAGACGTTTAATAAGTCGTTTAAAACTCTTGAAGAGAAGGCGGTATCTGCGCGCAAAAACCTGAAAGGGCTGACCGATCAGAAAAAAAGCGCCGCCTCACTGATAAGATTAGGGAAGTCGCTCGAAAATCTCAAGGATAAGCAAAAGAAGCTGGGCCGCTCCACGCCTGAACTTGACCGGCAGATTGCCAAGCTGACCCGTCGTTACAACCAGGCTCAGAGAGCTGCCAATCAGTATGGCATCAATGTTAAAAATGCCGCTGAGCGCCAAGCTAAACTCACGCGTTCCATTTCAAAAACCGAGCGACAGCTCAAGCGTGTCGGTCAGTCCCGCCGTTTGCGTCAGGCATGGGATGAGGTCGGTACCCGCGCGGCCGCTTATGCCGGCGCGGCGTATGTGGGGGCGCGTTCAGTTGGGACCGCTCAGACATTTGCGCGGGCCGGCACGCGACTGGGTACGGTTTTGAATACCGGCGCACCCGGTGCCGCGTTGTCACAGTCTAAACGCCAGGCCCTGCAGTTCTCACGCCGCACGGGTGAGAATGAACTGGATGTGCTCAATAGTGAATATGCGTTGAATTCGGCTGGCTTGAATGCGGAGGCCTCCCGGGTGGGTGCTTTGGTTGTCACCAAGATGTCAAAAGTGACAGGGGGTGTGGCTGAACAGGTCGGTGAGGTCATGGCGACCACCTTCAATAACTTGGGTGATCGTCTGACCGGCTCCACACAGGAACGCATGGAGCAGATCGGTGACCTGTTGACGAAAACCCAGTTTAAGTTCCAGATCCGCAACTTTGGGCAGTTGGGTGAGTCGCTGAAATACGCCACCCCCAGCCTGGCTCAATACAACGTTGAGCTAGAGCAGGGCTTAGCCTTGATCGGTGAACTCAACTCATCAGGCCTGCAGGGTTCAATGGCGGGTACCGCCTTGGCCGCAACGTTCAGAAAGATGTCCAAGGCCTCCGAGGAGCTGGGTTTTGATCTGGTGCGTGCGGCGGATGGTTCGTTTGATTTTATCGCCACAATGGAAAACCTCTCCGCCGCTATCGGTGGCTTTGAGAACATGGATCAAGACACCATCGATGAGCTGCAACAGATTTTCGGGGAGGAGGGTATCCGGGGCGTTACGCTGCTGGGTAAGCGTCTAAAGACACTGAGGCAATCTCAAAAGGATGTCGGCCAGTCATCGGGCCTGGTGGACGCCAGTCACCAGGCGTTTGTAAAAGATGCGCAAGGGCAATGGGACCGTCTCACCGCCAATGTCCGGACCCTGGGCACCTCGATTTCTACCGCATTGCTCCCCGCCATTACACCTGTTGTGAGTGGCCTGGCGAGCATGGCCGGCTGGCTGGGTGATGTGGTTGACAAAATGCCGGGCGTCACCATGGCGCTTGCGGGGTTGGTGACTGGGTACAGCGCCTTTAGAGCGCTGTCCATCGGTAAGGCCGTGCTGGGCGGTGATTTCGGCAAGGCTAAAGATATCGCCACCATGAAGAAAGGGCGCGGGTTGCTGGGTTCGCTCGGAAAGAGCATCGCCAACAACAAGGGCTTGATCGGAAAGGTAGCGGGGCGTGCCGGTCTTGTGGGGGCTGCCGGCGCGGCTGGATACGGTGCCGGCACCTTGATCAATGATCACCTCATATCAGGCACTAAATTTGGTGATGCCATTGGTGAGGGGGTTGCCCGTGTGCTTGCATTCCTGGGCAGTGATGATGCCAAAAGCGCATTGGCGCTGAGTGAAAAAAACGCCGCCGCAATCAATCAAACCACGCATATCACCGTCAATCCACCACCGGGGGCAGATCCGCGCATGATCGCTGAGGAACTTGAACGCCTGCAGGGCGAACAGATGCGCGCCGCGCTGTTTGATGGGGTATCGCCATGAACCGCGTGATGATGCAGTTGGGTGAGTATCAATTCGGTATTGAATCCGCTGTCTATGAACAGCTCAGGCGGTCAACGGCTTATCGTTGGCAGGGGCAAGACCGCATAGGCAGGCGACCCGCGCAGCAATTTGCGGGTGTTGGTCAGGAAACCATTTCACTCACAGGCCGCATCTATCCCTTTTATAAAGGGGGGCTGGGTCAACTCGATAAAATGAGGGCGGAAGCGGGGCAGGGTGAACCACGCATTCTGGTTGATGGCTTAGGTCGGATTTGGGGCAAGTGGGCGGTGACGCGCATCGATGAAACACAATCCACCCTGATGCCGGATGGTGTGCCTGAGAAGATCGATTTCAGTCTTGAGCTGGTCCGTTATGGAGAAGATGCCGCATGATCTATCGAACGGTTGAGGGTGATGTATTGGATCAGATTTGCTTGCGTCACTACGCGCGTACCGGAACCGTTGAAACGGTCCTGGATGCAAACCCGGGATTATCGGCCGTTGGCGCCATACTGCCGGCAGGTGTGGAGATCGAACTCCCCGAGCTGCCGGATTCTGAGGCTGTCATCGATACCGTGAGGTTATGGGACTGATGCAGCCGGCATTCAGTATTGTTGTTGGTGGGCAGGATATCACCGGCATTATCGGCGGTCGTCTGATCTCAATATCTGTTACCGATGAAGCGGGCCAGCGGTCGGACTCTGTATCAATCACGCTCGATAATCGAGACCGTCGCATTTCAATGCCATCAAAGGGCGCTGTCCTGCTGGTCAGCTTGGGTTATCGGGATAGTGGTGTCTTGTTTAACGGCCGCTACACGGTTGATGAGGTCTCTGTATCTGGAACCCCGCTGACCATGACCATCGCCGGCAAGGCAGCGGATATGCGGGCCGGATTGAAGGAGCGAAAAACCCGGGCGTTCACTGACACGACCCTCGGCGACCTGGTGGCCACCGTGGCCGCTGATCATGGCATGACGGCAAAGGTGGGTGATGACCTGGCGTCTGTGTCTGTTGCCCATGTCGACCAGACCAATGAGTCAGATCTCCATCTTCTTACGCGCTTGGCTGCCGATTATGGGGCCATCTCAAAGCCCGTTAACGGGTTCCTGTTATTCGTGAAACGTGGCCAGGCAAAATCAGCCAGCGGCAAACTTATCCCTCCCGTGGCGATCACTATCGACCAAGTGAGTAATTATCGTTTCACTTTTGCTGATCGCGGTAAATATCAGTCAGTGATAGCGCATTGGCACAACCCGGCATCGGGTGAACAGGAGCATGTTAGTGCTGGTGATGGCCGTCCCGCTTACACACTCCGGGGCAGTTATCCCGATCAGGCCGCCGCGTCTGCCGCTGCAGCTGCGAAACTCGCTTCCCTGCAACGTGGTGAGGGTACAGGCTCAATTACACTGCCAGGCGACCCACGCTTAGCCGCTGAGGGTGTTGTTAGCTTGTCCGGCTTTATGGCTGGTGTTGATGGCGACTGGGTTGCGTCCCGCGTTGTTCATTCACTGGCCGGTACTTTCTCAACATCAATTTCTTTGGAGATGAGGAAATAATCATGGATGCGCCTGGCTACACATACAGGGCAGTGATCACAAACGTTTATGATGGTGACACGGTGACGGCTGATATTGACTTAGGATTGAGCGTGGGGGTTCATGGGGAAAAACTACGATTGCACCGCATCAATGCGCCCGAGGTCAGGGGTGCAGAGCGGCCGACCGGTCTTCTGTCGCGTGAATGGTTACGGGGTAAGGTGCTGGGTAAATCAGTGATCATTCAGACAATCAAGGATAGAAAAGGGAAGTATGGGCGGTATCTGGCTGAAATCTGGCTGGAGGGTCAAAATATCAATGACCAGATTGTTAAAGCGGGTCACGCTGAATACAAGGCTTACTGATGAATCGGTTGATTTTGAGGCGTGGGGGATCATCCCCACAGGGCACCTTTGGCCGGTTGCTGTTGCCTGGTGGTGATGAGATCTGGACAGCTGAACTGCCTTGGCGTGACAACGCACGATCAAAGAGCTGTATTCCTTCAGGCGTGTACTGTGTCCGGTATCTCCCTAAATCCGCAAGCGGCAAGTATCGCGATGTTTATCACGTCGAGGAGGTAGCCGGTCGGTCGGGTATTTTGATCCATGCCGGCAACTTCGCGGGTGATCGTGATTTAGATTACCGCTCACATTCCTGGGGCTGCATTCTGCCAGCGTTGCGGGTTGGCTATTTAAAAGCGGGCAAAGAAAAGTTTCAGCGTGCAGGATTGGCCAGTCGGTCAGCACTGAAGCGCTTGCATAAAGCTGTGGATCGACGTGACTTTGAGTTGGAGGTAATAGGATGATTTCTGAAATCGTGGGTATCGTGGGATCAGCTGCAAGCGGTGGATTATTGGGGCTGGCCGGCACTGGTATACAAGCCCTATTGAAATATTATGAGGTCCGGGAGGAACGGAAAACACAAATTGCCTTGCGTGAGCTGGATATCAAGGAAATCGAGGCTGAACGTCAACTAGCAATCCAGCAAGCTGAGATTGACCTGGACAAGATCCGGGAGCAATCAGCCGGAGATTTGGCGATCATGGAGGAAAGGGTAGCTGGTGAGGTCATGACCGCGAGTTATGAAGCTGACCGGGCATCCTACAGCCTGGAATCGGTTCAGCGCCTGACGGGGGTTTGGAAAAACCTGGCGGGCTTCTCTTTGGCCGTTGTTGATGTTGTGCGCGGGATGATGCGCCCGTTTATCACGCTTTACACGCTGGGTCTATTAACCGCCATAGGTTGGTTGATGTACCGAGCTGCTAAGGGTGTAATTCCTGAAATGCCGGCGTTGTGGTTGGAAATTGTACAGGCTGTGATACTTCTTGCAACAACCTCGGTTACCTGGTGGTTTGGGTCGCGGCAAATGCGTCGAAATGTAAATTGATAACCTGTAGTTCAGGTTTAATGTCATAAGCAGCCCATCATCTCTGCCTATGCATCAGAGTTTCTGGATTCATTGAAACTTATTTTGTGCTATTCAAGCACAAATTAAGCGCTGCGAAGTAGAAGGCTATCAAAAGCCAAATGTTATATATTTTCGTAATCATTTCTATCATAATGCCTGGAAATATAACTCAGTGTTTTAGGTCTTACTTTAGATTCTTTACCTACAATTCCAAGAGTGTGCTCTGCTGAAACCTTGTCCGAAAATTCTATTACTGCTTCTTTGCAATTGAATAGGCTAATATGGTTTATTATGTTAGATAAAACATTTATCAATATATCATCTAGAAATAATAGGTCTTCTATAGAAATACTTTCATCATTTCCGTCGTGAACGTATTGACATCGTTTCTTATATAGCCCCCTTATTCTGGCTTCATAACCGCTTTGATTCCAATACCCTATCCACCCGATGAATGCCTCAATTCTCGCTGGAAGAGCTTCAGTGTACTTATCGCCTTGCCTGGTTAGTAGAGACTCAATTGCGATCATATTTAAGAGAAAGGCATATGCCACTTCTCTCGACACAACACTTTGCCCAACAAGTTTCAATACCCTATAAATATTCTTTCTCCATGATTTGGAAACTTGTATTTCTTTTCTTATTATCTTTAGGGCATTTGTGAAAAATCCTTCATTTTGATAATTAAGCCACCGTTTATTCAAGACAAGATCGCCCATTTTGTCTATTGGGTCCATAGTATAAAATGCTGCATCTTCAGCTTGATTCAAACATAAAGCGCTAGTTGTCACCTGCTTTTCGGAAAATGCAATTCGAGGGTGTGAATTATGCTTTCTTCGACTATGTCCTAGTTGGGATGCTGATAATATATTCAGCTCTTCTTTAATAATATCAATCGCTTCTTTTCTCTTGTTTTTTGGGGGGCCGTTTAATCGAATAATAGCTAGTGTGCTTCCCGCATTCTCAAAAAAATGTTTGCAATAGGAGTTCTTTTTTAGTTCGGATACTTTTTTTGGAATGCCAAATCTTTTTCTAACCCTTGAAAGCTTATCTGCGGAAATAAAGGTAACTCTATATATTTGATACTCTTCTTTCAGTTCTCCCTTAATCGTAAGCGCATTTATTGGGATGATATAGATCCATGAGCCATTAACTTTCTCTACTGATAAGATCACCAAGTCCCCCTGAAAATATAACGAATATGTAGAAAAAATGCGGTTAATTATTTAGTGTTAGATGCTGTCCGATTTTTATCTATATTTATTGTTCCTACGCAAATCTTCTTGTGCATCACATCGAGATATTATATTTCCTTCAAGTAGAACATGATATGAAAATGTCACTGAGGATTTTCTGCAGTTTCAACGTCTAGCATCAACCGTGCGCACCTTTGATGCGCCTGCCGGATGCTTATTAAGGCATTTATTTGCAAATATTTAGAGTCATAGAAGCCCATGGAGTTACCTGTAACAACACAGACAAGTGCAAAGAAAAGAAAACCCAAGGAACAATCATCTCAACTCTAGTAAATGGATGATAAAGTTTCGGATTCTTTCCTCTTCCTAAAGACTCCCATTCGGCATCATACGGAGCCGCTGGCAATCTCTGCTCTAAAGCATGAACAACCTTAAATTTTCCTGAATTCAGATCTTTATATGATCGTATTAGTCTGAACCAAGTATAACAAAGTGCCATACCAGCTATACTAACTAACCAGTAAAAGGCGCTACTTGTTCCTGTTGTTTGCCCTAATTGAATATAGCCTATTATTGCTATCACGGCAGTATTTACCGACAAGAAAAAAGAGTTAGCCGATTGCCTTCTGCTACTAATTCTATCTGTCATTTCAACAAATAATTTGTACTGCTCAAAGTAGTGAGGTTTGTAATTACTGCCGTAATCCTCTTTTTTTGTTTTAAGTAATGCCGACTCAATATCCATTTTGTTTTAAGCCAATTTTCTTATCGCATTAACTATTGAATCAGTATTCCAGCCGACTATTAAATCGGCTGCATTTTTAACCTTTTGGGAAGTCTTTTCTGACCCCCAAGGTTCAATAGCAATTATTGGTTTTGGTGTAATAAATTCTTCTTGAGCAATTTTAATTTCTTTGTCGATCCACTTGCTGTAGCTCGAATAAACACCTGCCATGATAAGGACAACATGAGAACCATTCACACGATTTTTTATGGCTTCATACAATTGGTAATCGTTAGCTGCATTATGGACTGGGTCGTTTTTAGGTACAGAATGGTTGTTGTACGAAAAATAGGCCTTAGCATCTAATAACTCTGTTAATTTTTCGTAAGCATCGCTGTATGCCCATGAATGACTGATAAATAAATTGTAAGTACTTGGCATTGATTTCTCCTTGTTGTCCTAAAACGCCGTAATTCACCGGAGTCGTGTGAAATTGCTTGGTTAAGTGTTGTATAACCATATGTATGTACATGCAAAAACAATGATATAAATGAAAGAACTGTATGTGTAGTATCTACTAGAATTTGCTGTTGATTGAGCAAGTAATCGAACAGTGTCTGCGTTCTCCTCTGGTATAGATAACATGGCATCTGCTAGTTTGGATTGCTTGCGCCCGACTACAAATAACCAGACAGATGAAAGTACCAGTTGCCATAAAAAGAATGGATGCATTTCAAGCTCGTATAGTGCCCACGCAACTCCTGCTCCATAGACAACTAACAAAGGTACAGACTTCCAAAAATATGCATGGTATGTAGTGAGGCGGAATATTTGTAGTACACCGAAGTGTGATATCACAAGAAAAACTATGAATCCTATTATTTGCACATTACTCTCCCTTTGTAATACTTAATATTTATTATTAACAAGACCCCGTGTCTCGTTATGATTTTTTATACACTGTCTGTTACTCGTGTTAATTCTATGAAGCTAGTTAGATCGGAGATTTCCAAATCTAAAGATCGCTTCAAAATCTTTCCTTTCATTGGTCTTAGTTCTAGTGCCCTTCAGTCTGGATTGAACAGAAGCCCCTGCCGTGTGTGCCACAAAATCAGCAACTTCAAGACCGGGTTCACGTTCTCTTTTAGACATAATGAATCTACAGCATTCGACGTCGATAGGTTTTCCAGCAGAATCCTCTTTAGTGATCATATACCTAGAAAAATAGTCCATGTTCTTTTTATTACCTCTATGCGAATCTTCAAATATCATGTATATGTCATCGTATTCAGTATGCTTTAGAACATCGATGAGTCTACTATAGAAGGATCTGACTGCGATGTTGTAGATATCAATATCTCCTTCGAAGGCAGTTTTATCACTTATAACGCATGCGATTCGGCAAAATGTGCTCCGCTCAAAAAACATGTTCAATGATTCCAATTGCTCCTTAGTTGGTTTCTTTAAGTCAGCCGCATGCATTTGCGTTGACTCACCACCGAAAGACTTTTCTTTGATGTGTAACCATGGATTGATTAGATTAGATATGTATAGGGAAGCCGGCAATCCTGCGCCCCCAAAACCAAAAATAGGAAAATTTGGATCACTCAGATCTTCACCTCCTGTTTCGTCGATAAACAACAGGTATGTGCTACCAGACGGCGAAAACTCCTGACCACTTTCAGACGGAAATATTAATTTCATCTTAGGCTGTATAACGACCAGGCTCAGTGGAGCTGGCGCGATAGCGACAGCGTCCACTGGAGCCGCTGGTTATGTGTAAATTTAATATTCATTCAATTTCTAAAAACAATTTTTTATATTCTTCAATTGGTTCGTCGTCATGAAGCCACCATATTTTCGGATGGTCACCCTTAGCTTTGAAAAAGAAAATCGTACTATTATCATAATGACTATATTCGCTGTTCACGTATATCAGGATTTCTCCCGCTTTAAAAATAGACTGCGATTGATGGAAGTCTTTTATAACTTTGTACTTTTTTCCCTCAATAAAAGGATTGTCTCTCCAAGTATTCATTTTTGCTTTTACACATAACAGTTACGTTAACGGGATCCCCTGTCTCGTTATGTATTTGTAGTAAGGCCTCTATGTATCGCAAAAAAACATTATAAAATCAACGAGATGCATTGTTGTTATCTCGTTGTTCACACACAGAAAGTCGTGACAAAGGCTAATTGTACAGTATAGGGCCTATGCCGTTGTACTCTTGCTGGATACGATCAAATCAAGTTGAGTTATTCTTTTGCCAAAAACTAGAAGTTATTATCGTCAATATATCTATCAACTCATCCAACATTTATCCGACAATTGTCCTGTTCAGCTATGCTTAGTCCTACAATATTGGCTATGGGCGTCAGCTGACGGGTCAATAAAATCAATGACTTATAGCGGAGCTGTTGGCTACGAACTAGGCGCTCGGAGGTTCGAACACTTCCGGGCGCGCCATATAGATCTAAGGGTTAGCGCTTATTAAATGGCTAGCACTT
>JBEVXH010000015.1:0-40145 GCA_040506195.1 Candidatus Thiodiazotropha sp. | reverse complement strand
TCCTTCGGGGCGCAACCCGAAGGGCTGGGGCTATTTTTCCGCCCAGCGGCGTTATCATTCGCTCATGTAGCATAACTACACCTCGCTCATTATGCCTTGCTGGGCAAAAAAATAGTCCCAGCAGGGCCGATTGGATTAGTGTTAACAGGCCCTCGGAGGATATTTGGTAATTCGTTTGAAGAAGGTGGACCGCAATTGTATTTGATGTGAAATGAGTGAGGTCGGGATTGATGGCAGAGCGGCGCTTATTAACCCAGCAATTGTCTAATTGGCTTTATCTGTCTTGATAGCTTCTGATGAGCACACCTTATTGCGACCACCTTTTTTTGCCTTGTAAAGTGCTTGATCCGCTCGCTCACATAGCATTTCGAATGTTTCACCTTTCTTTTTTTCCGCAACACCAAAGCTACTTGTCACTTGACCCACATTCATAACAGATGTTTCCATGATCATTCGGCGTAGTTTTTCTGATAGCTTTACAGCTGAGGCAAGGTCGGTTTCAACTGCTAATATTACAAACTCTTCACCACCCCACCGGCCGACGCAGTCATTGATGCGGACATTTTTCTTGAGTGTTGTTGCGAACGTTTTCAGAATCTCATCACCTACTGCGTGGCCATGTTGGTCATTGATCGATTTGAAAAAGTCGATATCACAGTAAATCATTGAAAGAGGGGTTCCGTAGCGCTCGCTGCGCTTTATCTCCTTTTTAGATGCAGCGTCAAAACTACGCCGGTTCATGGTGTCAGTCAGCATGTCAGTAGTCGCTAGAAATTCCTTATCTTTAATAATTCTGTCGGTATAGCTGAGAAGGCTATTGATAGAATGCGAGATTTGGCCGAATTCATCTTTAGACCAAGTATTGATGCGGAGGCCGAAATCCTCGGTTTTTTCCACATTTTCCAATGAGTGTATGAGAATGGATAGCGCCTTGAGTATGCGGTATACAGTAAAGGCAGTGAGCAGAGCAATGACAGTCAGCGTAATAACGGCAAAAAATGCGTACCAATAAAGGTAGCTTTTATAGTAACTGACCTGGTCAAATACATGACGGTTAATCTGGTCGATGATGGCGTCTTCTGTTCTTTTCATGGTATCAATGACAAGGGTCGCCTCACGCCACCATGCCAATGCATCGCCAGTAACCATGTTCCCCCCCGTGTTTAGCGTATTATCGATTTTGGCAATGATTGAGTGAAACGTCTCAGACCGGAGTTCGACTGACCAGGCTGAATCAGCCGTATCCAAAAAATGAGTTTTGGAGATGGCTTCGAAGGTTCTAAGGTTACTGGTAAAAGCACCATACAGGCTGATGAGATCCTCAAACTCCT
Source organism: Candidatus Thiodiazotropha sp. (assembly GCA_040506195.1). Classification (GTDB taxonomy): domain Bacteria; phylum Pseudomonadota; class Gammaproteobacteria; order Chromatiales; family Chromatiaceae; genus Thiodiazotropha. The sequence goes on along the minus strand of JBEVXH010000015.1, from coordinate 38,814 downwards.
TTTTGGGAAGCCGGCCTTGCTGATAGCCTCGGTTGAGGGTGGCCCTAATCAATCCCAGGTTTTCCTGCGTAGAGGCGATATAAGAGAGTGATTGCAGTTCGTATGAGATACCCTCTGCATAATCCAGCTTCGCCACATCAATAACTATCAGCTCTATTAATCTTTGCACTGTAGAGGTATAGAACTCCTTAACTTCACCCCACTGTACAGTGCCTGAGTCTATGCGCTGGCGCATCGATATCAAACGGGCAGTAAAATTATCAATAAATTCCAGATCCCGTAAAAGCTCTGCTGTGCCAAGCTCAGCCCAGCTGGATTCGGTGATCTCACGTTGCTTCAGGAGCATGCGGTACAATAGTTCATCGTTGTTGATCAGATGGCCTGCAGAAAGACCGCGCTCCTTCTGAAGTGTGTGGATAAGCTTCGATATAGATCGGACATAATCCAGCGTTTGGATCGTGCGTTCTGTGAGATATAGTTTTGTCTCAATACCTCGGTACTCGATAAGGAAGGTTGTAAAAACTGCAGCTAAAGCAACGATAGCGAGTAAAAAAATCCTTATGCGTATACTTATCATTTTAGGCGCCTATGTAACGCTTTATGCAACCGTCAAATGTTTTTTACGGCAGTTTTCATTAATTGATCTTTCTTCCGCAACTTGATAACTAACTATCTTTTTTTCTCTTGTGCCGAAAGTGGCGATTTGTGAGTATCTTCTTTGTTCATGCCCGCATTGTAAATCAACTATTATCACTGACGGATTGATTACCTGTATATATGGCGGTGCAAAATACAGCAGTCGACATAAATTAACTTTAGCTGTCCGCGCTTACCTTTGCCAAACAGATTCTTACCACAATATGCATGAACAAGAATTTTGAGAATATAAGTTGTTAAGGGTCACAATCATTGGATGGAAAAAATGATTATAGGTTGTCGCTGAAGAAAAGCGCCAACATGTAGAAGTTGCCTGGGAATAATAAAATATAAAAAATATTCCGTATTGCGTAACACGGAATGCCTGTGTATATTTTAAGCCAATGATTAAAAGCTTTAAACACAAAGGATTGGAAAAGTTCTTCAGCAAAGGGAATACGGCAGGTATTCAAGCTGAACATGCAACGAAGATTAACGACCGTCTAGCATTCTTGCATGCGGCATCGACCATTGAAGATATGGATAAGCCAGGCTACAGATTACATCCGCTAAAAGGAAAACTAAAAGGCCATTGGGCCACCGATGTCTCTGGAAAATGGCGGGTCGTGTTTAAGTTCGAGAACGGCAACGCTTATGGTGTGAACTACGAGGATTACCACTGATGACGATTCAACCTCATAACCCACCACACCCGGGTGCGTTAATTCAGCGTACCTACATCGAGCCGTTTGCAGAAATCACCGGCAATAAGATTGCCGACCGCCTTGGGGTTGCGCGTAGCACTTTCAGTCGATTGCTGACAGGGAAAGCAGGTATTTCACCGGAAATGGCGCTAAAACTTTCCAAAGTGTTAGGTGGTTCGGCAGAGAGCTGGCTTTCTCTACAAGATAGCTACGATCTGTGGAAAGCTCGCCAGTCGGTAGATGTAGACAAACTTGAGCGCATCGATTTCAATAAGGTCGCGTGATTCGAAAAAAGGTACACCAAGAAGGCTAAAGTAACTTGCAGATGAAAGTACCGTATCGAAAGCGCCGACTCAGCGTATCGATTATCGAGTCTTGGGTTTTTAGCGGTGGTGTTGACGGTTTAAGGCGCTGTTAGCGGTTTAAAATCGTGTTTCCATTCAAGCCATCGATACTTCGGCAGCAATAGACTCACTTCACATGCAGTAAGGGTTGAGGACAATCGCAGATTCAGGAGTAGTGACGAGAGACAAAGAAGATCTCGACAGCGGATAATGACTCTGCAGCAACCCGTTTCAATCAATCAGGCATTGAAATAAGCGGTCCGGGTTCACCCATTTCGAATACTCTCCCATCTTCGGCAAAGTTGAAATGTAGCGGTGATTGGGTGATGGGCCACTCCCCCTTGAACGCTATCTGTGCCTGATCTCCTTTGAATACGAGATAGCTGTACTTCCCGTAGTGGGGCAGCTTTCTCGCCAGTCGTGTGACCGCCGTGTCAGAGTTGCCGGCGACCCACGCCAGGGTCTGACCGCTCCCCGGATTGCGCCGGCTGAGGACGAAACTGTGATTGTCAGTTGAATATGTTGCATCAACGAGATTGATATTCTCAGGTTTCAGGGAAAAGGGCAGGTCGGAAAGCTGTTTTACAAACTCATGGTGAAACAGGTTTTCCCGACCGAGCAGCCAAACGGGGCGATCCTGAGGCAGCCGATCCAGTTCGCTATCGAGTTGGATCTCTGCCTCATCATAGCCATCGCTCCACTGTTGGGCCAATGCTCGATAAACCTGCAGCATCCGCTTCTCCGCACTGGCCGGGAGTACGATCAATACCTGTTCGCTGCCAAACAGACGACTCAGGGTCGCCGGGGTTTCCGCGGGATCGAGTTGTCTGAAAAGGTCGAACCAGGGATCTATCTGCAGTTGTTGCGCTTCGTGGTTCAACTTCAGGGTGAAGGGAGTCTCCCGTGCCTGGGAGGAGAGAGTGGTCTGTAACACGCTTCCATCACGCATGCGTGTAAGCATCGGGATCTCCAGGGGAAAGGGGGCGCTACTCTGGGTTTGCCGCAGGGTGCCGCTGATCTGAAAACTGTCCCCAAGCTGTTCCAAGGCAAGGTCACTGACGGCTAGCCGCGGGGCGCCGTTGCGTTCGGTCCAGTGTCGGAAAAAAGTATCGAGAGACATGTCCGCGGCTTTCTCGAAAGCCTGCTCCAGATCTGCATACCCGGCTGTCTTGAAACGGTTTTCCCGGAAGAAGGTCTGCAGACCCTTGATGAACGTTTGATCGCCGAGATGGCGCCGCAGCATATGAAACAACATCAGGCTTTTGTCATAACCTACCGCCTGACTGGCGGTTGTATGGCGGACCCTGAACGCCGTCAGCGGAAAGTCATTCTCGTTACGCACGAAATCGCCATAGCGTTTCAGTGCCGTGCGCCGATGGCTGGCGCCCCGCCCCCGCTGTTCGGCCAGCAGATGGTCGGCCAGATAGCTGGTCAATCCCTCCGCCCAGTTACCGCTTTGGTAATCGATGTAGACGCTGTTTCCCCACCAGTTGTGAAGGATCTCATGGGGATAGGAGGTGTGCAGGATAAAGGGGAGGCGCAGTACGCGCGGCCCCAACAGGGTGAAGGAGGGCATCCCGTACCCGCTCTCCCAGAAGTTTTCCACCAGGGCGAACTTGGCGTAGGGATAGGGGCCGATCAGGGATTGATAGAGACGCAGATAACGCTCGGTGGCCTGCATGTAGCGCTCTGCAATCTCCGGATCCCGCTGGCGCAGATAGACCTGTGCCTCGATGCCGTCCGAGAATTTGCGGTAGAGCCGGTAGGGTGCGGCGACCAGATAGATATCATCCTGGGGAGAGTTTTCATGCCAGCGGATCAAGCGTCTCTGGCCCTCTCCGCCTATCTCGGGTCCCTTGCCCTGGCTCACCGCCAGCCAGGATGGGGGAAGATCCACCTGCAGCTCGAAGGTATGAAGTGTATCGGCGAAGTAGGGGTACCAGCCACTGGAGCCATCCAGATAGATACCCTGTTCCGATATGGTGCCGCGCAGGCGTTCGCTGGCCCTACCCGGGCTCTCTCTCTGTGTGGTCAGCCGGTGTGCGATCTTCCCGCCATACTCCAGGGTGAAATGGCGTTGATCTTCAGGCATGCTGAGCTGGTATGCGATCAAAGGAGCGTGATCAGAGATCGGTCCGATCTCTCTCAGGGCCACTTCCGCCGTCATGCTGCGTGGGCTGAGACCGCGATGAAGCAGGAATCTCAACCGGCCCTGATGGGCTGGGGTAGGCTGCGTAGCGCCGCCATCCTGCGGGGAGGCGAGAGAGATTCGATCTGTCACCTGCAGCCGCCGGCTGTTCGGGTCGAGGGAAACCTGCAGCTCATGGTGAATCGTTGCGGTGGCGATAGCCGGTTTGCAAAACAGCGTCAGCCACAGCAGGATGTAACGGATCGAGGATTTTTTGGTCATAAGGCGCATCGAGTCAATCGTAATGGGAGAATGTAGTGCTCTATTTTCGTTTGCTTTTTTTTATCCTGGCCTGCGCAATGACAGGTGCCCGGGCTCATGAACCCCCGCCTGATCCGGTGATCGATCTCTCCGCAGTGATCGATGTATCGAGCCTGATAGAGAAGGTCGCGGACCGACGTGTGGTCTTTGTCGGCGAGTCCCATGATCAGTATCAACACCATCTGAATCAGTTGGCGATCATCAAGGGGCTGCATGCAAAGCACTCAGACCTGGGAATCGGGCTGGAGTTCTTTTTTCAGCCCTACCAGGATGTCCTCGATCGCTATATCGCCGGGGAGATCGATGAAGCCGAGCTGATTCGGGAGTCGGAGTACTTCGATCGCTGGCGTTTCGATTATCGACTCTACCGGCCTATTTTCCAATATGCCAGGGAGCATGGCATCCCGTTGATCGCCCTCAATCTGGAGAGTGAGATCACCCGGCAGGTGGGAAGGGAAGGCATCGAGAGTCTACCCGAGAAATTGAAACTGAGATTACCCGCCGAGATAGACAGGGATAACGAGGACTACCACAACCGATTGCAGTCGGTCTTCGATGCCCATCCCCATAAAGAGGGGAGGAGCTTCGATAACTTCCTTGAGGTTCAGCTGCTGTGGGACGAGGGAATGGCGCAGCGGGCGGCGGAGTGGATGCAACGGAATCCCGAATCCCATCTGGTCATTCTGGCGGGGGTTGGTCATCTGATGTATGGCGACGGTATTCCCAAGCGGCTGTTGCGCCGTATCGACGCCAGCCAGGCAACCATTCTTAATGTCGATACAGCCACAGAGCTGGATCAGGCGTTAGCGGACTACTTGATTGTGGCCCAGAAACGCTCCTTGCCGCCTAGCGGAAAGCTCGGTGTTTTGCTCGATACCACAAGTTCACCCCCCAGTATCAAGGATTTTATCGAGGGCAGCGGCGCCAGGGAGGCGGGTGTGGAGAAATTGGACCGGCTAGTATCCATCGATGGACAGCCGATCAAGAGCTATGCCGATATCCGTATCGCTCTGATGGACAGAGAGGTTGGGGAAAAGGTCGAGTTGGAAGTGGAGAGAGAGCGGCTGCTTCTCGGTACCGTTGTGGAGACCATGCAGGTTACCCTGCGTTGAGAGCTCTATAGTTGAGATATGAAACGACCCGAACTCCTTTCACCCGCGGGCACACTGAAGAACGCCCGCTATGCCTTTGCCTATGGCGCCGATGCCGTATATGCCGGTTTGCCCCGTTATAGCCTGCGGGTCAGGAACAATGACTTCCTGCAGGACAACCTGGCGATCGGCATCGCCGATGCACACGGTCTGGGACGCCGTTTCTACCTGGCCTGCAACGTGATGCCCCACAACGCCAAGCTGAAGACCTTCATCAAGGATCTGGAACCGGTGATAGACATGGGACCGGATGCCCTGATCATGTCCGATCCGGGATTGATCCTGATGGTCAGGGAGGCCTGGCCGGAGATGCCGGTCCACCTATCGGTGCAGGCCAACACGGTGAACGCGGAAGCGGTGCGATTCTGGCAGCGGCAGGGACTGAGCCGTGTGATCCTCTCCCGGGAGCTTTCCCTGGAAGAGGTGGAGGAGATCAGGCAGGCCGTCCCCGATATGGAGCTGGAGGTGTTTATCCACGGTGCGCTCTGTATCGCCTACTCCGGCCGTTGTCTGCTGTCGGGCTACTTCAACCATCGGGATGCCAATCAGGGTACCTGTACAAACAGCTGCCGCTGGGATTACAAGATGATGTCACAAGCGGTGGAGCCGCCGACCACCGGTACAGGCCCGGCGGGAGTTGCCCGGCACAGCGAGGCCGATCAGGTCTACTACATCGAGGAGAGTGGCAGGCCCGGTGAACCGATGCCGATGTTCGAGGATGAGCACGGCACCTACATCATGAACTCCAGAGACCTGCGCGCAGTTGAGCATGTGGCGCGTTTGGTGCGTATCGGGGTGGATTGCCTGAAGATCGAGGGCCGAACCAAGTCGCACTACTATACCGCCCGCACGACCCAGGTCTACCGGCAGGCGATCGACGATGCCGTTGCCGGGCGCCCGTTTCAGGTCGAACTGATGGCCGACCTGGAGAGCCTTGCCAACCGGGGCTATACCGATGGGTTCTATCAGCGTCATGAATCCCAGGAGCTGCAGAACTACCGCTACGGCAGTTCGCAGACGGAAAGACAGCAATTCGTGGGTGAAGTGACCGGTGTCGACAACGGCTCCGGCCTGATCGACCTGGATGTGAAGAACAAGATCCGCGTGGGGGACAGATTGGAACTGATGACGCCTGTAGGAAACCACAGTTTTGTACTAGAGCGTATGGAGGATCAAAACGGCAACGCCATGCAGGAAGCGCCAGGCGGTGGTTACCGGGTTCGTATGGAACTGCCTACCCGTGAGGTGGAGAACGCCTTGTTGTGTCGTTATCTTGATCCTGTATAGCGGCAAATCCTATTCATGAGGGTAGGTCTTCGAGTATGCGCCAACACCCTGAAGGGCGCCCTGTTGGGAGTGCCGGCGCTGCCGCCACCGGTTATTCACCGAAGGGCGGCAGATCAATCCCCACCTGCTGGCGGCTCTCATTTTGGTATTGGGGCAAAGGTTTTGCCACCGAAGCTGGAACCACATCATTGCGCTTTGCCTTTGAAGAATTGAATCTGGATGAGGTAGTGGCCTTTACCACATTGATGAACAGATGATCCAGAGAAGTGATGAGGCGGCTTGGTATGGCCAATACGAACCGAGACTTCATTCATCCGGCATTGACGCCTGGTCATCCTCTTTCAATGCATGTGCTGTATTCTATTTACAGGAGCGGATGGAATGAGAGAGAAGAAATAAAACGTGAAAGTACCCCGTAATAAAAAGGGGTTCATGGCATGGCCGCCTCGCTTTTATCTTCTATCTTGGTGGTCTGCTGGTAAAATTAATCTCCATAGGGGAAGTGATGGGACACATCTATACGGTCCTGAAAAGTTGCGCAATCATGTTTACGGCACAATCACTCTTCCTCTACATCAAACGACGACTGCAGAGCATTCGCCTGTCTTAAGCAGGCTTGCAGGTTACGGCTTGCCACGCTCCTGGGTTTATGATTATGCTTTATCAGCTATTATAGATAAAATAGTATCCGCTACTCGATGAGGCTATGTGATGTCAGAAAACAGGGTTGCCGGGAGTTGTCTGTGTGGCGAGGTAGGCTATGCTATCAAGGGTAATTTGGGGATATTTCAGTACTGCAACTGTTCCCGCTGCCGAAAGTTCACCGGCAGCGCTTTTGCATCCAGCCTGTTGGTGGCGCCGGATGACTTTGAATGGTTACAGGGTGAGAACTTTGTAGGTAGGTACGAACTGGCAGAGGCCAAGCACTTCGCCACATGTTTCTGTAAAAAATGCGGGTCTTCACTGCCATGGCTGGCACAAAGCGGAAAGACCGTGGTCGTGCCGGCAGGGACGCTGGATGGTGATCCGCAAATCAGGCCGATCCAGAATATCTATTGCGCCTCCCGGGCGGTATGGTATCAGGCCCCGGAGGAGCTGCCGTCCTATGATGAACTTCCCATAAAATAATCAAAATAGGCGGCGAATATATAATAATCAACTCTGATAACCGCTAGTTTTGCTGATGTCTTAAATAATGGGTGATAAACTATAAATAAAGATAAATAACTGGACTGATCATTTGATTTAGCCAAAAGGATTCTAAATCAACAAAGCAACTAAGGGATTTCGCTTGCCTACTGTTTGTAAGGAAGTTCGTTCCTATTAGGGGCTTTTTGTAATGTTTCTTACCTCGTTGTGGCGACTCTATCTATTTCTTGTCTTCAGCTCCATTGTGCTTATATACAGCACAGGACACTATGTGTGGTCTGATGTCAAAAATGAGACTTTTAAAGAAATCATCTATCTGCATAAGTTAATTTCAAGGTCGGCCCATGATCAGTTGCAACAGCAAGCGGCAATGCTGAAAATACTCAGTCGCCGGTTAATTGATATCGGACTTTTTGAAAATAAAAAGAGGTCAAAGGTTCTCATGGATGAGATCCTGCAGGATAATCGTGTATTTATCGCCTATGGTTTGGCAACCATAGATGGGGAACTGGTTATTACTTCTTCTAATCTCAATCCTGAAAGCTTTCCAAATATACTCAATAATCCAAAGTCCAGGAAGAGCTTTCTACATGCCTTGGAAAGAGACAGTCTGACGCTTGGCAGGACATATTTCCATCAACCCCTGGGGCAGTGGATTATTCCACTGCGATATGCGATCCGTGACAACAAAGGCGAACCGGTAGGTATTATAACAACGGCAATAGCTGTTGATGGTGATCATAATCCCTGGAAGATGATGGAGTTGGATGAGCATACATACGTAGTGGTTACAAAAGATTCCACATCTGATGATGAATACTTTACACAGTACTCTAATCCATCGTTCCCTATTAATAATGAGGAAATGTATGATGCTGCTTATCCGGAAGAGGCGATTAAAGAAATCAAGAGAAACATAACTGCCACATCAGGTATGGATATGGAATCCTTTATGCAGAGTGAGGAGATCGTTCAATACGAATTTTTTGATCCTGTTATCGGCGACTCCATAATCGACACAGTAGCTTATAATAATGATTTTGAAATATTTACAAGCATTTCCCGGAAATACTCATCAATAGTTGAGAATTTCTACGCGACATTTCTCAAGTATCTTGCATTGTTTGTAATTTTTAATTTGGCTCTCTACTATATCATTCGATATGTCGATAGAATTCAGACTGAGTCAAAACGGGTTCTGGAATTCCAGGCATGTCATGACCAGTTGACCTCTCTGCCAAATCGCTACTACCTGGAGATGTTTTTCAAGGTATGGCAGGATAAAATTGGTGACAGGTATTCGGTTATATATCTGGACTTGGACAATTTTAAAATTATAAATGACCGCTATGGTCATAGCATAGGCGATAAAATCTTAATAAATCTGGCTGGGAGGCTGCAATCCTACTGTCCACAAGACGCAATAATCGTTCGGCAGGGAGGGGATGAATTTATCTTCCTGATGCCTTATTTCGCTACTAAGAAGCTGCACCAATTCGCAGAAATGATATCTCATAGGCTAAAAGAAAAAATCAGCGTTGATACGATGGAATTCTCTCTTAGCGGGAGTATTGGCATAGCGGTTTCGGAAAAAAATGACCATATCTTGGACGAGCTCCTGAGAAAAGCCGATCTGGCCATGTATGAAGCGAAGAGATCACACACAAAGTATGTGTTCTATTCAGACAGACTGCAGGAGATCAGTAATGAACGGGCGCGTATAGAGGAAGCTTTGCAAAATGCCCTTGAAAACAAAGAAATGTACATGGTTTACCAACCTCAAATAGATGCGCAAAGCGGTGAGGTTATCGGTGTTGAGGCTTTGATACGCTGGGTGCACCCGACACTTGGTATGGTATCACCCGAAAAATTCATTCCTGTCGCCGAATCATCTGGATTGATTGACACTATCGGCGACTATGTTGTTGATACGGTTTTGCGGGAATTTAAAGAGATCCAGTCGAGATCGCGGTCTCTTAGGGTTTCAATCAATGTTTCAATCAGGCAACTTCTAAGAAGTGATTTTCGCAGTTACTTGAAAAGCAAGTCAACAGAGTATGATGTCTCTCCATCCAACTTGGTTATTGAAATTACCGAAAGCCTGTTCATAGAAGATTTAGACCAGATAGATGTCCTGCTTTCCAGGTTAAAAAATGATGGTTACACTATTTCGCTCGATGATTTTGGGACAGGCTATTCTTCGTTGAGCGTCTTGCGAAAATTGCCAATAGATGAGGTGAAAATAGACAAAAGTTTTGTTCATGATATCTTGACCGATAGCCAGGATATAGCATTGATAAAGAGTATTATCGGTATTGGACAGAGCCTCAATATTCCGACCCTGGCAGAGGGGGTGGAAGAGCTTGAACAGGTCGTTTTATTGGAATTATATGGATGTGAACTGTTTCAGGGTTATTTCTTCGCCAAGCCGATGGATTTAAGAAGTCTGGAACACTATTTAGATAAATATACGCCTAGTAATTATCTGAAAAGAAAAGAGATGATGCGCCAATAGAATATCGTATACGATTCAAATGATGCCATACATCTTACAATCCCAGTTCAGGCAGTGCCTCGATTAAATAGGGTTTGGCATGCAGGTAGTGAGTGGTCTTGCGCTTGTTTTCGATGTCCTGGTAAACGAATTTAGCCTGCTCTTCCGTGAAGCCGAGCATCTCTGCCAACTCGTTGGCGGGGGCGCCGATGTTGTGGGCCCACAATGCCTTGTCCATCTCCTGATAGGGAAGGGCGAAGTAGAACTCATCCTGTCCCTGGGGCAGGCTGTAGGTATCGGTGGTCGGGGTCGCGTTGCAGATTGAATCGGGCAGGCCGAGGTGTTTCGCCAGTGCGTAGACCTGGGTCTTGTAGAGATGGGCGATCGGTTTCAGGTCCGCGGAACCGTCACCGTTTTTAACGAAGAAGCCCTGGTCGTATTCGAGTCGGTTGGGTGTGCCGATTACCGCATAGTTCAATCTGTCCGCATGGTAATACTCGATGGTCTTCCGAATGCGCTGTTTGTAGTTGGTCGCGGCCACGATCTGCAGGTACTCCTTGAGATCGAGGCGTTTTTCGAACTGCTGGCCCTGCGGGTCCTGGACTACCAGCGAGAAGTGATTGACCTGTCCGTTCAGACCCCCCTTTATGACGATCTTGTTTTTCCAGCCGTCGGCATACTCGGGGAATGTTTTTACAATCGCCTCGTTACGGGCCTGGTAACAACCGATGGCCTCCAGGGTCGCGGCGATGTTGTGGGTGGCATGATCTACGCCCAGGTGGTCTATCAACTGGCTGCCGCGGGATTGCGTATCCCGGGCCGAATCGATTTCCGGCAATTGAATGAAAAAGGCTTTTTTCGGGCCAAAGGCCTTGACCGCCAGGGCCGCTGAGACAGAACTGTCTATTCCCCCCGATACAGCAACCACAACACCGCGCCGGCGCAACCTGGTACGCATGATATCCCGCATGGATTCACAGATTCTTTCGACCTCTTTGTCCCGGTCGAAATTGAGGATTTCAGCTTCGTACCGTTCTGCTAATGTTGGCATTATTTTCTCCGGATAGATTCTGCTCGGTATTATTGATTATGGTCCGCGGTGTCCGATTAGGATGTGCTTGCAGTCAAAATATTATCCCACTTTGACATGATCAGGCGAAGCTTGAAAGACATCTATTTCAGCAGATACTTCTTTATCTTGCCTGAAGCCGTTTTTGGCAGCTCTTCGATAAACTCTATGGACTTAGGGATTTTATAAATAGCCAGATTGTGCTTACAGTGGCGCTGAATGTTTCTCTGTTTCAATTCGCTCCCCTTTTTCAGCACTACATAGGCCTTGATGATCTCCCCTAGCATCTCATCGGGACTGCCGATCACAGCCACCTCGTGCACCTCCTCCAGCTCCTGGATCACCTCTTCGATCTCCTTCGGGCTGATACGGTTGGCGCCGCTCTTGATCATATCGGATGAACGTCCGTCGATATAGAGATAACCGTCGGCGTCGGTATGCGCCAGGTCGCCGGTATACAGCCAGCCGTCCTTGAGGACTTGGTCGGACCTCTCTACGTCCTTCCAATATCCCTGCATGATGTTTTCCCCGCTGGCGCATATTTCACCTGTCTCACCGGGCGCCGTGATCTCACCTGCTTTGTTCCTGACTTCAATAGTTGTATTTGGGATAGCGATGCCTATCGAGCCCCGTTTCTTCTCCAGCATACCAGGAGGCAGGTAGGTGAGACGTGCACTGGCCTCGGTCTGCCCATACATGATGAATAGCTGAGTATGGGGCAAGGCAGTACTCAGTCTGTCAGCCAGCGCGGGCGCCAAGGGTCCCCCGGCCTGTGTGATATAGCGCAGTTTTGATAAGTCATAATCACCGATGTTGACCCTGCTGAGCAGCAATGCGAAGGTTGATGGCACGCCGGAAAAACCGCTCACTGCCTCCTCTGACATCTTCTCCATGACGCGATGGGGGTAGAGCAGGCTGTTCTCCAGAATCATTGACCCTCCAATCGCAAGGTGGGTGTGCAGAATGGAGTTGCCATAGGAGTAGTAGAAGGGCAGTACATTGAGAATGCTGTCCTCGGCTGTCAGATCCAGATAGGCCAGGATGGATTCTATGTTGGCGCAGAGGTTGCCATGGCTGAGGGTGACGCCCTTGGGATTACCGGTGGTGCCCGAGGTATAGATGATCGAGGCCAGGTCCGGCCGGCCCGGCAACATTTTCGGGTTGGCCGGTTCCAAGTCGACTATCCGTTGCCAATCCACGGTGATGTTGTCTGACTCTCCGGTAGCATCGCTGCCCACATCAATCAGTGTGAACTCCCCACCGGCCTCGTATACATCTTTGTATTCCGGGTGTTGCCGGTCCATGAACAGCCATTTGGCATCCGAGTGTGTTACCCAGTTGATGATATCCTTGGCTTTCGCCTGGGTGTTGAGTGCGACGGTGACTCCGCCTGCTGACCAGATTCCGTAGAAGATACCGGCATACTCAGCCGAGTTGGCGACGACCATGGCGACCCGGTCACCCTTCTGCAACCCCGACGACATCAGGTAATGACTGACTTTTCCGACGAGATCGGATAGCGCCTGGTAAGAGACCCGCTGTATGCTGTCGGCAACGGCGAGTGAGTCAGGATGTTTTGCGACACTCTCTCTGAAGCGATTGACCAGGGTAGCCTGCATTGAGGTCACGTCACTGCCTTTTTCTTCCGATAAATGCAACGATGTTATTAACGGAATCGAGGTTCTCCGGTACCATTTCGGTATCTTCGACCTTGATTCCGAATTCATCTTCCAGAAAATAGATGACTTCCAAGATGCCGGTTGAATCCAGGATGCCCTTGTCCAGGAAGGAATCCGCGCTGTCTAATGCGGATTGATCCTCGGTGAACAGGTAATTTTCAAGTATGTAGTTTCTGATTGTTGCTTCTGTTGACATGAAATTTCCCAAATGTTCTGACAGTTTGATAGTGAGACTAATGCTCGCTATTCAGTATGTCGACTGATCAGTGAACTTGTTTAGCCCAAGGGTTAGTATTGTAAGTTGGCCAGTTTAAATGAAACAGGTAATTTTTCACTCGCGTTTGGGCCTGTTAACACTAATCCACAGATCCTTCCAGGTCTTTCTGTCGATCAATCATACATATTTATACAACAGGTTTGGTGTGAATTAGTGTTAACCATCCTTTCAGGATTCGATTGTCGCTTGTTCAATGAACAGCTCATCCACCAGCATGCTGGAGAGGATACCCACAAAGGCCATGTTGTCGGCGAATCCCAGAGCCTTGCCCCGGGCGCATTTTTTCAACAGCAGGTTGACGGTTTTCGGATTATAGTATCCCGCTTTCCGGATCCGGTCCTCACTCAACAGATAGGCGACATATTCCAGAGGGGCCTCCCCGTCGAAGAAGGATTGACTGTCCGGTGAGCGATAGGGTTGTTTGCTGCGGTTTCTGATGCTTTCCGGAATCAGTCCCTGCATTGTCTGCTTGAGCATGTATTTTTCATTCAACCCCATGATCTTGTAGCGGCTGGGGAGGGTTGCCGCAAATTCTATCACCCGGTGGTCGAGGAAGGGGTATCGGCCTTCGATGGAGTTGGCCATTGCCACCCGGTCTCCCTGCGAGCTCAGCAGATAACCGGATAACAGGGTGTTGGCCTCGATGTACTGATCCCGGTTGAGGGATTTCCAGGCGTCGATCTCCGCCGGCAGAATGCGATTGATAGCATCAAAAGCTATCGGTTTGACGGCCGCCCGTGCCTCATCGGAAAAAAACTGCATGATGCGCTGGGTCGTGGCCCAACGCGGTATATGGGCAAAATAGGGCTTGTCGAGATGCTCCATGCCCTGTTGAAAGAAACGTTTGGAAAAGGCCCCGCTGGTGGTGGGCGAATGTTTCAGGTAGGGGTAGAGGCGTTGCAGGATCAGGGGGCGCCACTCTGAATCCGGGGCATGGCTCCAAAAACGCCTTACTTTGGCCTCTTTGAAGATATCATAGCCGCCGAATACCTCATCCGCCCCTTCGCCGGTCAGGACAACCTTGTACCCGGCCTCGCGAACTGCGCCGGAGAGGAGCATCAGCGGAGTTGGCGCGGTCCTGACGATCGCAGACTCGGTATGGGAGATGACCCTTGGAAAGGCGGTCCCGATATCCGAACGCTTGCACAGTACATGGGTATGATTGGTGCCCAGGTAGTCGACCAGGTCTTTTTGAAAACCGCTCTCGTCGAACTCTTCATCCTCGAATCCGATGGAGAAGGTCCGGAGCGGTGTATCGGTGAAGTTCTTGATCAGGGAAGTCAGCACCGAGGAATCCAGGCCGCCACTGAGGTAGGCGCCCACCGGCACATCGGAGCGTAGCTGCAGCCGCACCGAGTCGATCATCAACGCCTTCAGCTCCTCACTCCACTCCGCCACGGATTTGTGTCGATCGATCTGCTCGTTGGGATAGCTCCAATCCCAATACCTGGAGAGACTCTTAACCCCGTTTTCGATCACCATCAGGTGACCGGCGGGGACAACCTCCACAGAATCGAACAGCGAGTGAGGGGGCAGGGTTGTCCAGAAGGTAAACACTTCCTGCAAGGCGGTCAGATTGATCTGGCGTGGAATAGCGGGGTGAGCGAACAGGGACTTTACTTCGGAGGCGAAATAGAGCCGGCCTCCGGTTTCAACGGTGAACAGCGGGCGAATCCCGGTTCTGTCCCTGGCGAGAATCAATTTCTGCCTAGTGCTGTCCCACAGGGCGATGGCGAACTGCCCGTTAAGATGGTCGACGAACTTCTCTGCATACTCTTCATAGAGGTGGACGATGACTTCGGTGTCTGAGTGGGTGTAGAAGCGGTGTCCCTGCTGCTTGAGCTGAGCGGTCAGTTCAACGTAGTTGAAGATCTCCCCATTGAAGACCACTTGCACTGACTGATCCTCATTGTGGATCGGCTGGTCGCCCCCCGCCAGGTCGATGATGCTGAGACGGGCGTGGGCCAATCCCACCCTGTCATGGCAGTAGTAGCCGTAACCGTCTGGGCCGCGGTGATGGACGGCGTGTATCATGCCCTCGAGTTCGCTTCTTGAGGGTGGGATGCCGTCTTTGAGATTTAGGATGCCTGCAATACCGCACATAGTATTCGTTACTGTTTTATATTGTTTTAATCCAAGTTCTGGCCTTGAATAATCGAGGCAATAAGGGGGAAGCGCTCAATAGTCGACACGCTTGTCACTCGTCTGCCACAGCCTGAACAGGGCTAGACTTCGCTCCCTGAGAAGCTGTTGGCTGGCCATGGCTCTACCATCCTTCGGCCTGTGCAGTTCAGTCTGTATGAAACTGTCGTTAAAACCGATGGCGGCCGCGTCATCCGCCTCAGCGGCATAGACCAGACGATCTATGTGGGCCCAGTAGGCGGCGCTCAGGCACATCGGGCAGGGTTCGCAGGTGGTATAGAGTACACTGCCGGGCAGGTGATAGCTCGCGGCATGGGAGCAGGCTTCGCGTATCGCCACTATTTCCGCATGCGCGGTGGGATCGTTGCGCCTGATTACCTGATTCCAGCCATGCCCGATAATCCGGCCATCCATGACCACTACCGCACCGAAGGGGCCGCCATCGCCCTGCTCGATGCCTCGTTGCGCAAGCTTCAGCGCCTCGGTCATGAATGTCTCGTCCTGATGATCCATCCTGTCTACTCCCAGCGAAAGGTTTTCGAACCTATGATGACAAAGCATAAGGTAAATAGCGTGAGGATGAACAGCTGGGAGGCAACATCCGTAAATCCTGCACCCTCGATCATGACCACCCGGGCAGCATCCACCATGTGGGTCAATGGCAAGGCCAGTGCCAGCTTCTGCACAAACGGATGTGAGCCTTCCAGTGAGAACCAGACCCCCGACAGCAGCATCATGGGCCAGCTCATCAGATTCAGCAGCCCGTTGGCCGCTTCTTCGCTGGTGATGCGGGCCGCCACCAGCAGCCCGACGCTGATCATGCTGAGCGCACCGAGAATGAGGATCAGAAAGAGCAGCCAATAGGAACCGACCATACGGAAATCCACCACCAGGTCAGTCCCCACATAGACCAGCACGGTGACCGCCACGATCATCAACAGTCGCGATGCAATCTGTGCCGATATAAACTCGAAGGCGCTGAGCGGGGTAGCCCGCAATCGTTTCAAGACGCCGTTTTTTCGATACCTGACAATGACGTAGCCTACGCCGAACAGGGCGCTGAACATGATGTTCATGCCCAGGACACCGGGGATGACCCAATCCACATAGCGTATCTCCGACCCGCTGAGCGTCTCGCGCTGCAGCCCGTAGGGCGACAACAGCTGCTCAAGCAGGTAACCCTTGGGCGAGGTGCTGTTGACCCAATAACGGTTGTTTTGCAGGTCCAGCAACAGATCTATCTGGTGCCTGTCCACCTTGTCGATCATCTTGCTCAGGTCATCCACCGGGATGAAATCCACATACCGGGTCTTCAGGAAATCGTCCACGCTCTGATTCTGTTCAGGATCCCCATACAGTCCAACCTTGTAGAGTTCCTCCTGTCCGGTGGTGAATGCAAAGGCGAAACCCATCACGATCAATACCGGCATGATCAGGTTCCAGCCGAGTGCGGTGTGGTCTCGCAGGAACTCCAGGTTGCGTGCTTGCAGGGCAGCCAGAAAGCGACGAAGCGACATAGTGAGAGCGATCCTAGGTGCGCAGATGGTGCCCGGTCAGTTCCAGGAACAGATCTTCCAGGGTTGGCGAACGCACCTGTAACTGTTGCAAAGAGATCTTCTGGGCTGCCAGGTGGTGTATGGTGGTGTCCACATCCTTAGATAGGATCTCCATCTGCCCATCCTGGGGGTGGAGTGTGGAGAATTCATCGGCTTGAAAATCCTCGGGCAGGGCGGAGAGTGGCAGGGTGATCACCGCTTTGTCGAAGTGGTTGGCCAGCAGGGTTTTCGGAATGCCCTGGGCGATGATCGTACCGTGATCCATGATGATGATCTCATCACAGAGTTCAAACGCCTCTTCCATATAGTGTGTGGTCAGCACCAGGGTTTTGTTTTCCGCCTTGATGCGGCGGACCTGATGCCAGAGATTGCGCCGCGACTGCGGATCGAGACCGGTAGTGGGTTCGTCGAGGAATACCACTTCCGGATCGTTGATCAGTGCGATGGCCAACAGCAGCCGCTGCTTCTGACCGCCCGAGAGTTTGCGCGTATCCCGCGACAGGAACTCTTCCAGGGCGCAGATCTCCACCAACTCATCGATAGGGCGGGTCTTGGTATAGAACTGCTGAAACATCTTCAGCACCTCGTCCACACGGATATACTCCTGTAGGGCGGTGTGCTGAAACATGATCCCCGCCTCGTTACGGAAGCGTTTGCCCAAGGGCTCGCCCTTGTATCGTATCTGGCCCGATGTTGGGGTCTTGATCCCCTCGAGCATCTCCACGGTGGTGGTCTTGCCCGCACCATTGGGGCCAAGCAGGCCGAAGCAGACACCGCGGGGGATCGAGAAGCTGACCCTGTCCACCGCTTTGATACCCGCATAATGCTTGCAGAGGTTTTCCGCCTCAATCATGTTTGGACCCTGTGGGGTGTGAGGTCACGATATGAACATGACCTCGATATTCTGGATATCGTCTGCAACGCCTTCGATTTCGATGATATTGATCTCGGGTTCCAGACCGACCTTTAAAAAGGCCGGGATCTGCGACAGGGTCGTTGCGTCGATGGAGCCGTTGTCGTTCATCTGCGATTCGAGCCGCGCCACCAGCACGATGTCCACATAGTCCACATCCCCTTCGCTGGTGTAATCGAGATTGAGAAAATTCGCCGGTACCAGGATCAGGGATTCGGAAAAGTCCCACATTTCGAGTATGCGTTGACCGATCCGGGGGCTCAGGGCATCGATAATCCGATCCAGTTCTTCGGCATCCTCGAGCAGTTCATCATGGCTCTCCGCAAAGGCGAGAATCGGCAGGGCGCCGATGTTGTGGATCAGGCCCGCCAGCATCGCCTGTTCCTTGTCCAGGTGGTCCGTATTGGCGGCAAGCACACGGCTGAGCGCGGCAATCTTCACACTCTCTTCCCAGATCTGTCTGAATTTGGCGTCCAGCAGATCGCTGGTGGCCTGGAAAATCTGCTGCATGATGAGGCTGATCACCAGGCTGCGCACCAGGCGCACCCCCAGCCTCGCGACTGCCATCTGCAGATTGTCGATGGTCACCCGGCCGCGGTAAAGGGGGCTGTTGGCGACTTGCAGAAGCCGGGCTGAGAGGGCTGCGTCAGAGGCGATGATGTCGGCAATCTGGTTGGCCGAACTCTGCTCTCTCTCCACTGCATCCCTGACCTTCAGCGCCACTTCCGGCAGTGTGGGAAGAGTGATGCGGTTATGGTCGATGGCGTCGTTGAGCTTTTGTAGAAACTGGTTTTCGTCGATCATTTTTTGCCTGGGTTTCCAACGATTGATTATCGTCCTTGTTAACGGTCAGTCCGGGTTATTCTGAATGGTTGCGATGGGTGAATCCTACTCTTCAGAATAACTGTAAGGGAGGTTGAGGATCTCCAGCCTGGGGCCGCTCTTACCCAACCTGACCTGGTTTTCCTCGGCGCTGGCGATTTCGATGACAGCCAGAAGATCGTAGCCTTCGCCGCTGGCCTGCGCATCCACGACCTTGCCCGCACCCTGCCCCGATGTGCTTTCTTCCGCAAACAGCTCATCGCCAGGTTGCGGTGGGGTCTGCGTAACCACATGGGCCAGATACATCCGGCGTTTCAGTTTGCCCAGGTATTGCATCCGCGCCACTACCTCTTGGCCGGTGTAGCATCCCTTGGTGAAGCTGACCCCGTCGATCAACTGCATATTTGCCATTTGCGGCACGAAAGACTCCCTGGTTTGAGGATAGAGAGTCGGGATGCCCGCGCGAATCTCATACAGCGACCAAAGTCCTCTCGTTGCAGGCTGTGCCTGGCCTTCAGCGGTCTGCCAGATCTCCTTTACCTGTGGGCTTGGCCCGATGACTTCGAAGCGGGGTGTGGTACCCGGCAGGCGTATCAGGATCATCCCGTCCTGCTGTTCCACGTCATTGACCTGTTCGGGCAGCTCGTCGAAAAAGGGCTGCAGCAGGGCCTCGGCGCAGTCACCGGACAGACCGATCCGCACCCATTCGTCGCTGACATCGCTGATTTCGACCTTGGATCGAAGTACATACATGGAGAGTCGTGGCAGTAGCGCGGGGATGGCATCGGCCGGGGTCTGCAGATAGAATCTCCCGTCTTGGCGAAAGCAGCGAAAGCTGGCTATCATGCGACCCTTGGCGTTGCACCAACCTGCCAGGTTGCTGTGAGTCTCAGTGACCTCACGCATGTCGTTGGTTATCTGTCCCTGAAGAAACTGCTCTGCATCTTCACCCTCGACTCGGATAAGACCGTAGTGGGAGAGATCGTTCAGGGCGCAGTTGATGTCGGCACCATCGCTGCCGGGTTTGCTTCGGGTGGCAAGAAATTCAGACCATTCTCTATTCATGGCAGGAAGCGGCTCCTGGGTTTGACATACAACAGTGCGTATCATACCCGATCCGGCTGGTGACGAAACTCCCTGTGTAAATCGGGGATTAACTATATTTTTTTGGAAAGCTTAATGAGTAGATTGACGACAGGCGCACTGGTTCTCTACAAGATTCGGCCGGCCCGGGTCATCGAGGTCACGGATAAGATCACGATTGAGCTGGAAGGGGGTAAGAGCAAGCGGGTCAGGGACAAAGATGTATTTCTGCTGCATCCAGGCCCTTTGAACGACCTCAAACAGCTGACACCGCAAAACGGAGAGGTGGAGGAGAATTGGGAATTACTGGAGGGCGCAGAGACCGATATTAAGGAACTGAGTGAGCTGGTGTTCGGCGACTACACGCCCGCCATGGCCTGGGCCAGCTGGCAACTGGTGGCGGAGGGGATCTATTTCGAGGGGAGCCCAACGTCTATCCGCCCCCGTTCAGCCGACGCGGTCGAGACCGAGATTGCCGAACGCAACAAAAAGGCTGCCGAGGCAGAGGCCTGGGAGGGCTTCATGCAACGCGTACGGTCGGGTACGATCATCGAAAAGGACCGCAAGACACTGAGCGAGGTCGAGGCGCTGGCCCTGGAAAAGCGGGAGAACAGCCGAGTCCTGCAGGCCCTGGAGATCCAGGAGACGCCGGTCAACGCGCACCGCTTGCTGATCAAGACCGGTTACTGGCCAGCCAATGAAAACCCCTATCCGCGTCGCATGGGCATCGACGAGACGATTCCCGATTACGCAGTGCCACCCTTGCCGGAGGAGGAGCGTCTCGATCTGACCCGGCTCCCCGCCTATGCCATCGATGACGAAGACAATCAGGACCCGGATGACGCCGTCAGCCTGGATGGGGAGCGGATCTGGGTCCATGTGGCGGATGTCGCCGCCCTGGTCGCTCCCGACAGCGAGATGGATCTGGACGCCCGTGCCCGGGGGGCCAATCTCTATCTGCCTGACCGGGTGATCCCCATGTTGCCACCCCAGGTGACCGACCTGCTCGGCCTCGGCCTGCAGGAGAAATCGCCCGCCCTGTCATTCGGTTTCACCCTCTCGGTAACGGGTGAGGTGGAGGATGTGGAGATCCATCCGAGCTGGGTCAGGGTCGAGCGGATCAGTTATGCAGCTGCGGACCGACGCTTGCAGGAAGAACCCTTTGCCGCATTGTTGGCGATGAGCCAGCGTTATCGGCAAAGGCGCCAGCAGGCAGGCGCTGCGACGATTCAGCTGCCGGAGGTGAAGATCAAGGCGAGAGAGAATAAGGTGGAGATCGAGCCACTGCCCCGGTTGCAGAGCCGGGAGATGATCACCGATCTGATGCTGATGGCAGGGGAGGGGGTCGCCGGTTTCTGCCAATCCCGGGAGATAGCTATGCCATTCGCCACCCAGGCGTCGCCGGATCAGCTTGAACAACCGGAAGACCTGGCGGACATGTATGCCTATCGCCGTCACTTCAAACCAACCCGGATCAAGACCCAGGCGGAACCCCATGCCGGCTTGGGACTGGCGGTCTATACACGCGCCACCAGTCCCTTACGGCGCTACTCCGATCTATTGGCCCACCAGCAGCTGCGCGCCTACCTCAAGGGCGGGGCGGTTCTCGATATCCACGCAATCTCCGAACGTACCGCCCAGTCCGAGTTGGGCAGCATGGCGAACCGCAAGACCGAGCGGGTGTCAAACGATCACTGGCGTCTGATCTATCTGCGCGATAATCCCGGATGGCAGGGCGAGGCGGTGATCGTGGCCAAGGAAGGAGAGCGTGCCGCCGTGCTGCTGCCGTCCATTGCCATGGAGGCCAGGGTACGCATCCGCGGCGAAGCTGGATTGAACGATCGCATCAGGCTCAAACCCCGCGAGATCGATATCCCCGATCTCAGTTGCTATTTCCGGGTGGTCTGACAGCACGCCGGCCTTTTCAATAGCCTGTTCAACTGAGGTGGATAGCTATGCGATGGATAGTACTTCTTTTGCTGCTGTCGGCATGCAGCCAATCCTACATGGTCAGTGACAACCTGGCTTACCCCTACAACCTGCCGCCGGTCGGCAGCAAACTGGTACTGATGCAAGAGGTAGCGATCGAGCCGGGTACCACCCGCACCTTCCTGCAGAGGGGTAGGACGACAACGCTTGGCGATTTTAATCGTTACCGCGCCAATTGCAATTTCGAAGTTGAGAACCTGAGCGACAAGGTGCAGCGGATCGAACCGGATATTTTCATTATAAAAAAGGTACAGCGCTTGATAACTGAGGTTGTGCGGCAATACAACCGTCGGTCGGGAACTATCGACGTTGAATTTGGCGATCCGGGTTCACCCATGGTGACACAGGGTTACCACCTCTGGCTCAGCTCAGAGAAACAACCCGATGTCATGCGCATGACCTGCCGAGGCTCCTTTGACGATCTGTCGCGTTCGGAACCGCCCTCCATCAATGAGATAAGGGAGGCGCTGGGTAACATAGCCGAGTTGATGCTGGCGGCTTAGCCCGGTATTTGTCGGCCGCAATTCAACGCTACTGGGTGAACGGGAACTGGTGGTGACTACCAGTATCGGTATTGCAATCTACCCCAGCGACGGCGTAACACCGATGGAATTGCTGCGTAACTCCGATATCGCGATGTATCACTCCAAGGGGCAGGGTCGGAGCACCTTCAATTTATTTACCACCGAAATGAACCTGACTGTTTCGCGTATGCTGGAAGTCGAGGAACAGTTGCACGGCGCCCTGGAACAATCACGCCTTGGAGATGATCTCCCCCGATGAATTCATACCGATTGCAGAACAAACCGGTATGATTCTGGACATTGGTCGATATGTACTGCAGCAGGCTGTCGGAAATGCACTGCATTGGCGGCAAATGCTCAACCACGAATTTAAGATCGCCATCAATCTATCGCCCAGGCAGTTCCGTGATCCCGCGTTGGTCGATCACATAAAAGATATCCTGGAGCGCAGTGGATTGTCGACTGATTCACTGGTGCTGGAGATAACTGAAAGTGTGCTGATGAGTGGGCAACAGGATATCGGACATGCTCTGTCACGGTTATGTAAATTCTGAATAAACCTGGCGATGGACGATTTCGGCACAGGCTATTCC
Organism: Candidatus Thiodiazotropha sp.; assembly: GCA_040506195.1. Lineage (GTDB taxonomy): Bacteria > Pseudomonadota > Gammaproteobacteria > Chromatiales > Chromatiaceae > Thiodiazotropha. The sequence continues at coordinate 15,953 of JBEVXH010000015.1, read as the reverse complement.
TCACTGAGTTATTTGCGGAAATATCCGTTTGACGTATTGAAAGTGGATCGGAGTTTCATCAACGATCTAACGGTAGACCCGGCCGATTACGGGCTGGTCAACGCTACCATACTGATGGCCCACGGCTTGGGGCTTGAAGTAGTGGCTGAAGGTGTGGAAACTGTGGATCAACTCAACCAATTGCGCAATATGCAATGCAAGTACGTTCAGGGGTATCTGTTCAGTCGGCCTCTAAATGCGGATGCCTTCACCGAGTTATTGCAGAATAGCGCCTCGGTCTCTCCGGTTTTGTAGAAATAGTAATATTATTGAGCTTGCTGTATTGGTAATACTGCATTTGCTGCCGACAGTATGCGAAGCCGGTGACAGGCAACAAGCTTTAGCCATGCTCAATGGTCAGAGTGGTCAGCAGGGACATCCATTATCGTCTTGCTTGCCGTGATGATGTAAAAAAATACCCACTTTCAGTGGTAATTTTAACTATCGAAATGCACTGTATAATCCTGAAATATATAGATATTGGACTACAATTAGCTTAACTGAATGTATCATCGGCAAGTGGTTGATACGGATGATTGCATGCAACATCCTGTTATCGATGATCCGGACCGACAACAACAATGACACTGTTAGAGGAGAATCGACCATGTTTTGCCCGGAGTGCGGAACAGAAAACCCGGATAGTGCGAGATTTTGCGGAAACTGCAGGCATCAGCTCTCAGGTATGACCGGCGGCTCAGCGGGTAGTCAAGACAACGCTGTAGTAGAAGTCGGCGGCGAGCGGAAATCCGTGTCCGATGGTATGAAATACGGTATCCTCGCCGGCTCGCTGATTATCCCGTTTATCGGTCTGATCATGGGTATCATATATCTGGCGCAAGGGGAGTCGGAAGAGAAAAAGGATGTCGGTAAGCTGTGGCTGTACGGCAGTATAGGGATTATTGTATTCTATATGATAATCAGTGGTGACTTCTGAGGAAACGGATAGGATTCCCGTTATGAATAAGCCGGCTGCATTCATTACACTGAAAAGAAAAAAAACCAGCTCATATCAAGTCCGTCAATTCGCAATCACCATTGATGACAATGTCGTTGGTAAGATCAGGTCGGGAGAAACAAAACAGTTCAAAGTACCCATCGGCGATCATGCCATAGGGGTTAAGATAGATCTCTATAAAAGTAAACCGCTGCGGGTCGATTTGAAACCTGATCAAACGCTGGACCTGGAGTGCGGTGATCGATCGCCTGAGACCATCAGGGAGGCATTCACCCTGAAGGGTATGGAAAAGTCACTCAATTCTCTGATCAAGCCGAAGCAGTATCTGTATGTGAAACAGGTCGGTGATTCCACATCTCAATTGACACCCCGCAGTGCAAATACATCAATCAAACCCTCTAATGAGACACCGAAGCAAAGAAAATCCTGCACTGTCTTTATCTCATACCGGCGGGGGGATAGCCGGGAAATCACCGGCAGGATATGTGACAGGCTCACTAACGAATTCGGCAAACATGCCATTTTCAGGGATGTTGATTCCATACCTGCCGGGGTCGATTTCAGAAAACACATCAATAAGACTATCGATCAATGCAGTATGCTGGTGACGATAATAGGGGACAAATGGCTGGAAGCCAAAAATAAAAAGGGTGAACGCAGACTGGACCTCTCCAACGATCACCTCAGGGTGGAGATAGAGACTGCCTTGAAGAAGGAGATCCCGGTGATCCCGGTACTTGTCAAAAAGGGCATCATGCCGGATGAAGATGACCTGCCGGAAGGCCTGAAGCCCCTGGCATACAGAAATGCAATCCCGATACCGGAAGAACCTTTTTTCCATAACGGCGTCGATTTGCTGATAAAGGAAATGTCCAAGACATTTTCACCGAGTGATCCAGGAAAGCAGTCGAATGGAATGGGATTCTGTATCTATTGCGGCAATGAAATCATGCCGGGCAATAAGTTCTGTATTCATTGCGGTAAACCGGTCTAGAAAAACCTTGTAATTGTAATCTCAAGATAATCATCCCGATGAAAAGCAAATAGCGGATCCTCTTCGGGTATATCCGACCATAGCCGTATCTGCGCAGATGTCTTCCAGTGATTGCCGATGCGCCGGCTGGCCTCCAGGTTGAACATCCAACCGTCATCGTCGAGATCCTTGATCGCGCCGGCCAGGAGTTCGCTGCCGTCCACATCGTTGGCGGTGAGGCGTAGCCCGACGAACAGGTCGTTTTCGAAGGGGGTGGTGGCGTCATCGCGCCTGTCGTCGTAGAGATACTCCCCCAGAAAGCCCAGGTCCATAGCGCTGTCGGCAATACCGACCAGGGTATATTCGAAGCCGCCGGTGGCCGCATTGTAACTGCCGCTATCGCTGGCGCGGTGGATGGCTTCCAGTTTCCACAGCCAATCGCCCTTGGTGGCCTGCAGGTCGAGACTGGTTTGCCGCATCTGTTCATAGAAGGGGATCAATACGATCTCACCGCTGCTGTTGAGTCCCGGGGTCAGCAACGGATCGCGACTGGTGCCGTCAAAGTGGGCAATCCCGATATCCCAGTCGCCGATGAAGTGGGACCAGCGCAGCGCCAGATCGATGTGTCTCTCCTCTTTGTCGGACTGGTATTCGGCCAAGTCGGTATCGACGCGTGGATGGGTTCGCAGACGACCCGCTTCACCGGGATAGGTGCGCTCGCGGAATCCGGGCAGGGCATAGAGGTCGATGATGCCCCAATCCTTTTCCAGAGAGAGCTTGAACATGGGCTGGCCCAGTTTCTGTTCGCCGTCAGGGTTCTCTATCAAGTCCGTTTGGTTGATGATATCCACCAGATGCAGCGCCTCTGTGACGCCCCAGAAGACCTTGCCGATACCGGCGTTGGCTTCCCAAGCGTCGCCGGCGTAGGTCCAGATCAGCTCCCGGATATCGCCATGGGTGCGCTCATCATCTTCGCTGTCCCAGCGCAGGAAGGGAATGAACAGCAGGCTTTGTCTGTCACTATCCCAACGCTGATAGTATTCAGGCTGGATGACGATCGACAGCAGTTGATCGGATTGATCCCTGTCCATCGCCTGTTGTGGCAAATGCCGTCCCTGCAGTTCGACAAAGCCGCTCCATTCGCCTGCCGACAACAGACCGGGTATCAAAAACAATATCCACCGCCATGTTTTCACGCGCTAAACTCCCGACTGTCTATTGCCGTGTTCCATTCGGCTAAAGGTTTGTGCAGGGTGCGGCTTATCGCACCCGACATCTGTGGAAGAGGTATGTTTAAAACCCGCTCCTGTACATCTTGCTGGTGTTCTATCTCGCGCGCTTCAGACTGTTCTTATTGAAATCACCGTCAGTCAGCCCCGAGCGGAAATTGTATTCCTTCCATGTCAGCAGAGTGCTTTTTCCCGTCTGATGATTTTCCATGAACATCTCGCCAGCGCGCCAATATTGATCCAGGTATTGCTGATAGCCGCGAAATACCAGGGTCTTCAATGGCGAGTTCTTGCGATCGTAATAATCGATCTTGAGGGGAATGTAACGTGATTTGTCAACCCACACCTGCTGGCGGGTGTAGCCGGAATTGGGATCCACCGGATAGCGTTCGAGCAGAAAGCAGGGTGTACCTTCATACTCGGTCTCCTCGATGTACTTGTAGGTGTATTTCTCCACCTCCTGGGATGAGATATCCTCATAGGCGAACTCGCTACCCATGAAAGGCCCTGACTTGTTGCGCGAGGCGATGCGTTTTACCCTTTTCAGTGCCGGCAGGTAGAGCCACTGATCATCGTCACCGACCTTGTGGGAGAAGCTCAACAGGGCGGTGCCTTTCACATCCCGCGGTTGATCGAAAACCACCAGTGTTTTGTCGCCGTCGTTTTCCACCTCCAAGGTCTGATTACGCATGTCGCGCAGGCTCTCTTCGCCATGCTTGTTGCGCAACAGCATCGTCATGGTGGCCTTGAAGTCGTGAAAGCCTGTATCACGAATCTCGATCTCCTTGGCGATCTCCAACCCGCGCTCTTCCGCGGTCATTGCCAGGGTGACTGCCGGTGTCAAAAACAGCAGCAGTGATAGAAGGGTGGGCTTCATGATTTTTTTCCTCCGAAATAGATCAACAACGGGGGCAGGAACAGGAAATCTGCAACAAGTGCCAGGCCTAGAGTTATGGCGGTCAGCATACCCATCCCCGCATTCAGCTGAAAGTGGGAGAAGGCGAGGATGCCGAAACCGACCATCAATACCAGTGTCGTAACCCACAGAGCGGTGCCCACTGTGGAGAATGCGTAACGTACTGCGTTTTCGCGGTCCATATCCTTTTCACGGCGGGCACGTAGGTATTTGCTGAGAAAGTGCACGGTATCGTCAACCACGATGCCGAGGGTCATGCCGGTTACCACGGAGAGTGCCAGTCCAACCTCGCCGACAAAGATGCCCCACAGTCCGAATGCCATCCCCATCGGCACAAGATTGGGGATAAGACTTAGTCCGCCCACTCGCAGCGAACGCAGGGCGAAGATCAATATTACGGAGATCGTCACCAGCGCCAGTGTGGTGCCTTTCAACATGGAGATGATATTTCGATTGCCGATATGAGCGAACATGATCGTGGGACTGGCGCCATCGATACGCATGCCTGGTGCATTCTCCTGCAGCCATGCCTGGGCGTGCTCTTCGATCTCCAACAACTGGGTGGTGGATATACTCTCCATGGTGACGGTAAAACGCGTCGCCGACTTTTTTACATTGATCTGATTATTCAGATCGAGGCCGAAGGGGAGAGAAAACTCATACAACAGCAGGTATTGGGCCGACAGGTCCCGTTGATCCGGCAGCCGGTACCAATCGTCATTGTCAGCGTGCATATTGCGATTGAGCCGCTTCATGATGTCGGTAATGCTGTTGACGTGCAATACATGAGGTTGCTGCCGATACCAGTTGGCGAACTCCTCCACTCTCTGTAGAAACTGTGGATCGCTGATGCCTCCGGTCTCGCCACTCTCCAGGGAATACTCTATGAGATAGATACCGGTTAAATTTTCAGTGGCGTAATCGGTTGCCTGCCGAAAGGTGATGGTCTCGTCGAAATATTTTACAAACTGATCATCGAGCCGGTTGTTGGGTATCTGCGAAATGAGCAGCAACACAACCATGCCCATGCCCCATAGCAGCTGTTTTTTGTAACGCACGACAAAGTCGGAGAAGCGTACCATGGCAATGCTGCCCAGGGTGTCTCCGCTGAGGGCCTTGACCGGTAACAGCATCATCATGGCGGGCAGGAAGGTGATGGAAAGAAAGAATGCCAGCACTACCCCCATGGCCGCCATGTTACCCAAATCACGGAACGGCGGCGCTTCACTGAAATTGAGACTGAGAAAGCCGACGGCAGTGGTCAGGGTGGTAAGGAAAATGGGCTGCAGGTTAATGCGCAGACTCTCCATCATCGCCTCATACTTGTTCTGCCCGTCCCGCATGAAATGGAGAAAGTTAACCAAAATGTGTACACAATCGGCGATCGCCAGGGTCATGATCACGATCGGTACCGTGGTGGTGGGTGGTGACATCTTGATACCGAGCCAGCCTGTCAGGCCCATGGTGGCGATGATCATCAGAATAATGATGATCACGGTTGAGAGAGTGCCGGGAATGGAGCGCAGCATCACTACCAATACCAGGATCACCGCAGCGAACATGATCGGGTAGAGGCTTGTCATGTCATCCTGGGAGGCGGACGGAAAAGCATTGTTCATCATAACCATGCCGGTGAGATGGATGTCGATGTTGGGGTAGGCCGCCTCGATGTTATTTGCCATCTCCCTGGCCCGTTCCGCCACTTCCGGTACCTCGGTCAGTTTTTTGCCTGGCAGCTGCACCGTCACATTGACGCCGGTGGTGTGGGCAGAGGGCGATATCAAACGATTGACCAGGAGTGGATCGCCGGTGGCGATTTGCTGTTTCTTCGCCAGCTCTTCATCGCTCAGGGATTGAGGGTTCAGGACAAGGTCCTCAACGATCAGGTCATCCCCTTCGGCATGGGTATGCTGGAAGTTGGTGATGGAGTCGACTCTCAGGGAGTAGGGGATCTGCCAGGATTCCTTGGTCAGTTCCGCAACGGCGGAGAGGGTTTCCCGGGTAAATACCTTGCCGTCCCTGGGTGCGATGACAAATAACACATTGTCATTTTTCGTGTAGGTATTCTGCAGTTGTTCGAAGGCCTTCAGTTGCGGATTCTCTTCACTGAAAAACATGCGATAGTCATTGCTGAACGCCAGGTGTTGTATCCCGCTGCCCATCAGCAGAGAGATTGCGATGGCAAGAAATATGACCAGCAATCTGTTATTCAGTACGAAACGGAAAAAGGATTCTTTCATGTCATTTCCCTGTTGCTGGTTTGTCTGTTTTGATTGGTTGTCTGTTCATTTCACGTTCCTTGCGATAGTTGTTTGGTTTTGCTTTGCGGGTTTAGGCGCGAAGGCTGTTCAGATAGCTTAACAACGCCTTACCGCAGCGCATCAGCTCGTCATGGCTCTGGGCATTTTTCGCCATGCTCATGCAACCCTCCAGTGAGGCAAGAATGAAGAATGCCGTATCGGCCGGATCGATCGTGGTGGACACGCTGCCTTCCTGCTGTCCTCGAGTCAGTAGCGTTTCGATGCTTTCCTGCCAGTGTTTATAGATCGAGTCGATGCGCTGGCGAAAACCGTCATCGATGGCGGACATCTCCTGGGCCAGATTGTTGAGTGGGCAGCCGAGGGTTATCTCTTCGCACTGGTAGTGCTCACCCATATGCATGATGGCCTCCATCAGTGTGTCGATCGGGTGCCCGGGTTGATGCAGGGGTTCGAACCAGAGCCTCTGCAACTCCCCGGCGATATGTTCGTCCAGTACGGCGTAGCCGAGTTGCAGTTTGCTGCTGAAATGGTGATAGAGAGCGCCTTTGGTGACACCGGTTCGTTCCAGGATGGCGTTCAGACTGGCTGCCTGAAATCCGAAACGATGAATCTCCTCATAGGCCGCTTCCAGCAGCGACCGTCGGGTAGCGTCAGCATCGGCAAGCATGGCAGAGGGAATCCTGTTCATGGAGCATACCGACCAGTATGTATCTTGATTGGAAGTCTGTCAAATTTCATATTCCCCTGATCGGTTTTATCTGGTCTGTTACCCGCCGAAAACCCCAAACACGATGCCGGAAGATTGATCTGCAATTGGTAAAGCACTCGGAATGGTTTACGGCCAGAGCTAATTTTGGCTGCCGCTGATTGTTTGATCATCTCTGATCGGTAACGCGTTGTAACAAGATGTAACGTGGAATATACCGATATCTTCAGGACTTCAATCAATGAGATCCATTCGAAGCCACATGCAGCGGTTCAATGGCGAGGGATTTGACGTGTAGCAATTCAGCAGCACACACAGCATTGCCATTTGCTAGTGGCAATGATTATTGCGGTGTTTCGGATACTTTTTTTACTTGATCTACAGGGATTATTACAGCGAAGGTTTCTTTACTTGCTGTTTGATTGAATCCAACATGCTTTCGATGTCTGTGTTCTCTTCGTATCTGCAGTCACGAACCTTCAATTGATTTGCAATTCTGAGCGTGCCATCTTTGTTCAGGATGCCCAGTACTTTGTTGTGTTTGTTTCTGAGAATCGTGGTCGCGCGCGCTCCAGGGAGACGCCTCACGCAGAAGGTTGCCCAGCCATACTCTCTCAGGTGTATCAATCCCAGCTGTTGTTGCTCGTTGAGATAGCTTTTCGGGTCAGAGGGAATGGCGCTGATACCAATACGTCTATCCACAGTCGTTTACCGGTCAAATATTTATACATTGTTATTTTTACATAAACAAAAAAAATGCCAAACATTAAGATGTTCTTTTAAAACAGTAAGATAGGTTCTGACACATTTTCATTGGGATTGATATGCTTCGTGAGCGTAAAAAAAACCGACACATTTCGGCTATCCGCCACAAGGCTTTTAATTTTTCAAAGCAATAGCATAAGTTATTGATATTATAGGGCATGAAAGGGGAAACTGTTTAAGCCAGCCATGCAATAGTCCCTTAACAGTTTGTTACCGATAGATATTTTTGAATTGTTGCAGATCCGGCAACGGGCTGTTTCGGTGATGACCTGCTGATCAGAACTCCCTATACTGGTTCAAGCAGTTCAGGCGGTACACAAGAAAAAAGGGGAGTTTTGTATGTCTTCGTCAGATCAGACAACACAGCAAGAGAATCTGTCTCTGGGGGCGTCTGCCCAGGAGTTTCTCGACTACTGCAAGGCAGAAAAAGAGCGCCGTCTCAACTCCGGGGAGGCGTTTGACGAGGCGACATTCGATCAGGCCATGCAAATGGTGATCGACAAACTGCGCGTGCTCGCGGATGAGGGTTGGTCATGATCATAAATTCCATCAAGGCGAATAATGTCCTGAAGTATACCGACCTGAATCTGGAGAATATCCCCGGGCAGGGCTTGATCGCAATATCCGGACCCAATGAATCGGGCAAGAGTACGATTGGTGAAACCGTCTGTTTCGCGCTCTTCGGCAGGACCTTCTCCCTGGATGCGGATGATTTGACCAAGGTGATACGCTGGGGTGAAACCCACTGTTCGGCGCAGCTCGAATTTACCCCGAGGGACGGCAAGCGCTATTGCCTGGAACGTTTTCTCGATGATGCGGGTAACCACAGCGCCAGACTTACCCTTACGGTATCCGATAAAAATGAGGAACCGATCGCGCGAGGTGTGGAGCAGGTTGCGGACAAGGTCTATGAGCTGGTCGGTTATGAGTTTGAGGAGTTCGTTGAATCCTTCTATCTGGCGCAACGCGAGATCACGACCCCCCATCCCCATAGCTTTGCAGTAAAGACCATGGCTGGATTGGTGACCCTGGAGTATGTCAACGAGGCCTGCCAGGAGGACAAGGGCGCAACCCTGAATGAGGTTGAACAGCGTAAAGCGGAGCAGATCAGTGTGCAGACTCAGATCGATGAGATCGACATCGATCACAGCCTGATGCCGGCGCTACAGGGCGAACACAATGAGGTGACCCGCCATATGGAAGATTCGATGGATCTCATCGAACAGCTGGAGAACGCATCCATTACCTACCAGGATGCCGTGCCGAGACGGGAGTCCGATCTGAGTACAGCCGGACGTGCCGGTTTTCTGGCGTTTCTGTCTCTGCTATTGGCATTGATTGCGGGCGGGGCCTGGTATCTGCTGGCAAATCTGCCCGAGCAGGCTTCTGCGCAACAATTGAGTGAGATACTGAGCAACAATTTCTCTGCCTGGCAAGATTCGATGATCCCCTGGCTGCTGTATTGTGCGGGCGGATTCGTGCTGTTGTTTTTGATCTTCTGGGTTCGTCGCGCCTCCAAAAGACGCAGCGCCAGAGCCCATGATGAGGCAGCCGACGGGCTGGTGAATGCCTTGGGCAACCTGGATAGCCTCTCCAGTGTGGTTATCCGCAATGAACTCGTGGAGGAGGCTGAATCCAACCAGGCAGATAGAGATACGGAGAGCACGGAAGAGGCAGAGAGCGAACAACCAGACGAGGCTGAGGCGGAACCGGCGATTGTCGATCGCGCCGCACGGGAGCGCCTGAGTCAGCGGGTGAGCGACTGGAACATCACCATTGCCGAGGTCAGAGACGGTGTGGCGCTGGAAGAGGGCCAATTGCGGCAGGGCGTGGAAACGGACCGGCGCCGGCTGGGTCAGCTCGATTCGGTCATTGACCAGGAACAGGAGCGTTTGGATAAGTTCGAACAGCTGAAACTGATCAAGGGTGATCTGCAGCAGAAGATCGATGCCAAACAGCGCCACATGGAGATCTGCGCGGTGGCGGATCAATTGATTCAGGGCGCGACCAGGGAGGTCTCCCATAAATTCAACCATAAGCTGCGCGGTCTGGTCAGCAAGACACTGCCCTTGTTTACCGAGAACCGTTATGAGCATCTGCAGATCGACGACGATCTGAGTGTGCGCGCCTTCTCCAGTGAAAAGCGGGACTTCATGGACCTGGAAGAAATATCCAGCGGTACCCAGCGTCAGATCATGTTGGCGGTACGTCTCGCGCTGTCCCAGGAGCTGGTCAATCGGGCCATACAGGGGAGCCAGTTTCTGTTTCTCGATGAGCCTTTTGCCTTCTTCGATGAGAAGCGTACGCGCAGTTCGCTCACGGTACTGCCGACTTTGAGCGAGGATCTGACTCAGATATGGATCGTTGCCCAGGATTTTGCGGATGACCTGAACTTCGATATGCATGTACATTGTGATAGAGAGAGCAATTCCATATCGCTGCAACAAGGTTAATCTGCTTTTCACCACTCTCCATTTTGGTGTGGGGTGCGGCTGGCCGCACCATTACCCTTATAGCCTCATAGTGCGGATCAGCATACGCAGCCGTCGGTGCGGCAGAGCCATATCCGACCATAGTGCCGATGGTGTCTGAACTTCCAGTTACACAAATCATGCCCGCGCTGGATGATGCGCTTGCAAGCACCGGCAGAGCCGTGTTGTGCGCGCCGCCTGGATCGGGCAAGACGACACTGGTTCCAATCCGACTGTTGCAGGCTGCCTGGTTGAGCGGGCAAACCATTCTGTTGCTTGAGCCCCGTCGATTGGCTGCCCGGACAGCAGCAGCCCGCATGGCCCATTTATTGGGCGAGGCCGTCGGTGAACGGGTAGGGTACTCCATACGCCTGGAAAGAAAGGTCTCCAGGAAAACCCGTGTCGAAGTGGTGACCGAAGGTATCCTGACACGCCGTTTGCAACAGGACCCTCAATTGAAAGGGATTGGCCTGCTGATCTTTGATGAGTTCCATGAACGCAACCTGCACAGTGATCTGGCTCTGGCCTTGGCCCTTGATGTCCGTCAGGGGCTGCGCGAGGATCTTCGGCTGCTGATAATGTCGGCAACCCTCGATTCGGATCGTATCTCTGCACTGATGGATGGAGCACCGATCATCTCCGCCGAAGGTCGGAACTTCCCTGTGACCCATCACTATCTTGGAATGAAGCCCGAGAAAAGAGCCGTTGCCGAACAGGTGTCGCAGGCCGTTGCCGGGGTATGGCATGAGGAACAGGGTGATATCCTCGTGTTTCTGCCTGGCGTTGCCGAAATCAGACAGGTGCAGACGCTGATCGCAAACCGCTTTGCCGAATCTGAATGTCCGCCCCTGATCGCGCCGCTCTATGGCGATCTGCCGAAGGCGGAACAGGATCTGGCGTTGCTCCCGGACCGGAGAAAGAGGCGCCGTATCGTGCTCACCACATCCATTGCGGAGACAAGCCTGACCATTGAGGGCGTGAGCGCGGTCATCGATTGCGGTTGGTCGCGACTGCCGCGTTTTCTGCCAGGTATCGGGCTGACCCGTCTGGAGACCGTTGCGGTATCGAAGGCTGCAGCCGCCCAGCGGGCCGGACGGGCGGGGCGTCTCGGCCCTGGTAATTGCTACCGTTTATGGTCACCGCACTATCAGGATCAATTGCCCGAGTACCATCCGGCGGAGATCCTGCAGGCCGATCTGGCCCCACTGGCCATGGAGCTCGCTGCCTGGGGCGTGGCTGATCCCATCGATCTGCACTGGCTTGATCCACCACCGCAGGCCGCCTACAACCAGGCCTGTGATCTTTTAAAGCGTCTCGGCGCCATGGATAGACGGCGTCTGCTCACGACAACGGGAAAACGGATAGCCAAGTTACCCGCACATCCACGATTGGCCCATATCCTGATAAGTGTGGTCAAGGGGGATCGTCAGCTTGCCTGTGACCTGACAGCTCTGCTGAGTGAGCGGGATATCGTAAAACGCCAGCGGGAGAGCCATCCGGGTGCGGACCTGGAACAGCGTTTACACTTGCTCGCATCGTGGCGCAATCGAGGTCATGGCGGCAGTGTAAGCGGCATCGACACCCATGCATGTAAAAGGGTCGACAGGGTAAGCAGGGATTGGCGCAAGCGCATACAGCGTTTCGATAGGGACACGAAAAGTGTGGAAATGTCTGCAGCGCAACTTCTGGCGCTGGCCTATCCCGATCGGATTGCCCAGCGGACAGGGCATGGCCGCTTTCGCCTGGCCAATGGCCGCGGTGCGTTACTGAACGATTCGGATCCCTTGGCGACGCAGGATTTTCTAGTCGTGGCCGAGCTGGATGCCGGCAAGGTTGAGGGGAGAATCAGGCTGGCCGTTGCCATCACTGAAGCGGAGATCCGCCAACTTCCCGATATCGAAATCGAAACAACCTCGGCTGTTGTCTGGAATAAGCGGGAACAGCGGGTAAAGGCCTTTGCTGAAGAGCGGGTCGGTGCAGTGGTGTTGGATCACCGGCCGCTCACCTATCCCGATTCCGATACGGTTGTCAGTGCCATGCTGCAAGGTGTCTTGGCGCTGGGGCTGGCTGTGCTGCCCTGGAGTAAACAGCTCCGTCAATGGCAGCTGCGAGTCTGTTGGCTGGGCAGTCAGCTCAATGATTCGAGCTGGCCTGATCTCTCCGATGAATGGTTATCCGCACATCTTGGTGATTGGCTGGCGCCTTGGTTGGCTGGGATCAACAGTAAGGAACGGTTACAGCGACTCGATCTGTACAAAATACTCCAGGCGAGACTCGATTGGCAGCAACAACAGCTATTAGAACGTGCGGCGCCCAGCCATCTACGCGTGCCAAGCGGATCCAGAGTTCCACTCCGCTATTCAATGGACGCACAACCGATACTTGCAGTCAGGTTGCAGGAAATGTTCGGCCTGGCGGATACGCCCAGAGTAGGTCTTGGAAAGGTGCCCATCATGTTACACTTGCTCTCTCCGGCACAACGGCCGTTGCAGATCACCGATGACCTGGCCGGGTTCTGGGAGAGGACCTATCCGGATGTGAAGAAGGAGTTAAAGGGGCGATATCCCAAACACTATTGGCCTGACGATCCGTTACAGGCTGAAGCTACCGCCAGGGCAAAACCTAGAAAGTAATGAATTATTGAGTATAACGGATATGCAGTTGGTTAGGTTTTTTTTGATAAATAATCACTTCTCCATACCTGGGACAGACATTTGTAACCAGCTTCTGCAATCAATGCACCAAGGCCGCGTAAGTTAAACGGGAAATAGACAAGCGTGGTGAATTGATGGGTTTTGTGGGGCCAGATATCAATCCACTTCTCCTCTGTGCCTAGGAGTTCAAAGGCTGTAAGATTACGTTTAAATGCTTCTCTAATCGTTTCGAACATAAGCTGCATCCCTGGGGAGAATTTTGCCCAACGTTCATCGTAACCGATTTTCAATACCCACCAGCGATTTGCATGTTGAGCCAACAGTTGGACTGCTATCATCTGCCTGTTCAACCGAAGAGTGCTTACGAAAAGATCTCCTGATTGGCACAGGTGTCGGCAGTAGACGGTAAAAAATCGTTTTAGGTCAGGACGGTAATTTACAGCGCTTTTATTACGCCCTTTCCAATTTGCCTGCTCAACTTGAAAGACATCTTCAAGAAGTCGATTTAATTTCGTCTGATCAGGACAGTAAAAATCAACAGATACTTCCCCTTGATCGGATAGACGTCTACGGGCGCGGCGGAAATCCTGTCTTCTGCGAGATGAGAGTTGTTGGAAATAGTCATCCCAGCTTGAGCAAATTTCAACATAGGGAGAGCCGGTATTCGGGATTTTAAAGATCAGCCCTCGTTTACTTGCCAGTTCTGAAAATACATCAATGGAATGATCGTCTGTCGACAAACGGCCAAGGAGGGTAGGCACTCCTTTACTCAATATGGAGTTACATAAGTGGGTCAAGGACTCCTTGTCGGCATATATCAAACCACCTGGCTCATTGAGTTTGGATACACCCATAATCTCATACCAGACTATTCCTTTTTTTCTTATTTTGAAAAAAGGAGCGACCGCTTGTAAGCAATCATCCTTGCTTATTGTGATTATGCATTGGCAACGGTCGCTATGAAATGCTTCGGCGCATGCAGAAAACCAATCATACTCATAGGTGGGTAATTGAAGTCTACTTGCTGATGAGGGCCAGCATTTTGTTGTGGTTTGATGATTGGAAAATAGGTCCATAAATAGAAGATGATCGCTACATTTAAATATCATGCTGGCATATTATAAACGATTGATTATTCAAATCACTTATTGTGCAGGTGATGTTTGATAGACCTTATGGTGTTTAATAATTGAGAGCCCCCCTGGTAAATTCAATCCTGTGGCGGCTATCAGTAATTGTTTTTTGCTAAGACCCTAGACAAAAATGGAGACCCCCCAGCTCTGCTGGGGAGGCATCAATAGTTTGACAGAAACAGGAGTCTCATAGTAACCCCAAAGCGTGAGCCGCCAAGCAACATGCTAAGGAGAAACCATGAGACAAGTAGAAAGTTTAAGCCATACGAGATGGGAGTGTAAGTGCCATATTGTGTTTATCCCGAAGTACCGGAGGAAGACGCTTTTCGGGCAGATCAGGCAGGAGCTTGGAGAGGTATTTCATCGGTTGGCAAGGCAGAATGAGAGTTTGATAGGGGAAGGGCATGTGATAACGTAAATTATCACATGCACATATTTTGAGGGGGTGGCTCCGGTCTGTTAAAACTGTAATCGCCAAACCACGGTACAGATCATAAGGAACCACCATGGAAAAAGATAGCACGAAACCGATGAGCAAAGTGATCCGGATTGATGAGAGCGAGATCCGAACCCATTTAGATGAAATGGTTAGGGGCACGGTTGAAGAGACCTTGAATCAGATGCTGGATGCAGAAGCCGATGAGATGGGCCGGGCGCGGCGTTTTGAGCACTCGCCGGATCGCATCGATATGCGAGCTGGCCACTATAAGCGCAAACTACACACCAAAGCCGGCGAGGTCGAGGTCAAGATGCCGCGTTTACGCCAGCAAACCTTTGAAACCGCAATTATAGAGCGGTATCGGCGTCGAGATCTCTCGATTGAGGAAGCCATCGTACAGATGTACCTGGCTGGGGTATCCGTTCGCCGTGTCGAGGATATCACCGAGGCCCTGTGGGGTACGCGGGTATCCTCTGGCACGGTCTCGAAGTTAAACCAAAAAGTCTATCAACATATTGAACGCTGGCGAACCCAGTCACTGAAAGGGGAGTATGCCTAAGTCTATCTGGCTGGCATTGTGCTTAAGCGTAGCTGGGGCGGCGAGATCAAGAACGTGTCCGTGTTGGCTGCCATCGGCGTAGATCAAGCGGGTTTTCGCCGTGTTCTGGGCGTACAGGAAGGGCATAAAGAGGACAAATCGGGTTGGCTGGGTTTTCTCAAATATCTCAAGAAATGCGGCCTGAAGGGTGTCAGGTTAATCATATCCGACGCCTGCATGGGCCTGAGTGAAGCGGCAGCCGAGGTCTTTCCTGAGGCCGACTGGCAACGCTGCGTGGTGCATTTTTACCGCAACGTATTCTCCCACACGCCCCGTAGCAAGATGCGAGAGGTTTCGGCGATGCTCAAGGCCATCCATGCGCAGGAGAACCGAGAGGCGGCAGCAAGCAAGGCTCAGCGTCGTTGAAAAACTCAAAGCGATAAAACTCGGTGCAGCGGCTGAGCAGGTTGAGACATCGATCCATGAGACGTTGACCTACTATGCTTACCCGCCACAGCATTGGCTGAAGCTGAAGACCAACAACCCAATGGAGCGATTACTCAAGGAAGCCAGGCGTCGCACCAAGGTTGTGGGTGCTTTTCCTGACGGACACTCAGCCCTAATGTTGGTTGCTGCACGATTGCGTCATGTATCCGCGACCACTTGGGGAACCCGTAAGTACATGAATATGGATTTATTGAAAGAGAAGGATCAAGAAGCTGCTTTCTCAGCAGCCTGAGTGGCAACCGGAGCCTTCACCAAAGAAAAAGTGCACAAGATAATTGACATGTATGGACGCCTCCCGTTTGTCAAGCTGAGAAACTAGTGACGCAGTGGTTAGCGGACATGTATCCGGCGTCTCAGAGGGGTA
>JBEVXH010000014.1:0-66016 GCA_040506195.1 Candidatus Thiodiazotropha sp. | reverse complement strand
TCGTTGTCGGTGATGCGGTAGGTGAAGCTGTCGGTGAAGTTTTCCGAGCCGTCGTGAGTATAGCTGAAGGTGCCGTCACCGTTGAGGGTCAAGGACCCGTTGGTCACATCGGTCACCAGTGAAACTGTTACGGGCGTATCGCCCAGGCCGGTGTCGTTGTTCAGGACGGTTGCAAAGCCACCGTCCAACAAGGTGGCAGTGCCACCCTCGGCCACGCTGATGCTGTCGGCATTGGCGACCGGGGTTTCATCGGAGACCGGCGTGACGTTGATCGTTACTATGGCATCGGCGGTCTCACCGTCGTTGTCGGTGATGCGGTAGGTGAAGCTGTCGGTGAAGTTTTCCGAGCCGTCGTGAGTATAGCTGAAGGTGCCGTCACCGTTGAGGGTCAGTGTGCCGTTCGTCACATCGGTGACCAGTGAAACTGTCACCGGCGTATCGCCCAGGCCGGTGTCGTTGTTCAGTACGGTAGTGAAGCCACCGTCCAGGGTGGTGGCCGTGCCACCTTCTGCTACCGAGATACTGTCCGCATTGGCCACCGGGGTATCATTGGCATTGACGACGGCTGCAGTCTGAGCAGAAGTCAGCGGTCCTTCGTTGGTGCCCTGTCCATCGGTATAGGAAACCTCGACGCTGATCTGCGTTCCGACATCTGCGTCACCCAGGGTGTAGGTGCTGGCGGTGGCACCTGAAATGTCAACGCCATCACGCAGCCACTGGAAGGAGAAAGCTCCAAGGCCGTCGGCATCACTGATACCTGAAGTATCTGCGGTAAGGGTCTGGTCTTCGGTGACTATACCGGTGATAACGGGGGAGCCGACAGGGGCATCGTTAAATTGCGCCGACGGATCGGTGATCAATACCGCCTGGTCGGAGAACTGCAACGTTTCGATATTGATCAGCGTGTCGGCACCGTCCGGCGATCCGCCGCGCGTGTCGGAAACGACCAATTCACCTGTGGCAGCATAATAATCTATCGTGTAATCGGCACGAGCACCGGAGAACACAGCAGTATCCGTGCCCGCGCCG
The DNA here is from genome assembly GCA_040506195.1 of Candidatus Thiodiazotropha sp. Taxonomy (GTDB): domain Bacteria; phylum Pseudomonadota; class Gammaproteobacteria; order Chromatiales; family Chromatiaceae; genus Thiodiazotropha. The sequence continues at coordinate 64,987 of JBEVXH010000014.1, read as the reverse complement.
CCATCCAGATAGTCGTCGCCCGCGCCGCCAGTGAGGGTATCGTCGCCGGCTGCAACGACTGATGTGATTTCGTTCAGTTGGATGTCATCGACGGCGAAGTAATCACCAAAGAAATAGCTCGACGTGTTTTCCAGAACGATCCTGAGCGCCGTGCCGTCAGCGGCGGCATAGGCATCGCCATCAACGGAAATATTGATGCCCGTCCAGGTATCTGCGGCGGGCTCGGTGCCTGTGGCACTGCCGATCAGCGTGCCGCCAGCATAGAGCTCAACGGAATAGGTATTGCCGTTACCAGAGGAAAGGGAATTGCCGAGTTGCAGCGACAATTCGTAATCCTTGCTGCTATCAAAGTTTGAGGCCAAGGTCTGGGAGACCCGATTGTCTTCGACCATAAATAGAGCGTTTTCGCCTTCAGCCGGCGCACCACTTGAAAATACGAAGGTCGATGGATCCCCGATGAAGACTTCGTTATAGCCGAAATCATCGGTCCAGGCCGCCGAAAGCGGTCCCGTACCACCATCAGGCAGTGCGGTATTTTCAAATCCGGCATCATTGATGGTGATCGGCTGACTGGTTGTACCGCTGCCACCGATACCATCACCGATGAGGATATCGTCGCCCGCGCCGCCAGTGAGGGTATCGCCGCCATCGATGACCGCATACATGCGGATATTGTCGATGGCCGTGCCACCCGCGTCCTCTGCACCGGTTTCGACGAACCTCAGTTCATCGCTGCCGTCACCGGAACCGGCTGTTACACTATAGCTGTAGGTGCTCATGGCGGAGGTTTCGGGATCGATGGCGCCAATCAGTTGGCCGCCAAAATAAATCGACAGCGAGTTATCGAAACCGAAACCGAAATCGGCAGCCTCGAAGGAGAGCCGGTATTGCTGACCATCGGTCAAGCCGGTGACGGTTTGCTCGAACGATATATTGCCAGGCGATTCGTCTGTGTCGAGGTAGTAGGCGCCATCGCTCGATAATACACCATTCTCACCGGAAGTCTTGATCTGGAAACCCGGCCCAGAGAGTAGGGTCCAGCCTGCGCTGCTCGGCGAACCGCCACTCTCGAAGCTGCCATTGGTGATATAGTTGGTGGTACCGAGCGAGGAGCCGCCCTCGCCCAGCCCATAGATCAAATCGTCATGACTGGTACCGGTAATCGTGTCCCAATCGACGGTACCGGTCTTGATGGTCATTACTTCGTCATAGGTGGGGGCGCCACTGTCGGTCGCCCTTACGGTGATGTCATAGGATTGGGCAGTTGAAGTATCCGGCGCTCCGGCCCAGAACAGCTCGCCGCTATCGGAATCGATCGAGAACATGCCGCCGGCATCATCGACGAGGCTGTATGTTACAGTGCCACCTACAGGATCTGTTGCGATGACCGTCCCGGCCGACAATCCTGTTCCAACACCTGTCGGCGGATGCACGTGATCGTAGATCTTGACGTCATCCAGGTCGCCACCGAACATCCTGTCAGGATCGAGATCCTGCGGGGCGCCCAGATAGACGTTGCCGCTCGGATTAATGCTGTCTCCACCGCGCGTATCGGTGTTCTTCTGAACACCATCGAGATAGACTGTGGAACCGACACCGGATTGGACTGTCAACGTATAAGTATGCCACTCACCATCGCCGACAATGGAGCTGATATCGAAATCCAGGGCGAAGTAATCCAATGTATCGTCGGTATCGCGGATGACCGTGCGCAACGCATTAGGGGCTGTACCTTGTGAGGATTCATTGATGTAGATGTTGAGGCTGTTTTCAGTGTTGACATCGCCATGGCTGTAAAGATACTGGAACAGGGAGCCTGTATTGTCATCGACTTTGAACTGGAAGGTCACGGTGAAATCGTTGTTCATAGTGACGTCGGGGATCGTGACGTAGTCGTCCACCTCGTCAAATCTTAAGGCGTCACCATCCTGACCGGTGACTGTGGTTGCACCGGTAACCGTTCCATCCGCACTGCCGACACTGTCCAGTGCATCGCCATCCAGCGTCCAGTGATGAACCGGATCGTCGGTATGGGTGAAATCGATATCCGTGGCCAGAATACCGCTCCAGTTGCGCTGACCTTCTTCGCTGACAGCCACTTCAGTTTCAATAACGCCTTCAGCATGTTCCAGATCCCAGTCGCCGCCAAGTGTTTCATGACCTGTGATATCGTCCGAAGCCGCCACATCGGCGCCGGTCAATCGGGCCAGGGCCTCCACCAGGGACCGGCCATCCTCGCCGGCGGCCAGGTCGCAGCCGTAGATCAGCAGATCACCCTCTTCACTGAAAGCATCGCGCCAGGACTCGATGGCACCGGCATTGGCGCTCAGGCTATCTAGGTTCAGGTAGGCATCGCCCAGCTGTATACCACCGTCACTCCCGTGAGAGAGAATATGCACCGCATCCAGATCCTGGTAAGCGCTGAGGATGTCACTGATCTGTTCGATGCCGTTACCGGCAGTGTCGAGCAGTACGATTTCGAAACTGCGCCCATTGCCGTTCTGGCTGATCAGGTCATCCACCAGGGATTGATAATCCGGCGTCGCCGGATCGATGATCACCAGTTCAACCGTCGGTGAATCGTGTTCACCAACTTGACTTGGCGAACCGACCTGCAACGCGGCTTCTATCGCCTGGACATCCGCTTTCTCTACCTCTGGCTCTGCATCGTTCGGCGCCAGATCCACAGCAATGCCCACCAGGTCGGCGGATAGCAGGAGACGAGGCTCCAGCTCTTCACAGACCAGGGCATTGGACCGTTTTTTGGGCCGCCTGCGTCTCATCGCTCTACGATCCTGGTTTCGATACCCAAGTCCGTGAGCTGTTGACGGTAGTTGTCGGCCACCCTGCGGTTTTTGAAATATCCCAGGGAGATGTGTCCTTTCAAAGATCCCTTGGCGATGACCCAGGTATCTTCCACGCCCTTTTGCTTGAAGGTCTCCGCCTTTCGCAAGGCCTTCTTCAGCGGCAGCAGGGAGTCCTGGGTTACCAGCAGGTAGCGTGTCTGACGTTCGACTTTTTCGCCGGATTCATCGGTGGTGCTCACTGCTTCGGTCCTGGATCCGCCCTTCGCTTTCCCAGCGGGCGCTTCCAACTCGATCGCGGGTCGGACATGTGCGACCGCATCAGCCTGCTTCATCTTCACAGGCTCAGGTTGCCTGTCCGCCATTTTGTCGAGAAAACGCACCTGGCAACGCAACCCGCTGGTGAGGCTGTAGTCGTCATTGGGGATCTCCAGGCGGATGCGGAAGGTGCCGCTGGCCGCGTCGAGTATCGGATCGACGATCTTGACCACCGCCTGATGATTGCCGCCCACCGGCAGCTCCGGCCTGACCATCGCCAACTGACCGGTCTTGACCTTGCCCAGCATCGAGACCGGCGCGACGACTTCGACGCGCAGCGGGTTGATCTGGGCGATCTTGACGATCGGACGCTCCTCCACGGACTCGCCCGGATTGAGGTAGCGCTCGACCACGATACCCCTGACCGGACTGCGGATCGTATGGCGGTTATAGAGCGCTTCGGCCTGCTTCAGGTCGAGTTCCGCGAGAAACTTGTTCTCTTTCGCCTGGGCCAGTTTAAAGCGGGTCAGGCGGGTCTCGGTCTCGACCTTGTCGAAATCCTGAAAGGAGGAAAGGTTTTTTTCATGCAGCTCCCTGACCCGGTTCAGCTGACGCCGACCGTAGGCGAGGCTGACTTCCTGCAGACGCACATCGCTGTTTATCGACGCCTTGGCGCGGGCATATTCCAGGGCTGCCTGTTCGACCTCGGACTCGAGCTTGGCGATGACCTGGTTCCGGTCGATGCTGTCCCCCACATCCACGGAGACGGCCTCGAGAATGCCATCGATGCGGGAGCTGAGCTCCACGGTCATGAAGGGTTCAATTACACCGTCGAGTGATTCGGTTCCTTCCGCAATAACTGTCGATGAAAAGAGGCAGATTAAGCCCCCAGTTACTTGATGCCATTTTCGCATGTCGCTTACTTACTTTTACACAGTTGCCAACACAGGTTGCAAAGGCTGAGGGTCCAATATTGCAAATGATTCTTATTCCTATTCAATATCAAGACTTTGCATCTATAACTTCGGCTGACATGCCGCTTCCTTGACAAGAATAATGTGATATTTCAAACATATTTAACAATTGATGACTCGAATTCCTAAACACCCCGAACTCAATCGGGATAGCTTTTCCAACAAGACGATATCGGGCTGGTCTTCAGGATGGCGGGATTGGCGATAACCCCACGGGATACGGCATGATGAAGGGTCTGGCGCGGCAGGCGCACCCTACTGCCGGCGTCTCAAACCCTGAACCGCTTGAGAAACATCTGCCGGACTGAACGGTACCATTGCCATCCCAATGGCAGCGGACGGTGCTCGAAGCGGACGATGACACGCTCGCCCAAACGGATAGTCCGCTGGTCCAGCTGCAGTCGGATCTCAAACACGGCCTCCAGGGGCCGCGTACCGTCCTCATCTTCGGGATGCAGCACGATCTTACCGCCCCCCAGGCGACCCAACGCGGGACTGGGTAGGCGCTGTCGTGATTCGGGGATATGCCGCCGCAGGCTGACCGGCAGGTCGTTGGCCGGCCTGTCGGCGTAGACTGCATTTATGTTGCGGGAAAACTGCCGCACCAGGCCGATATCCTGCTGCGATACAACCACCCTGATCTCAGGCCGGCGGTCATCCAGCACATAACCGATCAACTCACCCTGGGTAAAGAACCGGCCGGGAAGATCACCGGGTTGCTGTACCAGGAATATGCCTTCGACGGGACTGCTGAGGATAAGCCGCGACGCCCGGTCCCGCTTTTGGGAGATCTCCGTTTCAACCAGGCGGATCTCTTCCAGCACGATCTCCGCCTTGACGGTTTCATCTTCACTGACCAGGGTCTCATACTCCACTTGCAATACGTTCAGGCGCCCGGCCAGGCGCTTCAACTCTGTCTGTAGAAACGGGTCCTCCATCGCCACGAGGGGTTGGTTTCGCGTAACGGTACTGTCGGGCCTTGCCAGCAGTTCGACAACCTCCCCTTCCGCACCCGCACGGACTTCCGCACCATCGGGTGGAAGAATCACCCCCTCGGCATGGGTTGCATGGGGGGCGGGGATGACAAACAGGATCAACAGCAGTGATGCCGTGATCGATGCGGTCGCCAGCAGAACCCGCCTGCGCCGGTTGGCGAGCTGCCGGCTGGTGAACAGATAGTTCAGCTGCTTGGCCAGGGGCAGTATCACCATCCCGACCAGGGCCCAGACTGCGATTGCCTTACCCACCAGCGGATAGCGCTCGGCCACGAACAGCATGATGGTAATGAGGATGAAGAACCGGTAAAAGAACGCTGCGATCCCGTATAGGATGAACCAGCCGCGCTCCCAGTCGGTCTGGGCGGGCGAGTCTGCATTCTCCACACCGAACAGATAATGTTGCAGCAGATAGCCGAGGTAACGGTTGGCGCGAATGGATAGGTTGGGTATGTCGATCAGATCGGCAAAAACATAGTAACCGTCGAATTTCAGCAGCGGATTGCCGTTCACCAACAGGGTCGAGAGTCCGCCGATCAACATCATGTTGTAGGCCGCGGCGTTGACCCAGCCGGGACCGGTGGCCAACCACAACCAGAGCCCCAGAGCGGCAAGCAGCAGTTCCGCCATGATACCCGCCGCACCGACCGCAATCCGCGCACGCCGCTCGCTGAATCCACTGGCGGCGGAAGCGTCAACATAGGGCATGGGTATGAGCGCCAGCAGCAATACCCCGACCTGATGGATTTCACCCCCCCAATGCTTGGTGGCGAATCCGTGCGCCGCCTCGTGGAAGAGCTTCATCAGCAGGTAGACTGCGCCCATCAGCAACAGATTATCCGCCGACAGAAGCTGGCTGGTTACGTTACCCGTGATCTCCTGCCAGTGCAGCGCCGCCTGCAGCAACCCGCTCAGCACGATCAGCAGCCACAGCCCCATGCCGACTCGACCGAATAGCGGCTGTACCGCCGGCATAAGTCTGTTCAGCGCCCTGTCCGGATCCCATAAAGGGAGGCGCAGTGAAAGTGGGTTGCGCAGCTGCCGCAGCCATTGACGTGGCTGTTTGCGGCGCTCGAGAATCCTCAACGCTTCGCTTTCCGGGCTATCCGTTAGCGCCCCACCCCCCTTCAGCTGCATCAGCAGGCGGATAAAGGCCTCCTGATCCAGCGGATGACTCAGGGACTGTTGCCCCTGCTGCCAGATCATCTCAAGGGTGCGATTGCCGTCAAACCGGCTGATCAGCTTATAGGCCCCGACCGATAGGCGAAAATGTCGCTCGCTGATCGGATCCTGAAGCAGATACCAGGTCTCTCCCTGATAGCGCTGCCGGCGGATCACTACCTGCGGGTTTAGGCGGGGACGCGCACCGGCGATCTGCTGCCAAATAGCGTCCATCAGCCCCACCAGCGCCAGAGTTGCAATCGCAGCCAGTCGACCAAACGGTGGCTGACAAGCCACATCAGACTGCGCTTGCCGGCATCGATCTTCGCCACGCCCTGCAACCCAGGTCTCAGATGTTCTTCCGCATCCTCCAGTTCCGCTTCCAGGGTAAACAGGTAACTGCCTTCACTGGCTGTGGACAGAGGCAGGATGCGCTTCACGCTGAAGCCATGGTCGAGATCGGGATACCCCGCCAGGCGCAGATGACCGGACTGGCCGATCTGTACGTCGGCAATATCCAACTCATCCACCTGCAGCATGACGCGGTAACTCTCGAGAGGGGCGATCTTGAACAGCTCTTCTCCCCGCTTCAGGGGGATGCCGAGGGATTGCGTGAGATCCCCGCTGACGATGACGCCATCCAGGGGCGCTTTGATAAGGCTCCTTGCAAGTTTCATCTCCACCAGGTCGAGTTCCGCCTGCACCTGCCTGCGTTGCGCCTGCAGTAACGATACCCGACTACGCTCATGGGTCGCCAGCGCCTCGCGCTGCTCCCGCTTCAACTTCGCCAGCTCGGTCCGCCATTTGGCCCGCTCGAGCTTCAGGTCCTTGTCATCCAGCTGGCATAGCAAGGCGCCCTCAGCCACGATATCGCCCGCTTCGGCGGACACCTCTTGCAGATAGCCATCAAACGGAGAGGTGATGACACGCTGGATTCGCCCCTCCAGATTGGCGCTGGCATCGATATGGTAGTCAACCTCGATCAATCCCGACAGTATGAGGATCGACGCCAGAGTGAGCAGACTCAGCTTCACTCCCAAGCCTTGCGGACCCAGCCAGCTTTTAAATCGCTGTTGCAGGCGGTCGCGGATCAGACGATGTAGGGGTTGCTCACTGCGCTGTCGGTGATGCAGCAACAGTCCGATCAAACCGGCCGCCTGCTGACACTCCGCCTGTTCGCGCGGCGTGAACGGCTGCAGTCGATGACGCTCCAACAGCAAGGCCCCGACCGGCATGTCTGCCGTCTTCAACGGAATCGTACAAAGTGTCGCCTGCCCCAGTGTCCCCGCCAGGGCTTCCTGGTTGTGCAGCAACAGATCGCCCTGTGCCGTCGCGGGCGGATAGTGCAGCAATGCCTGTTGATCGATGGCCTCGAACATCGCTTCCTTAAAGGCGCGCACCAACCCGGTTTCCCGCTTGATCTCGACGGGAGGGTATGTCGCCGTGATCTCGAGACGGCGCGCATCCCCCAGCCCAAGGGTTACCCTGTCGCAGTGGAACTGTTCGGCAAGGAGTTCGACAATCGCCGCCGACGCGAGCGGCCTCTCGGTCAGGCGTTCTACCCAGTGGGCCCCTGCCGCTTGGCTTCTGTTCGCCTGCTTCAACAACAGCTTCAACCAGCGCAGGCTCCACTGCAGCGCCTGTAGCGCCGCCTTCTGTTTCTGTGTCGACCGAGCGCTCATACGGAGTGCGACAGCCCACTTCGGCTGACCCTGGGAAACCAGCGGTACTGCCATGAAATCGGATCCCTGCGCAGATCTGAAGGCGGGAACGATCAACTGCCTGCGGGTCTCGAAAGCCTTGAGCGCAACCTTCAGCAAGGCCTTTTGCGGTTGCTCGTCCTCCGGCCAGCGTACAATACTGATCTCTCCACTCTCCGCGGCGCCTTTTTCAACGACAATAGCCGACTGAATGCCGCTGACCAAACGGCACAGCTGTTCCAGCCATTGCTGTATCACTACCTGGGAGGATGAAGGCATGCTCCGCAAAACTCCTATGATTCCTAAACACTGTTTTCGGTAGTGAAAAGGATATCTTTACGTGCCGCCCTCCGAATCTGTTTCGATCTACTGCGCAGATCAGTCGATACTGCTTTGATAAATCTCACTAAAACCGGCTTCGGAAAAGCCGTTCAAGCGGTGCTTGCCAACCAGAATGATCGGTACGCCCCGGCCCCCCATCTTTTTAAAATCGCGTTTGCCTTTCCGGCTGGTCTCGACATCGTACTCCACATAGGGAATGGCGTTACGCTTGAAGTATGCCCGGGCCTTTTTACAGTAACCGCACCTTTTAGTGCTGTACATGACCACCTTCTCACGTCTATACCCGGAACCGTTTTTCACCTCGACCGCCGGTGCACGATAGAGATTGGGTTTCACTGTGACGGGGGTCGATTCCTCAGTTGCAGGCGGCCTGTCGCCAAAATGGATCTTTCCATTCTCATCACGCCATTTGTAGATGGCATCCGCATTGACAATACCACCTGTAATAGCCACTAACAGGCATCCTAACGCCAATTGAAACAGTCTCATCGTCCCTTTCGCTCCAAGGCCTGTTCAGTGTTGTAATTCACGAAGTTTCTTTGCTGCCTGTCCTGACTCGAACAGTTCCGTCGCCATTTCAATACCCTTTCCGATATCATCCGCCTTGTTGCCGAGACAGAGCCTGACTCCCGCATTGTAGAGAATGGCATTGAGATGCCTGTCGCTGTTACCGGTCAGTGAGTCTTCTACGATGCGTGCAGTCACATCCAGGCTTTCGCAGGGATGATGAGATTGGTGACTGACACCGTAATCGGCGGGATCGAGTGTGTACTTCGATAGTGTGCCGTTATTGAAATCGGCAACAGCTGCCGGTTGCAGCGGCAACTCGTCACAACCATCCAATCCCTGCACCGCAATCACCCGCCGCTGTCCCCGTTCACCCGCTGCGATGGCAAAACGTTCCAGGAAACTCTTGTGTGCAGCGCCAATCAACGAATAGACCGCACCCGCAGGATTGAGCATAACCTCGCAGGCGTGCAGAAACGAACGATAGAAGAGCGTCTGACGTATCGGCTTCAACCGCTCCACTCCATGCAGGTAACTTGCGGCATGCAGATGACCGAATCCCTTTTCTTCAATATCCTTCGACACCCGGTCCGGTTCCCGATAAGCGGGAATGCCCAATGCTTCGAGCAGACGAGCGGTTGTAACACCGTCTTTGGGTGGAAGCCCGGCACTCGAGTGCATCACCACCGGTACACCCGCCGCGGCAGTGACTACGGCTGCCGCGAGGCTTAGATGGAGTGCGTTTTTGCGTCCATCATAGGGTCCGTTGCAATTAAGCAGGCCGTCAACCTTCGGGGCAATCAAGGCAGCGCTCCCTTCCATGGCATCGAGAAAACCCTTCATCTCCTCCACCCGCGCGCCCTTGAAGCGCATTGCGGTGAGGAATGCCCCGACCTGGGCGGGTTGCGCCTCGGCGGACATCAGGAATGTCAATGCCTCGCAGGCCTCTTCGCGGGACATATCCTTGGCTCCGCGGGGGCCTTTGGCAGTGGCGATCAGGCGCTTGCGAAATACCTCAGCCGCCTGGCTCTTCTGTTGTTGCATGACTTACTCCTGATCGATAGACGATACACAGCTTACGCCGTAGGGTGCGGCTTGCCGCACCGCATGCTTTATAGAAAGCACTATCATGTTCGATTACAACTGGGGCCCGTTAACAAACACAAAGGGAACACGCTGGCAAGCCTTGTAGTCAGCCGCATCCACCACGGTACTGTTGGCCACGTCCTGACGTGCAGCGATCAGCGCCTTCTCAATGCGCCGGTCACTGATGTGGTAGCGGGGGTCGAGCCCAATGCCGTCTATATCTTTGCAGGGATCATCGAACAATAGCCGATAGAGATCACTCATCATGTTATATCGGCTCGACATCAGCATATTGGTTGCCTGTTTGATCTGTTGCAGGGACTCCTTTTCATGACCGAACAGGCTGGTCGCCAACATGACTGAAATGGCATGCAACACATCGTATTGCACATGGGCGATGAAAACTATCAGATGGCGCTGAGTCAATACAATATTCTCACGCCAGGCCCAGCGGATCATACCTCCCAGCAGCAGGCTGAAAAATTCCGGAACCCCCCATTCCATACCCAAACCCACCGATGCCAGGGATTCCACCAGACTGAACGTTGGATGACCGGCCAGCAGGCGCTGGGTGAGGACATTGTCCGCCACCCCGTGAAGCATCGGTACATCCTGCTCTTCAAATGGTATACCGAGACCATCAAAAAGTTGGCGGTACATGACGATATGGGTGGTTGAATCGAGCAGGTCGGATAGATCCGGGTAACTGTCGATGCTGTGTGTACCCACGCCATACTCGTCGGCCAGAAGCTGCGCCAGAATGATCTGCGCCAGCTCAGACACCCGCTCGTTGAGACCGCCATAGGGGAGGTCGATGAAACCCGAAAAGCGTCCCTGCGCCAGGGCTACACACTGGCGGGTGTTTTTGACCTGATTGAAATAGTTGGTGGCAAATAGACTCAGCTGCGCGGCATCGAATTCACCCTTGAAGATACGTACGAAGCAGGGGTGGCTCCAGACCGGGTGCGACATCACATGCTCATGGAGTTCGAGAAACATCTCCTGCAGTGCGCCCGGCCTGAACAGGTCCAGTTCACTGAACTTGTTGGCAGGATCCCGGTCAGCGATGATTCGCATATCCTCAAACATCCGGTGCAGCGGATTGTCTGCTGACGCCAGTTCGTCTATCACTCGGGTAAAGTCTTCCAGCTGACTCTGCCTGAATTCAGCCAACACCTGTTCTGTATCCAGCGCTAAAAGATTAGGGAGCGGATGCACACCGGGCAGCAGCGTTGCGGTTCCATCACTATTCACCTGCAATAGGTCCGAGAATCGCCATGGACTATCGCCGGGTATCGCGGTCGTCATATCAATAATACTCCTGGTGATACTGCTCAGTCCTGACTGCTCTCAGAGTTTCCTGACTGTATTCGGTAACTGAGATCGGATAACGTCAGCCAAGACCTCGATCGCCTTTTTACGGGGAAAGGTCTTTCTGAAGACAAATTGCACCCGCCGATAAGCATCTTTAAGATGCAGTTTTCGAGCTATGATCCCGGAATCTGTAGTCCAGCTCCCCTGCACAGCCAAGGCGGGCACCAGTGTACAGCCAAATCCCGCACCTACCAATTGCAGCAGGGTCTCCAGGCTAGCGGCCCGGAGATCGGCCATCTCATTGTCGATGATACCCTCCTTGATCCGGCAAACATCCATCACCTGATTGGTGAGGCAATGTCCATCCGCCAGCAACAGCAGATTGATACGACTCAGATCGCGGCGGCTGATTTCATCTTTGTTGTAGAGTTCATGATTTCTCGGATGGGCCAACCAGAAGGGTTCCTCAAACAGCGGCATCACATCCAGCTCGGGCTCTTTCACTGCCGTAGCCAGGATCGCCACATCGATCTGGTGATCCAACAGCCGCTGGGTCAGCATATCGGTGATCTCTTCAGAGAGTATCAGCCGCATCTGCGGATACTGCACCTTCAGCGGCATAAGAATCAGCGGTATCAGATAGGGGCTGACTGTCGGGATGGCGCCCACGCGCAACGCACCCGCCAAAGGATCATGCTGCGCCTGGGCCAGCTGCTTGATCACATCGGCCTGTTCCAGGATCAGTTTAGCGTGTTTGACGATCTCCAACCCGATCGGTGTGGTGGAGACCGAACGATTGGTACGCTCGAAAATGGTAACGCCAAGCTCTTGTTCCAGTTTCTTGATTTGCCCACTAAGGGTGGGCTGACTGATATAGCACTGTGCAGCCGCATGGCCAAAATGCTCGGTCTCAGCAACGGCGATAAGGTATTTCAAGTCTCGCAGATTCATGGGAGCAATCGGTTCTATCAATCACAATCCCGATATTAACCTATTCTGTTCTATCGATGCCAATGACAGATATCAACCCATACCGGGCTGCGGAGAGATGATCGGAAAAGGTGATTCTGACTTGGCTGAGATCGATATCAGCCATCAGTCCACTGTGAAGAGACTGGATATTTATAAAGCATCCTTGTTATTCAACAGGCGGCTTAGCGTAGATGTAAACATGTGGAAGCCATGATAAGCGTATCCCAAAACGACTGTACGGGGATGGATTGGAAGATAAATCGGTCACCCAATGCCGGGAACAACATTAAAATGGTTCCGACCCATATCCAGATAATCACATAGTAACCGGCTGAACAATGCTTAAGGGACTTTTGACACTACCGAATAGTGAAAGCATACTCATACCCTATTCAAGCCCCCAGTGGCGATGTCAGGCTGATGTCGATCTCCAATCAATATCAAACACCGCCCCTGAGCCATGAAGAAACCATTAATACTGCTACTCGACAACGGCTCCATACAACCCCAGGCCACACGTAACCTGAGGAAGCTGGCTGCCGAGCTCAGCCACCTTAGTCAATACAGGGTATACCCCGTCTCCCTGCAGCAGGCCGACAGAATAGTGCCTGGCGAACTCGACGGCATCCCGGCCCAGCTGCTGGAATCTTTTCTCTCCGCCCAGCTTGAACAAGGTATCAGGGATTACCTGGCCATACCCCTTTTTTTCGGTGTCAGCAGAGCACTGACCTCATTAATCCCCAATCTCGTTGATTCTCTCCAATCAATACACGGCCCCTTCCGCTTGCACATTGCCGATGTGCTCTATCCCCTACCCAGAGGAGAACCCAGATTGGTAAAGATTCTGAAAGATCAGATTGATCCACTCATTTCAGGATACACTCGACCACGGGTCATTCTGGTTGACCATGGCTCACCACTACCGGAAGTGACAGAAGTACGGGTACGGATCGCAAAAGAGCTAAGCAGCCTCTTGCCACCTGATGTTCAATTTAATGAGGCCGTAATGGAACGCCGCAAAGGGAGTGAATATGATTTCAATGGTGAACGTCTTGATCAAGTATTGCAGAGAGAGGCACAGAAATCTCTCCAAACACCGATTGCACTCTCTCTTTTGTTTCTCTCCCCTGGCAGGCACGCCGGAGAGGGCGGTGATATTGCAACCATATGCGGTGATGTTGAACGGCTACACCCGGGGCTGGACATCCGCATTAGCCCCTTGGTTGGCGAACACCCCCACCTGATCGAGGTCCTGCTGGACAGGTTACGATCAGGGTTGAGGGCATTGGATTGAGTTTAAACCTATACTCGGACTATGCACAAAGTGATAACGTAACATATCCAGGAAATTTCCACATGACAATCAGGGCTTGTCAACACTAAGCCAATACAACTTTCGAAACTGCACCATGTCAAAAGCGGCTCAAAAATCATATGCCATCGTCTTTGCCGATATCGTAGACAGCACCCGCATGTATGAAAATCTGGGTGACGACCGCGCCAAAAAATTGATCACCGACCTTGAGGATATCATTGCAGAAGTCGTAGCGGAGACTGGTGGTTATGTTGTAGAAGTGATCGGCGATGAGGTGATGAGTCGCTATAACCGTGTCGCCGACGCCGCAACAGGGGCCTGCCTCATGCAGGAACGTGTGGACGCCTATGCAAAACGGTCCGGCATGAAACTGTCGGCACGAATCGGTCTCCATTTCGGGCCCGCCATAGTAGAAGGCGGCCGGATGTACGGCGATTCGGTAAATGTTGCAGCACGCATGGCGGCGATTGCACAATCACAGCAGATCATTACAACCGAGCAGGTCGTACAGAATCTAACCGATGAGCAAAAAAAAATCGTACGTCAATTCGATAAAGTCAAGGTAAAAGGCAAGCATGAACGAATGGTTATTTATGATCTCCTATGGCGAAAGGACGATGTCACTTTCATACACACTTCTCCGCTGACACAAAGCACTGTAACAAGGATACTGACCCTCCAATACGGCAACCGGCGTTTCAACTTTCTACCACAGCAGGGCAGCATGCATATCGGCCGCGACTCGAGCAATGAGCTCGTGGTTACGGCCGCCGCAGCCTCCAGAACCCACGCTGTAATCGAGTACAGCCGGGGCAAGTACGTTCTTTCGGATATCAGCACCAACGGCACATACCTGACAACGCAAAACCATCAATCACTCTATCTAAGACGTGAGACCATACCTTTGCTGGGCAGTGGAAAGATCGGACTGGGAGAACCCGTATCTGATAAGAATCAACATGTTATCCGTTACTATTTTCAGGAAGCTTGAAACAACGGCAGCCTGGCGGCGGAAAACTGCACTGGCCATCATGCGGGCGGAATTGAGATAATGTGTATTTGACACACATATTGAAGCATGTCACCCGGTTCAATAGCGTGATTGCACAAATAAAAGCAACTATAAATGTGATCAGCCACAAGCTTTAGGGCAGGTACAGAAACCTTTTAACCATTTAACAGACTAATGCCACTTCGGATTACAAATACATTTCCATGTCCCACTTTTCACCTATTCGCCGGCAACCCCTGACAGGGCTGTTAATAACACTCCTCTGCCTCTCCCATACGTTGATTGCCTGGGCCGGGTCACCTTCCCTGCCGCTTGAACAGAGTCAGCCACTCACCCGGCAACAACTGGAGCTTGCCCGCACCAACATCGACCAAGAGACCGCTTTGGATGCAACACAAAAGGCCAAGATTCATGAGTTGCTCGAGCAGGCAGAAAACTGGTTAGGTCAAGCTGACATGGTAAGAGGCGAGATCTCACACCTTCAAAAACAGATTCGGGGTGCACCCCAAGTAATCCAGGACCTGCAAGCAAACCTGGATCATGATGCGGATGCTGACAAAGCCCTCGAGGAATTCATTCAATCTTCTGACCTTGCCGCATTGGAAATACGCATCAGCAAGGAAGAGCTGAACCTGGCCCAGGCCCGCGATAACCTAAAGATGCAACTGGAAGAGCTTTCGACACTGCTGGCCGGCAGCAAACAGATCAGTAGTGAAATTGCTATCCGAACAGATTCTCTGGCTCAGATCCAGTCTGATATTGAGGTGTTGCCGCAGAAGGAATTTAAGCAGATCAGGCAGGCCAGATTGATGTCGCTGCAGGCAAGAAAAGCCTTACGTGAGGCTGAGTACGAATTGCTCACGCTACGTTTTGGAAACCTCAGCCTGCTGACCAATCTGAGCCAGGCCCAACGGGACGCGACAACTGCCCATGTCAGCCGGTTGCAGTCGAGTTTAAAACGCCTGAATCAAGCTGCTGCCGAGATAAGGGAAGAGCAGGCCAAACAGGCCCGGCAGGAAGCCGAACTGTTGGAGCAGGAAACAACCAACCTGCCGTTACCGCTTCAGAACATCGCCCAGGAAAACGCCAAAAGCCGCTCAGAACTCGAGCAGTTGGTTTATTGGGAAAAGCGTGTCTTACAACAGTTGACGACGGCAAAGGGAAAATTGGAGCAACTACAATCGGATTTCGAGCACAGTAAACAGCGTGTAGAGGTTGTAGGCCGAAGTGAGGCGATAGGAAAAATGTTATCCCGTCGTCACGCCGCACTACCATCACTGAGAAGCTACAGACGTTCTTCCGCCAAGCGCAAGGTTGAAATCAACAAGGCCACAGACCGCCAGATAGAGATCGAAGAACTGCTCCTTGAACGCGGCAGCCTCTCTGACCACGTTGAAGCGGTCACTCGGTCGATCCTGGAAGATCTGTCAGGGCAGGAGAAACAACACCTGCAGAAGCAGGCATTTTCTCTGGCAGGGGCCAGGCGTGAGGCGCTGAATGAACTGCAAAAAGCATATGGCCGCTATATCAGCCAACTCACATCTCTTGACCTGGCTGAACGGCAGCTACTGAATATTTCAGAATCCTACATCGATTTTATCAATGACCAGTTATTGTGGGTCTCCAGCAGTAGTGTGAGTCAAGTCTTCAGCCCAACCCGACTGGCATCCGGCATCGGCTGGCTTGTCTCTCCAGAGCATTGGCAGGAAGTGGGTGCCGATTTGATAACCACCAGCAGGCACAACGTGCACTTTGCTTTCATTCTGCTTTTTATCTTCTTGTTCGTAGTCTGGAAACAACCCTTTGCACGACTGCAAATACCAAATCTTGCCAGAGCCACACGCAAGATCAGTACCGATTCTATAAGCCTTACAATCAAGGCACTGTTCTATACACTGATAAAGGTCATGGCTTTGCCGGTGGTGATGATGGGAACAGGCCTGCTATTGAGGTCACTGCCAACCGCTGCACCATTCACTTTGGCCATGGCCACATCCCTGATCACCGTCGGCATAACACTGACTGCAGCCCTGATGCTTTACCAATTGTGCCTGCCCGAGGGGGTCGGCACACGCCACCTGCGCTGGAACAACAAGATCTGCAGATCGTTGGCACAGGAGCTGCGCTGGGCCATTCCTGTCGGTGCGCCATTTCGGTTCCTGATTGCCCTTGGCGCGGGTGACAGCCTGCCTGCCAATGCCCTTGTCATCAGCAGTACGGCAACTATTGCGCTGATGATCGTATTCATTATTTTCACCTACCGGCTGTTGCGCAAACAAGGATCACTCATGATCTCCTGGAACAGCATCAATCCGAACGCTTTGCTGCTGCAATTGCATTTTCTATGGTTTCCTTTTTTGATCCTTATAGGAGTCGGCCTGATTTTCTCCACAGGGTTGGGTTACATGACCCTTACACTGCGTCTACTCGATCATGTTGAATCGACAATCTGGTTTTTTATCGGGCTGTTCACCTTGAGAGAACTGCTATTGCGCTATCTTTATATCGCTGAGCGCAGATTACGCTATCAAAACGCACTGCAAAGACGAGATGAACTGCGCGCTCAAAGGGAGCAGGGGCATCAGCAGATTGAAGATGAAAGCAGTATTATAACAACCGAAATCCCCGAACTGAATTTCGACGCCTTGAGCGAACAAGCCAAACGGCTCGTGCGCTTCGGTTATCTGCTCGGTTCCGTAATCGGCGCCTGGTTGATATGGTCGGATCTTCTCCCGGCACTGGATTTTCTCGACAACATTCAACTACCGATAAATACCAGCGAAATGGTTGACGGGATAGTAACGGAAACACCATTGACATTAAGGGATATCATCATCGGTATAGTTATCTTGATCGTCACCTTTCTTGCTGCAAAGAATCTTCCCGGCGTACTTGAGATCACCCTGCTGCAGCGTCTCCCCCTCGAATCCGGTGCGCGCTATGCGCTGACTACACTGTTACAGTATTTCATCGCCGGTATTGGACTGATCATAGCCTTCAGCCTGATTGGCTTTCAATGGTCGAATATTCAGTGGCTGGTAGCTGCGCTGGGCGTGGGGCTCGGCTTCGGTTTACAGGAGATCGTAGCCAACTTTGTCAGCGGTATCATACTGTTATTTGAACGGCCCATACGTGTTGGCGATGTGGTAACTCTCGACTCTACAACAGGCGTTGTCTCCCGTATCCGCATCCGCGCCACCACAATCACCAATTACGATAAACAGGAATTACTGATACCCAACAAAGAGTTCATTACCGGCAGGGTCATCAACTGGACCTTGACCGACAAGGTCAACCGAATCATCATCAACGTCGGAGTTGCCTACGGCACCGATGTGAATAAAGCAATGGAACTGATGATCGCGGCAGCGCATGAGAACGAAAACGTACTGCAGGACCCGAAACCTGTCGCCACCTTTGAGGCATTCGGTGACAGCGCTTTGACACTGCTGCTCCGCAGCTACCTCGGATCTATGGATAACCGACTGGCGACGATAACCGCATTGCATTCAGCAATCAACGATAAATTCTCCGAGGCCGGCATTGAAATTCCTTTTCCTCAACGCGATCTTCATGTGATCAACTCAAGTCCGCTTGATTTCAATATCAATAATCCCACGGAACCCCGTTAGCGTACTGCGATGAAATAGTCAGCCGACCGACTGAACATTGGGGCCTGTTAACACTAATCCGACCGGCCCCAGGCGGCAGGCGGCAGGCGGCAGGCGGCAGGCGGCAGGCGGCAGGCGGCAGGCGGCAGGCGGCAGGCAATTATAGCGCGGCTCATGCAAGAAAATCAGAAATTACCGGTCAATCTAGCACCAACCCCTTCACTGTCATCCTGATGCTGCAGCATACTGACCAGTTGATCCGCCGGCAACGGCTTACTGAAAAAATAACCCTGAGCCAATTCACATCCCTGTTGCTGTAAAAAATGCATTTGACTTTCTGTTTCTACGCCTTCAGCGACCACACCAAGCCCCAGACTTTGCGCCAATGCGATTATTGCGGATGTGATCGTTACATCATCCTCATTAGCCGGGATATCTTTGACAAAAGCGCGGTCGACCTTCAAGTTATCCAAAGGAAGCCGTTTGAGATAATTCAGCGATGAGTAACCGGTACCGAAATCATCTACAGAGATGCTGATACCCATATCCTTGAAATCTTTCAGGGTCGTTATGGTTTCGTTTACATTACGCATAATAACACTCTCGGTTATCTCCAGTTCCAGATATTTCGGGTTTAACCGTGAACTTTTAAGCGCCATTGCAACCTTTACACTCAAGTCGCGCTGGATGAACTGCATACTGCTCAGATTTACTCCGATCCGAATTGGTTTGTAACCGGCATTCTGCCATTCCTTGTTTTGTCTACAGGCCTCATTCAGCACCCACTCACCAAGCTCCATTATCATACCGGTCTCCTCGGCAATCGGTATGAACTCAACCGGAGAGACCATACCCAACTCCGGCTCGTGCCATCGAAGCAGTGCTTCTGCAGAGACTATTTCTCCACTGGCAAGATCGATCTGTGGTTGATAAAAGAGCTCCATCTCATTGCAGGCAAGGGCCTTACGCAACTTACCCTCTAATTTCAGCCTGGTAGTCGCCAGTATATTCATCTGCTCCGAATAGAACTGGAAATTATTCTTGCCTACCGCTTTAGCATGGTACATTGCGGTATCAGCATTCTTCAACAGCTCCTCAACGTCCCGACCATCCCTGGGAAATACCGCTATACCGATACTGGGTGTAACATATACCTCATGCCCGTTCAGGTTATACGAGCGCGCAATTGCATCCTGCACCCGCTTTGCCACCAAGGCAGCCACTTCCGGTTTCTGAATATCCTCAAGCAGCACGGTAAATTCGTCGCCGCCAAGCCTCGCAATATTGCAATTCTCTAACTCACACTCGCAGTTGCGCTCCACTAAATCGGTATCCCTGAGTTGACCCTCCAGGCGGCTGGTCACATTTTTAAGCAACATGTCTCCAATATCATGGCCCAATGTGTCATTGATACGCTTGAATTCATCAAGATCAAGATATAATACTGCACCGATACGCTGGTGCCGCCTGGCAATCTTAATGGCGCGGGAGACCTGTTCCTTGAATGCCTGGCGGTTTGGCAGCTTGGTCAGTGAATCGCTATATGCCAGCGTGCGGATCTTTTCATCCCACTGTTTACGCTCGGTAATATCCCTGGCAAACACACTTAGCGTGAACATTTCACCGATTCTGGAGCAGGAGATAGCAAGGTCGAGAGGGAATTTACGGCTATTTCTATCCCTACCTTCAACCTCCAATCTGACACCGGTCGGATGTTCCTCAGACCCCTTGAACATTGGCTTGAGAGCATCTGTCGCCTCCACCAATGAATTATGGGTAAGGATGAGTTGAAGCAGATGCAAACCGAGCACATCCTCTTCCTCATAGCCGAACACCTCAACCGCCTGCTGGTTCCAACTCAGAATCATACAGTTGGCGTCAGCCGTTATCACAGCGTCAAATGCCGTATCTATAACATGAGAGAACCTCTCATCTTCCGCAGCGATCGCAGCGTTTGCCTCATCTTCCTTGAGTTGAGCGATTCGCATATTTCGATATACAGCTATAGCCAAGAACAGAATCAGTAGTGACAACATCCATATCGCCAACACATTCCTCCAGTCAATAATGTCAGCCCTTATTCTTTGGTCCACCAATAATTCAAAAACCATGCCGTAGACTTCTATCTTCTGCCGGTATTCGAAGGTACTCAGGTCCACCGCAATTTTGGCTAAGTTTGACTTGCTGAAACCAGCCATCATTCCACCGTGCGTCACCTGATCCCTGTCAGTAACCGGCAGCAACGATAGATTGTACGGCATGTCTGCTTCTATAATCCCATCTACAAACCGCCCAAGTTCAATACAGAGAACAGCCATACCGTTGAACATATCCACCCGCTCCCGCATCTTTTCCGGTGGATAGCGCCCGAGATAGACGGGCTTCAGGACAAAGTACTGAGACTTACCCGAACTGTTCATCACAACAGGTCCGAAGGAAACAATTTCGCCACCTTTTATGGATTGCTGCAGCGCATTAAATACACCCGGCTGCCGAGTCAGGTCGTAACCCAGTAAATTAGCTGAGCGCGGATCCATAGGCTCGATAAAACTGACCGGCAGATAGTAACCGCCGGTCCCGATATGATCACCACCCAGCCGACTATCATTCTTTAATCTAAAACCGACAAAACCCTGTTCCCGCATTTGCGCCTCGAATTCATCCCGTCTCTCATTGGGGATCCTCGTCATGTGCATGATTGCACTGATAAACGGATAGGCCTTGAGCATCTCCTGGGAAAACGATGTCTGTTCAGCAATACCGAGGAAGTCACTCGAGTGGTAGAGTCCCACCAGGGAGGTTAAGACTGTCTCCAGACTGGAGATCCGCTGAACGAGCGTTCGATGTATCTCCCCGGCGCGATCGTTAAACTCATTATCAACCGTGTGCAGTTCCACCCATACCGACAACATAAATGAAACCAACGAGAAAATCGCAATCGACAGCCAGAGAACAACAGCCCTATAGCCATTAAAGATCTTTTCCCTGGAGTTGAAATACATCATGAACTGACTTTTTTCGCCTTTCTTAGCAATGACTCCGGAAGTCTGATCCCGCTCTGCTCCAGGATTGCGTGGTTAATCCAAATATCCCATTTGCGATTGGAGACAATAGGGATTTCACTGGGTTTTGTTCCATCAAGTATTGCCAATGCCACCAATGCAGCCCATTCCCCATGCTCTTCAGGTATTTTTGTCAGGCCAAGCAGCGTATATGGCATCATCCAGCCATGATTGGTCAAGGTCAGGGTTTTCGTGGATTCAACAACAAAACCCGAAACAGATTTTGTATTCCAGTCATTGATACCCGAATTACTGCCGATCACTACAAAATCGAATTCCTGTGCTTCCTTGTATGCACTCATCCACTCCTTGGTAGTGTTTACCAGACGATCCTCCAAAGCGATGCTATGCTTGTCCGCCGCACGCTTGAATCGCTGTAGGTTTTTCCTTTCGGTCAAAGTCGATGCCCCAATATAGATTGCCCGGTGCGCACCTCCCTGTATGTGTCTTGCGTTGTTAAACAGGACATCAATAGGCGCCACTTCTACCATTCCCGTGGTGTTGCTGTAGGGAAAACCATATTCATCAACATTCCAGTTGATACCGCAAAACACAAATGGAACCTGATGATCCTTATAAAAGGGTTTAATGACATACTTGGCGGCATTATCATCCGCGGTGATCACAACATCGGGTCTCCAACGCTCGATCAACTCCCTTGCTTTCCTTGCCGCCTTCTTTTTAGACACTTCGTCCTTATGCCTTTTTGTATCCATATCAAACTGCTTTAACTCACATTTGCCGTCCAATGTTTCGCGTAAACCGCGCTCCACCCCGTCTGACCAGGCATACCCTGTGTGGTAGGAGGAGATAAACAGACATTTATTGGCGACCGCCTTGCTGGATAGCAATGCCGAAAACAAAAGAACCAGAGCGATTAATACAGTCTTGCGTGTTGTTATTACCACCATATTCAACTTGCTCCATGTCTAAATAGGTTTGGAATTAAATCGGACAGGATTACCGAAATATATCGGCAGACAATTCAAAACTTTACAAATCTGTCACTATTTGAGAATCAAAAGCATATATTCCTGATTTATTGTATCCTGTTGTTTTACTGAAAAAATACAGTCGAAGAAGAGCTTCTTCAGGCAGAAATCACCTATCTTCCAACCCCCCTTTTTTCGAACTATGTTCCTGATAAGGTTCGGTGCATGCTCTAACTGCCTGACATGTTCCCAGAACAGTTCAGGGCGTGTTCCATAGATGGCAAGCAGATCATCAGCAGTGATCCAGCTGGGTTCACGTCGCTTTTTGAATCTAGCCACCGAATCATCCCGCCACTCACGATTCAACAACTCGACATCCCGGTAGGGAAATCCAATGGATAAGAGATCTATGTTAAACCATAGTCCATGGCCAGAAATTTTGTATGATATTCAGGTAAAAAAGAGCGGACCCCAAGATCGACTGACGATCTTCTTCAATCCTGATCAG
This sequence comes from Candidatus Thiodiazotropha sp., assembly GCA_040506195.1. Classification (GTDB taxonomy): domain Bacteria; phylum Pseudomonadota; class Gammaproteobacteria; order Chromatiales; family Chromatiaceae; genus Thiodiazotropha. The sequence goes on along the minus strand of JBEVXH010000014.1, from coordinate 42,434 downwards.
ACTCAGACATGAGATTATCTTTAGATCGAACCAAGTCCGCTATCAGGCGATGCAATCACCTGATAGCGGATGGACAATGGAAAGGCTTAGAGCTTCAGCATAGACTTTCTGCGACCCACAATTGCCAACAAGCCTGTCATCATCAAGAGTAACACGCTTGGCTCAGGAACATTCACATTCCCTTGTTGTTCAGTTTCCGCCAGCACATCGCCATCTCTCACGGCCCAGATCCGCTGTTCATCCCAAATCGAATTGATTTCCTGAGAACCGAAGTGAAAATGGAGATACCATGCCTGATCAGAAAAATCGCTCAGGGTGCCGGACCAATACCCGCGGTATGCCAGATTGACGAAAGGATTATAGCTGGAGGATTCGGGCGCCGGATCAAACCTGTCATGTGAATAGTTGGGTGCCTAGCCAAGATTGATATAGTACATGTAAGCCAGTTCACTGCTCATTCCCGCCATATCATATCCGAGTGAAGCCGGATCATTGATTGTCGTCGGTAAACGCCAATCATCCCAGACAACACCGCGGACACTGTCTTCGTACTGCAAACCACCTACCCAGCTGACAGCATCCAGCCAGCTCATTCTCGCATAAGGGGCTGCACCGGAAGTCATTGCATAGGAAGCATCCTGCAGCCAGGTCACATCCAAAACATCATCGTAGATTAACCCTGATCCTCTATCGATCAGGGTTGCGTTGACGCTCCCGGCAAAGGGCAGAAGCAAGAGGAGCATACAGAGGATAGTCGTTTTTTTCATGGTCTGTGAAATCCGGCATTGCCTATAATTTCATCTCTGTACACAAAACTTATGCCATTAATAAATTATCTTTCAATAACAATCACTTAAATATTTATGATATTTATTCCCGGGACAATTCAAAAGAACTCCGACAGATATATGCCGAGCTGCATCGCATGACCCTTGAGTATTTGGCGACAATCCGCTTGCACAGCTCTCTCATCTGCTGCCGTCGTTCAATGTCATCCAATTCAACAATCCAGCCCGAATCGAGTACAGCGCCTGCTGCTGTTCCTGCGCTTTCTTCATTGCCATCAAGCCCTGCATCGGATCGGAGTTGAATCGGGATTACCTTAAATTTGCCAATGAATTTAAAGCCGCTTTTTAACCCATGAGTCAACAACTGATACTTGCCGAATTGACCGTCACTATCCAAACTCATCGTATATGTATATTGAAACATACAGCCGCCGACTACTCTCACCCTTTCACGGATTGCAACAGGTCATCACCGTGGAGGGTGGTATTGCCGAAAGCATGAACGGCTGGGACTGGAAACTCTATGTGGCCGACGAAAGCATTGTCAGCCATACGGGTCTTTCGGAAATCGTTTACGGCAGTTGGAACCCCGCCCAGGGACTCAGTCGTTCCCGGATCCGTGGCGCCATGCCATCCTGTCTGATCGAACAGATTGGCGATCAATTGCTTAATGCGGTCGAACATCTTGCTGAAGAGATACCCTTCCCGAGCATGGATACTTATGAACTCTGGCTGCTGGACGAGCAGAGAGGTCTGCCTCTTGCCTTACTCGATAGCGCACTCGACGACGATACCCGCACGCCCTATGACAATCCCGCCTGGTACCCCGGAGGCCAGGCCGGAAGAAAATTCAGTTCTGATTCAGGCGATGCCGAAGCACTCGCCTGCCTGATAAAAAATACAGCCGGTAAACAATCCACCGCCATATGGATCAAGCGAAAATGTGACGGTTCAGGCAAGGACCACTCCGGCAACCACTATCCCGGCACACTCTTTCCTGCACTATTACTCCTTGATCGCTGGGAGGACTCAAACCACCAGCAACTGGTCTCTGATTTTCTGAAATGGCAGGCACCATGGCTTTTGCAGCTGCCGCTCTGTCCGGAGACTCGGACACAATTGGAGACAGCGGCCTGGGAGCGCCCCCTGGAAACCAGTCGCGTCTATCGGCTGTTTCCTGAAATAATCGATGAACAGGGCTTGACAACCACGCGCGTCAAGGCCCGTATTATGCGTGACAAGACCCATATGCAACATGTCAACGAACCCTTTTACCCCTTTGTCAACGAATAGACGCCACGCTCAAATAACGCTATATGTTGCATGCCGCCTTGGTGCATAACCTACAGACACAACAGGTCTTTTTTCAGCGTTCAACAACCTGCTCCAGGGCCGGGTGCATGCGCCTGATCTCTTTCAGGCCTTCGTCGATTGCCATCTCAGCTTCATCAAACTCCATCAATCCCAAACCCGACAGGCGCGGAGCCAAGATAACATCCGGGGGGTCACCAGCCATACGACTGCGGGTAATCCTGTCTTGCATAATATTGATAGAACTGGCCAGCACTTCGTATAGTCCTGGGACATGCCGGCTCTCCCCCAATAATCGGCTCATCAATTCCTGTTTACGCGCATACAGGCTATTCATCATCTGACCCGTGATTCGCCCCCAAAGATCGTCCTCTCTGACCTCGGACGGTTTATTGCGTTCACTGCCATTCCGGCGCAGGTGCTTGCCGAGTATGTCACCGTTCAGGTTGACGGCAATAACTATATCGGCGCCCATTGCCCGGCAAAGTGAAACCGGCACCGGATTCGCCAGCCCGCCATCCACCAACCAACGACCTTGATGTTGCAGCGGCGTAAAAAGACCGGGCAGACTGATTGAAGCTCTGACCGCCTCCATGACAGGCCCCTCACGAAACCAGATCTCCCGCCCCGTTTCCAAATCGGTCGCCACCACGCCGAGCTGACGCTTCAGATTTCCAAATTCCAGATTTTTGACATATTCACTGATGAATTCGGTCAGCCGGTCTCCTTGAATCAACCCGCCACCCACCAGAGCAGGATCGAGAAATCGTATGATCTCCTTCCAGGTCAAGGAGCAGGTCCAGCTCTGAAGAAGGTCCAGCTTATCTGCAGCATAGGCGGCCCCGACCAATGCGCCGATAGAGCTCCCACTGACAATATCAGGCTCTATCCCCATTTCAGCAAGGCCATTGATGATCCCGATATGCGACCAGCCTCGGGCTGCGCCGCTACCGAGGGCCAAACCTATTTTCATCTCCATTCGGCAACCACCCTTAACCATCCCCGCACGACAAAGCCGCCGTTATATGAGAACACTGATTATACAGTAGGTCGTGAAAGCAGTAATACGATTTCTAAATCAAATGACACCACTAGCGGGGGCATCCCAAAAGCGAGTAGCGCTTTTTCAGGCATACCCCAAGGGCACTTCCTTCGGGGCGCACCCCAAGGGCACTTCCTTCGGGGCGCAACCTGTAGGGCTGGGCCGATCGGATTGGCGTTAACAGGCCCTAGTACTTCTCTCGCAACAGCCGAACCAGGCCGTTTCCATAGTCGACGACGATACCGTCTTTGTCGATCGCGTGCAGGCGATAGCCTTTAGCATCAAGGGTATCGCCCTCACCGTAGCGTCGCATGTTTATGATGACAAAACGTTCCGACGGTATCTCGTGGTAGACATGAATCGTGGTTCTGAGCTGTTCCAATTCTTCCCGTAGACCCAGATCCAATTCCCAAATCAATGGGATCTGCCGTTGATCAGTCTGTACAGCATTCGTTGCATCGTTTACTGTCGATTCCACCGAAGCGATTTGATCCTCATCCACCTCAGGCATCGTTGCAGCCTGTTCCGACTTTTCAGCATAAGTGACTTTTTCGGCTATGGGCGCAGATAGAAGGGCAGGCTTTTTTCGCTCGGCGATAGGCAGGGTCGGAGATCGTCTGGTCGCCTGTTCCGCTGACGAAGATTCAGGCATCTCCAGTATCTTCCGCCGTTGCTTTTCGCTCACAACTGCCTCGGAAATCAAGGGCCGTTGATTCGGCCGGCTGCTGCTTCGGATCCGCTCGGCAGTCGGTTCACCCTTCGGCACTGTCGGTTTGTTTTGTCGCGCTTTTTCTGCACCGCCATCGCGCTCTGCCGGGGGGGGTGCTTGAGGTCGCATCACCGGGTTTGTCATCTGTTCGGCATTGGCAGGCGTCTCAGGTTTGCTCGTTCCATCATCAGACAGAAACCAGAATGCGGCAATGATCGATATCAGCAATACCACCAGCAACAGCAACCTGTGGAAAACGGTTTTATCCTCATCGAAAACCGGCATCGTATCCGGCAGGATGTCGGTTTTACCCGGCATCCTCTCCTGCGAAGCCCTTTCCAATGCATCAATAATGGAAGACATGTCAGCCCCCCGTCCGGCGCAACGCAGGCTTGGTGGAATCAACCACACTACCGTTCAATTGAATCAATGTCTGCTTACCGACAATACCGTCCGCCAATAACCCCTGGGAACGCTGAAAGCGCATCACCCGCTGCTGCGTCTGCAGGTCGAACTTGGTATTCAAAGGATCAAGATCCGTCTCAATCCCCTCGATATGGTCAAGCATGGATTTCAGCCACGCCACATCCTTACCGGCATGTCCAATAGTCAAGCTCTCACGACTGAGTTTGGGTGGCCGCCATAAGACAATGTAACTGCCGGTCCAGAGCTGATCGATCTCTTCGCGCGAGAAATTGAATCGGCGGCCGTTGAGATCGAGGGTTACATTGTCATCCGTCAGTGCAGTAGCAACCACATTATAACGTTGCCCATCTTCCATGATCAGTTCCAGCACCGCAGGCCGATTATAGTAGGCCAGATTCTCCCACGAGCCACGACCGTAGATACAGCTCAAGCCAACCTCTTGCGCCTTGTCGCAGGCTGAGCGCGACTCCCCCTCAGTGGGATAGATGCTCTGCCAATAACCAAAAAGCGTGATGAAAGCGCTGTTTTCATTGCCCAACATGGCACCCAATCCAGTATGATCACCATCCAGCCTCGCCACTTCCGTATCGGCGACTGCCGTCGAAGCCACATCTTCCAGCGAGTCTGAAGCAGCACTTTTATCGATCAGAACAATATCCGGTCGGGGCGCTTTCGCCGTTCCCGACGGTGAGGCCGCATCCAAAGAAGTCGGCGTGGGGCTTTCGGCGGCCGCAGCTGAATTAACCGGCTGCTGCTGAGCGGTCGTCATGTCTGGCTGCTCGGGCAGGTTTCTCTCCACCGGTGGGTTGTCGGTCTGAGCCTGGGTTGACGAGAAGGGTGGGAATAGGCGAGACAGTTGCTCATCATTCCACACAAGCAGCACTGCCAGGGCAAACCCAAGAAGCACGACTAAAACCCAGGACCAAGTGAGCTGGCGATGTGAACTCTCGCCCAGGCCGCTTAATTCCCGGTATACCCGTTTTATCATTCCCCCCGTCACCTGCCTGGCATGATTGCCATAGGCCAACAGCATACCCCGATGACAGAGGATATTGATGACTCTGGGAACGCCCCCGCTATAGCGATAGATGTATCGCAATGCGCCGGCGTTGAACGGGGGATGCTGTGCTCCAGCTACCTTGAGGCGATGCTGGACATAGGCGTGGGTCTCGGACTTGGAGAGTGGTGTGAGGTGATAACGTGCCGTCACCCGTTGAGACAGCTGACGCAGCCTATCCTGTTGCAATAGGCTTCTCAGTTCGGGCTGACCCACAAGAATGATCTGCAGCAGTTTATGCTTCTGCGTCTCGAGATTGGTGAGCAACCGTATCTGTTCGAGGGACTCGTAGCTGAGGTTCTGCGCCTCATCGATGATAACCACCGTCCTGCGGCCCCGACTGTGGCTCTCCAGCAGAAATGCATTCAGAAAATCGACGATCTCCTTGATGCTGTCACTGCCGACGGGGTAGAGGATATTAAGCTCATCGCAGATTGTCGCCACCAGTTCCAGCGGTGTCAGGCGTGGATTGAAGATGAACGCCACATTGACCGCACGGGGCAACTCGGCCAGCAGCTTGCGGCATAACAGGGTCTTACCTGTACCGACGCCGCCGGTGAGCTGCAGAAAACCGCCACCCTCGGTAACACCGTACAATAGATGGGCGAAACCGTTGCGGTGCCTCTCGCTCAGAAAGAGATACTTCGGATCCGGGGTAATGGAAAACGGATCCTCAGTCAGTCCGAAATATTTCTGGTACATAATGGCAGGTAGATTCTATTGCTGCTTCTCCGGAGTTTAGTCACACCCAATCAGCCTTGCATACCCCTGATGGCGGCGGATACCCAGCGCTCATTGGAGCTATACCTAAACACTTCCATAGGGTTTTCGGCAAGTGAAATGAGAGTTGAATCTCAATTTGAGAAATTAGTGATTATTTTTTCCATTTTTACAGAAAAAAGATAAAGAAAAATCTAATAACGGCTGTCAGTAAGCGTAAATATTCATAGATAATTGCCGACTAAATATTTGAGTTGAAAGGTTTACTGCTCATTCCCGGATGCCCACCCTCATACCGTTCGAGGCGTGTGTATGCAGCATGAAAATCTACCTTCGGAAGTAAAATAGTTAATTTATCACATATTTTGACTAATTATCTTCAAGATTAACTTGTAATATATTGATATTTTGCTAATTTCTTTATGAACAAATGACCCATTGAGCTTACCACCATGACTGGCTTATACAAGACTCGCACCTGCAGAGAGTGTCCCCATCAAATCATCGACGGGATCGCCTGCGATTGGCAGCCCCATGAATGCCCGATCCAGATTGAGAAGAGACAGAACAGAAAGGCCTCCAAGGCCAAGGCCTTCTCCTTGACCAATCTGCTGATCGCGGATGATTTTGACGCGGTCCGCAGCAGCAACTAGGGCCTGTTGACACTCATCCGGTCGGCCCTGTTGTGGCTGGAGTCCGGCTAAAACCGACCTCAACGATCGAAGGTATAGAAAAAGTCACCCGACTGGGTGCGTCCTGTTTCCGCTTCCAGCTGCCAGCGGTCCGTCAAATCGTAACGCATTCGAACCTTTGTCTCGCCAGTCGCCAATTCGTTGACATACTGCACATAGAGCCGAGGCGACAGATAGGTGCCTGCCACCAGGGCGGCCTCCTCCAGAGAGCTACCCGTCTCCACGCGCAACTCTTCCAGGCCCAATTGCCGTCCCAATTCCGAAGCGATATTACTGGCGCCGCTTGCCTGTATCACCGCAAGCATACCTGCGGTCTTACCCGATGACTCGCCGGCCGGACGGCCGGTGACGATATAGGAAAGGATGTCGGTTTCCGACATGGAGGGGGTTGAATAGAGCTTGAGGTTGGGCTTTTTCAGGGTTCCGGTAATACGCATCCCCGCTGTGATCTCATCGACCTCCCTGGCGGCACGCACGTCGAGACCGGGATTATCCACGGGGGAATCGGCAAACAGGGCGTATCCCCGCTCGATCTTCAAATCCTGTCCGTAGGCTTGGTAGACACCATCGGAAATACCCAGGCGCCCGCGGCCGATCACCGGTCGTCCCGGCTCATCGATGATCATCAGACCGCCGGTAAGCTTGCCCCGAAGCCCGAGCCCATCGAAACTGACCCGCTTACCGAGACTCAGGCGCACCTTTGCGTGCAACGGGGTATCCGGTTGCGTCTGTTGCGCCTCGTCATCACCGACAACCACCAGATCGGAACTTTCGGAGACCGCCGTCTCCGGCAGTGCACGCGGTCTGATCCTGGCGTAGGGCAGGTGAACCTTACCTTCAAGCACACTTTTTTGAGCGCTGTGCTCAAAGCTTAGATTGGGTGATAGCCTGACTTCAGCCTCGGGGATATTCACCAACAACCAATCCTTCCCTTCAATCCTGTATTGCGAGGGAAAACCGTTGTCGGCATCCATTCGAGTGGTGCCTTTAAGCGATAACCTACCCTCGCCCGAACGTACGCTGCCCGCCAGTGAGATTGTCTCCAGGTCGGGGGTCCGCATACTCATCTCCATATCACGCAACTCAATGCCCAACACCGGAATATCGATAGCTCCCTGTGTCAGCTTTGCATCGCCGTCTATCCGAGGTTCGCTCAAACTGCCACCCAATGTCATATCGACCGATAACTCACCTCGACTGTTTTGCAACTGGGGTGAGAAGGCAGTGAGCATGGCCAGATTCTGGACGCCACCCTTGATCCTGCCTTGCAGGGATTGTTGATCCGGTTTCAGGTCGGTCAGATCTATCCCCGGCAACTGCAAGCTCATGGTAAATCCACCCAACTGCTGCAGCGGCAGATTGATGTCGGCGTCAAGTCCCTTCCGGTCAATGACCGCCTTTGCCGCACTATCGGAAAAAACCACCTCCTCCCGGGTGGTGCCGAGGGCGAAATCAAACTTGCCCTCGGGAATTTGCAGGTCGGCCGCTCCGGTCATACGCCCACCGGCTTCGGTGCCGAGTTCTGCCTGCAGGGCAGCCTTTCCCACTATCCGAGTCTCAACCGGCAGAACGGGTTGCAGCAACCTCAAAGGTAGCTGTTTTGCCTGCAGCTTTGTCTTCCAGCCGCCGGCTCGTTGATTGAAGCTGGCACAAAGCCTCGCTTCGCCTGACGCCAGACAGAAGGGTTCCACATCCTGCTCGGAGGCCTCCAGTCGATAGGCCAAGGCCGATTCCAGTTCCCACTCACCCACTTCAGGAGATGACAGTCGGAGCCTTTGCAGGCTACCCTGCAACCTCTGCCCCTCATGCAATCCTGACACTCCCTCAAGCGACAGCTGAGGCACCTGCTCACCTGCCAGCTCGATCTGCAGACGATGCTGCGGAACATGTCCTTGCAGAGCGATATCGAGTGATTCCCACCGTTTGCCGAAGGCACTCAATTCTTGCGAATGCAGCGACAAGGCCACACGCTGTTCACCCGCCATCTCAAGCGCCACTTCACCGTTCAGTTGCCCGATCCGGTATGCCTCCAGGCTAAGCTCACCGGCCTCGACGTCAGCCTTCAAACTGGGTGCCTGCAGGGTACCGCCCAGATCACCCTTCGCCTGCAGCGCACCTGACAGCCCGGGCCAAAGAGAGGCTAACTCCGGGGCGTCCACCGACCAATTCAGGGCGAGCCGGCCTGCCAGGCTACCGTCGACAGCTATCCGGTTGCTGCCGGAGATCAACTCCAGCGCATCTACGGTCAGGGCATCCTGCTTGAGTGTCAGGCGCCCTTTCCCATTCAAGGGATAATCCCGCAGTAACCCCGAGAGGCTGTTGAGATTAAATTCCGCATCGGGTCCGCCCTCCGCCATCGCGCCTTGGGTATCGAGATCGAATGCCAGATCGCCGGGAAACATGGGATGGACCAGCGAGGGGTCGACACCCTCTCCTGTCAGACCCAACTGCCAGGAAAGCGTGGGACTCCAGGTCAGCCTGCCGTTACCCCGGATCTTACCTTGCTGCAATTCAACCGACAGGTTGTCGAGATCAACCTGTTCCAGCGTTCCGCTCCCGACTGCATCGAACTGCAGCGTTCCCACCTCCGGTCTGGATGCCTGCATCGCCAATTGATACACATAGGCGTCGAGCCCACCCTGTAGTTGCAGTGTGCCGCTATCGCTGCCGATATCCACCTTCTCCCCAATCAAGGGCCAGCGCAATCCACGCCACTGCAGATCTGCAGAGAGTTCGCCACCCTGCGGATGGTATTCCCCCTTTGCCGTGAGATCTAAACCTTGCGCATTGCCGATGCGCAGATCCCCGATACGGATGGCGCCCTGACTGTAATCCGCATGGAATTCAGTAACGATCTCTCCGATCCGGGATTCTACAAGCTCCAGATCGGCATCGAGATCGATCGCTTCGAAACTCCCCTGGGCACTCAACTGCCCCTTTAAGGATGCCGGAAAGCCCCGGATAAACCCACCCAGTTCACCCTGTTTCAAATTCAACGCGGCGCTCCACTCGGGCCTACCCTGTAGATCCGACAGCATTGCCTGCAACTCTCCTTCAATGGGTGGCGCCAGCCGCTGTGTGATCTCGATCCGCTGCAGATCCCCGCTCACCCGCCCTTCACCAGCCAGCCCGGGACCCTCTTCCAGGGTATGCGCCCATGAGAGATCGATGGTCATCGGCAACTGTGCATCCAATCCCAGGGATCCCCGCAGCGAAAGCCGGGATGAAAATGCCTCGGCATCGAATTGAGCGATTGCCAGGCGATCCCCTTCTGTGGCTGCTGAGAGGTTGAGTTTATCGATCCGGACGGGATCGCTACGCTCTCCCTGAACAATTTCGAATCCTTCGGACGAGAAACGGGAGAGTGTTACGGCAAGGGGCAACTTCACACCCTGAAAGGTTTCGTCACCGTTATTATCGTCGGACGTTTCACTTGCGGGAAACCGCAGACGGGTTTCCATCAATGACAACTCGGAAACATCCAGCCGCAAACCCAACAGCTGAGAGGGGCGCCAATCCAGGTAGAGCCGTTCACACCGAAACGCCAAACCATCCGCCTGTTGATAGCTCAAGCCGGTCAACTCCAGGGGCCCAGCCAGACTGCCTTGTAAGATATCAACCTTGAGTTCGCCCGGCACCAGCCGCTGGGCCAGATAGAAACTACGCCTGCTACCGTCATGGGTGAATACGAAATAATAGACAATCGCCGATAACAGCAACAGGATCAGCAGGGTGGAGAGAGAGACATAGGTGGCAATCCTTTTGATCGTCTGACTGGTCATAGCTCCGGCCCCACGACGATATGCAGGCGCCATTGCCGATCATCATCGACCCTGCCATGGGCGATGTCGATCCTGACCGGGCCGACCGGTGAGCGCCAGCGGGCACCGAATCCGAACCCAATCGCCGTTTCCGAATCATAATCGGGATCAAAGGCGTTTCCGGCATCCAAAAACAGCGCCCCGCTCCACTTGCCGCTGATGCGACGCTCCAGCTCGACACTGCCGACGGCAAAGTAGCGCCCGCCGATGACCTCATCGTTCTGATCCCTCGGTCCCAGGTACTGATAACCGAAACCGCGTACCGTATTATCGCCTCCGGCGAAGAAGCGCTTACTGGGCGGCAGCTCCGTCAGTTCATCGGCCCAGGTCGCCCCCAGCTCCAACCGATTCAGCACCCGCCAGTCACCCTCACCAAAACCACGGATAAACTTCACCGCGCTATAGAGCTGAAAAAAATCGGTGGTTGAAAGCAAGGATTCCGACGCCCCTTCAAGACGAAACTCCAACCTATTGCCGCGTTGGATATAAGCCTTGCCGTCGCTCTTTATTCGCAGCCAGGTGATACTGGGCACCAGCAGACGCGAGCTGTCTTCCTGCTCGCCCACCTCGAAATTCTCGTAGCTGTACTCCAATCCCAGACTGCGACGCCAGCCCCGGCTCAGGCTCACCGAATGAACGGCGCTGAGCAGCACCCGGTTGCCATTATTGGTGTCCGAATCGAAATGCTCCAGAGAGGCGCCGAAGCTGACATAATCCACTGTCGGACGCTGCAACGGCACGATATATTCTGTACTGAGTGTACTGAGCGGTTTCGAGATCTGCAGTTCACTCCGCATCCGATGGCCGTTGCGTCCTCGCCGGCGATTCTTCCAGTCCAGGGTCAGCCGCGGCCCCATATCGGTGGAATAACCCAAACCGATACGGTAACGGTTACGCTTGTTGGGTTTCAGATTAATATCGATCGGAACCCTGTCGCCTTCTCGCTGATCGCGCCGGGTAACCACCTCAACCTGCTTGAAATACTCGGTATCGATCAGGTCGCTCTGCAGCTTCAGCAGTGCCTCCTGACTGAAGGGATCCCCTGCATTGAATGGGACAAAGCGGGCGAGGTAATCGGGATTAAAGATATCCTGGTGCATCCGCACATCCCCAAATCGCAACCGCTTCCCACTATCCAGGTGGAGTTGGATCGATGCCGAATAATGCTGCAGATCCACTCGCACCTGATGTTGTATATAGCGCGCATCCAGGTAACCGCTCTCGATGATCTCGGCCAACATCCGCTGCTTGGACTGCTCATAGCGTGTTTGATCCAACACCTCGCCAATCGACATGGGAAAGGTCTTCGTCAATTGAGGATCATCGGCGCCATCGCCGATTAATTGAAAATTCACATCGCTCAATTTGACCGGCGGCCCCGGCTCTACATGATATGACAACCTGAATCCCTGTTCGTCGCCAGCCATGGATGCAGCGACAGTCGGTTTAAAGTAGCCGAAAGGGCGTAATGCAGCCTGTATCTCCGCCTCGGCCTTGTCATGCAACAGGCGCAATCGCGCTGCGTTCAGGGATTCACGCTGTCGCTCCCGTTCCACGGAGAGATAGGCGAGCACATTCTCCTTCAGTTTTGTCTCCAGTCCATCGACTTTGATAACCACGTCAAGGGCGTAGAGAGGTATTGGGCACAACGCCCAGACTAAAATGATAATTAACTGCCGCATATAACCGCTGACACATGTCCTGTGGATCGCCCGATCGAAGCCATTGGTGTAAAAGCCTGTGTATATAGATTATCCCGGATCGCAATCATCCCTTTTATACAATACACGACCCGCTTGCGAATACTGCCAAGACTCTCGTTAGAAACCAATCGCATTCAGAAAGTTACGATAGAATCAAAACATTTGTGACTGTTTTCCGCTAAAGGTCGCCAACCATGCCGATAGCTGCAACCACGGAAACGGGGTATGGAGAATCACCCGCGGCTCAAGATTCGAGATGCTTGCAGCAGGCTGGCATGGAGGGGCAAGCGATCATCTGCGCGTTCAGGTTCATTGCCCAACCTGCTCAGCCGGTAATTGCCTGGATGTCATTAGCAGGTAGGTCATCTTATCCACAGTCAGAGGGCGGTAAAAGTAGTAGCCTTGCGCCTCGCTGCATCCCTCGCCAATGAGAAAACTATTCTGTTCTTCGCTCTCGACCCCCTCTGCCAGAACCTGAAGATTGAGGCTGTTGCCCAGGGCAATGATTGCGCGGGTGATGGCAACATCCTCGTGATTATGCGGTACATCCCTGATAAATGACTGATCTATTTTCAACCGCGTCAGAGGAAAACGCTTCAGGTAGGTCAATGACGAGTAGCCGGTGCCGAAATCATCAATTGCGAGTTCGATCCCCAAATCCCTGACCTGTTGCAGGATTGAGACCGCCATCTCCGGGTCCTTCATCAGAAATCCCTCAGTCACCTCAAACTCCAGCCACTCGGGCCGACAACCTGTCTCGGCAAGTATGGATTGCAGCGATGTCAGCAGCTCCCTGCTGCTCACCTGTTTTCCCGACAGATTGATCGCTATTCTCCCCGGGCGAACCCCCTGCCGGTCCCACTCCGCCATCTGCTTGCAGGCGATTTGCATCACCTGCTCACCCAGAGGAATGATCAGGCCCGTATCCTCGGCCAAAGAGATAAAGCGGGAGGGTAGAACAGCGCCCATTTCCGGATGCAGCCAACGCACCAGCACCTCGACACCGATAATCATCCCGTTCCGGGTATCGACCTGGGGTTGATAGCAGACGGCCAATTCGTTCTGAACCAGGGCACGACGCAGACTGGCCTCGAGAAAGATCCGCTCGAAGGCCTGTTCCGTCATATCCTCGGTATAGTACTGGAAGGTATTCTTGCCCTCGTCCTTGGCCTTGTACATGGCGGCATCCGCATTTCTCAGCATGGTTTCGGCGCTCTTGCCATCCTGCGGATAGACGCTGATGCCGATACTCGTGGTGAGAAACAGCTGATGATGATCCACCTCGATCGGCAATTCGAGTGAACGAATGATCTGTTGTGCCATATTTGCCGCGTGTTGCGGCCTGTTCAATCCCTCGAGGATAAAAGTAAACTCGTCCCCGCCGAGACGGGCGATGGTATCGTCTTCACGCACACCCTGTTTGAAACGCTCGGACACTAGTTTCAATACCCTGTCGCCAAAGGCATGCCCAAGACTGTCGTTGATCTCCTTGAATCTGTCCAGATCGACAAACAGTACGGCCATCTGCAGCCCCGTACGCTTCGCTTTACTGATCGCCTGTTTGAGCCGCAGCAAAAATAATGACCGATTGGGCAGGTTGGTGAGGGGATCGTGATGAGCGATATGTTGCAGATCGTCCTTTTGCTGTTTGACCTCTTCAAGCAGATCAAGGTGTTCGGTGATATCCCTGGCCACTTCAATGACCGCACGCAGACTGCCGTCGGGATTTAATAGGGGTGACGCGACCACTTCGACCTTGCTGACGGATGCCGGGTCCTTCGATTGGGGCCGTGTCAAGATCGCTGTAGCCTGCATGCCCGTCTGCAACACCCGGTGGACGGGACAATCCTGTATCAGGTTACCCTCCGATGGCACCGATACAAAGGGCAGGTCGAAATAGTGGGTCATCTTGACGGGATCGGCCTGAAACTCCTTGAGATGCGATTTCACACTCCGATTCATCAACTGAATCTGCAACTCCCGGTCGATCACCATGACCGAATCACCAATATTATCGATGACCCTCTGCAGGAATTCCCGTTCCTCCATGATCTGTTGTTCCATCTGCAGGCGATCGGTCACGTCATGCGTCAACCCCAGATGCTCGACCACCTTTCCATGCGCATCCGTTATCGGGACAGAATGGGTTTCCAGCCACGCCTTGCGGCCCTTGAGCCCGGTAATACTGAATGTCAGGACACCCTTTTGACCGCTGAATACCCGACTGTTCAACCTTTTGAACGCCTCACGATAGGGCGCGTCCACCACCTTATCGAGCGTCACCTCGGAAAGCTGTGACAAACCCTCGGCCTCAAGCATCTCCAACCCTGCCGGATTGATACTGAGCAATTCGGCACGCTCATCGAGGGTACTGACACAGGCCGGTTCCGCATCGATGAGGCGACGAAGGTTCTGTTCACTGCTACGCAATTCCGCCTCTATGCATTTTCGCTCGGATATATCTTCCACGAAGGCGATCGCGGCCTTCACACTGCCGTCCTTGCCCCATAAGGTCACTGCACTGAAATGGGTCGGGATGTTATGCCCGTCCTTATGCCGCAGCTCTATATCGTAACTGCGGCGTTCGGTCGTACCGATCTTGGATGTCTGCTCGATAAAGACTTCTCTATTCATCGCATCGACGAACTCAAGTGGCGTCTTACCCAACATCTCATTCTTGCTATAACCCAACAGGGACACCAGACGCTTGTTGACATCCACGGTTTTGCGCGCGGGGTCGATCAGCCACATTCCCTCCGGCGCGGCATCAAAAACCGTTCGGTAGTGGCGAGAACT
Organism: Candidatus Thiodiazotropha sp.; assembly: GCA_040506195.1. GTDB lineage: Bacteria > Pseudomonadota > Gammaproteobacteria > Chromatiales > Chromatiaceae > Thiodiazotropha. The sequence continues at coordinate 27,369 of JBEVXH010000014.1, read as the reverse complement.
CTCGATCAGCGCACTGGTTCTGATCCGAACCAATCGCCGCATATGCGCTATCACCGCCAACAGGGACAACACCATGACACCGATCACACTGAACATAAGCGGCAAGAAGTTTCTGTTCAGCCACACCAGCCAACCGGGCAGGCGTCGATAATCCTCGTACAGCATGCCGTCGATCCGGCTATTGGGTCCAATAAATCCCAGTCCCACAAAGATCGACTTGATGTGCTCCCATCGCTCCGGATTCATATAGCCGATTTCTACAAACAATGGTTGAATCAGCTCTTGTGACATCCTTGCCTCATAAAGCAGATGGTCTCGGGTCATATCCTGGGTGTTGTACTTCCGCAGTATCAGTTCAACCATCTCTTCAACATGGTTCAGGGCATATGACCACCCCTTCAGCGTGGCGAGCCGGAACGCCTCCACATGATCAGGCCGGGCTTCCAACTCCGACTCCGTGGTCACCAGAACATCACCGTAAAAATCGATGCCGTAGTCCTTCGGCATGATGTAGTGTGGCTCGACACCTGTCTGTCTCAACAGAAAGCCCTGGTCTGTCACGTAGGCGCTGAAGGCGTCCGTCTCACCTCGCAACAACGACTTGGCGTCGAAGTTGGTGTCGAGTCGATAATACTCGGTTGTCTCCAGGCCGCCCTGCTGCAGCATCGCATGCAAGGCGGCATCCTGCTCTCCCTCGCCCAGCATGATGCGTTTGCCTGCAAGTTCGGAGATGCCATGTATTCCGGAGTCGGCCCTGACCAAGAGGGCATAGGGGCTATGTTGGTAGATCGCCGCCAAAGCGACGATTGGGTATCCCCGGGCACGCTTGATCAATGCATCCGCACCGGACACGACAAACTGGGCGTCACCCTCCAGCATGACCTCGATGGGTGAACGGTGACTGATGTGCTAGCGAATCTGAACATCGAGTCCCGCCTGTCTGTAGAAACCCTTTTCGAGGGCTGCATAGTAACCGGCAAATTGGAACTGGTGCTTCCATTTCAGCTGTAAAACCACCGGCTCCAGTTGTTCGCCGGTATTTATTCCCACCGCGCCGGCGCCCGTATTGAACAACAGGAGCACTAGAGGCAGCACCAAGCAGCAGATCCCCGACTTTGCCTCAATTACTCTGGCGGATGAGTTATACGTAGACCACACAACAGACAGACGACCCTTCTCAAAGCCTTAACAACAGCTGATCAAACACTGTAGATGCAGCAGACAACTTGATCTGATCAAACTGATGATCAGGACAACCCTTATAAATATGCATACAGCGATATCGGCAGACACCCAACGGGCTTTAACAAGCGACTGTCAGTCAAACAGGCCACCAGAACCTGCCAACACTCGCTCGGTCGTCACTGCCTTGCTTGACTGCTCGCCCATCAAGACAGATCCAAACGCAGTGTGTTTTGAATCTGTCTGCGCATCAGCGCCGGCACACCCGCCTGTTCGGCGAATCGGCTCCAGTTTGATACGGTACTGAGCACTTCCGCGACAATCGCATCCGCACGGCCCCGCTTCATCGAAGCCGATTTGGCGCAGGCCCTGAAATCATCCAACACAAAACTGTCCCGCTTGCCATTAAGGGTCATCTGATGAGTCGCTGTCCATAGGCCGTCAGGATTGAAACTGTAGGTCATGTCGAAGGCCGGCGACAGCGCCCAGGCACCCGATTTATCCATCAAAAAGGCGATGTTCTTCACGTGGTCGTCCTGATTACGGCCGATGATATTGAAGGCCATACGACGAAACTGCTCTTCCACCGCCTGCATCGGCAGGCCCAGTCGGCGTATCGCCATCAATGCCTGTTCATAACTGTAGGCGCCGGCGCTGTTGAAATCGTAATGGGCCATGGCGCACAACGACTGCATGTGCAGTTTTTCGCCCCCATCCAGGCGGTCAAACCGCTTGGTCATGAAGTGGCGACGCCCCCCCTCTTCAAACAGCCGGGATTCGTTGATATCGATACCGCACGCCCCCGCCATCAAGTAGTATGCATACTCGACGGCAGCGTAGCCTTGGGGGTCCTCCAGCTCCTTATCCCGGTTGCCGCTGACGCCGTCGAATTTCAACAACCAGTATTCGAATCCCTCACCGGCCGTCACCTGACCGGAGCGGACCTCATTGGTCTCCCTATTCCAGGCGATCACCGCCTTTGCCCGCGCCCCGCCGGCAGAGGTGCCGACACGCAGGATATCGCTGAGAGCCTCCTGTTTGTCGGCATCCGCAAGCGAATGTTGCAGCGCCTGCCGCTGGCCGAGCACCAGCGACGCCAGCTCAACCAACCTGTCGATCTCTATTTGGCTGGAATACCGGGCCCCGGGACCGATCGCCGGTACATACTCAAGCGCCCCCATGCCGCGCCGGCCGGTGTAACAGAGACGCTCCACCGCATTGAAGCTGTGGCTCGGCCTGCCCTGGGAAGCCAGCCAGGCGTCGATCAGCAGATTGCCGAACCTGTCCGGCAGTGAATCCGCCAGCAGGCCCGGCAGGCCGTGAAATGTCTCCCGGGGGAGCTGCGGAAAGCTGTAGAGACGCTTGGACAAAGGCATCATCATCGGCGCGATTTCGATGCCGCTGCGGGCAAATGCCGGATCGTATTCAAACAGCGCTGTAGACTCGCCGTCCGCCAACGAAACCGCGCCTATGGTACGTCCCCACAGGCGAACCTCGGCAACCGTGGCCATCACTCATCACCCCAACGCCAAGGCTTCTCCCTGTCGGCCTTTTCGCGCGGGGTGGAAGCCCGCCTGCGTACCTTGCCCTTGCGCTTCAGGAGATCCATCGGTCGCTGCGCCTGCTCCGGAAACAGCAGCTCCAGTCCGGGCAGCAACCCCAATACCCGCAACAAGCGGATCATGCTCGACATCTGCGCCGATGCGCCCGCCTCAATCCGCTCCACGGTCCGCTTGGCGACACCAGCCTGCTCGGCCAGTACCGCCTGAGTCATCTGCAGTGCGAGACGGCGTTGCAGGATCCGCTGACCGATCTCTGTCAGGACCGCTTCATCCGATACTAAATCTGATATCTTCATATTCGTCATTAATTACGAAATAACAGATCGATAGTAATATATATCGTAAATTATAGCGATAACCCGACCTTTTTATTGACTCTTTATCTGCAAATATGGCGAATTACTGTAAATAATTAATTTATTTCACAATATTTGGCGATTTATGCCTCCAGTATATTACCTTGTACTGGAATCCATTGACCGAACTCCAGCCTGAGGCCTTTGAGATATCCGATCAGCCAACGAAACCTCGTCAATAGCTGACTCGCAGGGTAGGCTTGCGTGATGAGAACGATCGATATACACACCCATCTGCTGAACCCGGAGGTTGCCTTCGACCGGCCTTTCGACAGAGTCGCCGTACATCTCTTTGCCCGCAGGCTGGGGGTCGAGCCGCGCGCCTTGAAACAGCAACCCTACCAGACCTATATCGAAGCCATGGCCAGGGCGGTCGATGAATCCGACTACGTGGAAAAGACCTGCCTGTTTGGTGTCGACGCCCGTTTCGATGAACGGGGCAGAGAGGTCGATAGGGACAAAACCGTGTGTGCCATGAGCGAGGATGTGTTGGCCGTTGCCGCAAAATTTCCGGACTGCTTCATCCCTTTTCTGTCGGTCAACCCAATGCGGCCGGGCGCCCTCGATCTGCTGGACGAATATGCGGAGAAAGGCTGCCGCGGCGCCAAGTTTCTGCAGAACTACTGGGGTATCGATCTGAACAGTGAACGCCTGATCCCCTACTACGAAAAACTGAAGCAGCATAAACTGCCGTTGATCGTACATATCGGCAGCGAATACACCATCCAATCCCACCCTAGCTATGAACGCATCGAGATGCTTGATCTCCCGCTGGCTTGCGGGGTTACTGTGATCGCCGCCCATATGGGACTTGGCCGATTCGAACACAGAGTTTGCGCCTGGCGTAACCTGAGCAAAGCGCCACATCACTTCGACCGCGACTATTTCAAACTGCTGGCGATGCTGACCCAATATCAGAATCTCTACGCCGATATCTCCGCAATCCTGGTTCCATTCCGCGCCAGGGCCCTGCGCCACCTCTCCGAACAGAAACAGGTGCATGAAAAGATTCTGTTCGGTACCGATTATCCGGTCCCCTTTACTGTGCGGCACAACAGTTTTGACCTGGATGGCCCAACCCGCCGGCGGATTGCGCAGATTGCGAACCCCTTCGACCGCTACACCGCCGTGATCCTCGAATACTTCCCGGGCGGGAGCCCCATCTACAGTAACCATCAAAAGCTGTTGCCTGCAGAACAATGAACGGATCGGCCTGCTGAACGCAATAATGCAGTGAATAAGCCTAGAGTGTCGCAACAAAATCTCTGATACCGTCCAGCAACATCTGGGTGGCGAGAATAACCAGGATCATCCCCATCAGCCGCTCCAGGGCCAATGAACCGCGGGTACCGATGAAATCCAACAACTTTGACGAGCCAAGCAACAGTATCGTCGTGCCCAGCCAGGCCAGGAAAAGCGCGACGACCCACTCCAGGATACGACCGGGCTGACTCGAACTGAGCAGCAACAGCACCGCGATCGTTGAGGGGCCGGCAATCAGCGGTACCGCGAGAGGTACGTTGAACGGCTCCTCATCCAGGGCCTCGTCGCCGTGATCCGGCCTGCCGGGAAAGATCATCCGCAGTGAAATGATAAACAACAAAACGCCACCCGCGATATTCAGCGAAGGCTGTGTAAGCCCCAGGAACGCCAGCAGGAGATCACCGACAAACAGGGTGCCGAGCAAAACGAAAAAAGCGATGATCAACTCACGTGCCAGCACTTTTATGCGCCAGTAATTCTCATCAAATTCGCTTATTGTATCGATACTTATCAACTTAGATTGCATGTCTTTTGCTAACTCAACCAAGCGATCAACGTCCCAAGCATTGAACCCGTTTTTTGAAGGCCTGAAATGATACTTTTTTCTCAATTACACACTCCCATTATTTGAACGCAAACAGCCTCCATTACAGGAAACAAACTCGGAGTAGCGGAGATTATGCCGTCCTTGTACATGGCAATGTTGAGTCTTTTTGTCTAGACTGTACGGCAATACCGTACGTTTCGAAGGCGCCTGCAATGGACACCACCACAGTAAATAAATTCAGAGAGGGATTAAAATCCTTCGTAGAACAAGTTATTAGCCACCACTCTCCGCTACGCGTAACCCGGCGAAGCGGTGCAGATTTTGTAGTGATGAGCGCAGAAGATTGGGAACGAGACCAGGAAACACTGTACGTTTTGCAAAATACCAGCCTTATGCGCCAGATCGCTGAATCAAGCACAACCAACAAAGCAGGTAAAGGATATACCCCCACGGAAGGGCAAATGGATGAGATTCTTAGTATTTGAGGGAAAAACATGGCTTGTTTACGAAGATTTGCGACAACGCGATAAACGTATGCACAAAAACCTTTGCGCAATTTTGAAAGAAATGTTGCGCGATGATCCAACAACAGGGTCGGGGAAGCCGGAAGCCCTTCGTCATAATCTCACTGGCTTTTGGTCGAGGCGAATTAGCCAAAAAGACAGGCTCATATATAAGTTTGACGACACACATATCTATATTTTTGCCATTGGCGGTCACTACGACATTTTTGAGCCTTAACGAGCCTGTCGAAAAAATCTTAGAATTGGGATATCACACCTTTAAATCAGCGGTCCCTGTCGTGGCTTGTGATAGTTAGCCGGATGCTGTTTGCGGGTCAGCAGATTCCTGATGTGCCAGTGCTCGCTCTCGGGTATTACATCATCGATTATGATCTCGCCGCCCTGGTTGGTGGCGATCGGTTTGCCGTCCTTGTACAGAATGCGATGACCTGCCTGGGCGGTGATGCGCTTCCCGGGCGTAACTATGCCGGTGAGGTTCAGGGGGTCCGCGCTGCCGATGCCGATCATTTCCTCGGCATCCTTTCTTTTGCGCACCTCGCGCATCAGGCTCACCGCCTCCGGCAGTGCAAAGTGCTCGCCGGCGAAACCCTCGACGAAACGACCACCCCTGATCTCTCCCCTCGCTTCCAAACGGCGGAAACAGTAGAGCAGGTCGCGCCAGGGAGGCAGATCGCTCTCACGCTCGAGCAGTTTCCTGAACACCACGCCATAGCGGGTCAGCAGGGTGCGCACGATCAGCTCGATGCGTTGCGCCTCATCCTCATGAATCATTGGCGCGCGTATCAATGACCAGCGTCCGCCAGAGGCCAGCGGGGCCTGCATGATAGTACGGCGCCGGCTACGCTTGCGGTGCTTCTCCGGCGTGATCATGGCGCGCAGTCCCTGGAACTGGTCCGAATTGACCAGGCCCCAGGCGACCAGTTCGCCCAAGGCGATCTCCAGCTGGGTTTTCAGCAGACCCGTCTGCTGTTGCAGGTCGTCGAAAAAACTGGCGCCCCACTGCTGCAGCACTTCCGATACCTTGACCGCGGTGGCGCTCAACCCCTCGGGCACCACCGATTCCGGCCGATACCAGACAGAGAGATGGGGGCGGAAGAGGAAAGCCAGCGGTGTGGTCTTGATTGCCGGGTTTTTGCGTTTGTTCTGCTTCAGCTCGGTCGGATGCAGGCGCAGCCAGGCAAGCTTGCCCGAACCGCACAACTCGTCCAGCTCGCTGGAGAAGTAGGGCTGCAGCCGGGCGGGCAGGATCTCATCTTCCCAGCTGCCGGCGGGCACGCTGATCCCTTCGAGTTGCAGCATGACCCGTTCCAGTGCGGCAACGCCCTGCGCAGGATCGTCCAGCCCCTGCCAGCTGAACAGGAAGCGCATAAAATCGGCGGGGCTCACCGGCTCGATTTCACGACGCAGCCGTTTCAGGGTATAGCGATGTATCCGCGCCAGCAGGCCGCGCTCGCACCACTCGACCTCGGCACAATCCGGATGGAAACGACCCTGTATGACATAGCCCTCCTGTTCCAGACTGCTTAACGCCAGCGTCACAGCTTCTGCCGGCAGGCTTAAGGGGTGCGCCAACTGCTCAACCGTCACCGGACCAAGACACTCCAGGCGACTGCGCAGGATCTCCAGGACAGCCGACTCGAACGATTCGGCCTCATCCTCGGGTATGGCGCTGATCGCCGGCGATAGCTCATGCGCCGGGCAGATCTTCCGCATCGCCTGCAACCGCTCCGCGCTGACCCATAAAACCTGTTTCTCGTTCGAGAGTCGGGTAGCGCGTTGTTGCTGCTGCAGATCAGCCAGATAACGCCGCCAGGACTCGAGATCCGCCGAGGCGATTTCGTCCTCTTCGATAAAGCCGGCGATCATCAACCCATCGTGGAGTTCGTCCGGATTGCGCGGCTGCGGCCAGGCCTCTGCCTCTACCTGGCGGATCGCCTCGGGATTCAGGCGTCCCAGGTCGGCGGCGGTTTGCGGATCCATATGGCGCCGCTGCTGTACCGCCAGTGCGCGCCGCTCCTCCGCCGGTGTATCGTCGAGGAATGCGTAAGGTCTGGCGTTGAGAATTTCGAGCGCCATGGGCGACGGCGTCGGCAGTTCTTTTGCGCTCACCTGGATATGCCCCTGCTCAATGGCATCCAGCACCCGCTTCAATCCATAGATATCCATCAGCTCGTGCAGGCAGTCCCACAACGCCTGGTTCACCAGCGGGTGGTCCGGCACCTCCCGGTCACCCTGGATATTTTCGAAACAGGCGAGCTGATCGGGGAAGACCAGCGCCACCAGGTCTTCGGCATCATTGCGCTGGAAGGGCGCGGGCACCCGCTTGCCGCCGCGCATACGGGGCACCGCCAGGGAGATATTGGTCACCCAGCGCCAGCGGGTCGGAAACATGGGCGCGGCCAGCAGGGCCTGAACCAATACCTGCTCGACGCTTTTTGATTTCAAATAGCCGGCCGGCTCTTCCAGGGGGAAGCTGTGGGTCGGCCCGAGGGAGAGGATCAAATTGTCCTCGTTGGCGGCCGCCTGCAGTTCGAAATTGAAGCGGCGGCAGAAGCGTTTGCGCAGGGCCAGGCCCCAGGCCTTGTTGATGCGGGAGCCGAAGGGTGCGTGAATGACGAAATGCATGTCGCCGGTCTCGTCAAAAAAACGTTCGAACACCACATGTTTCTGACTGGGAATCACGCCGAAGAGCGCCTTTGTCGCCGCGAGGTATTCGACCAGCTGTCCGGCGACCACCGGATCGAGACGATGTGTCTGCTGCAGATAATCCAGCGCTGCCTGCCGTCCCTTGTCAAATACTCCGTCGAGGGTTTCGCGCAGACGGGAAACCGCGTGGGAGAGTTCGTCGGTGCGACCCGGCGCCTCGCCGAACCAGAAGGGGATTGAGGGCGGCTGGCCGTGGGCGTCCTCTACGAATACCCTGCCCTGCTCGATCTTCAGCAAGCGGTAGGAGAAATTGCCGAGCTGGAAGATATCCCCCGGCATGCTCTCGAAGGCGAAATCCTCGTTCAGGCTGCCGACGAAGAGCCCCTCTGGTTGCAGGATCACATCGTAATCGAACTGATCGGGTATGGCGCCGCCATTGGTGATCGCCGTCAGGCGGGCGCTCCGCCGCGGCCGCAGCATGCCGTTGACCGCATCCCGATGGATGTAATCGCCCCGCCTGCCCCGCCGGGTGTGAAAACCGTCCGCCAGCATCTTCACCACATCGAGAAAATCCTGCTCGGCAAGACTGTTATAGGGCCGGGCGCATCTGAACGCCCGGTAGAGGGCCTGTTCATCCCATTCCCTGGCGGAGACCTCGGCGACGATCTGCTGGGCCAGGACATCCAACGGATGTTCGGGTACCGGGATCCGATCGAGTTCCCCCCTACGGATAGCATCCAGCATGGCCACCGATTCGACCAGGTCGTCGCGGCTGAGGGGAAACAGCCGCGCCTTGGGGGTGCCGGTCAGTTGGTGCCCGGAGCGGCCCGCCCGTTGCAGAAAGGTGGTGATGCTGCGCGGCGATCCCATTTGGCACACCAGCTCCACATCCCCGATATCGATACCGAGTTCCAGGGAGGCGGTCGCCACCAGGGCACGCAGGGAACCCGACTTCAGACGCTGCTCGGCGTCGAGCCGGTGTTCCTTGGCCAGACTGCCGTGGTGAGAGGTGACCGCCTCCTCACCCAGGGTTTTTGCCAGTGCCGCCGCCGCGCGCTCGGCGAGCCGGCGGGTATTCACGAAGATCAGGGTGGTCTTGTGTCGGGTGATGAGCTGCTCGAGCCGGCGGTAGATCTCATCCCAGGCCTCGTTGGCCATCACCGCCTCCAGCGGCGACCCGGTCAGCTCGATGGCCAGGTCCCGTTCGCGCAGATGGCCGGTATCGACAATGGTGCAAGCCCGTTGCAGCGGATCGTCATGTTGCCCGGTGAGATAGCGCGCCATCTCCTCGATCGGTTTCTGGGTCGCCGAGATGCCGATGCGCACCGGCGGTCTGTCACACAACCGGGCGAGGCGCTCCAGGCTCAAGGTCAGATGGGCGCCACGCTTGTTGCCTGCCAGGGCATGGATCTCGTCGACGATCACGCTGCCTACCGTCTTCAGCATCTCCCGGCCCGAATCGGAGGTCAGCAGGATATAGAGGGACTCCGGCGTGGTCACAAGGATGTGCGGCGGCGTGCGCTTCATCATCGCCCGTTCCGACGAGGTGGTGTCACCGGTGCGCACCAGGGCGCGAATCGGCACATCGGGGCAGCCGCTTTCCAACAGCGCATCCCGGATACCGTTCAACGGCTGTTCCAGGTTCCTGTGGATGTCGTTGGAGAGGGCCTTCAGCGGCGAGACATAGAGCACACGGGTCTCATCGGCCAGGGGGAACCGCAACCCCGCCTGCACCAGCCGGTCGATCGCAGCAAGAAAGGCGGCCAGGGTCTTGCCGGAGCCGGTGGGCGCCGAGATCAGGGTGTTCTGCGCCGCCTGAATCGCCGGCCAAGCCTGCGCCTGGACCTCGGTGGGTCCGTCGAACTGTCGCTCAAGCCATGCTGTGACTGCCGGGTGAAACTGGAACGATGACATTCCCCCATGATAGCCCTATTTTCTTGCAGGGGATGCAGTCCTATACTCGATATACCGTTACCTGACACCCACTATATTCAATCGCTGAGTCTGTGACTTGGTTGTAGTGAGATATATAAGTAAGCCGCGAAAACACGCGAATGATTTTTTGTCCGCAAATGAACGCGACTTAACCCATATATATTTACTGTACAGCAAGGTGTAACACAAACCCTAAGCCTCTACATGCTGCGCGGCACGCTGGAAGCGGACGCCGAAGTCCCGCGCATGCCGTTTGACGGCCCGGTGGGGCTGCCGCAGCAGACCGCCCTGAGAGGCAAGCTACGGATTTCTCGAACTCGCTTGCTACCAGGCCTACGCCCATCCACAGATGAGCAAGATAAAATCCCTGCACAAACAGGCCCCGCGGGAGATGTATGAGAACGATCCCGGAACACAAGGACGTGACAGGGCAGCGTGCGGAAGCAATTGACACCCGAGCGATTGAACAGATGCCGACAATATTATCCTTGCCCTATCCCGTATTTACGTAATCGCACAGCTATGGCCGTGTGCGACACACCGAGCCGTTTGGCCAGTTTTCTGGTCGATGAAAAGCTCGGATAAAGCGTTTCAAGCAAGTGCTTTTCAAACGCCTCGACAGCACCATCGAGGGAATCGATATCAACGATATCCATCGAGTCCGATTCGTGGTAAGCGCCGGCGAGCTCCAGATCCCCCGCATCGATAATGTTGCGCTCCGTCATGGTGACAGCGCGAAAAATCACGTTTTCAAGTTGCCTGACATTACCCGCCCATGCATTAGTGAGCAGGGCGGCGCTGGCGCGGGATGTAAGCCTCACTTCCGACCGCCCCGCCTGCGAGCATGAGCGGGCGATGAAATGCCGCGCAAGCGGCAAAATATCGTCAGTGCGGTCACGCAGCGCCGGGACTTGCAGATTGAGCACATTCAGGCGGAACAACAGATCCTGGCGGAACGCCCCCTTGCCAACCATCTCTTCGAGCGGTCTGTGGGTTGCACTGATGATGCGCACATCGACCTTGATTTCGCGATCGCCCCCAACACGGCGAAAGCTCCCCTCACCCAGGAATCGCAACAACTTGGCTTGCAGGTAGGGTGACATCTCCCCCACCTCATCCAGAAAAACGGTCCCCCCGTCCGCCAATTCAAGCAAGCCGGGCTTACCGCTGCGCAGGCCGCCGGTGAACGCTCCCGGCGCATAACCAAACAGTTCGCTCTCAGCCAGATTCTCCGGAAGTGCGGCGCAGTTGATCGCAAAAAAAGGCTCATTGCCCCGACTGCTAACCGCATGACAGGCATGGGCAATGAGTTCCTTGCCGGTCCCGGTCTCCCCGAAAATCAGTAACGGCGCATCAACCTGCGCCATGCGGGCAGCCCGCTGTTTAAGCACCGTCATCTCATGGGAGTCACCCAAAATGCTCTCGAAATCTCCGGCATCGATATTCTGCAGGGCGGAGAGCTGTTCCCCGATGCGATGTGGTGCGTGAAGCGTCAGCATTGCGCCGGCAACCGTCCCCGAGGGATCCTGCAAGGGCAGGCTTTCGACAAGAAACGGCACCCCGCTCAGCTCCACCTCCCTCAATGGCGGATGGTTATCCAGACTCAGCATGGCGCTCACCAGTCTGCTATCACCGAACAACTCATTCAGAGCGATCCCCGTGAGGGTCGGCATATCGAGATCGACGGCCTTTTCCGCAGCCACATTGGCCACGACCACAACACCTTCGGCATCCACAGCCAACACCGGATCGGCCTGGGATGCAAGCAATGCATCCAAGTAGAGGCGATGGCGCGTACCAGGCATCACCGAGAGCGCCTCGACCGCATTGACGCCCTCGATCTCGTTCAGCCCCACACTGAGGGTTTCAAACTCTGAAGACTTCAGGGTGGGCGCATCGATATAGATGTGGGGCGGCTCGACCTCGACCGCAGTCAGGTTTAGTCGACGGTTAGCCAGTGCGGCCAAGATCTCTTGCGCAATGCCTACGCGATCAGAAAAGAGCACATCGATACGCATAGATCGTACCTTTTACAATACAGTGTATATAATTCAATACGTAATATAATTATCCAATATATTACAATAACTTAGCAAGTAATATTATACATTTTGGATATTATTTGTAATCAATTCAGTACAGACATCCAGCCAAAATCGCCCATCAAAGGCCTAACTCACTGGTTTTATTGAATTTTAATAAATGGCACAGGGGTTGCACTCTCAACGGCAACACCTCTCAACCCATCTCGGCTTCGGGCCCCATATGTCGGATTTTGGAGAAACAGAATGCATGTACTCGTCCTAGGAAGCGGCGTGATCGGTACTTCAATGGCGTACTACCTCAACCGTGACGGCCACCAGGTAACCGTTATCGATCGCCAGCCTGGTCCGGCGCTGGAGACCAGCTTCGCCAATGCCGGTGAAGTCTCACCCGGTTACTCCGCCCCCTGGGCCGGGCCGGGTATTCCGATCAAGGCAATTAAATGGATGCTGATGCATCACAGCCCACTCATCATTAAACCGATGCTCGATCCGGCCATGTGGCGCTGGGGACTGGGCATGCTGCGTAACTGCACCGAGCAACGCTACCGGATCAACAAGAGCCGTATGGTGCGGCTGGCCGAGTACAGCAGGGATTGCCTGAAACAGCTGCGAAGCGAAACCGGCATCGAATATGACCAGCGCACCCAGGGAACCCTGCAGCTGTTTCGCACCCAAAAACAGCTCGACGGCATCAGCAAGGATGTAGAGATCCTCAAGCAATACGGCATTGACTTCCAGGTGCTTGAGGGGGATGCCTATCTGGAGCATGAGCCTGGTCTGGCGCCGGTTAAGGAAAAGTTTGTCGGTGCCTTGCGTCTACCCGGCGATGAAACCGGCGACTGTTTCAAATTCACCCGGGAACTGGCCCGCATTGCCAAGGCCGATGGGGTTGAGTTCCGCTTTGGTGAAACCATTCATAGCATAGAAAGAGCAGGGGATAGGATTACCGGCGTCAAGACGGACGCCGGTCTCGTTCATGCCGACAAATATATTTTGGCGCTGGGCAGCTACTCGCCACTGCTGACCAAGCCTATCGGTATCCGGTTACCCATCTATCCCGTTAAAGGCTTCTCCATCACCGTCCCGGTCGAAGACGCAGCGTTGTCGCCCGAGTCGACGATTATGGATGAGACGCACAAAGTCGCCGTCACTCGACTGGGCGACAACATTCGCGTCGGCGGCACAGCACAATTATCCGGCTATGACCTAAAACTCGACGGTCGCCGCCGGGGCACCCTGGAGTTTGTAGTGAGCGATTTATTCCCCTATGGAGGGGATGTTTCCAAGGCAGAGTTCTGGACCGGCCTGCGTCCAATGACACCTGACGGCACACCCATTATCGGCGACACAGCTTACGATAACCTCTATTTGAGCACCGGCCATGGAACCTTGGGTTGGACCATGGCAGCCGGCACCGGTCGCGTCATGGCCGACCTGGTCAGTGGTCGTGCAGCTGAGATCGGCCTTGAAGGCCTCACCGTGGACCGATACGGCTGAAACACAGCAGGCGATAAACCGTTAAAACATTTGAAAACATAGGAGTCATTTCGATGCATATCACCACCACACCAAAGGCCCCCCAGGCCATTGGACCCTATTCACAGGCGATCGCCACCGAATCGCTGCTGTATACCTCCGGCCAGATTCCACTCACGGCTGCAGGCGAGAAAGTCGAGGGTGACATTACAATCCAGACCGAGCAGGTATTCGATAATCTCGAGGCTATACTCGACAACAGCGACACCGCTCTCGACCAAGTCATCAAGGTCACGGTCTTCATGACCGATCTGGCCGAATTTACCGCCATGAACGAAGTTTTTGCCAGACGCTTTGGCGAGCATCGTCCGGCCCGCTCTACCGTCCAGGTGACGGCCCTTCCGACCAACGCACGGGTTGAGATAGAAGCGATCGCCAGAATCCCCCGCCGACTTTTCGCTTAATGAAGCCAGAGCAAAAACATGAGCCATCGAGTCGAGACCAACTCCGCAGCCCTACTGAGCATCAACCTGGATGCCATCTGCGAGAACTGGCAGTTACTGAAAAGCAGACTGGATGGAGCCGAATGCGCCGCAGTGGTCAAGGCCAATGCGTATGGCTTAGGCGCCGACAGGGTCGCCCCAGCCCTGTTCCAGGCAGGCTGCCGTCACTTCTTTGTCGCTCACCTTAACGAGGCAATCGAACTGCGGCCCAGGCTCGGTACCGATGCCACCCTCTACGTCTTGCATGGCATCACGCCGGGCGCTGAGATTGAGTATATCAGCCATAATCTGGTACCCGTACTCAACAGCCTGACACAGATAGATTGTTGGAGAAAAATGGCCAGGCAGCTGGATCGTCGATTGCCGGCCATATTGCAGTTCGATACCGGCATGGCCCGACTGGGTCTCGATAACCGTGAAATTAATGTACTCGCGCTTAATCCGGAACTGCTCGACGGAATTGAAATAAAATATGTGATGAGTCACCTGGCCAGCGCGGAAGACCATGATGATCCGATGAACATACGGCAGCTCGAACGATTCAGCGAAGGCCTGAAAAAGCTCTCTGCAGAAAGAGCCAGCCTGGCCAATTCATCGGGTATATTTCTTGGAAATGCATTTCACTTCGACCTTGCCCGCCCAGGCGCCGCACTATATGGCGTCGCCCCGATAGCAGGCCGGCCGAATCCCATGCGTGCGGTGATTCGGCTTCAAGGCAAGGTAATTCAGATACGCGCTATCGATGCAGGCGTCACCGTAGGCTACTCACATACCTGGACCGCCGGTCAGCGCACACGCATCGCGACAGTGTCCGTTGGCTATGCTGACGGCTATTTACGCAGCCTGGGCAATCAGAGTTCGGTCCGTCTCAACGGCATCAAGCTACCCCTTGTGGGCAATGTCTCGATGGACACCATCACCATCGACGCGTCCAAGATACCCGAAACGCAGATTCATGAAGGAACGCTTATCGACCTCATCGACCCCATCGACGGCGTAGACGCGATTGCCGAGGACGCCGGCACCATCGGTTATGAAATATTGACCAGCCTGGGCAATCGCTACGCGAGGCGATATCTTGGGGCCTGTTCAGCTTTTCCTGAACAAAACACCGTCAAATCCGTTCAATAATTGCCGCAATACCCTGCCCGCCACCGATACAAAGCGAGATCAATCCGTAACGGCCATCGATACGCTCCAGTTCATACAGGGCTTTAACGGTAAGTACCGCACCGGTCGCACCAATCGGATGGCCCAATGCGATACCGCTGCCGTTAGGATTCAATTTGTCTTCAGGCAGATCCAACTCTCGTGCAACGGCCAAGGCCTGAGCGGCAAAGGCTTCGTTGACTTCAATCGTATCCATATCGGCAATAGCGAGCCCTGTCTTCTCCAGCAGCTGACGTATGGCCGGAACCGGACCGATCCCCATGTACCTGGGATCGACGCCAACCTGGGTGTAACCGATCAAACGGGCCATCGGCTTTAAACCTTGGCGTTCCGCCTCACCCCGCTCCATCAGCACCAATGCCGCTGCCGCGTCGTTGATGCCGGAGGCGTTGGCCGCAGTCACCGTACCATCCCTCTGAAATACCGGACGCATCTTGGCCATACCCACTGCATCGATATCCGTCCGTACATGTTCATCCGTATCAAACAACTTCACACCTTTTCGGGACTTCAGCTCCACCGGGACAATTTGACTTTTGAAACGTCCTTCCCCGATGGCGCTGGCCGCTCGCTTATGTCCTTCAACGGCCAAGGCATCCTGCGCTTCACGACTGATGCCATGGCGTTCAGCAAGATTCTCGGCGGTACAGCCCATGTGCCCGTTGCCGAAGGGGTCATTCAATGCACCAACCATCAGGTCGATCATCTGCCCATCCCCCATGCGTTGACCCCAGCGCGCCGCAGGAAGAATGTAAGGCGTACGACTCATATTCTCGGCGCCACCGGCAACGGCACACCGAGCATCACCGAGCAGTATGCTCTGGGCAGCCGACACAATGGCCTGCAGGCCACTGCCGCACAAACGGTTCACGTTCATCGCCGGCGCCTCTTGAGGAATGCCCGCCGTTATCGCGGCATAGCGGGAAAGATAGAACTCATGCGCCCCATTGGGCACCACAGTCCCCATGACACAATGCCCGACCGCATCAGGCGCAACACCGGCTCGACTGAGAGCCTCTTTAATGCAAATGGCAGCCAGATCACCGGGAGGTTGATCCTTTAGGGAGCCACCGTAAGTACCAATAGCGGTTCTGACGCCGCTGAGGAAAACCACCTCGTTTGAATTGCTCATAATAACTCCAGCAAACTTGCTTTAAAAAAAGATTTCGCCACGGATCAAAATAACCAATACAGTTCGCTACATGTTGGGATAGTTGGGCCCACCACCGCCCTCAGGCGCCACCCAGGTGATATTCTGCGTTGGATCCTTGATGTCGCAGGTCTTGCAGTGCAGACAATTTTGCGCATTTATCTGCAGCCTCACCATGCCGTTTTCCTCTTCCAGAAACTCATAAACACCGGCTGGACAGTAGCGCTGTTCCGGCGCGTCATACAGCGCCAGATTGGTGGTCAGCGGTATCGTTGAATCAGCCAGTTTCAGATGTGCAGGCTGATCCTCTTCATGATTGGTGCCGGAGAGAAAAACCGATCCCAGGCGATCAAAACTAAGCTTGCCGTCAGGTTTTGGGTAGTCGATCGGCCGGCACGCTTTTGCTTGCTTCAGCTGCTCGTGGTCTGCATCATTGTCTCTGATATCAAAAGGCAGACGGCCGCCAAACAGGTTTTGATCAATGAAGTTATACGCCCCACCCCACAAGGTGCCCAACTTATGCAAAGCCGGGCCGAAGTTGCGTGACCGGTGCAGCTCCTCATGCAGCCATGATGTCTCGAACCTTTGGGTATAGCCATCTAATGTCACAACACTATCTTTATCGGTTTGGCATGCTTCGGCCACCGTCTCGGCAGCCAACATGCCCGATTTCATCGCTGTGTGTGAGCCTTTGATTTTGGCGAAGTTTAAGGTACCGGCATCACAACCGATGAGCAAACCTCCCGGAAAAGCCGCTTCAGGCAGGGCATTCAGGCCGCCCTTGGCAATCACTCTCGCGCCATAGCTGATGCGCTTGCCACCCTCGAGATACTGCCGTATCACAACCTGATGCTTAAACCGCTGAAACTCTTCAAAGGGCGAGAGATAAGGATTGCCATAGTTCAAATCTACAATCAAGCCGACCGCCACCTGGTTACCCTCCATGTGATAGAGAAATGAACCACCGGCAGCCTCCCTGCCCAAGGGCCAACCGGCGCCATGCACAACCAGTCCCGGTTGATGCTTATCGGGATCCACCTCCCACAGCTCCTTGATACCCAGTCCATAGTGCTGAACCGATGCATCCCTTGCCAGATCAAAGCGCTTGATCAATTGCTCGCCAAGATGGCCGCGTGCGCCTTCCGCAAACAACGTAT
The DNA here is from genome assembly GCA_040506195.1 of Candidatus Thiodiazotropha sp. GTDB lineage: Bacteria > Pseudomonadota > Gammaproteobacteria > Chromatiales > Chromatiaceae > Thiodiazotropha. The sequence goes on along the minus strand of JBEVXH010000014.1, from coordinate 9,853 downwards.
AACGGCCCAGCAGTTCCATGCCCGGTTCGAAACTCTCCTTTTCGTTACCGGCTCTGTCGCGACCCATATCGCCTGTCGCCACACCACGCACCCCGCCGTTCCCGTCAAACAGGATTTCGGCTGCGGCAAAACCGGGGAAAATCTCGACACCCAAAGCTTCGGCCTGCTCAGCCAGCCAACGGCATAAGCTGCCCAGGCTGATGATATAGTTGCCTGAGTTGCGCATGGTCTTTGGCGTGAATGCATGAGGCAGCCGCCACGCCTTGCGCTCGCTTCGGAACAGGTATATTTCGTCACGCGCCACCGCACTCTTCAAAGGCGCACACCGCTGTTTCCAGTCAGGCAGCAACTCATTCAGGGCGCGTGGCTCAAACACCGCTCCTGAGAGAATATGGGCGCCTACTTCGGAGCCTTTCTCCAGCACCACGACGTTGAGATCACCATTGAGCTGTTTCAGACGAATCGCCGCGCTCAGCCCAGCCGGGCCGGCGCCGACGATCACCACATCAAACTCCATCGATTCACGTTCCACGCCACTCACTCCTGAATTTCGATTGCTGTTTACGGTTTGGCTCAGACCGCACCGGTCAACTCGGGTATGACATCGAACAGATCCGCCACCAGACCGTAGTCCGCCACCTGGAAGATCGGGGCCTCTTCGTCCTTGTTGATCGCCACGATCACCTTGGAGTCCTTCATGCCGGCCAAATGCTGAATGGCCCCGGAGATACCGACCGCGATATAAAGGTCGGGAGCGACAATCTTGCCGGTCTGTCCGACCTGGTAATCGTTGGGTACAAACCCGGCATCCACAGCGGCCCGGGAGGCACCCACAGCGGCGCCCAGCTTATCGGCCAGTTTTTCAAGCATGTGGAAGTTCTCGGCAGAACCCATACCCCTGCCGCCGGATACGACGGTCTTGGCCGCAGTCAGCTCGGGACGATCCGATTTATTCAGCTCCTGACTGAAGAAGCGTGAACCGGCAACGTCACCCCCAGCGGCAATCTCCTCGATTACCGCCGCATTCCCCGCGGGGGCCGAATCAAAGGCGGTGCCACGTACGGTGATCACCTTGACCGGATCAGTCGATTGCACGGTGGCAATGGCGTTACCGGCATAGATCGGGCGCTTGAACGTGTCGGTGCTTTCGATAGTGACAATATCGGAGATTTGCGCCACATCAAGCAGTGCGGCCACCCGCGGCATCAAATTCTTACCGAAGGTGGTTGCCGGGGCCAACAGATGATCAAAACCCGATGCATTAGCCACAACCAACGGGGCCAACTGCTCCGCCAGGTGATGCGCATAGATCTCCGCCTCGACCAGCAGCACCTTCTCTACGCCTTGTAGTTCGGCTACCTGCTCGGCTGCGGCCCGGCAACCGTAACCGGCCACCAATGCTGTCACCTTGCCTAACTGCGCAGCTGCGGCGACAGTGTGCGCGGTGGACGATTTAAGCGCATTGTTGTCGTGTTCAGCGATTACCAGGGTACTCATGACAATACCTTTGCCTCATTTTTCAGTTTCTCGACCAGCTCGGCCACATCAGCCACCTTGATACCTGCTGCGCGAACCTGCGGTTCTTCCACCTTGAGCGTGCTCAGACCGGAGGTGATAACCACGCCCAAATCTTCCGGGCTCTTCACCTCCAGCGGTTTCTTCTTCGCCTTCATGATGTTCGGCAACTTGACGTAGCGCGGCTCGTTAAGGCGCAGATCGGTGGTGATCAGCGCTGGCAGATCCAGCGCCAAAGTCTCCAGGCCGCCGTCGATCTCACGGGTCACGGTAACCTCGCGCTCAGCCAACTCGACCTTTGAAGCAAAGGTACCCTGCGGCCAATCGAGCAGCGCGGCCAGCATCTGACCGGTCTGGTTGGAATCATCATCGATCGCCTGCTTGCCCGTGATGACCAGGTCGGGCCGTTCAACCTCAACCAGTTCCTTTAGCAGCTTGGCAACGGCCAACGGCTGCAGTTCGCCCTCCGTCTGTACGTGGATGCCGCGATCGCCCCCCATCGCCAGCGCAACCCGGATAGTCTCCTGACACTTTGCTTGCCCCATCGAAACGATCACCACTTCAGAGACCTTGCCCGACTCTTTCAGACGAACGGCCTCTTCCACGGCAATCTCATCGAATGGATTCATGGCCATCTTTGCATTGGCCAGTTCAACACCGCTGCCGTCAGCCTTCAGCCGGGGCTTGACATTGGCGTCGATGACGCGCTTGACTGCGACCAAAACCTTCATCTCTATCTCCTGTTCAGGTTCCGGTCAGCGGCTGTCGCCTTAGGCTGCAGCCCTGACCCTTGGAATGAAAAAAGTCGGTATGGGTAAAGAATCCACATAGGAATGGAGGAATGTTTTCCCGTCTGTGGCGGAGGTAGCATGACTCCATACCGACCAAAAAAGCAGTTAGAACTCCTCCTCATCAAATTCCATCAGGCTGGCGGCGCCGGACTTGATCGAGGCCAGTAACGACTGGGTTTGCGGCAGCAGGCGCCGCATATAGAAACGCGCCGTTTTGAGTTTGGTGCGATAGAACACCTCACCCGACTCCGCCTGTTTAGCCAGCGCGGTCTTGGCCATCTGAACCCAAAGCAGTGCCAGCGTGACTTGTCCGATAAGGCACAGATAATCGTAGGCCGCCGCCCCTATCTCATCCGCATTTTCAACCGCCGATCGGGACAGCCAATCTGTCGCCTCGTGCAAATGCCCAAACGCCTGGACCAGGGGTTGAACAAATTCCTCAAGTACGCCTTCACTCTTGTATTCGTTAATGAAGGCTCCTATCAAGGCAAAGTAACGATCAAGATAACGCCCGCCTTCGGCCGGAAGCTTGCGGCCCACCAGATCCATGGCCTGTATACCGTTGGCGCCCTCATAGATCTGCGCTATACGTGCATCCCGCACCAGCTGTTCCATGCCGTGCTCGCGGATGTAGCCGTGGCCACCGAATACCTGCTGGCCCAAAACAGCCGACTCAAAACCGACATCCGTCAGGTAGGCTTTGGCCACCGGCGTCAGCAAGGCCACCAGGTCCTCGGCTTCCTGGCGTTTCCCTGCATCCTGTTCGTGGACCGAGATATCAAGCTGCATCCCCAGCCAGATAGCCAAGGCGCGACAACCTTCGGTATTGGCGCGAACAGTCAGCAGCATGCGGCGCACATCGGGGTGGACAATCAGCGGATCAGCCGCCATATCCGGCTGCTTGGCGCCGGTCAGAGCACGGCCCTGGATACGCTCGCGTGCGTACCCGACAGCAGCCTGGTAAGCCGCTTCACTGATACCCAACCCCTGCACCCCCACCGCGACACGCTCGGTGTTCATCATCTTGAACATGGCGCGCATGCCTCTGTTCAGATCACCGATCAGAAAGCCCTTCGCATCATCAAAATTTAATACGCAGGTGGCCGAGGCCTTGATACCCATTTTATGTTCGATGGAACCACAGGTGACGCCATTGGCTTCACCCGGCGATCCGTCGTCTCCGACCAGGATCTTGGGCACCAGAAACAGGCTGATGCCCTTAATCCCCTTCGGGGCATCGGGGGTGCGCGCCAATACCAGATGGAGGATATTGTCTGTCAGATCGTGCTCACCGGCGGTAATGAAGATCTTGGTGCCGCTGATACGGTAACTCCCGTCATCCTGAGGGACGGCCCTGGTTCGCAGCAGCCCCAGATCGGTACCGCAGTGGGGTTCGGTCAGACACATACTGGCACTCCAGGTGCCGTCAGCCATTCTTGGGAAATAGGTCTCCTTGATTTCATCACTGGCGTAGGTGGCCAGCGCGGCATAGGCGCCATTGGTCAACCCAGGGTAGAGGCTGAATGACAGATTGGTGGAACATATCATCTCATCGATCATCAGATGCAAGGTCTTGGGCAGACCCTGGCCGCCGTAGTCTGCGTCCATGGCGATGGAGTTCCAACCCGATTCGCACAGGGACCGATAGGCTTCCTTGAAGCCTTTCGGAGTGGTCACCCGCCCGCCTTCCCAGCGACAGCCCTCCTCGTCACCATCACGGTTGAGCGGCAGCAGCTCGTTTTCACAGAACTTACCCGCCTCCTCCAGGATCGCCTCCACGGTATCGGGATCCACCTCTTCGAAACCAGATAAGGCTTGCAGACGACTGCCGTCAAGCACTTCGTCAAAGATAAAACGCATGTCGCGCAGTGGCGCTTTATAACTGAGCATGATCTAGTTCCTCAGGGGTTTTCCGGTATTCAACATGTGTTCAATTCGGGCCAGGGTGTCGGCAGTACGCAGCAACGCACTGAATGCGCCAAGCTCTCGGATATATAGGTCGTCCTCACTGCACTCTCCCGCCTCATGACCGGTGAGAATATCGGCCAGGGCGGCGCCAACCACCAGGTCGTGCGAAGTGGCCTTGCCGGCTGCGGCAAAGGCCTCTAACTGTTTTAACATTTCCCCTTTTGCGTTCTCGCCGGCAAGCGGAATGCCGCCAGCGGGATGTGGCTGGTAATCAACGGTCAAGGCCAGCGCCTTGGCCTTTGCGTCGGCCAGCAGACGATCCCGATTCATGGTGATCCGGTCATCCTCGCGCAGCAGCCCCATACTCTGCGCCCCGGCGGCAGAACCTGAGACCTTCGCGGTCGCAATCAGCTCAAAGGCCCTTAATGCAGCACTCTCACTGTCGGTGCGGGCATTCCAGCGTTTGAGCATCTCCTTGCAACCACCCCAGGCGGGCACTAAGCCCACACCGATCTCCACCAGACCCGCATAGGTCTCCGCATGTGCTTGAATAGCGTCGCAGTGCAGCAGTATTTCGCAGCCGCCGCCGAGCGCCATGCCTGACGGAGCGCCTACAACAGGAAATGGCGACGACTGCATCTTTCGATAAGCCAGCTGTCCAGCCTCTATCAACCCGGTCATCGCACTCCAGTCCTGGTCTACAATCGACTGCCTGATCAAGCTGAGATTGGCGCCGGCGCAGAATGCAGGACCCTCGTTATAGAGCACCAGGGCCTTGAAACGGCTTCCGACAATATCGATCGATTCCTCAATCATTTGCAGGATCGCCGGCTCCATCGCATTCATCTTGGTATGAAATTCCAGACAGGCCACGCCATCACCGATATCCCACAGGGTTGCCGCGCTGTTCTGAGCCAGAGGCCGGTTACGCTGCTTGATGTCGGCCAGCAATAGCACACCCTCCGGTCGTTCGATATCGCGGTATTGACCATCCACAGAGAACTGCTGACGAACGCCATTTTCGATCCGGTAAAAACTGCCGTTGCCGAGCTTTTCAAGGATAGCCGGCACCTCACGCCCCTCGGTCTTCAGGCGTTCGACAAACCAGGCGGCGCCCAATTGATCAATCAATTCAAAGGGACCGTATTTCCAGGCATAACCCAGCCTCATCGCCTCATCAACACCGTCAATCTGATCACAGATCTCGGGTACCAGTGATGCTGCATAGCACAGGGTGCTGGAGAGCACTTCCCAGGCAAAACGGCCTCCACGATCCGGGTGACTGACAAGACTGCTAAGACCGGATTTCGCCGATACCAGACTTTCAAGTTCCGGCTTGGCGACAGGTTGATAATCGCCACTAAGCAGATTCTTGCTCTCCATCCGTTTCTTACCGCATGACTTATTCATACGGTAGAACCCCCCCCTGCCCTTGCGGCCGGTGTAACCATCGGCAATCATCTCACTGACCAATTGCGGCGTCTTCGCCAAGGGGTGAAAGCGATCTGTCGGTTCCAGGGTTGAGGTCATACTCCTGATCAAGTGAGGCCCAAGATCGATCCCGATCAAGTCCCATAATCCAAAGATGCCTGTCTTGGGGATGCCGACAGGACGGCTCATGACCGCATCGGCCTGTTCCACCGTGACGCCCATTTCGAAAGCGCTCAACAATCCGCACTGCATCCAGTAGATGCCGATGCGATTGGCGATAAATCCCGGGGTGTCCTTGCAGGCAACAATGCCTTTACCGAGTTGAACGTCTGCAAATTCACGGATCTGCGCCAGGGCCTCCGGACGGGTCTTCTCACTTCCCACCAACTCCAGTAGCCGCATATGACGCGGCGGATTAAAGAAGTGGGTAATGAGAAAATCCCGGGCGAATGCCTCCGACTGCCCTTCGACCAGCAGCCGCAGTGGGATGGTCGATGTATTTGATGAGATCACTGAACCGGTTTTTCGTACCGCATCAACCCGCCTGTAGAGGTCACTCTTGATATCGAGCTGTTCTATGACCGCCTCGACAATCCAGTCACAATCCGCAAGTAAGCCGAGATCATCCTCTAGGTTACCGGTGGTGATGAGATTGGCGTTTACAGGGTGCATAAAACCCCCCGTTTTATGCAGGCGCTGAACAGCAGACTCAGCCACTTGGTTCCGGTTGACTGCGCCATCCGGAACGATATCCAGCAACACCACAGGAAATCCTGCATTGGCTACCTGGGCGGCAATTCCTCCACCCATAACGCCCGCACCGAGCACTGCAACAGACTTAATATTCGAACTCATAAATCACACCCACATAGACATAATAATTACCATCAGGTCATCACATTTCAGTGTTCCTCATTGTTCATTCGTCATGAACAAACATCCCTGCGCTTTGATTGGCGCTTTTCAGACAGAACAGTGCCTGTTGGGCCAGTGTAAACAGGCCCTAGCTGGGAAATGCGAACTGAACACCTTCACGCACACCCGCTGACGGCCAGCGCTGCGTGATGGTCTTGCGCTTGGTATAGAAACGCACTGCATCCGGACCATAGGCATGCAGATCGCCGAACAGTGAACGCTTCCAGCCACCAAAGCTGTGATACGAAACCGGAACCGGCAACGGCACATTGATGCCGACCATGCCTACCAGAATATTGTCAGAGAAGTAACGGGCCGCTTCACCGTCACGGGTAAAGATACAGGTACCGTTGCCATACTCATGATCATTGATCAACCGCATCGCCTCTTCCATTGTGTCGACGCACATTACCTGCAGCACCGGACCGAAGATCTCGTTGAGGTAAGAGTGCATTTTTGCCGTAACGTTATTGATCAGCGTACCGCCGACAAAAAAACCATCCTCGTAACCGGCTACCCGTGTATTCCGCCCGTCCACCTCTATGATGGCGCCGTCAGCTTCGGCGCTATCGATATAGCCAATCACTTTCTCCTGATGCTCTTTGGTGATAAGCGGACCAAAATCATTATCGCGATCTGAGTAAGCACCGACTTTGAGCGTCTCCATCGCGCTCTTCATCTTGGCGATAAATGCGCTTTGTGTCTGCTTACCGACACAGACGGCTACCGACAGCGCCATGCAACGCTCGCCGGAGGATCCGAACGCGGCGCCGGTCAGCGCATTGACCGCATTATCCAGATCGGCATCCGGCATGACGATGGCGTGATTTTTAGCGCCGCCAAGCGCCTGGCAGCGCTTACCGTTTGCATTGGCGGTGGTGTAGATGTACTCGGCAACCGGCGTAGAACCAACGAAACTTACCGCTTGCACGCGCTTATCGTTGAGCAAGGTATCGACCGCCAGCTTATCGCCGTTGACCACATTCAAAACACCTGCCGGCAATCCGGCCTCCGCCAACAGTTGAGCAATAAACAGGGTGGATGACGGGTCGCGCTCGGACGGTTTCAGTATGAAGGTGTTGCCACAAACGATCGCCATGGGGTACATCCACAACGGCACCATCGCAGGGAAGTTGAAGGGTGTGATGCCGGCAACCACGCCCAGCGGCTGAAACTCGCTCCATGAATCGATGGCCGAACCGACATTCTTGGCGTGTTCACCCTTAAGCAGCTCGGGTGCGCAGCAGGCATATTCAACATTCTCGATGCCACGCTGCAACTCACCTGCGGCATCATGGGCGATCTTCCCGTGCTCCTCGCCGATCATCATGCAGATCTTTTCGGCGTTGAGTTCAAGCAGCTCTTTGAACCTGAACATCACCCGGGCACGTCTAGCCGGCGGGGTGTTGCGCCAAGCAGGATAAGCGGCCTGGGCCACGGCGATGGCTTCTTCGACGGTTTCAGAAGATGCGATAGCCACCTGCTTGCCGACCTCGCCGGTAGCGGGGTTGTATACATCTTGGGTGCGTTCCGCATCAGTGCGTATTTCGCCATTGATCAGATGTCCAACAGTGGTCATGCTATTTCCTCAGGTAAAATGGTGCGAGTTGTCTAACCCGCCCAAGCATTGGGTAATTGATGGATTTTCCAGCGTTGCATCAAGTCAGTTCGTTGAAACTTTCCCCCAATGCGTTGACCAGTGAATCGATCTCTTTTCTGGTTGTGATGAAGGAGGGCGCCAACTGGATCGTGGCGCCGCCACAACGTACGTAGAATCCCTTCTTCCACATACGCATAGCCATATCAAAGGGTCGCTGCAATGGGCCTTCCGGACCGGCTTCCAGGGTAAACCCTGCCGCAAAACCGAAACTGCGGATATCGGTAACATACCTGCTGCCTTTGAGGCTGTGCACCGCCTCTTCCCAGCACGGACTCATCTCTTTGACCCGCTGCGCAAGCCGCTCTTGCTGAATCAGGTTCAGAGAAGCCAGTCCGGCGGCGCAGGCAACGGGATGGGCGGAGTAGGTATAACCGTGCAGCAACTCCGGCAGATATTCGGGACCGGCATCTACCATGAAGGTATCGTAGATCTCCTGCCTACAGATCACCGCGCCCATCGGAATGGCGCCATTGGTCAGCTGCTTGGCCGTATTGATGATATCCGGGGTCACTCCAAAGGCCTCAGCACCGGTAGCGGCGCCCATACGGCCGTAAGCCGTGATGACCTCATCGAAGATCAGCAGAATATCGTGCCGGTCACAGATTTCGCGCAGACGATCCAGGTAACCCTTAGGCGGCGGGATCACACCGGCAGAACCGGACATCGGCTCAACAATAACCGCGGCGATGTTGGACGCATCGTGCAGCGCGATCAGATCCAGCAGATCGTTGGCCCGCTCGGCGCCGGTTTCGGGTTGTCCTTTGACGAAGGTGTTTTCCGGCAGCATGGTGTGACGCATATGATCGACGGCCAGGCCCTCGCCATACGCGGTGCGGTTAGGGCCGATGCCGCCAACGGAGATACCGCCCCAGTTCACGCCGTGGTAACCCAGGCTGCGGCCAATCAATTTAGTCTTGGAAGGCTGGCCTTTTTTACGCCAGTAAGCACGGGCGATCTTTAGTGAAGTCTCGGCAGATTCGGAACCGGAACAGGTGTAGACCACCCGGTTCAGCCCTTCCGGCATAAACTCGGTGATCTTTTCAGCCAGGACGAAGGAGTTGGGCGCCGCGTACTGAAAGGCAGGCATGTAATCCAAGCGTTTAATCTGGTTGCTTACCGCCTCGGAGATTTCAGGGCGCGCATGACCCAGCCCGCAAGTCCAGAGCCCCGACAGGCCATCAAAGATATCGCGCCCGTCTGGGTCGGTATAGTAGTTGCCTTCGGCTGCAATGATGATGCGGGGGTCTTGCTTGAACTGCCGGTTACCGGTGAACGCCATCCAGTGCGCATCAAGCTGCGCCTGAGTCAGACCTGCGGGTAAATTGTCGTCAGCCATATATCCCTCAAAGATTGGATATTTAAATCTGATATGGCGATGACTTTAGTCGAATTATAATTATGTTCTATTTATAATTATTAAATTAAACTTGAGTTTTTACTTAACTAATTGCAGGGTGTTTCAAGCCCGGATAGACAGCCTCTGCTGCCTAGGGCCTGTTAACACTAATCCAATCGGCCCTGCTGGGACTATTTTTTTGCCCGGCAAGGCAGAATGAGCGAGGTGTAGTTATGCTACATGAGCGAATGATAACGCCGCTGGGCGGAAAAATAGCCCCAGCCCTTTGGGTTGCGC
>JBEVXH010000013.1:0-97299 GCA_040506195.1 Candidatus Thiodiazotropha sp. | reverse complement strand
TCACCTACACCATCGACGATGGCAACGGTGGGACTGACACTGCTACAGTCACCGTAACTGTGGGCGCTGTGAATGATGCCCCTGTTGCTGTGGATGACGCTATAGGTACAGATGAGGATGTTCCAGTCACTGTCGATGTCCTGCCGAACGACAGCGATCCGGATGGTGATACGCTGACCGTGACTGCGGTCACTCAAGGTACCAATGGATCGGTTGCCATCGATCCGGTATCAGGAAACCCTGTATACACACCGAATGCGGACTTCAATGGTACCGACACCTTTACCTACACCATCGATGATGGCAACGGTGGCACTGATACCGCCACGGTGACGGTTACTGTTAATGAAGTGAATGATCTGCCTGAAATAACTCCTGCAACAGCTGCAGTTTCTGAAGAGGGTCTGGTTAACGGTATGCCTGATAACACAGGCACGCCAACTGATACAACAGATAGTGTCACTGACAGCGGCAGTATGTCTGTAAGTGATCCTGAAGGTGATACCTTGACCGTGTCATTGGCAGAGCCTGGCGTCGCTATGACATCTTATGGTCAGCCCATAACCTGGACGGGTGATGGGACTGATACGCTCATAGGTTCTGCTGGTGGTTCAGAAGTTGTGCGTATATCCATAGATCAGGCTGGAAACTATACTGTTACACTATCGGATAGGGTGGATCATCCGGTTGTCGGCCAGGAAGATGTTATTTCTTTCGATGTGGATGTTACTGTAGACGATGGTACGGATAGTGCGTCTGCACCGCTTACTATTCAGATTGAAGATGATGCGCCAAAAGCAGGTAATATTTCCGCCAATATGTATATCGGAGTTGACTCGCTGGGAATACAAAATCTCTCTGCTGGCTGGACCAATCCTATATTCATCAATGGTACGGGCGATGTAACCCAACAAGATACAGATGCAGACAGCTTTGTTGATAATCTATTGTGGGGAAGTGTTCCACAAGGCGGATCCCAATCAGGGTATACTTTGGTAGACAACCCGGTTTATACCGGCGGTGGCCAAAGCGTGCAGATAGGCGAATCATTCAAGCTGGCAGACTTCTCACACAATAACTGGCCTATATATGCCAACTCATCCACACTGGATCAGGTCACTCTTACCATTGAAATGGATGTGGTGGTCAATGGTATCCCAACTACAGTGCAGTTCGATGTCTTGATGGATCATAATGAGACACCAAATGATGGTGCTGATCCGAGAGATATCATAACGCTACCCGCTCAAGCGGTGACGATTTCCATTGGCGGTCAGGAGTATGAGGTCAGAGTGGATGGATTCATGGATTCCAATGGTCAGATCGTATCCACAATTCGAACAGATGAACAGGCGGTGAACCCGTTTGAGATCATGGGGAGTATCGTTTCCACCGATACTCTTCCCGTGGTTACGGGGAGCGTGTCAAACATAACAGGCGGTGATGGATCTGTATCCAATGTTGTCTGGGGTGACACATCAAGCCCATATGGCAATCTGACGGTCAACTCCAGCGGCGCCTATTCCTTCCAATTGAACCGTGATACCAAAGATGATTTGGCCCCCGGGGATACGATTACTGATACTTTCAGCTATTCGATTACGGATGAGGATGGCGATGTTTCCAGTGCGACGCTGACCATAACAATCGGCGGTTACCAGAGTATCGATGGATCGGCTATCGCTGATATCCTGAGAGGTACTGCTGCAGATGAGTATCTATCTGGATATGAAGGGAATGATATCTTGCGAGGTCGTGGCGGCGATGATGTTCTTGACGGTGGGTCTGGGAGTGACCAATTACGCGGCGGCGGTGGAAATGATACGCTGATCTTCGATTCAGCCGATAGTCTGATCACCGGAAATACCGGTTTCGACACACTCATTGCACCTGATAACGATGACCTTGACTTCAGTAGCATATCCAATATCAGAAACATAGAGAGAATAGATCTCACGGTAGGCAATCACGACATCTTGAATCTGACTGTGTCTGATGTGTTGACAATGACTGACGATGACAATCTGCTGGAGATTCTGGGTGATACCTCTGACAGTGTGGAACTGACGAGCGATTGGCACGAGTCCGGAAATACAGTCACCCAAAACGGCCACACCTTTACCGAGTATCTCAATACGGATGATAGCGTGACCCTGTTGATTGAAGATCAGGTGAATGTGACGATTGTTTGACCCGTCGCAGCTGAATCGGATAGATGCAGTTAAGGGCCCCAAGAGGGCCCTTTTTTTGTGGTGAGGGTAGTCGGGTGCGAAAATCAAAATTCACATAGTTTTACAGCGCACAGCTTGATAATTGATGTACGTATATGTAGATTGAGTAAGTTATTGTAACTGATTGTATTTAAATTAATAAATACTACATGGCGAGCTGATTCGCGCAATCGATGTTTGGGTGTTTTACAGTCGAAAGGGATCGATTGTTGAAGATAGTTGATTGCGCAGTCGCCACATGCTCCACGTAATGGGTATACCTATAATCTAGCGTTTAAGTTAGCTGCTAATATGCCGCTATTGAATGCTAACTGGTTCACAATAATTAAAAAGTGATTGTAAATTTAACGTAACATATGGTTGGCAAAGTGTTAGTGAAGTCTGGTATCGCAGCCCTGGTTTTTATTCTTTTTAGTCCTGCATATGCTTTGGATCTGCGTACAGCGGTGGAGCATGCAATCATAACCAATCCTGAGGTGCTGGTGGAATCCAACCAGCATCTATCACGTCTTGAGGAATTGGATCAAGCAAAATCCGGTTATATGCCGTCTATCGACCTGAACGCGGCAGCAGGTTATGAGCGGACTGACAATAATACGACCCGGGCCAGCGGTGATGATTATCGCTCTCTGACTCGGAAAGAAGCCAGTTTGACGCTGAACCAGATGTTGTTTGACGGATTTGCCACTCAAAGTGAGGTGGATCGTCAGAATGCCAGGGTAGAAGCACAGCGAAGAGTGCTTGAGAGCGCCAGTGAAAAACTTGGACTTAAAGCTGTGGATACCTATATACAAGTCCTTCTGCACCGGGATCTGATGGCGCTTTCATCGGAAAATCTGCAGGCCCATGCAAGAATCTACGATCAGGTGGAGCTGAGAAGCAATTCCGGTGTTGGCAGAACCTCTGATTTGGCGCAGATTACAGGCCGGCGTGCCTCTGCCTCGGCAAATATGCTATCGGATGAAGTGAATCTCAAAGACGCGGAGACAAACTTTCTACGTGTGGTAGGGCTGCTGCCGAAAGCGCTCGAACCCATAGCTGCAGTGAATGAGATTCTGCCGCAAAATCAGGATGCGGCCATACAGCTTGCACTTGAAAATCACCCGACATTGAAATCAGCAAATGCTGATGTGACTGCCGCGGCGGCTCAGTACAAGGCATCCAAAAGTGCTCACTATCCGCGCCTGGATCTTGAACTCGGGGCAAGGTACGGTGATGACCTGGATGGCGTGGAAGGGCGTGATGACGATGTCACGGCAATGCTTCGGATGCGTTACAATCTGTTTGCCGGCGGTAAGGATCGGGCGCGTAACAGGCAAAATGCCCATTTGGTCAATGAAGCCAAAGAGATCCGCAACAACACCTATCGCCAGGTTGTGGAAAGCGTCAGGTTGTCGTGGTCGGCCTATGATGTCACTCAAAAGCAACTGGTTTTTCAACAGGAACATGTGCTTGCCAGTGAAAAGACCCGTGATGCCTATGCCTGGCAGTTTAACCTCGGTAAGCGCTCATTGCTCGATTTACTGGATTCTGAGAATGAGTTGTATGAGGCAAAAAGAGAGAAAGCCAAGACCTGGTATGATCACATATTCTCCCAATACCGTCTGATTGTAGGTATCAATAAGCTGAAGACGCATCTCGGCATAGCCTTACCAGAGACTGCAGAAGATGGTGAAAAACTCCACCAGGCCTATAGTGATGTGGCCGATAAAAGCACTGTTTCGGATGAAGTGGCTCCGTTGAAGTCGGTCCTGGAACAACCGGTTTCTCTACAATAGCCAAGCAGGCTCTGAATAAGTCATGGATGGTATTGTGCAGCTAGTATTTCTTCTCTATTTGGTCAGCAATGGTAATTGGCCGACTTTCAAATGCTAATGTCGCATTGAAGAAGTATACGTTCACAATCTGACTTGTTCAGAATCACCGGTGCCTTCTTGATCATTTGATTTTTTCATCGTCTTCTTTAATCTGAAAGCCTAATTGCATCACTTTCACACTGCGTTCCAATCTAAACTGCTTTAGATCCAGGAAAAATGTGTTTCTGGTGGCCCGCGATTTAGGGTTATTGTATTCCTTTGCAAACTCTTTTGAATCTATCTGCTAGGATAGATCGTAGATAAAAAAATGCATGTTGTTTAGCAAGGTACAAGCCCATGAATCCCCGTAAACTGATCGTCCTGCTCGTAGTGGCACTGCTGGTGTTTGCCTTTTTTCTATTTGATCTGGATAAGGTTCTGACTCTCGATTATCTGAAGTCTCAACGAGATGGCATTATCTCTTGGAAAAGCTCACACCCGTTACTGGCCACGGTGGTTTTCTTTGTCGTCTATGTGGCGGTAACCGCCCTCTCTCTTCCCGGTGCGGCAGTCATGACCTTGGCGATAGGCGCGGTCTTCGGTTTGTTGTGGGGCTCGGTGTTGGTTTCCTTTGCCTCTACTATCGGCGCCACGCTTGCTTTTCTGATAGCCCGTTTTCTGCTTAAGGATATGGTGCAGAATCGTTATGGCGACCGTTTAAAGGCGATCAATGAGGGCATGCGGAAGGATGGCGCCTTCTATCTCTTTACCCTGAGGTTGGTGCCGATTTTTCCTTTTTTCGTGATCAATCTGTTGATGGGTTTGACGCCTATCCGTACCTGGACCTTCTATTGGGTCAGCCAGGTCGGTATGTTGGCTGGGACAGTGGTCTATGTAAATGCGGGTACACAGCTTGCAACTCTCGATTCGGCATCCGGAATTCTCTCGCCGGCTTTGATCGGATCCTTTGTGTTGTTGGGGCTCTTTCCGTTACTGGCAAAAAAGATAGTCACACTGTTAAAACAACGCAAGGCTTTGAAAGATTGGGAACGACCTGAGGCATTCGATCAAAACCTGGTGGTGATCGGGGGTGGTTCCGCGGGACTGGTATCGGCATATATTGCCGCGGCTGTGAAATCACAGGTGTCGCTGATCGAAAAACATAAGATGGGGGGTGACTGCCTGAATACAGGTTGCGTGCCTTCCAAGGCGCTGATCCGTAGTGCGCGCATCCTGAGCCAGAGTCGCAGGGCTCATGAGTGGGGCTTTGATGCCATTGATGTCAAATACAACTTCAGTAACATCATGGAACGGGTGCAAAGAGTCGTCAAAGAGGTTGAGCCTCACGATTCAGTGGAACGCTATACGGGGCTCGGGGTGGAAGTCATCGAGGGTGAGGCGCGTATCACATCACCCTACAGCGTGGAGGTCAACGGCATAGAAATTCGAACCCCTCATATCATTGTAGCCACAGGTGCAGGCCCCTTCGTGCCGCCGATAACCGGCATTGATCAATTCGATTACCTTACCTCGGACAATCTTTGGCAATTGCGCGAATTGCCGGAAAGACTGCTGGTATTGGGTGGCGGTCCGATAGGATGCGAGTTGTCTCAGGCCTTTGCCCGATTTGGCAGCAGGGTCACTATTGTCGAAATGATGCCCAGGTTGATGATACGTGAGGATGAAGATGTGGCGGATCTGGTGACACAACAATTCACGGAGGAAGGCATCAACCTGCTGGTTGGGCACAAGGCGGTGGAATTCGTCAAAGAGGAGGGTGAAAATCTGCTGATCTGTGAACACAACGATACACAGAAAAAAGTGCCGTTCGATCAGGTGCTGGTTGCCGTCGGCCGGAAACCCAATACCAGCGGATTCGGCCTTGAGGAGTTGAATGTGGCACTTAACCCGAACGGTACCATTGAGACCGATGAGTACCTCCAGACATCCATTCCAACTATCTATGCCTGTGGCGATGTGGCTGGTCCGTACCAGTTCACCCATACCGCCGGCCATCAGGCGTGGTACGCGGCGGTGAACAGCCTGTTTGGGATATTCCGTCGCTTTAAGGTGGATTACTCGGTGATCCCGTTTGCGACCTTTACCGATCCGGAGGTGGCGCGGGTGGGGCTCAACGAGCAGGAGGCGAATCAAAAGGGTATCGAGTACGAAGTAACGAAATTCGATCTTTCCGAATTGGATCGGGCGATTGCGGAAGGTGAGACCCACGGTATGGTGAAGGTACTGACGCCACCCGGTAAGGACCGGGTGCTTGGGGCAACGATCGTGGGCGAGAATGCAGGTGAACTGATCGGAGAATTCACTGCTGCCATGAAGCACGGCTTTGGCTTGAACAAGATACTCGGCACGATTCATATCTACCCGACGCTGTTCGAGGCCAACAAATATGCCGCAGGAGCCTGGAAACGCGCCCATAAGCCGGAAAAGCTATTGTCATGGGTGGAGCAATACCATACCTGGCGAAGGGGCTAATGGGGGATTGCTCGAACCGCTCAGCTTAAGGGAAAAATTATGATATTCTGATGCTGAAATAGATGAATTGCGAAGGGTGAGTAGCATGCAGTTGCGCCACATCATCACAGTATTTTGCATATTGCCTCTTGCGGTATTTGCCGATACATCATCGTGGCAAGGTCAACTACAGGATGGCAGCCATATCTCCATCGATTCGGATACCAACAAGGCGTCCCGCACCGCTGGGGGAGAGACTACCCCGCTATGGGATGGAGTACACAAACTCGACAACGGGGCAGTAATCATTGTACGCGATGGTGTCGTCGTCAAAGACCGTGTGATTATCGATGCTCAGCGGGAACAGGAGCGAGATCGCCTGAATGCTGCATGCATGCAGCTGGTGAATAAAGTTTGCGGTATGCACAATGAGTGCGATTCCAGTCCCGCATGCGATCCCGCACGCCAACTGTTTGCGATGGAGCGTAGTGAGCTGAGCAGCAGTTGGTCAGGTGTTATTCTTGAAAGCTCTATGCATTGTCTTGAGGCATTGGGAAATGAGACCTTTTTTCAGGCCTGCGATAGACGTTCACCGGGGCATGAGACACCCTGTGAAAAGTTGCGCAACAGGGTATGTGGCAGTGATAATCAATGCGCATCAAGAGAGGCCTGTAATGCAGCGAGCCAGCTGATCTCAATGGAGCAGCAGGACATGCACAGTGTTCCAGGCGGATTCACCTATGCGAGCGCGCAATGTCGTGATGCACTGGCCGATGACTTTGACTACTTCAGTGCCTGTGAATAGTCAGAGATTTAGCTGTTGACAGGCAATTGGGTGTGAAAAACCCTAGCGGCGAATCAGCCATAAAATTAGAGTGATCAGTGCGCTTAACAGCAGCATGCTGGTTAAAGGGAGGTGGAAACGAAAGTTTTCCCGCTCCACCACAATATCACCCGGTAATCGTCCAAAAGGGATTTTATCGATCCATGGCCAAAGCAGACCCAACAAGAGTGCGGTTATCGCCAATCCAAACAGGAGCTTTTGCATAGTCACACACCGATCCTACACTTGTTTTATTCCAGAAATCCAACATCTTGTAGTCATATAAGGTGTCGGTTGATTTGACAGGCCTGATCAAAATCGGATTGTATTTTAATCAATAAGATAGCGAAATTTTATTGAATATTAACGAATCTGCGGTTTTTTTAATGGCGTCACCGTCGATTTTCTTTACAAAGCACTTAGAAAACTTTCAGCAATCACGTAAAAGCAAGCAATAAATCAAAGGATTACTATATTGGCAGTTTTATTGCATCTGTTTTGGTAAGAGGTTAATCGCGGAGTGACGGCATGCTGAAATTACGAGAACAGCTGAATACATGGCCAGAAGATCCTGCTTGGCCTGATCCATTTGATAGTGATCCCTACGATATCGGGCTTTGAGCACGCTTAGACCTACTTAGATGTCATCCGATCACGTGAAACCGGACTTCTCTTATGGCATGACGAGCAAATTGGTGTGTCGGTCGTTAGTGCTAAGCGTCAAGAACGGCTAACGATTCAGACGATACCTATCCTTCCACCTGATTTCTTCGATATTCTGACGGGTTACCGCTTCCGATTCAAACTGTCGGATACGCTGTTAACTGCTTAGAAAAAAAACCCGGCAGGGGATGCCGGGTAGGAAAGATCACTTGAGGGAGAAGTGATATGATTAATGGATAAACAGGCCGCCATTGACAGGCAGATTGGCGCCGGTGATATAGGTACTCGAGTCGTCTGCCAGGAAGGCCACGGCATGAGCAATCTCCTCCGGCTGCCCCATGCGCCGCATGGGAATACCACTGATTATGGCGTCGCGAACGTCATCCCGCATTGCGGCGGTCATTGCGGTTTCGATATAGCCGGGTGAAATTGTATTGATAGTCACACCCTTTGCTGCACCTTCGTAGGCCAGTGCCATGGTAAAACCATGCATACCCGCCTTGGCTGCAGAGTAGTTGGCTTGACCGAATTGGCCCCTTTGACCGTTCACCGAAGAGATGTTGATTACCCGGCCGAATCCACGTTCGATCATGCCGTTCCAGACTGGACTGGTAACATAGAAGGCACTGCTCAAATTGGTATCGATGACAGCATCCCACTGCTCAGAGGTCATCTTTTTCATGGTCGAGTCCCGGGTAATGCCGGCACAGTTGACCAGGATATCCACCGAACCATATTTTTCGACAATTTCACTCATCAAAGCGGATCCACCCTCAGAGGTGGAAACATCTCCAGCAATAACATCAACTTCTGCACTCTGATCCTTCTGTTTCTGTACCCAGCTATCGATCTGGTCCACTTCCGATGGGTGGCAGGTGGCGACGACTTTTGCCCCTTCCTGGGCGAGACGTAAACAGATCGCGGTACCGATACCGCCCATACCACCAGTGACTACAGCGAGTTTATCTTTACAGCTCATTCTTATACTTCCTCAATGTCTGGTAGCCTAAATCTCTAGAGTGACCAGTTAGCGTGATTCAGCTAATTGACCGCTCCGGCAAAAAAACATCCCCAATTCAATCTGATTAAGCCGTTCTTCCTGCAACATTATCCCTGTAGTCGAATCAGGCGCCTGCATGCTTCATCACTGATCAAGCTACAGATTCAGGTTAATGAAAAACCGGCGGCAGGGCCGCCGGTTATCGATAGGTCATTCAAGCAATGGCGCGATTAAGCGGCCTTCTCAGCGACTTTGCTGATCTTTTCGTTTGCGGTTGCCAGGTTGCTCTCATACCAGCCGCGTACCTCTTCACCGGTCTTCTGGCTCAGCTCGACAGCCTCGCGGGTCTTGCTCATCAGATCTTCACCCAGTTTACGGGAAAGATCCATTTGACCGCGGACGACCTCTTGGTAGTCTTTGGCTTCGGAAACAAGCTTCAGTTGTTCCATGCTGGTGTTCATGAGGGTGTTCAGGGTGTTCACCTGAGCTTCCATAACCTGATTCCAAGCCTTCAGGCTGATGTCGCTCAGCTGACGGAAACTCTCGTAACCGGCGGTGTTGAATTCACTAATCATCTCGATGTTCTCTTTCGCTTTAGCCATGATATATGCTCCTGGGTTGGTTGTGCATTGCAGCATTGTTGCAGTGCAGCATAGTCCACCAGCAAGCGACTGTCAAGAGAAAATTGTGCACCGCACAAATCTTTTGTATTTTATGCAAATTTTCGGGTATATTTATGAGGATCTTGATTAATTGTATTAATATCAAGAGGTTATGGTGTAATTTGAGGGGGGTTCTATGAATCTTCTTTTTTTGTTTTGGGAAAACCTGCTGCAGTGAAAAAATCTTTCTGTAAATCGGTCCACATTTTCATATTGCTCTGGGCCAGATTTGTCATCGCAGTAAACGGGTCTTCGCCCAGATTCTTTTTTAGCTGCTCCTGCTGCGCTGTAAAGAGCCCAAGGCTCTGCTCCAAATAGTTGCCGAAAATACCTTGCAGAGTGCCGCCATAGAAACGGATGATCTGGGAAAGCATGTTGGCGGTGAATAGGGGCTGACCGCCGGATTCCGTCTCCAGGATTATCTGTAGCAGGATATTGCGTGTTATGTCCTCCTCGGAGGTTGAATCCACGACTTTGATCGATTCACCGCTGATGATCAGTTGGCGGAGCTGTGTCAATGTGATGTATTTGCTTTGTTCAGTATCGTACAACCGACGGTTGGGATATTTTTTTATGATGCGCTCAGACATGACCCTGCAACTGTTCCTGGATATCGTTGACGACCAGTTTACCTCAAACAAGGCACTGAGAATATTAAATGAGGCACTGAAAGTGTGGAAGTCAGCGGCAAAACCACTTTTTCAGGCTATCGGGAGTAGGGTTTCAGAACCGAATATGGGCTGGGTATGGTCTCCGCCATACCCAGCCCACCTGCAGGTTAAAAACCGCTTTTTTCAGCAGTTACCCGCATTTTAAGGGCTTGTTTCAGACTTTTTCGACCGCCATGGCGACACCCTGGCCGCCCCCGATACACAGGGTTGCGAGGCCTTTCTGGGAACCGCTGCGCTTCATCTCATGCAACAGGGTGACCAACACACGGCAGCCGGATGCCCCGATCGGGTGTCCCAAGGCAATGGCGCCACCGTGGACGTTCACCTTCGAGCTATCCCAGCCCATCTCCTGATTTACACACATGGCCTGGGCCGCAAAGGCTTCGTTTGCCTCGATCCTATCAAGGTCATCGACCTTCCACCCCGCCCTGTCCAGACACTTGGTAGAGGCGGGAATGGGGCCGGTGCCCATGATTGAGGGATCAACACCGGCCGATGCAAAGGCGACGACCCGTACCATTGGTGTGAGCCCCAGCGCTTTTGCCTTGGTCTCGCTCATCACCATGACAGCAGCAGCCCCATCGTTGATTCCCGAGGCGTTACCTGGAGTGACGCTACCTTCCTTGGAAAAGGCAGGGCGCAGTTTGCCGAGAGACTCGGCCGTAGTGCCCGGACGCGGAAACTCATCACGATCAAAGACGATGGGATCCCCTCGGCGTTGCGGGATTTCGATAGGTATGATCTCATCAGCGAATACATGCTCATTCAGTGCCGCCTCCGCCTTCTGTTGCGATGCGGCGGCAAAGGCATCCTGATCTTCACGGCTGAGATTGAATTTACCTGCGATATTTTCGGCTGTGGTGCCCATGTGATAGTTATTGAATGCATCCCAAAGGCCATCGACGATCATGCTGTCGATCATTTTCCAATCGCCCATTTTACTGCCATTGCGTGAATTGGGCAGCAGATGAGGCGCCATGCTCATGTTTTCCTGACCCCCGGCAATGACGATTTCGGCATCACCGCAAACCACGGCCTGCATAGCTAAATGTACAGCTTTTAGGCCGCTGCCACAGACTTTGTTGATGGTCAGGGCCGATGTTTCAACGGGTAATCCTGCTGCGATAGCCGCCTGACGGGCGGGATTCTGACCGGTTCCTGCGGTCAGGACCTGGCCAAGAATCACTTCATCCACCTGTTCCGGCCCGACACCGGTACGCTCAAGCAGACCCTTGATAATAGATGCTCCCAGCTGATGGCCAGGAATACCAGCCAGGCTGCCACCAAACGAACCGATGGCGCTTCGGGCTGCGCCGACGATGACGATATTCTCACTCACGTTGGGTAATCCTCATGTTTTATGTTTATTGAATGGCCCGTCATAATGCTCAAAACGGACACCGAATGGCGTTTCACATCAGCTTTCCGGGTTTCTGAATGCTGAATGCTGCCTAAGTTGTAGCAAAAAATGTTGCAGCGCACAAATTTTATTGCTAGCTTATTTAGGCATGAGTGTTGAGTTTAGGTTTTTATGTCTGGGATGGCCGTTCGGCTATCTGGACTCAACCGGGCCTTACTTCGGCACATTCAATCAATGATATTAATCGACACTGCGTCGCAAACACGGGACTAGACCATGAGTGAATCTGCATTCTGGAACGAGGACTGGATGAAGACCCAGCAGAAATACTGGGAAACCTGGACCGATATGAGCCGTCAGGCAATGGGCATGAAGCAGCCGGTAAAATCTCCCCTGGAGAGCGCCATGGAGCATTGGTGGCAGGGCCTGTCACCCGGGGCCAATGATATGACCCGTGATTTCATGAACAAGATGATGGAACAGACCCAAAGTTATTTCAGAATGGCAGAGGGTTATTACAAGAATGCCGGTCAGAGTAATGACTGGATGGATGCGGCCAATCGTACGGTCGCCGACCTGCAGAAGCTTTTTAGCGGAAACATGGGGGGCATTTTCGGAAATACCGAGGCTGCGGGTGACGACGCGCTGCATAAGATGATGGCGTTCTGGGAAATGCCGATGGACAACTGGCAGCGCATGATCTCCTCACTGTCACTGATGCCCGGTGACCTACTGCGCAATATGCCTCATACGGGTGATCTGGATCGCTTTCTCAGCGCTCCCGGTCTTGGCTACACCCGTGAAGAGGAGAGACAGTATAAGCAACTGACACAGCGAGTGGTCGAATACCAGCGTTGCCTGGGTGAGTACATGGGATTCTTTTCCAACCTGGGTATGCTTTCGGCAAATAGATTGAAAGAGAAGATCGAGGCGTTGATCGATGAAGGCAATCAAGTGGATAGCGCACGTGGACTCTATGATCTCTGGGTTGGAAGCAGTGAGGAGGTCTATGGTGAACAGGTGATGACGCCTGAATACGCCAAAATACACGGTAGCCTGGTCAATAGCCTGATGGCGCTGAAACATAAGCTTGGACAGCTGGTGGATGAGGCGCTGGGTGGTATGAATATGCCAACCCGCAGAGAGCTGCGAACCCTGCAGGACAGACTCCAGGAATCACGCCGTGAAAATAAGGCAATGCGTGCTGAGATCGAACTGCTGAAAGAGCAGATGATCGAACTGCGTAGTCTTGCCTCTGACAAGCAGCAAACGCCTGCGGCGCCGACCAAGAGGAGCTCTACACCGAAGAAAAAGGCAGTTGCGAAAAAGAAGGCGGCTGTCAAGAAAAACTAGGCTGACTGCAGTGACATGCGTTAGTGGATTCACCCGTGTGAAATGAACAAATGGCCTGTTTGCTGAAATGCCGTAGCGAGCAGATCTAGGATTTGAGGAGAATAGACGTGCAACCATTTAACATACGCCCCGATCAGCTGGCCGAAGAGATGTATGACTACAGCCGCAAGCTGGGTAAAGGGGTCGAGAATCTTTTGAATGCCGAGAAGATCGATACGGGTGTTACACCCAAAGTAGAGGTCTACCGGGAAGATAAATTACGGCTCTATCGCTATGAGTCACCTACCGATGTAGTACAAAGCTCCGTACCGACATTGATTGTCTATGCATTGGTTAACCGCCCCTATATGACGGATATTCAGGAGAATCGTTCGACCGTTGGCAATCTCCTTGCGGCGGGACAGGATGTCTACCTGATAGATTGGGGATATCCCGATGAGGCGGATCGTGCGATGACCATGGATGACTATATCAACGGTTATTTGGACCGCTGTGTGGATGTGGTCCGCAAGCGCCATAAACTCGATAAGATCAATATTCTGGGGATCTGTCAGGGTGGCGCTTTCAGCCTCTGTTACACCTCACTGCATCCAGACAAAGTCAAAAATCTGATCACCATGGTCACGCCGGTCGATTTTAAGACCCCTGACAATATGCTCTCCGCGTGGGTTCAGCAAATGGATGTGGATCTGTTGATCGACACTCTGGGCAATGTGCCGGGTGAACTTCTGAACTGGACTTTTCTCTCACTCAAGCCTTTCAGCCTCACCGGTCAGAAATATCTGAGTATGGTGGATGTGCTGGAGGACGAGGATAAGCTGAAGAACTTTCTGCGCATGGAGAAATGGATCTTCGACAGCCCGGACCAGGCGGGCGAGACTTTCAGGCAATTCGTGAAGGTTTTTTATCAGAAGAACGGATTTCTTGAGGGCGGTGTGACAATCGGTGACCGCCCGGTAGATTTAAAGAACGTTACCTGTCCCGTACTCAATATCTATGCCGAACAGGACCACCTGGTGCCGCCCGATTCCTCCCGTGCACTGCGCAACCTGACCGGCAGCAAGGATTACACCGAGCTCTCCTTTCCGGGTGGCCACATCGGTATCTATGTCAGCGGAAAAGCGCAAAAGCAGGTGCCGCCGGCAATCGGCAAGTGGCTGGATGAGCGTTCCTGACATTCGCAACAGTATGATCCTCCGCCGGTAGTCTCTACCGGTTTCTTAGGGGTGCCGCCAGGCACCCCTTTTTTTTGCATGATCGTGAATGTGTGAAGTGTGCTTGGTTCAGCGGGATGCACCATTCGTTGCTATTGAAAACCATCACCACTTACAGCGACATAAACACCCATGAGATGTAGACCATTTCAGGCTGGAGTAGTGATAAAATAAATGCATGAATCAGCGGATGTTGACATGGTATCGCATCATGCGGCTGATAATCTAACCGTGAGTGATATATTGTCCGATTGTTTGGTAACCTTGTTTATCACAAGCTGAAATCAGGATTTTGCAAGAATCCACATCCTAGGGGAAGCGACGGAATATGGAAAAAGATAGAGAGTATTCATCAGAAATATCGAACTGGCTGCAGGATTTCATGCGCCAGGATTCCTCCAGTGGAATCCTTCTGATATTCGCCGCTATCTTGGCGATGATACTCGAGAACTCGCCTTTGAATTGGTTCTATGATGCGTTACTGGATACACCGGTTGAGATTCGTATCGGTGAGCTGCATCTTGCAAAACCGCTGTTGTTATGGATCAACGACGGTTTGATGGCCGTATTCTTCATGTTGATCGGACTCGAAGTGAAGCGCGAGTTTCTTGAAGGTGAACTCTCCCGTCTCGATCAGATCATTCTACCCGGATTGGGTGCTATCGGCGGTATGCTGGTTCCGGCTGCTATCTATTACTGGCTGAATCAGAGTGATCCGGTAGCGTTGAATGGCTGGGCAATACCTGCAGCTACGGATATAGCCTTCGCCCTTGGAATCATATCTTTATTGGGGAAACGTGTACCTGTCTCACTTCGGGTCTTTTTGATGGCGCTGGCGATTTTTGATGATCTGGGTGCAATTATCATCATCGCTATTTTTTACACGGCAGACCTCTCATTTGCCAGTCTGATAATCGCCGTGGTGGCAATCACCGTCCTCTTTGTCCTGAATATGCTGCAAGTGTCCCGGGTCTCGGCCTATGTGATGGTCGGTGTGATTCTCTGGGTGGCGGTTTTGAAATCGGGTGTACATGCCACTCTGGCCGGTGTGATTCTCGGGCTTATGATTCCTATCAAGGATCCCAAAAACAGCGATCGCTCACCTCTCCGTGAGGTGGAGCATGGGCTGCATCAATGGGTGGCAATATTGATTGTACCCCTGTTTGCATTTGCCAATGCAGGTGTTTCTTTGTCAGGGTTGACCTTTGATGCTTTGTTGGAACCCATACCCTTGGGCATTGCGGCAGGACTCTTTGTCGGCAAGCAGATTGGTATCATGCTGTTTTGCGGTGTTGCGATTGTGCTTGGCTTTGCCAAACTGCCGAACGGGGCCAGCTGGTCGGGTTTTTATGCCACCACAATTTTGTGCGGAATCGGTTTCACCATGAGCCTCTTTATCGCTTCGTTGGCGTTTGAACAGGGTGGAACAAGCAGCATTATCATGGGTGATCGGCTTGGCATATTGCTCGGTTCCGGTCTCTCCGCGGTCATCGGTTATCTGATATTGAGAATATTCAATCCCTCAAACCGCGAAGCCTCTTCATAGAGTGATCAACCCTGATTTCGCTCTATCTATCCTTCCTCGGGTTGGGCTGCAATATAGTTCAGGGTCTCTTTGTCAAAACTGTGAGGCTGAATATCACAGAGTTTGAAGATTCTCCCGCCACTGCAGATATTCCCTTTCAACAGCATGCGAATCTGATCGCGACTGATCGGAAACCAGGGGAATCTATCGAGTGCCGTTGCCGCCAAGGTGGGTGCAAAAGCAGGTACTGGCAGCATAAGTTTCCTTCTTCCGAGGGTATCGGCAATGATAGTCAGTATCTCTTTCCAGGTCAGGTTCTGTGGACCTCCCAGGGTATAGATGTCGCTGAAAGTCTCAGGCTTGTCAAGGCATGACACAAAGCACTCGGCGACATCCTCGACATGCACCGGAGACAGCTGAAAACCACCGGGATTGGACGGTAGCAGGCCCTCATAAAAAAGTGGCGCGGGCAGTGGAGAGTCTATGATGTCCCGCTTCAGCATGGTGACGAATTCCAATTTTCCGTAAGGATTCCCGAAGATTACGGAAGGACGAAAAACAGTCCAATCAAGACCGCTGCCGGGGAGATGCTTTTCCGCTGCCAATTTTGTCTTCTGATAAGGTGTCAAGCCGTGTTCGACGCCATTGGCGCTCATCAGTATAAAACGTTTCACTTGTTGATCGTTCGCCAACTCGGCAGTCTTGACAACCCACTCATATTGGAGCTTTTCGAATGTTATTCCCATCGAGGGATTTTCTCTGAGAATCCCTATATTGTAGATTACGGCATCAACCCCGGTGAGCAGACGACGGAGTGTTTTATTGTCCTCGATGTCACCACGCACCCACTCAACAGGCTGATTTTGCTTGGAAAAATATGGCGAGCCCTCTCTGACCAACACCCTGGGCAAATGACCATGCTGCAGTAATTTCTCTGTCAAATAGTGTCCGACAAAACCAGTGCCGCCCAGTAGTGCAACCTTCATGATGCCGCTCCCTGATTTTTTAGGCTATGTGATCTTTTCATTCTAATAGAGATTTGTTCTTGCTGTGTGATTTAGGGCCTGTTAACACCATTCCAACGGGCTCTGCCTGGGCTATTTTTCGTCCAGCAAGGCAGAATGAGCGAATGATAACGCCGCTGGGCGGAAAAATAGCCCCAACCCTTTGGGTGCCGTCTTGATTGGCGCATTTTCAGGGGCATCAGAGTCCATTGGGTTAGTGTTAACAGGCCCTACTATGAAATGGACGGACACCACCTGAGGCAAGCGACTCGAATCGGTGAAAGGGATCACGTATGATCTCTTTTACAGGCAGTGCAGTATATATAGTTTGTAGCAATCCACTACATAAA
This sequence comes from Candidatus Thiodiazotropha sp., assembly GCA_040506195.1. Taxonomy (GTDB): domain Bacteria; phylum Pseudomonadota; class Gammaproteobacteria; order Chromatiales; family Chromatiaceae; genus Thiodiazotropha. The sequence continues at coordinate 80,175 of JBEVXH010000013.1, read as the reverse complement.
AGTGCTGTCTGATATGCCGTAAAATAATTAAGGTAATTGGTCAGGTTTCGATCTCTGATTGAACCTTGAGAGCTGCCATCATGTTCACTCGGTATTCACAGCTGCCATTTGCAGTGGGGGTATTCTCGCTCAATCGGGCAATCTGCCGGGCCAGGGTAGATCAACCCGCACCGGGCTTCAGTTTGCCTGATCAGAATGGGAAGTTGCATGACCTGAATGATTATCGCGGACGTTGGTTGGTGCTCTATTTTTACCCTAAAGATGATACACCCGGCTGCAGCAGGGAAGCCTGTGCATTTCAATATGAGTCGGCCCGGTTGAATCAAATGGGTGTCGATCTGCTGGGGATCAGTACGGATGGCGTGGCAAGCCATTTGCGGTTTTCAGATAAATTCAATATCGCTTTCCCTCTGCTGTCGGACGGCACAGGAGAAGTTGCTGCCAGCTATGGTGCACTCTTTAAACTGGGACCAGTAAAACTGGCCAAGCGTCATACGGTTATTATTGATCCAAACGGTTGTATCGCTAAAATATTCCGTAAGGTTGATCCAAAAGTTCATAGTGACGAGGTAACCCAAGCCTTAGCCTCGTTGATATGAGCGTTTAAGGGTGAAATTGCATTACACCCTATCAGCGAAAAGGGATCTGCTTGGCCCGCAAGCTCTCTTGCAGGCCTATAAAAGCCTGCCCTAAATCACCTCTGCCTCGAATACCGAGTTCAATGTATCCATTTTCACCGAGTACTGGAAGGCTGAAGAGTTTGATTCCGGGAAAACGTTGGTTGAAGCGCTCCATTATATCCACAAGCGCACTCTCAGGCGTGTCGAGGACTTGCAATGTGCGTTCATTAAGTGTGGGATTTGTTGCGGGATAGTATTCATCCAATATCCACTCGGCCATTGGCCAGGCCATTTGCGGGAACCCAGGTAAAAAATAGTGCTGATTGAGAGAAAAGCCCGGGATCTGATTGTAGGGATTGGGGATGAGCTTTGCACCACGCGGTAGATTCGCCATCTGTATGCGGTTTGGACGAGCTTCCATTCCGTAGCGCTCCTTAATCAATGCGACTGCCTCAGGGTGAAGTACCAGTGAGACATCGGCAGCTGCGGCGGCGCAGGCACGGGTAAGATCATCCGGCGTGGCACCGATACCACCACAGACGAATACTGGATCAGCCTGGGTCATGGAGAAACTCAAATGATCGATCAGGCTGGCTTCCTCGTCCGGCAGCAACCAGCATCGGCTTAATCGCAGACCTTTATGGTGTAGCAGGTGCTTGAAATGGGCGAGATGACGGTCCTCTCTGTTACCAATGAGTATTTCATCTCCGATAATGATAAGACCGAATGTGTCACTCATGGTGTCGTTCCCTACCTGGAGGCTGTCTGGCTGAATGCTAAATTACAAAAGCAGTGGACCGGGCCAAGAAGCATCGATCAATAATCGGTGGTTACAGCGCATTTTTTACCGATTTTAGTTTATTGATCGCTGTTTTGAGCCGACACCCACTATATCGACTACTCTTTATCATCACACTAACGATGTTCAGATTACGTGGATCAGTTGGCTATTGTATGCTAATCCTTTCTTACGAGGACATGACAATGTGTGCGGGAGGGTAAAGAATGTTGCCTGATAAATTGCGAATCCTGCAGGAGATGCCGATATTTGGTGGTGTAAGTGAAGCAACACTCAATTCGATACTCGACAGGGCTAAAAGTATTGAGGTGACTGAAGGTGGTTATTTTTTCCGCGAAGGTGATCTGGATAATTCCATATATATAATCGAACAGGGAGAGGTGGCAGTCTATCGGTACTGGAATGGAAACCGCTACAAGTTGAGAGAACTGCATGAGGGAGACTGCTTCGGCGAAATGGCGCTGATGGATTGCAAGCCACGCAGCGCGGAGGTTGTGGCGCTGGTGGACAGCAGTGCGATACAGGTGACGGCAGCACAATTGGCTGAACTTTATAATACGGATTCAGACCAGTATATATTGATCTATATGAACCTGGGTCGTGAAGTGTGCAGACGTCTGAGGGAGGCAGATTCAAGGCTGTTTGTGCAAGAGGCCGAGTCTGGTGAACTAAGTTAAAATGGCATCAGTCATTCCAGGATTCAGAGAAGTCTCGCAAAAAGGTCTGATCGTAATTCAATCCGTTCTAAAGGTAAAAATGTGCCGGAAATGTTTTCTGCAAATGCATCGGGCCATCATGATTGTATTCGGATACTCTGGGATGTTTTAAATACTGTTTCTAAGTCCCAAGGAATCCGGGTGTGGCTGAAGATAGACTTGTTTTGACATGTAACTGTCAGGATGCAGCCTGAAGTAGTGCCTGAGCAAGGTGATCGGTACGATGATAGGTGTTTCGCCCCGTCGGTAGGACTCGATGCTGGCCGTTAATTCGGCCTTGTCATCGCGGCTGATACGCTGTTTCAGATAGCCCATGATATGTTGCAATACATTGACGTGTCTTTTTCTGGTGACACGGCGCTTCAGCGTATTCATCAACTCTTGAATATAGTCATCGGTAATCGTAGCGAATCGCTTTTTAGGCAGATGGGCAACGAGTTTGCCAAGACGTTGATAGGCTGCCTGAGAGTGAGCCATGACCAGATATTTATGTTCAGTGTGGAAAGCGATCAGGCTTGCGGGCGTCAACTGCGTAGTCAGCAGTTTTCTCCAGCGGTGATAGACGTAGACACGATTGACGAAGTTCTCTTTCAGTACGCTGTCGTTGAGACGCCCCTCCTCCTCAATCGGCAGCAGAGGATGTTGTTGCATCAGTACACTGGCAAAAACACCTGTACCTTTCCTTATGCATTGCTGTCCGGTTTCAGTGTACACCTTTACCCTCTCCATACCACAGCTGGGAGAGTTCTTTTTCAATATATAACCGCTGATGTGGTTCAGTTCTTGAGCCTGTTTGAGGGCAAATAGTTTCATCTTGTCAGTGACATCCCGGCTGGGATCTGAGACTCCGACAAGGCGAGGGTGCTGAATATCACCGACCAGATGTATGGTGGGACGAGGAACGCCGAGCCCGATTGCCGCTTCCGGGCAGATGGGTAGAAACTCCATATGTTTTCCCAGTTTTTCGACGATGTATCTATCCCGCTTATGCCCACCATCATAGCGAACATTGTGCCCAAGCAGGCAGGCGCTGACACCGATTGCTGGCCGCTCTGCAAACAGGATGTTTTCACTCATTACAGGTGTTGTTCTCTGGCTTTTTAATCCACATGATTGGCATCAAGACTGGCCCCAGCCTGCTTTATTCAACAGTCGCGTAGCTACTGTCCGTGGAGATTCTTGAATTCCGTCAGCGTGCCCGGTTAGACTCTATTTATATCCTATCTGTTTATTGGATACACCACGAATAATTACAGTTTTTTAAAGGTTAGAGTCGATGAGTCAAGATCAAACGCCCTATGAGAGAATCGGCGGCGAAGCGGCAGTCAGGGAGCTGGTGGATAGGTTTTATAATCTGATGGACCGGCAACAGGAGGCTAAAAAGATACGTGATCTACATGCCAAGAACCTTAGAATATCACGTGATAAGCTGTTCCTCTTTCTATCCGGCTGGCTGGGTGGCCCCGATCTCTATGTAGAGAAGTATGGTCATCCCAGGCTGCGTGCCAGGCATCTTCCTTTCAGCATCGGTATCGAGGAACGGGATCAGTGGATCTATTGTATGCGTAAGGCGCTGTCGGCGATGGATCTGGATGCAAAGCTGCAGGAGGAGCTCAACCAGGCATTCTTCAGAACGGCTGATTTCATGCGTAACCGGGATGAAGAGGTGCGGGATACGCTCTTCAGGATTATCTCTTCCGGCAAGACCCAGTGACAAGACGAGCACTCAAAAGCAAGCTGTTGAAGTCAGGTATAACATAGATATCAATAAATCGTTTTACACACGCATCTTAAAGCTTAATCCAGCCAGATTCCCTTCTCTGCAAACCACTCCTTGTCAATGCGCCATTCGACCCTGTCGATATCTTCCCGGTCAACTACAAGTTTGCGCACTTTGGACTGGACTGCCGCAAGCTCCTTCTGTGCTGCGATAAGCTTGGGATCTTGATCGCTCAAGTTTTTCAGGCTCGGCTTTATGAGGCCGATAAACTTTATGGCAGACATAGTGCTCGATCTGGGGGAGGAGATAATTGCAGTCGTGTCCCTGATCCGCATCGCCCTGAAGGGGTAGGGGTAGGACGATATCAGGGGGTCCCGCTCCAACATGTCATCGATCTCACCCAGGCGAAAGTCCAGTGTCAGCAGCCACGCCAGTAGTATGCCGAAGCAGATGCTGGCGAGAACGGCTGCGTAGATTTTTATGCCACGATCCAAACTCATTGCAGGTCCTCAATTCGACATGAGGGTACAGGCAGGGTCTACAAGGGTGCAATGATAATCCTCAGTAGCCGGATAATGTTACGGATTTCTACTGAGGCGACAGGTTGATAATCAAAGATACCGCTGCTGCCGAGCAGCATGAGAGGTAGGACTCAGGTGTTGAAAAGATGGGTGAGGGGGCCGGATTTGAACCCGCCTCACCCCAGGTTCTTGAGCCGTTTATTCCGCTATGAATGACTGGACCTGACCCATCGAATGGACTGAAGGACTATGCCTTTGAATCATCCTGGGCAGTCTGCTCAGCGCTGACTCGGCATCGGCAGCAGTGGGAAAGTTACCGTAAATCATCGCATATTGTTGTCTGTTATTACTCTTCACAGGCAAGTACGCAAGGTCTTTTTTCAGGTGGCTGTGATAACGCTCCGCCAGTTTGTAGATCTCTTGCTTGTCACTCAGTGTGGCAATATGAATAGTATGGTTAGTGCCCGGCTGCTTGGCGATCCATGCGGAACCGTGAATGGTGTTGTCACTACCGAACGTTTGATGCGGGCGCATATTGGTGACACGCCCATCTAGGGTGTCCACCTGGTCGCCAATTGTAATCAGTCGGTCGTTGATATCGGATATTTCACTCTGTATGGCGCTATCCGATTCGGCTGTCTGATTACTGAGTAGGCTCAGCTGAGAATCGGTCGCGGCAAGATGGGTATTGGTCGTGACAATATCCGATTGCAGTGCTGTGTTGGTTTGTGCTTCAGAGCGCCAGTTGGCATATTCAGTGCCCATAAAGACGAGCAGGCCGAGAACGAGCAGTGCAATCCCCCCCCCCAGGATGCGGTAATGGCGCTTTTCCAACATTATCAGGGATACCAATGCCCTGGCGCCTTTTTCAACACGTTCCTGAAGATCGGTAATTTGCTCGCTATGCTCTTCCGTACGGGCCCGAAGATCATCTATCGCATCGGAAAGCTCAGAGCTGCGTTTGTTCAATATAGTTGTTGATCTCGAGAGTTCTCTGCTCTTCTTGGTCAGATCCCCTGCTGTACCCTCTACCTCGGTCACTCGTTTCTCTAATGCCTGATCGACTGCCTGCAATTTCAGCAGGCGGGCCTGGTTGGATTTGATTTCATCCCGTGCCATAGTCAGGTCATTGCTGATTTCATCACTCTTGTCAGCCAGGTCTTGATCCCGCTCTTTGCTGTGTTTGGCCAGGCTGTCAATTTCAGCCACCAGTGCACTTTCGAGCTCTTGCAGCATTTTGGCGTTGTCTTTGATGCTCTTATTCAGCGTCTGAGTGGTCTGCTTCGATTTTTTCGCCAGCTCATCGGTACGGGCCAGCAGAGACTGATAGCCATCGCTTAGTAATCCAATATCACTGTCCGACTTTTCACTGACCTGATTGATCTGCTTTGAGACGGTCTTGATATCCTTGCTGATGGTGGCGGACTTCTCAGACAGGGATTTGTAGGCATCGTCGAGTGAACCAAGCTGCTGGTAGGTCTCCGAGACCTTGGTCGTCAGATCGCTACCCTTGTCGCTCAGGTGCGAGAGGCTGGTCTTTACACTGCGATTGGTCTTGCTCAATTGACTTCTGAGGTCATCCAGGTCAGAGTCGATTTTACCGATCTTGTTATTGAGCTCATTCGGTAATGCAGCAGAGGGAGCTCTCTCCTCTAAATCAATCAGGTTCTCTTTCTGTTCGGTATCTTTAGCTTTGTCGGTGGTGACGGATTGTTTGGTTGCTTGAGATCTTTTAGCCATGAAAATTACCCCTTTTCCTTTGCGCAGGCCGCGCACCGGTCCAATACGAACAAGAATCCTAAAGAAATCATAAATTAGCATATTATAATATATAAAGATAATTTGATTTCTTAGGGGGACCCGGATAAAGCTATAGAAAGCCATGTAATTATATGAATTACAAAGAAAATAAATTAGGCTTTTCTGGATAGGAAGAGGGAGCGACAAAAACAGATCAAGAGTAGATAATTCAACTAGATGGGCTTTCAGGATTTAACAAAGTCTATTGACTGGGGTGTTTAATGTCCTTATAGCCTGTTGTGGGAGACTTCTTTTCCGTGAATCCGGGATAATCCTCGATTCGCCAGCGCTGTTCTTCATGATCACTTTCGTCAACGAAACGCAGTTTTGACCAGGATGCCAGGCTGACGATGAAAACGAGGATTAAAACAACTGCAACATTCTTAGGGGTAAACATCCGATTATTCTCCAATCAACTCCCATTCAATAATAAATAAAGTGATGGTATGAGGTGTAATATGGAGTTTACTGCAGACATCACGATTTCCATGGGTCAATTTCACGTAATCTTTACAGGGTTTGTCGGGCTGGTTTTGTTGAGCAGCACATCGTTGCACACAGAGGCCGGTTTGAATATGGATATGTCGATCCAGAGGTTGAGTACGACGGGCTGGGTCATGGAAGAGGTCAATTTAGACCTTAACATGGAGAGCGGCCAACAATTGACCGTTCACATGACGGCCGCCTCTTTGAGACATGATGCTCTGCCGGGGAAGATCGAAGGTATTCGTCTGGACTGTCCTCTTCAAGCTGTTCAGCATACCTATCACTGTCATGACGGTCGATTGAGTATCAGTGCTTCCCCCTATGGACCACAGGAACTTCGTGTGAGCGGGGAGTTTACCGACAGCGAGCAGCTAAAGCTCAAGGCTCAAGGATTCAAGTTGGCGAATGGCTGGATCAGTGTCGAACTCGAGCTGAAGGAAGGCAGTTGGGAGATGGCATTCAAGGGTAAAGATCTGAAACTCGACGCCTTGCGCAAAGAGTTTGCGGCCAAGCTTCTGCCATCGGATTCCGAGCTGTCAGGTCGCGCACGAATCACTGCACAGGTTGCAGGCAATCAGTCCCAGCCTGAGCACATTGATATGGATATCCAGGTATCCAAATTATCATACGCAGATGCCGAAGGACTTCACGTTGCGGAAGATGGACGGTTCCGACTGGATCTCAAAGCCGAACGAAAGGGGAGCGACTGGGTGGGGAGTAGCGGTTTCATACTCACCGGTGGTCAGTTTTATGCGGACCCATTCTATGTGGAAGTACTCGAGGTGCCATTGTCGCTCCAACTGCAGGGGCGTTGGAAACCCGCAGTGCAAGTCGTGCAGGTCGATGAGGCGATGGTCAAGGTACCCCGGGTAATGGAATCACGGGGCAGGATTGAGATCGATACGTCGAAAATGGCCATATTGCAGGCGGATATAGATCTGCAAAGTGACAATGTCGATAGCCTGTACCGCGTCTTTCTCCAGCCGATGCTGATCGGCACCATGGCGGATGACATAGAGGCAGGCGGAATTCTGCACTCGCGGATTGAGTTCAAGAATGGACAGCTGCAAACACTGCATGCCGACCTCAAGGATGTGAACCTGGATGACAGGCGAGGCCTGTTCGCATTGTATGACATCAATGGCAGCCTGGCATGGGGTAGAGAGAAAAACCCCGCAAAATCACACATAAGGATAGAAGGCGGCCAGCTCTATCGTATCGATTTTGGTGCGCTGGATATTCACGCCCATGCGCAACAGGGAGAGGTGGCGTTGGAAGCGCCTGTGGAGATCCCGTTGATGCTCGGCTTCCTCCATATCGATAAACTTCATCTCCTGGATCTGCTGGGCGATGCTCCCAGGTGGAACACCAGTGCACAATTCAGGGATATTTCACTTAGGGCACTCGCCGAGGCCTTTGAGTGGCCACCCATGGATGGGACGCTGCAGGGTACGATTCCAAATGTTCGCTATCATCAGAAAAGACTGGAGATGGATGGGGAACTGGTCGTTGATGTGTTTGGCGGCAAGATCAGCGTGGATGAGCTGCTTATCGAGGAGCCCCTCGGAAGGGTTCCGGAGCTTTCGGCGAATATGCATTTGCGGGGGCTGGATCTCGCCCGGATTACACAAACCTTCTCCTTTGGACATATAGAAGGTGGCCTCGAGGGTGAGATTGCGGATCTGCGTCTTGCCAGTTGGGAACCCATCGCCTTTAATGCGCGCTTTAACACGCCTGAAAAAGACCAGACACCTCATCGAATCAGTCAGCGGGCGGTGGATAACCTGACTGCCTTGGGCAATGGTGTAGGCAGTGGCCTGTCGAGTACATTTCTCGGGTTTTTCAAGGAATTTCGATATGACCGTATAGAGTTGCAGGCTAAACTGAACGGTAATGTGGCGGAGCTGGACGGGATGAAACACCCGGATGGCGGTTATTACATCGTCAAAGGGTCCGGCCTGCCGAGGATCGACGTGATTGCGAGAAATCGCCAGGTGGCCTGGAAGACGCTGTTGGAACGCCTGAAGAGTATCCGTGTCGAAGGAATGGAAGTCAGGTAGCGGCAATCGGGCTATGTGGGATGGATGTTGAGCTTTTCTCCGTGTCAATTATAGTCATACTCATGATTTGAAAACATTAACAGCCGATTTAACGAATTAAGGAATGTAACAATGTTGAAGCGCTTTATTGGTTATCCCTTCATGGCCCTGGGCCTGGTGGCCTGTGTCACGATCAATATCTATTTTCCGGCGGCTGCCGCGGAAGAGGCAGCGCGCACCATTGTACGCGACGTACTGGGTGAAGAGGCGAAGTCTGACCAGCAGAAGAGCGTACCCAAAGAGGAATCGAAGAAGGATGATCAACAGTCGCTGCAGGAGATACTCCAATCCACATTCTCCAATACCCTGGGTGGGATTCTCGATTTCATGGTGCCAACCGCACAGGCGGCTACACCTAATATCGATATAGACTCCCCGGCAATTCGTAAACTGCGCGCATCGATGTCGAGCCGGCAGAGCGGATTGGCGGCCCATTACCGGGCTGGCGCACTGGGATTCACCAATAACGGACTGGTGGCCGTACGGGATCTGAAACTGATACCGCTGCGTGAACGCAATAAGGTGAAGAAAATGGTCGCGGATGAAAATGGCGACCGTAAGGCCCTGTATGCCGAGATCGCACGTGCCAATGGGCAGCCGCAGTGGGAAAAAAATATCCGTGACACGTTTTCCCGGGTGTGGGTGGAAGAGGCGCCTAAAGGGTATTGGTACCAGGACGGGAAGGGAAAATGGCGGCAAAAATAGAACAGAAGAGAGTTTGAATGCCTATAAACACATTGATACGGGCGATAACAGGCCCTAAGAGGTCTTGATAGCCGTGTTAGAAGAGAGAACTCAAATAGAGTTTGCCAGCCTTTCCGATGCTGTCGAAATCGGTGTATTGTCCAAGAACGAAATCGAGTATGGCCTGGGTTGGAGGTACACACCCAAAAAAATCACCGAAATCATTCGACACAGAAGTAAAAACGTAGTGGTGGCCAGATCAGGCTCCACCTTGGTGGGTTTTGGGATTATGACCTACTACGAACATCAGGCCAATCTGGATCTGCTTGCGGTTAAGCCTAATTACCGGCGCATGAAAATTGGCAGCGATATTGTGCGATGGCTGGAGAAGGTGGCTTTAGCCTCCGGTGCGTTTAATGTGTTTGTTCAGGTAAGAGAGCAAAATACAGGTGCTATACAGTTCTATGAGGCGCTGGGCTACACAGTGATTGAAACTGATACGCGTTATTACAGCGGTGTCGAGACTGGGGTTGTCATGGCAAGGGGTTTGAAAAGGATGGTTGTTTAGCCGGGCTTATATTCACTCTTTAGCCATACGCTCTCTGAGCTAGCAATATCCTGATGACGAAGTGATTATTCAAACAACAGAAATTCTTTGAGTATTTCTGTGGCGCCATCGATATTCCAGGATTGCTCAAGTGACATTGCTTTACAAATCCGGGTGAATCAGCAGCTATTTCAATTGTCAGCTGGACTGAATAGAGGATACTTCATCATGTCTGCCGGTCTCGGGCAGCAGGTCTTGAATGGTCTGCATGAACTGGGCTGTATCTATCGGTTTGGTAAGGAAGGCATTCGCGCCTGCATCGATGGATTTTTTACGTGCTTCGTGAGTCTTGTTGGCGGTTAATATAATAATTGGCACAGTTCGATTGACAGCATTGCTTTTTCGTACTTGTTTTACGATATCAATGCCAGTGACAACAGGCATTTGCATATCAAGGATGGCCATGTCTACAGAGTCTTTTAACAGCTGATCCAGTGCGCTTTCACCACTTTCATGCATATACACGTCATAGCCTGCACGTTTCAATGTTTCATCAATGAGATAACGGTTGATGGAGCTGTCTTCAGCAATGAGTAGCCGCAAATTTCTGTTGGCAGGCGTCACGTTACCAATCGATGAGAAACTTGAGGCGCTATCCGCTTTCAGGCAATTTACATAGTTGATTGCGTTATATAATTGCCTGGGGTGATTGATGTCATCAACAACAATTGCGGCGTTGTGTATCTTGAAGAGCTCACCCATGGATTTGCGATCGTCACGAACAAGGATTGTTGAATGACTTATAACAGGATTGACAAGCAGCTGATAGTAATCCCCCATGGTATCGTGCAGTAAACAAGACTCATCGAATATGACTACCGGCAATGGCGTCTTGCTCTGGTGATCGGTGATAAACTCAACGATCTCAGAATGCTCATGCATCAGACTGAAATCAATCTGCTTATCAGAGAGGTGTTGACCTGCAATTTCTGAAAATTCTACACTGTTGGTAATAATGACTGCAGTAACTTTTTCTTTTACTTCGAACTTTTCTTCATTAACCGCCTGCAAAGCCAGATCAAAGAAAAAACGACTACCTATACCTGGTTGGCTCTCGACCGACAATTTACCGCCCATCAGATCCACCAGGTCATAGGCTATCGCCATTCCGAGCCCGGTGCCGCCAGTCACCCTTGCATCCGAGTTATCAAGTTGTGTGAATCTGTCAAAAATTACTTTGAGTTGATCTTGACTGATACCCGCTCCGGTATCAGAGACTTCGAAATGAATCAGGTGTTTATTGTCCTGTCCGGATATTTCACTGATTCTAAGAGCGATCTCTCCCGTGTTGGTGAACCTGATTGCATTGCTTACCAGATTCATCAGAACTTGCCGTAATCTGGTCTGGTCTCCGATGACATGTCTAGGGATGTCGGCTGAAATCTCAATGTTGATTTTCAATGATTTCCCATGAGCGCTTGCCAAATAACTGTTACGTACGAAGATGATCAATGCATGCAGGTCAAACGGTATACTGTTAATCCTTAAATGACCCGCTTCAATCTTCGAGAAATCCAAAATATCATTCAGGATCGACAAAAGATGTTTGGATGCACTTTCAATAATCGAGATGTTTTTCTTGGTGCCCTTGGACTGAGGCTGGCGGAGCATCAATTCGCTGACTCCTATGATGCCTGTCAAAGGGGTGCGGATTTCATGGCTCATGTTTGCGATAAATTGCGATTTAGCCTCATTGGCTGCCTGCGCATGCTTTTTCGCGATCAGGAGATTTCTCAAGAGATAGGCAACGAATACGGGAATAATGATATTGGTTGCCAGCAGGCTGTAACTGAGGAACTTCAGATTCAGCCAAAATTCGGCGGTTCTAATGGCTATGAGAAAGCCGATGTTAGAGAGTGCTGTAGCTGAATACAGGTAGGGCAGACCAAATCTGACACCATAGCCAACGGTGATAATCAGCATGATGGCGAACAGGGGCGTACCATATTCACCCATGGTGTAGAGACCGTAAAAGACGATGGCATTGTCGCCGAACAGGGTAGACAACCGCCTCAGCCTTGAGGGAAATGGCCATGGTATAAAACTGAGCAGGATGGCGATGGAAAAGAGGGTGTAACCGGCTGACGCATACAGTTGGGAGTTTCCAACGTTGTCAGGTACCAGCGTTGATTTCAGGATAAATATGTAGGTTGTAAAAAGGGTGATGAAGATCAGTCTGACAACGCCTTGATGGAGTTCCTGCCTTGTATTGGGGCTAAATTCAGAATCGTGACTTGATCCGAGCATTACGATCTAGCATGCGTGCAAAAAGAGGGATGGCAGGAGGACTATAATAAAACAGCAACATACACTATCTCCTCAGCTCTATCCAGTTGAGAGGAGATGTTGCATAAAATGCGGAATCAGGCATCTTGTGTAATTAGTGTACCAGCTGAATTCACTGTTTTACCTTTTAGAACAGCTATATATGGCTAATAACCGAGTAAAAAAGTAAGTCTTGGCGTGGTCTAAGGCGTGGGAATTAATCGAATCAGTTTTCCATCATGCGAATCAGTCAACAGATAGATAAGCCCATCCGGTCCCTGTCGTATATCGCGAATCCTACCAATAATTCCGGTGAGTAGACGCTCCTCATGGACCACCTTCTCGCCATCAAGTTCAAGTCTCACCAGTTGCTGAAATTTTAGTGAGCCGATGAACAGGTTTCCCTTCCAGTTTTTGAAGATGTCGCCGGTGTAAAAGGCCATTCCGGATGGGGCGATGGATGGAACCCAGTAGTGGATCGGCTGAACCATGCCGGCCTTTGTCGTGCCTTCGCCGATCTTAGTTCCAGTGACATAATTTACCCCATAGGTGATGACAGGCCAGCCGTGATTGGCTCCAGGATCGGGTATGTTTATCTCGTCCCCCCCTTGTGGCCCGTGTTCATGTGTCCACAGTTTGCCATTCTTCGGGTGCAACGCCGCGCCCTGGATGTTTCTATGACCATAGCTGTAGATTTCCGGTAAGCCACTGCCGTTTTCGAGCAACGGATTCTGAAGTGGAATGCTCCCATCGTCATTGAGTCGTATGACAGAGCCTGCATGATCGTCCAGGTCCTGTGCCCGTTCGCGATCTCCCCGGTCACCCAGGGTGATATATAAGTAACCCCGCTGATCAAATACCAGGCGCGATCCGAAATGGTGGCGGGATGCGGTTTTACGTGCCATACGAAATATGGTTTCTACTTGTTGAAGGCGACGGCCTTCCAATCTGCCGCGGGCTACCGTTGTTCCGTAGAGTTTCCCATCACGCTCGGCATAGGCGAAGTAGACCCAATGGTTGTCCTTGAATTTTGGGTGCAGCACGACATCAAGAAGACCTCCCTGTCCATGTTGGTTGATTTCGGGGAGTCCCTCAATGGGCTTTGTCTCAAGTTTTCCTAGCGTGTTGACGATGCGCAGGGTTCCGCTGCGTTCGCTGATCAGCATGCCGCCGTCAGGAAGAAAAGCGAGCGACCAAGGATTGGAAAGACCCTCGACGACGGTTTCGTAACCAAGGCGATGTTTCTCAGTGGCGATGGCTTCAGCCGATGCTACAGTCGATAACTGTATAAGCAGTGACGCCAGTAAGATTGTATATTTGTGATAGTCTTTCATTGAGATCCTCATTTTTCCCAAGACCATTTGATAAAGCGATTGATTCTGATTCTCTGATGGATACCATTGTCCGATAATTGACTCAGGTGAGTATCACACGAGTATAGTTTGAAAAAAACATGGATGTCATACGTGTAATTTCATGCTGGGCCTAATGGATAGGCCCTATCTATATCAGCAGGATAACCCGAATAGATTCTGGTTCGGCAATCAGGCGTAATATCGATATTTATATAAGTTATTCATTTATCCAGCTGATCCCATGACACTTGCTATATCCAGAAACGTCACGATTCCCGACAGTGAAATTGAAATCAGCGCTGTTCGTTCACAAGGTTCAGGTGGACAAAATGTCAACAAAGTCGCATCCGCCATCCATTTGCGGTTTGATATAACTGCCTCCTCCTTGCCTGAGCGTTATCGCCAAAGGTTGTTGAAACTCAGTGACAAGCGCATCAATAAGGATGGGGTTGTCATCATCAAGGCGCAGCGGTATCGGGATCAGGAGAGAAATCGCCAGGATGCACTGGATCGACTGCAACGGCTGATCGAGCGGGTTTTGGCGAAACCCAAAAAGCGCATTCCGACGAAACCGACAAAGGCATCCAACAGACGTAGACTGGATAGCAAAACCAGGCGTGGCAGGCAGAAGGCGCTGCGACGCAGGGTGGAAGATTAGATTATCTCATTGACCCATCCACTCATAACTTCAGACAGTTTTTTTGCAATTGCCTGGTACAAGAGGTAACCAGGTGGAAATCTTTTCATCCCCACCTGTCTAATAATGAGATCCTTTGCCATGCTATATGTTGTGCATTGCCGAGATTGGCAAGGTAATGCCCGGAATAAATCGGGAGAATAACAATGACAGCTAAATATCAATTAATACAAAAGGATAGGGAGCAAGAAGGTATAGACCTTGATGTTATACAGCCGGTCGTCGGCCCGCCGGCCGTCGATGTGACAAGGCTCTATCGGGACCAGGGGCTGTTGACCTATGATCCGGGGTTTATGTCAACGGCCAGTTGCCGAAGCAGTATCACCTATATCGATGGAGAAGCCGGGGTGCTGGAGTATCGCGGTTATCCCATCGAGCAACTGGCGAAAGAGGCTGATTACCTGGAAGTGGTCTTTCTTCTGCTGTATGGCGAGTTGCCGAACCGGACCCAACTCCATGAGTTCGATGACATCATCACCCACCACACAATGCTGAATGAACGGCTGAAGGATTTTTTCGGTGGTTTTCACTATGATGCCCATCCCATGGCTATCATGGTCGGAGTTGTAGGATCGCTTTCGGCTTTTTACCACGACTCCCTGGATATCAACAGCCCCCGGCATCGCGAAATTTCCGCTCATCGACTGATTGCGAAAATACCGACAATTGCCGCCGCCAGCTATAAGCACAACGTGGGTGAGCCGATTATCTACCCGGATAATGAACTCTCATATTGCGGTAATCTGCTGCATATGATGTTCGCAACACCCTGTGAACCCTACCATCCCAATCCAATTGCCGTAGAGGCGATGAATCTGCTGTTCATTCTGCATGCCGATCATGAGCAGAATGCCAGTACTTCAACCGTTCGCCTGGCCGGTAGTTCCCTGGCCAACCCATTCGCCTGTATCGCCGCAGGCATCGCATCACTGTGGGGACCTGCTCACGGCGGCGCCAACGAAGCGGTTTTGGAAATGCTGACAGAGATAGGTGATGTCTCCAATATCGACAAATATATTGCCAAGGCAAAAGATAATAATGATCCGTTCCGCTTAATGGGGTTTGGTCATCGGGTCTACAAAAACTACGATCCACGCGCCAACATCCTGCGGGAAATGTGTAGAAAGGTGCTCAATGAACTGGCAGACAATAACAACCCTCTGTTTGAATTGGCGCTTAAGCTGGAGGAGATTGCCCTGGAAGATGAATACTTCGTGAAACGCAAGCTCTATCCCAACGTTGATTTCTATTCCGGGATCATCTATCGCGCATTGAATATTCCCAATAATATGTTTACCGTGATGTTCGCAATCGCACGAACGGTCGGCTGGGTGTCTCACTGGATGGAGATGATGAGCGATCCATTGCAAAGAATAGGCCGTCCTCGCCAGGTCTACACAGGACAGCCCCGTCGTGATTTTGTCCCTCTCAACAGGCGATCATAGTGGTCCGAAAATGAACAGGCAGAACAAAGGTCGTATATATTGGCGCTGAAGGCAACTGTGTTTAAAGTGGAGGTTCAAGTGTCCGATATGGAGCGGGGACACTATCATACCTATAGTCTGACTCTGGCAAGACATCCTTCGGAAACGGACGAGCGGCTTATAGTGCGCCTGCTGGCATTTTTATTGAATGCCGATGAGGCGCTCTCATTCACTAAAGGGTTGTCTGTCGATGATGAGCCTGATCTATGGCAGAAGAGCCTGAGCGATGAGATTGAGTTGTGGGTCGAACTGGGGCAGCTGGACGAAAAGCGCCTGCGGCGCGCATGCGGTTTGGCGAAACAGGTGATTGTTTATCTGTATGCAGAAAGAAGCGCCACTGTATGGTGGTCGCAGCAGCAGGATATGGTGCGCCGCTTCTCCAATTTACGAATAGTCATGCTGGCCGTTGTCGGCGATACGCGGTTGGAATCGCTTGCTCAACGCAATATGTCCCTGCATGCCACGGTACAGGACAACCAGGTTTGGCTATCGGACGATCAGCAGACTGTAACCATCGATGTTCAGGAGTGGTTCCCCTGATATCCGGTTACTTCAAGAGATAGACATGCTCCAGCATATGGCTGACACCCCTGTCCCGGTAACGGTCAGTGTCCTGCAGAATATTCAGGCTGTGCAGATGCTGGATGGAGAGGCGCTCTGAAAACAACGCTCTTACTTCATCATCGGAAACACTGAACGGAGGACCTTCCATCTCCCCCTGGGGGTACTCCATGGTAATCAGTAATACCTTTGATTGCTTTGGCAGTGTCCGCTGCAGCATTTGGGCATACAGGGTGCGCTGCTGCGGATTCAGGGCAACCAGGGAGGCACGGTCATAAACAGCATCCACATCGCTGTTGTCCAGTTTTTCCAGGTCGAAAATGTCACCACAATATATTTCGTAGGGTCCATCACACCAGTATTCAAAGTTGCCTCTGGTTTCAACGCGGGGATCAAGCGCATGCTCTTCGAAGAATGCCTCAACCGCCAGTGGGCTCAACTCGATCCCGCGTATCCGGTATCCCTGGCTGGCCAACCAGGCCATATCCCTGCTTTTGCCGCATAAAGGAGCCAGGACCAGCGATCCTTGAGGTAGATAGAGCGCATGCCAATGGTTGAGCAAATGCTGATTAAACTCGGTATGATGCCAACCGATGTTATTATCCTGCCAGCGCTGCAGCCAGTTATCGTTTGGCGCCTTGAATCTGTCGTCAGTTGAATTCATGATGCTGCCTGTCTTAGGGCCTGTTAACACTAATCCGATCGGCGGTAGGCAAAGATATTACTACGCTCGATGGTTCATATGAACCTGGCTTTGCAGAGAGCAACAGTCGATTGATCGATAAATACCAACAGGAAATGCGGCAAAACCAGTAGATCAGCTGTCAATCATATCGGTGAAGAGTCAAAAAGAGTATCGATCAGAAGATGAAAGTGGATTCACAAGAGCAAGCATTTGCCAACCTAACGCCCGATGTGTTACTCGACGCCGTAGAATCGACAGGCGTCAGTTGCAGCGGTCAGATGCTTGCGCTCAACAGTTATGAGAACAGGGTTTATCAAATCGGCCTGGATGAGGGGGCGCCGTTGGTGGCCAAGTTCTATCGTCCAAATCGTTGGAGCGATCAGGCAATCCTGGAGGAGCACCGGTTTACCATTGAACTGGCAGAGCAGGAGATTCCGGTTATCGCCCCCATCATTGATAATGACGGGAACACTCTCCTGTATCATCAGGGTAACCGTTTTACCCTCTATCCCTGTAAAGGAGGACGCGCGCCGGAACTGGATGATCCCAACCATCTGCTTCAACTGGGCAGGTTTATAGCCAGGATCCATCTGCTGGGCTCAAGCTGCGGCTTTGAGCATCGGCCGAGTATCGACCTGGATAGCTTTCTGCATCAACCGAGTTCGTATCTGCTGGAAAACGACTTTATTCCCGCCCACCTGGTGACCGCCTATGAAACCTTGCTTGCCGACCTGAACGAGCGGATTGAGGGCTGTTTTGCCAGAGCCGGGTCCTTCAAAACCATACGATTACATGGCGATTGCCATCCAGGCAATATCCTGTGGCGTGACGAAGGACCGCAAATTGTCGATTTCGATGATGCCAGAATGGGTCCCGCGATACAGGATCTATGGATGTTTCTCTCCGGTGATCGTGCCTACATGAGCGAGCGAGTCGGGGATCTGCTGGAAGGGTACAGTCAGTTTTACGATTTCAATCCCACAGAGCTCCATTTGATGGAGGCATTACGCACCATGAGACTGGTCCACTACGCAGGATGGCTGGCCAGGCGCTGGTACGATCCCGCTTTTCCCAAGGCCTTTCCATGGTTTGATACCATGGCGTTCTGGGAGGAGCATATTTTGACGCTGCGTGAGCAGCTGGCAATAATGGATGAGCCTCCCATTGCCTGGTGAGCTTAGCCATAGGTGTGTATTTGTATTTGCCTGTCGCCGCGTTTTCGCCATTTAACGCTCAACTCTCATCATAGCGGATATCGACAATCCAGTACTGTTTCGTACCGTTCGGTGTTTCGACTGTGACCTGGTCGTCCATGCTTCGTCCCATCAGGGCCTGTGCAAGAGGCGAGTCCAGGCTGATGTAATCGGCTTGTATGCCTATCTCATCAGGCCCAACAATCCGATAGCTCTGTTTGGTTCCGTCTTCGCATTGCAAACTCACCCAGGCGGAAAAAAAGATCTGTCGTTGATCGCTTGGCATCTGATTGACGACTTTCAGTGCCGGCACTCTTTTCTGCAGGTATCGGATACGCCAATCGATCTCTCGCAACTCCTTTTTACGGTAGATATATTCCGCATTCTCGGAACGGTCTCCCTCCGCAGCCGCTGCCGCCAGTGCCTGGGTGACTTTGCGTCGACGAATCCATAGGGCCTGCTCTTCCTGTTTAAGGAGGTCATACCCGGTTTGAGTAATGTAGGGGGATTTTGCTGGAGCAGGTGGTCTGTATCGTCCCATCTTTCAATCCGGCCAGGGTGCGATTTGAAACTTGTGAGTGATGTTAGGTCAAAGTCCTGTATGAGCATAGCCACCGTCGTCATTTAATGCTAGGGCCGGTTATCAGGCTCTAAAGAGAGTCAATCAGTGACTGCCTTCTTTGACATGGATGGGGCATCATCTACAATCGATAGTCTATTGTCTATCTGGATTGCATGGATATTACGGGAGCGGGAATAATGATTCGATTGGATAAACTCACTATTGTAGGCCTCTCCCTGGTAGTAACGTCCTTTATTGCGGCCTGCGGTGGAGGAGGCGGTGGTGACAATGGGGATACACAAAGGGTAACCGTCAGTGGCAGCCTGATCATTCCAGCTTTCGTGGTTACAGACAGCGATGTCAACGATGTGGTGACCATCCCGGCCCCCAATCATCCATTGGCCGCTGCTCAGTCGGTACCCAACCCGGTCAATATCGGTGGGTATGTAAACCAGCCTCGCGAAGGTTTTCCCGGCCACTCATTCAATTCAGGTGATCCGGACGATTTTTACCTCATCGATATGCAGGCGGGCCAGACGTTGCTGCTGAGTATCGCCGACCTGGCGAATGGTGAGGATCTGGATCTGTTTCTTTATGACATCAACGGTACATTGGTCGATGCTTCGCTGGGGATCACAAAGTTCGAATCACTGCTGATTCCTGCGGATGGCCAGTACTATGTGAATGTCTATGCCGTAACCGGTGCATCCAATTATCTGCTCTCTGTCGGGTTGACGCCACAAGCCCAGCTGCCGACCGGTGCGCTCAGGCTTTCCGATGAGTTTTTACCGCAGGAGGCCTTGGTTCGCTTTGACGACCTCGAGGTTCAGGCCCGTATTGAGGACCCCCTGTTAACAAAGTTCCAGTTTGATACTGGAAATTACGGCAGTGGCGTGCAACGACTGAAACTGAAAGAACAGGCCGGCGTTGTAGCCTCCAGAGCTGTGGTCGAAGTACAGATGTCCGATCAGCAACGGCAAAAGCTCGATACGCTGCTCGCTGTCAAGGCATTGCAAAAACGTTCTGACGTCGATTATGCGGAACCCAATTACATCGTACATCCCTCGGTAACGCCGAATGATGAATACTACAGCCTGCAGTGGCACTATCCGCAGATCAACCTGCCTCAGGCCTGGGATATCACAACCGGGGACAACAGCGTTATCGTGGCGGTCCTTGATACAGGCGTATTGCTCGGTCATCCGGAAATGAGTGGCCAGCTGGTGGCGGGATACGATTTTATCTCCGATGCGGAGAGCGCCGGCGACGGTGACGGCATCGATAGCAATCCCAATGATGAGGGGGATGCGGTCCAGCAAGGCGCCTCCTCATCCTTTCACGGCACCCATGTGGCAGGTACGATTGCTGCGCGTACCAACGACGGCCGGGGTGCCGCCGGTGTTGCCTGGGATAGCAGGATCATGCCGATCCGCGTGCTGGGTAAGAACGGGGGCAACACGCTGGATCTTGCGGAGGGGATACGTTATGCCGCCGGGCTGTCGAATGCATCCGGCACCTTGCCCGCGCAACGGGCTGATATTATCAACATGAGTCTCGGTGGGAATGCCGACAGCCAGACAACACGGGAAGCAGTGGCGGCGGCCCGCGCCGAAGGTGTGATCATTATCGCCGCGGCGGGAAACGAGAACACTTCCCAGCTCTCCTATCCCGCTTCGAATCCCGGTGTGGTTTCAGTGAGTGCTGTGGACATCAATCGCAATCTCGCCTTCTATTCCAATTTTGGTTCGATGATCGATGTGGCGGCGCCGGGTGGTGATTTGCGATTGGATCTCAATGGAGATTCGAGGCCCGATGGCGTGTTGAGCGCAGGAGGAGACGATTCATCCGATGCGCTCAGCTATCAGTTGGTGTTCTATAACGGTACCTCCATGGCGGCGCCCCATATTGCCGGTGTGGCGGCGCTGATGAAGGCGGCATATCCCGCTATGACACCCGCAGAGTTCGATGCCATGCTCGCCGGGGGAGAACTGACCAGCGATCTTGGTGATGCGGGAAGAGACGATCTCTATGGTCATGGTTTGATCGATGCCTTCAAAGCCGTGGATGCTGCGCAACAACGGGGCGGAGGAGGGGTGCCTGTGGATCCGGCATTGAGCGTCAATCCTCAGAGCTTGAACTTCTCCCATAATCTGCAGAGCGCCACGCTTTTCATCGAACAGATCGGAGGGGATCTGGGAAGCGTTCAGATTTCAGAAGATATCAGTTGGTTGACGCTGCAGGCCAACCTGGTCGATGCTTCCGGTTATGGCAGTTACAGTGTCGTCAGTGATCGATCCGGACTGGCTGCGGGTACCTATTCGGGGACTATGCAGATCGACGCCGGAAGCGCAAGCTCGTCTGTGGAGGTCATTATGCAGGTGCTCGATGCATCGATATCCGGTGATGCTGGCATTCACTATGTACTATTGGTGAATAACGATACCGATGAGGTCATACAGCAATTCCAGGTTGATGCGGTTGGTGAGAACGTCAACTACAGTTTCAGTGAAGTGACAGCGGGCGATTACTTGGTCTTTGCCGGTTCCGACATGGATATGGACGGTATCATATGCGATGCTGGCGAGTCTTGCGGTGCCTATGCAACCGCTTCACAACCCAGCATAATCACCGTTGAATCTGACGATATCATCGAACGGGATTTTACGACCGCGTATGAATATCAGTCTCCGAGCTCACAATCCCTTGGAGATCAACCCCGGACATTGTTGCTGAGACGGCTGGATGCCGAGTAATTGAGCCGCTGGAGTTGGCAACGATGCCTGATTCCAGCTCAGTAAAAACTGGAGAACGCCAGGATGTTACGATACAAAATGCAATTCGAATGGAATATATTGGTCGGTTTGGGACTGATACTACTGGTTTCTTCAGGGTGTAATACAATGGCCTCTTCATCCGTCAGTGTGCTGAAACGGGGGTATGCCTGCAGTGTCAACCAGACAGCGGGTCTGCAGCTGGCGTCCGATGCTGTAGCGAAGCAGGCGGACAGTGCCAGAATTGGCGTCGAGACACAGCAAAAAGATGTGGATACCAGCTTGGATCCGGGGCAATTCTGGATAGTCAGGGTCAATATGGGACAGCAACCCAGTGGCGGGTATGCCCTTCGTCTCATTTCCGACCATCTTGAGATCTCATCCGATACGGCAAGGATCGCCTTGGAGTGGGTGCAACCTGAACCCGGATCCGTGCAGATTCAGGCATTGACCTATCCTTGTCTCTACCTGAAGATTGCCAGGGGCAACTACTCACGTTTGGAAGTCGTCGATCAAGAGGGCGTGGTCAGGCATCACCTGAATCTCAAACAGTACCTGCCGGAATAACATCGGTGTAAATCGAGTCATAAAATTTATATTACAAGCTGTCCTCTATCCTGTTCCATGCTCGGCCGGTCATGGATTTCCTTAACCACATAAGTTCATGAACCATCTTGACTCTGGATCTTTCATCAATATCCCTCCATGTGCTTTTCACCAGACACTGTTCTTAAGTGAGTGATGGGCAGCGGTTTACGGAACAGTGATTATTTGTAATATTTTGACTATGGTGTGCAAAAATACCGAGTAAATATTTCTAATGGGACTAGCATATAGATATAGCTTTTCGGTGAACAACCTGTCATAGGGGTATTCGTGCCGTGTTAGTTGAAGATGCAATGACTTCATTTGATGCACCACATCCTGCCGCCGTGTGGGCTGAAGCCATCTCTCTGGATCCGCTTCAGGTGGATTGTGTTACCACCATTATGTTGACGATTCTCGACAATCAATGCGAAATGGGGCTGGAAGAGCAAATTGCACTCATGGCGATTTACGGTGTGATGAAACACCGTGACGGGATTGTTTTGGAAAAGGCTGTGCATCAGGCCATAGAACGTGCCCAGCTATCCAGCGATCAGCGGATAACAGATGAGATTCATGAGCTTCGCCTGTATGCCGAGCGGGCTATCCCGCGGCAGATCATGCGCTATTTCAAACGTTTCTTACAAGAGTCGCTGTACGGTTTCTGACCCGCAACCCGGTCAGCTTGGTGGAATGATGGAGAAAGAGAGCCAGAACAGGGCAGCTTCATCATCCTCTTTCAATGACTCCTTCAGTATGACATTGCCTGACTTTGTGACCCAATGAATCACCGATTCCATTCCCTGTATGACGGGGATCTGGGGATTGTTGCTGGCCGGTGCGCCGAGTTGTTGCCAAAGCTGTTGTTTCAACAGTTCATGATAGTTGCCGCGATAGCCGATCTTTACGCCATTGATCCAGCTGTCGTGGAAAAAAATGGTTACGTAGTGGGCCGGGATATCATTGTATATACCGATGCGTGCGGCACATAGACGATTGCCGAAACCACTTAATTCATCTTTGCATGTCCAGGTTATGTCGGGAAATACCTGTTTTAAATCCTCTTCGCTGATTTGATTGTCCAGCGCCGCCAAGTTCAATGCGATCTCATCCTCACCCCATAAGGTCAGCAGTACGATATCCGTGCGTCGCTGTCCATCTTCCGTAAAGACCAGCCAGAATATCGGGCCGATGACAATGAAGAATACCAAGAAGCGTTTATAAAATGAGGGTATTTTGAAATTCATGAAGTCATGTCGTTATTTGATGTCGGTATTTACAGCAGCTGCAACTTTACAGTTGTCAGTCGCTGACACAATGCCGTTTCCCACTAACCCATCGGTATCTTTCAATACCGATGGGGATTCTGGGTTAGGGGCTGGAATCCATCAAACGGTAAAAAAACCGTTCGCCAGACACCAAACAGCGGGGTGCTACCTGTTTTCCCGGTTGTCGATCAGGTTGTCAACCACAGTAGGATCAGCCAGGGTGGAGGTATCTCCCAGGTTTTCCAACTCGTTGGCGGCAATCTTGCGTAGAATACGGCGCATGATCTTGCCGGAACGGGTCTTGGGCAGACCGGGCGCCCACTGAATAAGGTTGACCTTGGCAATCGGACCGATTTCGGTACGTACCAGTTTTACCAGCTCAGCCTTCAGCTCATCGCTTCCTTCGGTCCCTGCCATCAGAGTGACGTAAGCGTAGATACCCTGTCCGGTCAAATCATGGGGATAACCGACTACTGCCGCCTCAGCAACCTGGTCGTGCAGCACCAGGGCGGATTCAATCTCAGCGGTACCCAGGCGATGCCCTGAAACATTCAGTACATCATCTACACGGCCGGTTATCCAGTAGTAGCCATCTTCGTCACGACGAGCGCCGTCACCGGTGAAATAGTAGCCGGGGTACATGGCGAAATAGGTTTCAAAGAATCTTTTGTGATCGCCATAAACTGTGCGCATCATCGAGGGCCAGGGGTATTTGATGGCCAGATTGCCCTCGGCCGGATTGCCATCGATCTCAACACCTTGATCATCGAGTAATACCGGGTCCACTCCAAAGAAGGGGCGGGTCGCCGAGCCGGGCTTCAATGGTGTGGCGCCTGGCAGTGGTGTCAACATGTGGGCGCCGGTTTCGGTCTGCCACCAGGTATCGACGATTGGGCAACGCTCATCACCGACTACCCTGTAGTACCACTCCCAGGCTTCCGGATTAATCGGTTCGCCCACGGTGCCGAGAAGACGCAGACTGCTGCGGCTGGTCTTTTTCACCGGTTCCTCGCCTGCACTCATCAGAGAGCGTATTGCGGTGGGAGCTGTATAGAAAGTGGCGACATTGTGTTTGTCGCAGACTTGCCAGAAGCGTGAGATATCGGGATAAGTCGGGATCCCTTCGAACATTACACTGATTGCGCCGTTGGTTAACGGTCCATATACGATATAAGTGTGGCCGGTAACCCAGCCCACATCGGCAGTACACCAGTAGACCTCGCCGTCCTTGTAGTCGAACACCAGTTTGTGGGTCATCGCCGCCTGTAGCAGATAGCCGCCTGTTGTGTGGAGCACGCCCTTGGGTTTGCCGGTTGAACCGGAGGTATAGAGTATAAAGAGCGGGTCGTCCGCCGCCATCTCTTCCGCCGGACAGTCGGCTGATGCACCTGACATGGATTCGTGGTACCAGACATCCCGATCATCATTCCACTCCACCGGGTCACCACCACGTTTGACCACCAAGCAGGTATGAACATTCGGGCATTGGGCGATGGCCTTGTCGGCATTGGCTTTCAGAGGCACCCTCTTGCCGCCGCGCATCGACTGGTCTGCGGTGATCACCACCTGGCAGTCCGAATCGAGAATGCGGTCGCGCAATGCGTCGGGCGAGAAGCCGCCAAATACGATGGAGTGAACGGCGCCGATACGCGTACAGGCGAGCATGGCGACAGCGGCCTCGGGAATCATTGGCAGATAGAGAGAGACCCGGTCACCTTTTTTCACACCACGTGATTTCAGCACATTGGCAAACTTACAGACCTCTTCGTGAAGTTCACGGTAGGTAATTTTACGATCCTCATCCGGGTTGTCACCCTCCCAGATGATGGCTACCTGATCACCACGGTTCTCCAGGTGACGGTCGAGACAATTGTAGGCGACATTCAGTGTGGCGCCTTTGAACCACTCGATGTGCAGATCGTCTTCACCGAAACTCCAATCGACAACTTTATCCCATTTTTTAAACCAGGTGACATACTGTTCGGCTTGTTCCCCCCAAAAGCCTTCCGGATCAGAGATCGACTGCCGATACATTTCCTGGTACTGGGCATCGTTGATATTTGCCTGTGCTGCGAAATCGGCAGGTACGGGGTAGGTCTTGTTTTCTGACATTGAATTCTCCTCAACGGTGGTTTTTCATTCTCAACAGCAGCTGTGTCTGTGTATGCCGTTACTTTGTTAAGAGCATGCTAGATTATTCCTAAAAATATAAACCGATATATGAAAACGGTTATTCTCCAGAATTCTCACCATTCTATTGCCAGTCAACGTGTAAGAAAACGCTTTAGTTGACATTGGCTCGGTTGTGGCACCATCTCAGATGCCATGGCTAAAAACAACTCAGCAGTGGCGACAGCGTCACTTAATGCGTTGTGTGCCTTGTAATTGGGTAAATTATAACGCGGGCGCAGGTTGAATAGACGCAGATCTCCCGGTTGGATGGTGTGATTGCGGTGTTCAAAGATGCGTTGCGCCAATACCAGGGTATCGATAATCGGGATGACAAAGGGTGCGCCGAACAATTTTTCGCAGGCGGCGCTGATAAATTTCTGCTCAATCGCGGAATAGTGCACCAGCATGACTTTGCCTGCCATGTGTTGCAGGAGTTCCCGCAAGGCATCTTGGATCGAAACACCTGTGGCCGCCTGGTCATCGGTAATCTGATGGATGACCGCCGACTCCTCCGGGATCTCCTCGTCGATCGTGATCAACTGATGGCGTGCAGTCTCGAGTTTGATGGTCATGTGTCTCATCTCAACCAGGCCAAAGCTGAGGATTTTGTCCTTGTTCGGATCGAGGCCCGTAGTTTCCAGATCCAGGGAAACAATCGACAGTTGCTCGCATTGGGTGGTTTTTGAGGTCAGCGGGGTAGAGAGATAGTCGTGCAGAATCCCCGGTTCGGCTTTAGCCAAAGCCCTTTTTCGCAGAGAATCCAAGCTGAGAAATCTTGAAAACATAACTATACGAAACGTCCACCCTGGTAACGGTTTTCCATGGCGTCCTGCATCTCCTGGATTACCCTGAAGGCGTCTTTCAAGTGCCTGCGTTCCAGATCTGAAAGCTCCTCCGGTGACAGGTAGTTGTCCGGTTTTAGCCCCTTACGGATCTGCTCGGCCTGGTGATAGATGCGGATGCTGGCGATAAACTCCAATGCATCGATCAGGTTCTCTCCCATCTCTCGGCTGAGTACAGTCGTTTCTGCCGCCGCCTCCAGCCTCTCTGTGGTATTCACGGGAGTGAGACCCTGATCAAGCGCGAATACACGGGCGATATCGGTGATGGGTACGATACCCCGGTGCTTGATGTCGAAGGTGTCATCATGTTTGCCGTCATGGATCAGAACGAAGGTGCGGAAAAAACCGAGCGGTGGTCGGTGATGCAGGGCATTTGCCGCCATATAGGCGGTGAAGATGCCGTTACCGCGGGTTTTACTCAGAATATCGCTTTGCAATTCTTTGAAGAGCTCAACTTCTCCGTAGATGGGGCGCAGGTCGAAAAAGATACTCGACAGCATCAACGCCATCGGTTCGGGTTTGTTGATCCAGGCATTGAAATACTTTCGCCAGATCTGCAGCGTCTGCCGCCATTTCGGATTCGTCGCCATGGCATCACCGGGGCAGTAGATGAAACCGCATGCATTGAGGCCGTCGGAGACCCGATTCGCCAGGCGCTCAAAATAGTCCGCGTGTTCAGGTTTCATCTCATCCGATATCAGCATGGCATTGTCTTGATCGGAGTGGGATGTCTGTTCACCACGCGCCTGAGAACCTCCACACAGCCAGGCGTAACGTACCGGTGGCGGTCCAAGCTCGGCCTCGGCCATCTCGATCAGGCGTGCAGTCAATGAATCGGTGATAGAGGATATGGCCTCGCCGATGTGTAGTGCGGAGGCATTGGAATTGGCGAGATGGAACTGAAGATCGGGCAGCCGCTCGCTAACGTGAGCCAGGTCGTCCACGGTGGCGGCCTTGCGGATATCACTGGCCAGGTAGGCCGAATTCGTGGATTGGTGTCGTGCCAGATCGGTTGCGGTCAACATGCCGACAACCTCATCTCCCCGTTTTACAGGAAGATGATGCACATGGAGCCGCGTCATGGTCATCAGTGCCTGGATTGCCATGGTGCCTTCCTGGATGGTCTCCAGGTTGGTGGTCATGATCTGGCTGACCGGCTGATCGACGGAGACACCTGCCGCAATACAGCGTTTGCGCAGATCCCTGTCAGTGATAACGCCTGCCAGTTGTGTTCCTTTCAGAATCATCACCGAAGAGACATTTTTGTCACTCATCAACTCCGCCGCCTGGCGGATGGTGCTGTTGATATCGATGGTGACCGGTGTTTTCTTGATCAGATCGGAAACCTCCACTGTCATCTCTGCGATGCAATTCTTATCCTCGCCGTAGTCCTGCAGGGTTCTAACGGCCTGTTTCAGCCGATCCCTGATCGATTCCGCGAAATGGCGGTCGAATGCCGGCTCCGTCTTGCGTAACGTTTTCAATACGTAGCATGGCAATTGATAGATCAGGCTATCCTCGACCGCCAGGCCGTGACTCGCCCTGCTGAAATCGATCAACTGGCAATCGGTGGTGTAGAGGCCACCCTCAGCCAGCTTCTCCACCAGGTTATCCTCATCATCACGAAGCTCGATGGCGCCACTGCGCAGGATATAGATAAATCCCTGCGTGGTGTCAGCGGGGGGGAACAGGCTCCCTCGGCGCAGATAGCGAATTTCGAGGGACTTGGGAAGTTGATTGAGTTGTTCTTCGGGCAGGGCATCGAAGGGGGGGCGTTGCGCCAGAAAATCGCGAATCTCGACCAGTTCGATTTCCATAGGAGTGGCTCGCATACGGCTGGGATTGAATCCCAGTAGTATGGTGAAAAATGTTCATTTTGTAACTATTCAGCAGCCCTCTGGTACCAGGCTGGTGGATAATCACTTCACAATGTGTATGCATTGCAGTTAAAAAGGCCCCGCCGAAGCGGGGCACTCAGTTACTGCTTTAGAGTTTTTGATTAGTGATCGGTGGCAGCACCTGCACCTTTAGGTACACGGATATCTTCCACCAGGTGCTGGATGTGTTCCGGCGGCGGAGCCGTGATCTTGGAAACAAAGATGGCGACCGCGAAATTCACTATCGCACCGATGGCGCCAAAGGCGTTTGGCGAAATGCCGAGGAACCAGTTCGGGCCCAGATCACCGAGGAACGAGGTACCCGGAATGAACATGATGCCCTTGTGCTGGAACACATACAGCATGGTGACGCCGATACCGGAGATCATGCCCCAGATCGCACCTGCACGGTTCATCTTCTTATAGAAGATACCCATCATCAGTACAGGGAAGATGGAACTTGCCGCCAGACCGAAGGCGATGGCCACGGTGCCAGCCGCGAAATCCGGCGGATGGAGACCGAAGTACCCGGCCAGGCCGATGGCACCCGCCATGGCGATACGTCCTGCCAACAGTTCGTTCTTCTCCGAGATGTCTGGCATGAAAACGCCTTTCAGGAGGTCATGCGAGATGGAGGAAGAGATCGCAAGCAGCAAACCGGCAGCAGTCGAGAGGGCGGCCGCCAGACCACCGGCAACCACCAGTGCAACAACCCAGTTGGGCAGATTGGCGATTTCCGGATTGGCCAATACCATGATGTCACGGTCGACCTTGGTCATCTCGTTACCCTTCCAGCCATAGCTCTCGGCCTTGGCTGCGAACTCCTTGTTCTTCTCGTTGTAGTACTGGATACGGCCGTCGCCGTTCTTGTCTTCCCATTGCAACAGACCGGTCTTCTGCCAGTTCAGCATCCACTGAGGCACCTTGGCGATTTCGATGTTGCCTTCGGCGCTCCCGACTTCACCGGTTTGAATCGTGTTCATCAGGTTCAAGCGTGCCATGGAACCGACAGCAGGTGCTGTGGTGTAGAGAATGGCGATGAAGACCAGCGCCCAACCGGCTGATGAACGAGCGTCCTTAACCTTGGGTACGGTGAAGAATCGGATGATAACGTGAGGCAGACCCGCAGTACCGATCATCAGGGAGAGGGTATAGACAAACATGTTCAGCTTGCTGCCCATGACCTGAGTCGTGTACTGGTTAAAGCCCAGATCGGTCACCACCTGATCGAGACGATCCATCATATAGGTGCCTGAACCATCGGCCATGGAGCTACCGATTCCCAACTGCGGGATCGGGTTGCCGGTAATGTTCAGGGAGATGAAGATCGCCGGTACGGTGTAGGCGAAGATCAACACACAGTACTGGGCGATCTGGGTATAGGTGATACCCTTCATGCCGCCCATTACGGCGTAGATGAAGACTATGCCCATGCCGATGTAGAGGCCGGTGTCGTATTCGGTCTCGAGAAAACGAGAGAAGGCGACGCCGATACCCTTCATCTGACCGATTACATAAGTGATCGAGGCGATGATCAGACAGATGACCGCCACGATACGCGCGGTACGCGAGTAGTAACGATCACCGATGAACTCGGGCACGGTGAACTTGCCGAACTTACGCAGATAGGGAGCGAGCAGCAGTGCCAGGAGCACGTAACCACCGGTCCAACCCATCAGGAAGACGGAAGCGCCGTAGCCGTTGAAGGCGATCAGGCCAGCCATCGAGATAAAGGAAGCGGCGGACATCCAGTCAGCGGCGGTCGCCATACCGTTGGCGACGGGGTGTACGCCCCGGCCAGCCGCATAGAACTCACCTGTGGTTCCCGCACGTGCCCAGAAGGCGATACCGATGTAGAGGGCGAAGGTCGCGCCGACTACGATATAAGTTAATGTTTGCAGATCCATGAGTCAGTTTCCCCCATTAGTCCTCATGGACGTCAAATTCGACATCCAGAGCATTCATGCGTTTAGCGTAGACGTAGATCAGCACCAGAAAGGTATAGATCGAGCCGTTCTGAGCAAACCAGAATCCCAATCCGACACCGCCGATCTTAATGGTATTCAGCGGTTCCACTAAGATGATGCCGAATAGGAACGAGCAGATAAACCAAATCGTTAGTAAGATGCTTACTAAGCGAATATTGGCTTTCCAATACTGTTCAGCAGTTTTATTCATGTCATGATCACTCCGCCATATAAAGAAGTTCTGTCATTAAGCGTGTCTGTCACTTGCCATGACTCCTGTCGTTATCGAGTGAAGCGAGATGATCTATCCCTGAAGTGAACAAACACCACGTTGTGTTACCGCGCCGATAGCGATTACACAATGCACTATTTTGTGGCGATAAACTAGATATTGTCAAATAAAACAATAGGTTAAGTATTGTATCTTTATGCTGCATGGCAGCACCCGCGTTACGATAGGTAACGTCGGTGCATAGGGTGTGTAACCGAAAGAATCGCTATGCGTTTCCATCGGTAAGAAACATTTTTTTTCTAAGCTTGAGGGAAGGAGCGGAAAACGGTTGCCCAGTCTCACCGGTAATACTCGGAGATCGATACCGGGTTGGATCAGAGATGCTTTCATTTTCCCGTGTTAACATGATTTCAGACTGATCCGTAACCTGCCTGACGAGAAATGCCGGCCTGCTCTCAATATGGTGGATCTCGACGGTCAGCAAGTTATCGACTATATGACCAGGCAGTGCGGACTTTTTTGGTAAAAACCAGATGATCAAAGCAATCAAAGATTTTTTCGATAGCTATCTCATACCAGGTGTTGAAGAAGAGAGAGAGCGGTTGGAGCATTCGATAAGGCTGGCGGTTGTGGTGTTGTTGATCGAAATTGCCGAGGCGGATTATGAAAATGCGCCTGAAGAGCGGCATGCCATTCTGAATGCGATACAGAAACAGTTTGCCTTGAACAGGGTATCGGCAGAGCAGCTGATAGCGCTTGCCAGGCAGGAGCATCAAGAGTCCACCGACTATTTTCAGTTTACACGCCTGATCAATGAACACTATTCGGCAGAACAGAAGGTCAAAGTGGTGGAGGCATTCTGGCGGGTAGCCTTCGCCGATCAGGCACTACACCATTATGAAGAGCATGTCATTCGTAGGCTGGCCGATTTGATTCACGTATCTCACAGTGATTTTATCGCAGCAAAACATAGGATTATGAACTCTTCTTAAGATTTAATTGCTTATTTTATCCTCATTGATGACTCCATTTCCTAATTGGTTCCGACGGTTCATGGTATAGTCAGAAGTGTGAAGTTATAGCCGTGGTTTGATGGAAGCAACACTCATGCAAAACAAAGAAGATCCGAAGAAAGCAAAATCATCACTTAAGGGGCGCTTGCTGATTGTAGATGATGAATCTCGTCATGCGGATAGCCTGGCTATGATGGTGGCCAGTTGGGGGTATGATGTACACACCGCCGAGGATGGGGCAAAGGCCGCGGGTCATTTGATTTCCAAACCGTTCGATGTGGTGTTGCTGGACCTTCACATGCCGGTGGCGGACGGTTATAAGGTCATGGATTTCATTCACAAGCGTGGATTGAAGACACGTATTATCACCATATCCGGTGATCCCTCCATGGATGATGCAATCAAATCGCTGAAAAAGGGGGCGGATAACTTTATTCGCAAACCGGTGACTCCGGTCGATCTGCTCAAGGCGATAGACGAGAGTCTGAGAAAAAAGGTCAAGGAGGAGCAGAGACAGGGGGTCAAACGTAAGATCGAGATCAAGAGCAATCTGCACCGCATGATGTTCGATGTCGCTCCCAATCTGCAGTTTCTACTCGATACCAAGGGTAATTTTCGCATGGTGAATACGGTCTTCACCAAAGTGACCGGATATTCAAAACAGGAGATTTTAGGCAGGCATTGGAGTTCATTGGTTGAGGGCGACCAGATCGATCGAATGCACCATGTCTTCGAAGAGCGGCGTACTGCACCGGACAGATTTCCGGAAGTTGAACTCAGACTGCGTTGCAACGAGCACGATGGTGAGAATCCTGGCAGGAAGCCGAAAACCCTTCTGGTGGCCCTGCAGTCCAGAAGGCTCTACACGCAACAGGGTAAAAAAAGAGTCTTTTTTGGCACCTATGGCGTTGGGCGTGATATCACCCAATACAACAAGATCGAAGAACTCAACAAATATCAGGAGTTCCATGATGAGCTGACCGGACTCCCCAGCCGGGTGCTCTTCGAGGATTATCTCAGCTTTGCGCTGACACAGGCCAAACAGGACAATACGCCGCTGTGTCTTTTACATGTCGTGTTGGTTGACTTAAAACAGGTCAATGAGCGCTACGGCCACACTACCGGTGATGAATGTTTAAAGACCATTACAGCCAGACTTAAGCGTCAAGTCCGCAAGGGCGATATTCTTTCGCGCATTGACGGTAGTGAATTCGCTCTCTTATTACCCCATATCCAGGATGAAAAATCGGTCATTCATATCTCGGAAAAGTTGCGTATCGGACTCTCCAATCCAATTGAGGTCAATGGCAGAAACATCACCCTCGATCTGACCATTGGATCGTCGGTCTTTCCGAAAGACGGTGAAAACAGTGACGAGTTGCTTCGTCATGCCCAGACCAGTCACGGATTCCACCCACTGTCGAAGCAACGGCATCTGCTGCAGACATCGAACTGGATCAAGCTGATAAAGTCACAGCCTTGATCCTTACCCGCGATCGCCTCTTCTCACCGTAGGGTGCGGCTTGCCGCACCAACACACAATTCTCACGATGACGCAGGCGCATTTAGACGATTGAAGGTGCGGCAAGCCGCACTCTACGGCGCTTGGTTTAGCCGCAAATCTACGCAAATCACTGCTAACCATCGCAAGTGGTATGTCAGGGCTGTGTCTATGGGAGACATCCTGCTGAGTTGTGAAAGCTTAGCGTTGGGGAATTACGATTTCATTCTACAGATAAATTGCGTTTATTCGCGGCTTGCTAAGATCCCTCAAGTTTTCTTGCCCTTCTTCTCCCGGGGAATGCCGAAACGCTGTCGACGTTCCCATAGCGCTTTGCGGCTGATTCCCAGCTGTTTGGCAAGCTCCGTTTCGGTCATATGATCCTGGTTGTCGAGTACGAAATGGCGAAAATACTCTTCAAGGGATAGATTATCGGCGGGATTGTTACTGTCCATGCGTTTGGTGGTGATATGGTGGTCGATGGCCAGCAACTGCGGTGTGATATGGTCACCCTCGCAGAGGATAACCGCACGCTCGATTGTATTTGCCAGTTCTCTGATATTGCCGGGCCAATGGTAGCGCCTGATGGCTTCGAGGGCGCTCCTACTGAGGCTCAATGATGGACGGTTGAGCTGGCGACAGTATTTGGTCAGGAGAAATTTCGCCAGCGATTTGATGTCGCTGCCCCGCTCCCGAAGCGGAGGCAGGGTCATCTCAACCACACGCAGGCGGAAATAGAGGTCGCTTCTGAAAGTCTGCTGTTGGACCAATTTACGAATATCCCTGTGGGTGGCGGCGATAATCCGGATATTGGGTCCACTGTTCGACGTCTCCTGCTCAGCGCTATAGTCATCACCCTGCAATACACGTAGCAGCCGAGCCTGTGCAGCCATGGAGAGTTCGCCGACCTCATCCATAAACAGGGTACCGCCATGGGCCTTCGCAAGCAGTCCGCCACGCCGGGTCTCGCCTTCATTCTGGTGTCCGAACAGCTCGATCTCCACCTGGTTTTCCGGTACAGCGGCACAGTTGAAAACGATAAAGGGCGATTGACTGCGCTGGCTCTTTTCATGCAGTGCACGTGCGACCAGTTCCTTTCCCGTGCCCGACTCCCCGAGAATCAATACCGTGGCATCAGTGGGTGCTACCTTATCGATGCGTTTAAAGACATCGATCATTGCCGGGCAGTCGCCAACCATGCCACGTACCGGATAGCTTTTTTCCACCTCCGATTTGAGAAACTCCTGCTGACGGAGCTGGCGATCTTGTTTGATGATTCGCTCCACCACAATCAATAACTCATCGTGGTCGAAGGGTTTGGCGATATAATCGATGGCCCCCAGTTTCATCGCATCCACCGCAGAACGGATACTGGCATAGCTGGTCATGATCAGAACCGGTACCGGTGCCGCGGCCTCGATGATTTGGGTCCCGGGCGCGCCGGGTAACCTGACATCACTGATGATCAGGTCGAAGGAGGCGAGGGGGCTGGATTTCGCCTCTTCTACCGAACCCGCTTCCGTGATTTGATAGCCGTTGCGCTCAAGCAGACGCTTGACTGCTCGGCGGATGACCTCCTCGTCTTCGATGATGAGTATCTGATTCATGATGTCTCTGCGATGATGGCGTTCAGTCCTGCCTTTGGAAGATCGATAATAACCCGGGTGCCCTTGTCTTTTTCAGAGTCGATGCTGATGGCGCCCTTGTGGTCTGAAACAATTTTATAGGCGATGGCGAGTCCGAGCCCGGTGCCGTCGCCTGGAGCCTTTGTGGTGAAAAACGGTTCGAATATATAACCTAGATCCTGCTCCTTGATGCCTTCACCCTGGTCCTGCACCTCGATTCTCACCAGATCATCGATTTCATCGGCGCTCAGTTCCACTCGACTGTCGGGTGGCGAGGCATCGCAGGCATTGGTGAGGATGTTGACCAGGATCTGCGAGATGCCCTGGCGATCCGCAGTGATCGTGAGGTCGGGTGGACACAGGTTTTCACAATGGATCTGACGTCCGTGACGGGTTAATTTCACCAGACGCATCGCTTCGTCCGCCACCTCCCGTATTGAGAAAACGCATATATCGCCGCCGATACCGCCACTGCGGCTGAAGTTCATCAGTGTCTTTACGATTGTGGTGATGCGTTGGGTCTGGTTGATAATCTCTTCGATACTCTCCCGCACCAATTCCGGATCATCCTCGTGACGCAGGTTTTGCGCCAGGGATGCAATGCCGGTCACCGGATTTCCAATCTCGTGTGCCACCCCCGCCGCCAGCCGGCCGATCGAGGCCAAACGTTCGCTGTGGGCCAATTCAGCCTCCAGTGTCTCCAAGTCGGTAAGGTCCTCCATCAGCATAACCTGGCTGGTGCGCGCCTCTTCCACGGGGTGATCCACCGGCAGCGGCGCCGGGATGGCGGCCTTGTGCAGATTGAACCAGCGACTCTTCCCTTGATGAGTGACTTCCAGATGGTGAATGTGCTCATCCGATGCGGAGGCGAAGCCTGTCAGCAGATGTCCCCATGGGGGGGGCAGTCTGTGAATTGAAACGCCAATGGCATCCCGAGCGGGCACGCCGGTCATCACTTCCATGGCCAGATTCCAAATGGTCACTGTGCGTAGCCGGTCGATGGTGCAGACACCCAGCGGCAGATCGAGCAGGACCTGCCGGTGATAGCGACGCAGATTGTCGAGATCGGCACTGAGGCCGCGCAGCCGCGTACGTGAGTGCTCCAGCTGATCCTCGATAAAACGCATGGAATCCGCCAGTGCGGACTGGGTGTGGATATCCAGTTGCAGCCTTCGGTTGATGATCATGTGCGCCAGCTGCGGTCCCAGCAGACCGGACAGATTTCGCTCAATACGTTCACGCAGTCGACGCAGTTGCGCCGGACGTGTCTCGTTGACCGGCAGGCTGAGGTCTCTGAGCGCCTGTTCCACCTCCCGTTGAGCGGCTTCGCTACCCAGCATCTGCGACAATTGTTTGGTGAACTGGGCGGTTGAAACGGCATTGACCATGCCCCCCAGAGGCACCAATGACTCGCTGCAACAGGCCTGCGCAGCCTCTCTTTCGCCTAGACTCTGTTTACTCAGCAGAGACCCTAAAATAAACAACAGGGTGTTGGCTGTGAGTGTCCAGAAAGTCGCGAATTCCCACTTGTCCATGCCGGACGTAGCCAATAGGGCCGGTATATCGAATTCGGTCCGCACCAAACCTGAACTCTCCAACAGAGGGATCAACAGTGTTCCCGTCCAGACGCCTATACCGGCCAGCAGGCCCAGGATGAAACCGAGACGGGTGGCGCGACGCCAATAGAGCAGTCCGATGATGCCGGGAAGGAACTGAGCGACCGCGACGAAGGAGATCAGGCCTAGCTGGACCAGTCCCTGATGCTTTTCCAACAAAACATAGAATCCGTACCCCGCCATAATGATCAGGGCGATCAACAGTCTGCGGCCCAATAGCAGCCAGCGATAGAGATTGACCTGCGGATCGGGAAAATTGGTCGGGAGCAGGATGTGGTTCAATGTCATCGACGACAGCGCCAGCGTGGTGATGATCATCATCGCGCTGGCTGACGAAATACCGCCGATAAAGGCGAGAAACGGTAACCAGGAGGGGCCTTGATCGAGGGTAATGCCGAGGGCGAAATAGTCGGGAGGCATGCTGAGACCGAGGGCCTCTCCTCCCCATAGAATCAGGGGTATCGGTAAATTGATCAGCAGGAGAAAAAGAGGGAAGCCCCAGGTGGCGGTCTTCAATGCCTTGGGTTCCAGGTTCTCCGCGAACAACATATGAAATTGTCGTGGTAACAGAAAGGCGGCGGCAAAGGCCAGTAGCAACAGGGTCGACCATGGACCCTCTCTGACCGGCTGATAGAGGCGATCAAGCATCTCAGGATGTGCGGCAAGCCATTTGTCGAGACCTGAAAACCCGTCGAATACACCAAACAGCGTTACCAGGCCAATGACGAGTAAGGCCACCAGCTTGACGATCGATTCAAATGCAATCGCCAACACCAGGCCTCGATGTTTTTCGCGACTGGTGCTGTGTCTGGCGCCGAACAGAATAGCGAACACCACCAGTGTGGAACAAAAGATCAAGGCCAGGATACGTGGTGCCACAGTATGGCTGATCATCTGCAGGGAGTCGGTGACTGCGCGGATCTGCAGTGCGATATAGGGCAAGGTGCCCACCAGCATGAACAGGGTGACCAGAATGCCCGCCAGTTGGCTGCGATAGCGGAAAGCAAACAGGTCGGCCAGGGATGTCAGCTGATATTCGCGGGTAAGGCGAAGCAGTGGTTGAAACAGAATTGGCGTCAGGGCGAATGCCAGCGTCACACCCAGATAGATGGTCAAAAAGAGATAGCCTTGGGTCTTCGCGAAGCCGACGCTGCCGTAGAAGGTCCAGGTCGTGGCGTAGACGCCGAGAGAGAGAACATAGGTCAAAGGGTGGCGTATCAGACGTTCGGGAATTCGACCGCTGTCTCCCGCATGAGCGATGACAAACAGCAATCCCAGGTAGAGAAAGCCTATGCCGAAGAGTAACCAGAGATCATGGCTCATGGTGTCGCTGGTTGATCCATGCAATGAAGCAGATAACTGCCATCCAGATGATATAGGGGAGGTACCATGGACTTCCCGGAGAAGTCCACCAGATCATGATGGGCGTTGAAAACAGCAACAGGATCAGCAGACCCAGGGCTACGGTGCGGTCTATCAGTCGGTCTGGTGGTGGTTGTTCTCGCATTCCCAGAGCCTAGCAGTTGTTACCTAAGGTAACAACCCCCCCGGCAGGGAAAGCAGCCAGCTTCAGTCGCTGGCTGCCAGGGTCTAGCCGTATCGGGCGATAGAGACCGTCAAGAGGTTTTCTGGGCGTGAATATTGTCGATCATTTCATGCAATTTGGCTGAAAGCTCGGTGGGCTCAAATTTTGGGACATAGGCATCGGCGCCTACGCCCTTGCCCAATGCCATGTTGGCATCTGCCGAAAGAGAAGAGTGCATAATGATGGGAATATTGCTGAAGCGAGCATCCTCCTTGATCTTCTTGGTAAGCACATAACCGTCCATTTCCGGCATTTCAACGTCAGTCAGTATGATCTGTATGAAATCGCTGGGTTTATGACCGGTGGCGGCTGCCCGTTCGGCGATCTCTTTGAGCTTGCTCCAGGCTTCTGCACCATTGGTGGTGCCGATATATTTGATGCCCATATGCTCCATGGTGCGGATGATTTGATCACGGGCTACGGCGGAATCGTCGGCGAACAGCAGAGTGATATCACTATCGCCGATATCCTGGATGCCCTCGAAGATTTCGGAATTTTGTCCAAATCCCGATGTCTGGCTGAGGACCATCTCCACATCCATGATCATAACCAACCGTTTATCCTTCAGCTCCGTGACCGCGGTCACCAGTCCGCCATGCTGCTGCGCCATCATGGTCGGCGGCACTTTGACATCTTCCCAGGCCAGACGCTCGATGGTATCCACCGCATGTACCAGAAAACCCTGCACATTTTTGTTGTATTCCGTGACGATTAGAATACCCGGCCTCTCTTCTGTCTGAATACCGCAAAAATCAGGCAGATTGATCACAGGTATCATATTCCCCCGCAGACTCACCATGCCCTCCACCGATGGGGGCATATCAGGTGCATGGGTGATTTCCGGTACCAGCATCACTTCACGAACCTTAAAGACATTGACGCCGTAGGTCTCTTCGCGGCCGGTTCTGATATCTTTGCCCAGGCTGAAAAGGAGGACCTCCAGTCGGTTGGTGCCAGCCAGACGGGTGCGGTCATCTACAGATTTTATAAAATTTGACATGGTCCTGTTACTCTAAAATAGAGGGCGTTTTCTGTGGTCGGAGCGGAACTTGATAATGCTGAAGCTCTGTTCCTCATGCATTTTGTAGCGGTCGGGCATCAGAAAGCTTTAGCTGGTGAGGCCTGTATCGGTGCAGAACATAGCCTCGGCACAGGTGTCATCGAAATCAGGGAGATTGGGAATGCCACACCCTTGGTGGCTGGCTATATAGATCAAGGCTCTATTCGCGGGTTATGTCTAAATGACTGGAAAAAAAGTAGCTTTTACACCAAGATCTGAATCATAAGTCTTTTGATGGGTAAATAGAGGAGAATCGGTGTGAATCCGGAGAAGGTGGTTTTTGGTTTTTTCATTGTACTTGCCCTGACACTGAATTTTGGTTTTTTCGTCGGTGAACTGGACAATCCGGATCATCATCATGTCTACGAGCTGTTCGCAGTCATCGTGGTCAATCTGATCGCCACAGTACTCAAGTTCGGTGATCGGACCCAGATGGGGGCGGTACTACTGGCAACCAGCCTGGTTGCCTTGCTGCAGCTGTTTGCCGCTGCCCTTGTATGGACGGTAGCGGTGCACGTCACCGAGAGCGGTCTTACCACGGTCACCACGGCCAGTATCGTCTCACTCTCCGGCGGAGCAATGTTGGCGAATGTGGTTTCCGTTATATTGTTGATCATCGAGACCGTCATGCTGCGCCGTTAAACAGATCCAGGCGCGGTCGTTTCACCCCATGAACAATATCTTCTTTCTTATCTTCAGGCGCATGCGGGCGCCGCTTTTGACCCTGGTGATGACCTATTCGATCGCCATGCTGGGTCTAGTGCTGATTCCGGGCAAGGATGCCGACGGAAATGTTGTGTATATGGATTTCTTCCATGCCTTCTACTTCGTCAGTTTCATGTCCAGCACCATCGGTTTCGGCGAAATACCCTACGCCTTCACTGCGGGACAGCGTCTATGGGTCAGCTTTTCCATCTTCTTTACCGTGGTGGTGTGGCTCTACTCCATCGGCACTGTATTGGCCCTGCTCAAGGACGAAACCTTTCAAAATGCCTTAACTGAGCGGCGATTTACAAAGCAAATCAATAGAATGCGAGAATCTTTTTATCTGATTTGTGGATATGGTCAAACCGGTGAGGCATTAGTCAAGGCATTGACTGACAGAAACCAGCATGCAGTTGTGATCGATATACTCGAAGACCGTGTCAATATGCTTAAGCTGGAGAATCTGCGTGAGTATGTTCCCGGGCTGTGCGGCGATGCCAGTCTGCCCGACCATCTTCTGGAAGCCGGCCTCAAGCATCCGCTGTGTGAAGGGGTGGTGGCGCTGACCAACGCCAATGAAGTCAATTTGATGATCGCCATAACAGCAAAACTGCTGCATCCCGAAATCGGGGTGATCTGTCGGGCCGACTCCCATGATGTGGAAAAAAACATGGCCTCCTTCGGCACCGATTTCATCATCGATCCCTTCGATGCTTTTGCACTGCATCTGGCGACCGCTATTCAGGCGCCGTGCCTCAGTCTGTTGCAGGATTGGCTCTCACTGGGGCAACGGGACATGCTCAACGATCCTGTCTATCCCCCCTCGAAAGGACTCTGGGTGATTTGCGGCTATGGCCGCTTTGGCAAGGCGGTCTATGAAAAGCTTGTGCGTGAGGGGTTGGAGGTTATCGTCGTGGAAGCGGAACCCCAGATGACCGGGACTCCGTCCTCACCCTACATTGAAGGCAGGGGCACTGAGGCGGACACCCTTCAGCAAGCGGAGATCGAGCGGGCGGTCGGCCTGGTGGCGGGAACCGACAATGATGCCAACAATCTCTCCATCATCATGACCGCAAGGGAGTTGAACCGGGATTTGTTCGTCATCTTACGTCAGAATCTCAAGCACAACGATGCCGTGATAGAGGCTGTCGGGGCGGATATGGTGATGCTGCCCAGCGATATTATTGCCAACCGTATTCGGGTATTGTTGGGCGCTCCGATGCAGCATCAGTTCGTTAAACTTGTGTTACATCAGGATGATGAGTGGGCCTGTCAGCTGATCAGCAGGATATCCGCCCTGGTGACGCATCACGCGCCGGAGGTGTGGGAAGTGACTTTTTCCGAGCGCGATTCACATGCTGTGTGTGCTTTCGTCAAACGAGGGAATCAGCTGACTCTGGGGGATCTGATGACGGATCCCCGGGATAGATACAGTAAACTCTCCTGTATTCCGCTGATGCTCTATCGTCACAATGACTATTTTTTACTGCCGGAAATGGACCTCAAGGTGCAAAAAGACGATCATTTGCTTTTTTGTGGATCTTACTATGCCAAAAACCGCATGCTCTGGACCCTGCAAAACGAGAATGCCTTGAACTATATTCTAACGGGTGAGTCCAGGCCGGAGGGGTGGGTCTGGCGTCGATTAAGAAAAAGAGAGGTGATATGAGACCACTACTGGAAAAACTCCACAAAGACCATGTCAATCTGGCTCGTCTGCTCGATTTGTTGAGTAGGGAATTGGATGCGCTGATTTCCGGTCATGAAGCGAACTTCGATCTCAAGATCGAGATGCTGGACTACATCGAGCACTACGCCGAACAATCGCATCACCCCACCGAAGATCAGATCAATAAACTTGCCTTCGGCAAGAAATCGATGCAGGCGCACAAGGCACTCTACGATCGAATATGCAAGGAGCATGGCGACCTGATTGGTCTGGCTCGAACATACAGAAAG
Organism: Candidatus Thiodiazotropha sp.; assembly: GCA_040506195.1. Taxonomy (GTDB): domain Bacteria; phylum Pseudomonadota; class Gammaproteobacteria; order Chromatiales; family Chromatiaceae; genus Thiodiazotropha. The sequence goes on along the minus strand of JBEVXH010000013.1, from coordinate 38,543 downwards.
ACCCTGGAGGGGGCCATGCAGGGCGAGGTGCTGTTGAGAGAGGAGGTGGAGACGAGGGGCAGGGAATTCGTCGCCCTGCAGCGGCAGCATATCGACCTTGAGGAACAAGAGGTCTTTCCTCTGGTGGAGAACACCCTCAGCGACAAGGATTGGCAAAAACTCGAGGGTCAGATTTCACATGGCGAGGATCCCCTGTTCCACCGCCAAGACTTCAATCGATTCCGCAGTCTCATCGACTATCTGAAGGCGCACGAAGACGAATAGCATCTGATTCACAACCACTCTCAACATCTTGTTAAAAACATCATTTATACGCTTGCCGGTCCTAACCTGAGGGTCGAATGCAGGTAGGCTAAGGATAGGTATAGCCTGGCCGATAAGCTCTCAAGAGTGGTTAAATGTAGATTCAGTTATGATGTTTTCGGATAACAGGCATTACACTTCCCTGTCCATTATTCCCATGAGGTTTCTGGTACTGCTTGTTCTAGTCATACCTCCTTGTCTCAATGCCGCTGATCTGGAAGATCAGCTCTACATGGCGGGTATACATGAGTCTGCCTGGGAGTTTTCCGGGTCGGATTATAGCTGTGAGCTGAAACATGAGGTACCGCAGTTCGGTGTCGCCCGATTCAGGCGAATTGCAGGTGAGAATCTGCACTTTTTCATCACTAGCTTTCAACCGGTGCCAGAATCGGTTGACGGGGTTGTCCGAGAGCTCTCGCCGGCTTGGGAGCATACCCCACCGGACACCCTGCAACTTTCAGTAGCGATACAGACAGGGATGCGGCCGATGGCCTTGAAACGGAAGCAGGCCGGGTGGTTGCTGACCTCATTGACCAAGGGTCAGATCGGCAGTTTCTCCTTTCCGGATTGGGACGACAACCGCAGACAGGTCAGGGTGCAATTGTCACCGGTCAAATTCCAAAAGCCCTATCGCGAGTTCAAGCGCTGTCTCCGTCAACTGTCGAATAGCGGGGGATTTACTGAGTTAAAGAGTTCGACGGTTCATTTCGCACTGGACGTCGACGTCCTCGACAATCGTGGAGAGCAACAACTCGCACGGTTGGCCGCTTATGTTCTGGCCGATGAGAAGGTCAACCGCATTATCATCGAGGGTCATGCCGACGACCAGGGATCGACGCGGTACAATAAGCGTCTTTCGGCAAGGCGGGCGGCAAACGTCTACAACTATCTCTCCGGCAAAGGCGTCAAAGGAGTGATGATGATCCAGCAACACTACGGAGAGTCCCGGCCTAAAATAGCAAAGCGGACAGCGCGCGCCAGGGCAGCCAACCGAAGGGTCGAAATCAAACTCCAGCGATAGTCCCGAAAGCAGACAACTCGTTTCACAAACGCTGATTTGTACTGCCCTGGGCTTTATGCGATCACATTAAGTCATATCAGGGTGGCTACCACACTATACAGGTGTCGCCACACCATAAGGCTGTTGAAAGTTATGGTTTTGACTCGAATTTCGCGGTCACTTAAGATTAATTTCAACTTGTCCCAGTATATGGATATGGCGCCGACATCACCCCTTGTCACAGCTCAACTGACATGGTTTGAAAAAACCTGGCAGGCATTCTGTCGTCTTGTGGTCAGGGTGTTTTATCATCGATTTGAGGTTGTCGGCAGCGAAAATCTACCGATGGGGCAAGGTGTTATCTTATGTGCAAATCATGTTAATGCCCTGGCGGATGCCGTGGTACTGCAGGCAGCGACAACCAAAGCCATTCGGCCGCTGGCGCGAAGCGGTCTGTTTGATAATCCAATTCTCAAACCTGTCCTGGGCTTGATCGGTGCCGTCCCTATCTACCGGCGTGGTGATCCGGGGGTCGACGTCAGTAACAATAGTGCTACATTCAGACGCTGTTATGAACTATTGGCGAAGGGGGAGATCCTGATCATATTTCCAGAGGGCCAGAGCCATGACGTGCCCCGGTTGATGGCATTGAAGACCGGGGCCGCACGCATGGCGTTGGAAACGATTCAGGTTACAGGCAGTGAGCCGGCGGTTATCCCTGTCGGTCTGACATTTCCCGAAAAAGGCAAGTTTCGCAGTTCAGTTCTGGTCCAGTTCGGTAAACCGATTGACTTGACACTCTCGGAGCAGAAGACGGATGAACAACGCGTTATCGAATTGACCGATCGCATTCGCAATGGATTGGAAGCCATAACATTGAATGCCGAGAGTTGGGACGAGGTCAACCTGATCACCAGATTGGAGCGATTTTTCGCCTTTCGTCACGGTAAATACCGGCAACGCAACCTGCAGCAACGTCTGCGTGCCCAGCAACGCCTGATAGATGCGCAACGCTTGCTCAGAAAATACGAGCCCGATCGGGTGAGGGCATTGATAAGCCAAATGAAGCAGTTTGAAAAGGTCTGCCGTTACTGTGGTGTGAAGGACTACCAGCTGAATATCGAATACAGACCAACCTTGATCGTGCTCTATCTGCTGCGTGTGATCTGGATGTTGTTGATTGTCATGCCGGTGGTTATGTGGGGCGTCATCAACAGCTATCTCCCTTATAAACTGACCGAACACCTATCGCTCCATTTTGCCAAGGGAACCAATCAGGCTGATACGACCAAAATGGTGTTGGGATTGGTTTTTTTCACGATTTTCTGGTTGATGCAGAGTTATCTGGTTTACCATAATTTCGGTTTGATATGGATGATCGCATATTTTCTAAGCCTCGTTGTCAGCAGTGTAGTGGCCCTGATGGTGCGAGGAGAGATGCGCCGAATAAGGGAAAATGTCAGAGTGTTCCTGCTCTTCCTGCGCCGACGGGATCTCAAGGCGTACCTGCGGTACAAGCGTCAGGAGTTGGAGCAGGAATTAGCCCGAATGGTCCGTATCGCCAACCGCCTCTCTCGTCACTGAAAAAGCAGATCCGAGACTTTATGAAGCATGCATATCCACTTATAGTGCTGTTGTTGATCGCATCATCGCAATCTCTGGCGGTTCAGACAGAGTGCGTTGTTTTATTGCATGGTATGGGACGCACTTCATTTTCGCTCAGTGCCATCGAGGAGTCGTTGCTGAGTCGACACTACCATGTATGGAATGAGAGTTATCCCAGTTTGACCCAAAGCGTTGAGGAGTTGTCCGCGCCGGCGATTGATGCCGGATTGGCCTATTGTGAAGGAAAACGAGTGGAAAGGGTCCATTTTGTCACTCACTCCCTGGGGGGTATCCTAGTCAGATACTATCTGCAGGATCATCATTTGGAGAATCTCGGCCGGATTGTGATGCTGGCGCCGCCCAACCGGGGCAGTGAAGTCGCCGATCAGATGAAGGATGGTTTTTTCTACCGGAACATCATGGGACCGGCGGGTCAGGCGTTGGGCACAGACGAGAAGAGTCTGCCCAACAGCCTGAAACCTATCGCCGGAGAGATAGGCATCATTGCCGGTATCAAAGCGGGGGAGCCGTGGTTTCTTCCCGAGATTCCCGGAGATGATGACGGCAAGGTTGCGGTGGAAAGGACCAAGCTACCGGAAATGAGGGATTTTCTGTTAGTGAATGTGGGGCATACCTTCATCATGGATGATGATGAGGTTATCCGTCAGGTGTCGTATTTCCTGCAACATGGTGTGTTCGACAGGTCAAATCAGGTGCGGACCACAGGTGGTGCTGCAACGGAGTGATCCTGCTGGGGACTGAGACGTGAGAAGATGGCGGGCGCAACAGGGATCGAACCTGTGACCTCTGCAATGTGACAGCGCATCGCCTTCATGAAGTGCTTATAAATCAATTGGTCAACCCTCTCCCTGCGTAGTAAGACGGTCAATTATTGACGCTTTTTGCCATCGGTTACTACGTTACAAATACAAAGTAGGGAAAGATATATTCGGGCCGTTTCCACAGTTTTTTTGGCTTCCTATAACGACAGGTGGTGAATCGATATTTCTTGAGGTATTCACGCCAACATCAACACAGATGCAGGGAGCGTATGGCATTGGTATTCAGATTGAACTGAAGTGGCAATCTTTTCCCAACCCGCTCAGTTGATGGGGTTAAGCTTTTCAAGATAGTACTGGCCTGATTCTAGTTTGCGTTCTACGTATAATTGAAGACCACAGTGTTGGCAATTACATTTATCGCCTATAATGCTTGGTTCGCCTACAAAGCTTATTGAGTGTTTACAGTCAGGGCATTTATTCAACAAGAATTCTTCACCTTTCATGCCGCCTCCTCCTGCATATAATAGCTGTGTGGCAGTGTAGCGCAGTTTTAGTTATAGATTACGTTGTAAAAACTGTGGATTGAGTCTACCCGCCCAGTTAGTCTTCCATCCGCGGGTCAGGCATCACATTCTCCCGTCTGCTCGTTGTGGGGCTAAATCGAGATTAAAACCAACGTTATACAATACGCAACTACCACAATTGTGAGCATGGTATTTTCGCCTATCTATATTTTCTCCTTGCGTTAATCAGGGGCATCTAAATATCGCTGAATTGCTGGGTCTACGGCTTCTGTGAATTCCTCAAGAATATTGTCGGCTGGGTCTTCGTCGCAAAGGTGGTTCATACGGTCGATATATTTAACAAGTATTTCGACTATTTTCATCTCTGGCGTCAGTTTTTGAACCCTCCGGCGAATCTGATGGGGAGTTATGCGCGTTACAAATTTCTCTAGCAATCGCCTCACTGTCATGCTCTCCACTCAACAGCTTGCAGATCGTAGCTTCGTAGCTGTCATCACTATCATCGAAAACACGCCATACGTCCGGTTCCACTGGTTCTCCGTTATGTATTTTTTGTGGTATCCACATAGCTGCTTACTCAATACATTATGTGCTCAAGCCATGTAGGTATTCTTCCATCGACATGTCACAGAGCTTTTTATATTCATGAAGAGAGAAAAGTAGCTCTTGATCAGTGTTGCCGGACGCAACCGTCACTCATGAACATAGTCCCAGTCTCTCCGCTTCCCATTCTCATCTGCCCAAACACCATATCCATCATCCTTCGTGTTTCTATTGAAGCCAATTATTAAAAACATTTTCCCGCATGGTGCTGTTATTCTGGCGGTGTCACATTCAATGATTTCGCGGCATCACTACACCCCCAAGTAATTGGCTGAATATGAGGTTGCTGTTAATGTCGAGCACGGGCTGCACAGCAGCAAGGGTGCACCAACATCCGTAACAGGCTGCTGCCATTTGGAAATGTTTTGAGAATCAAAGTCTCTCAAAAGCGAGCAGACAGCCGTTTGGTTTTCGGGGACCTCAAGTTTTCGTTCCCGAAGCCCCTCTACCCGAAAGGGCGAGCAAGCACCACCATCCGCGCACGATCTACTTTGATCTCCTTCTCAGTTGAATCCATTACCGCACTAATCGCTGCAGACTGCTCATCAGCAGCCACAACAGATACAGAACCGAGAACAATGCGCTCTCTCTGGCCTTCCTCTGCTTCCTTTTTGGTGGGTCTTTCAAGAATTGCTACATCAAACAATGGCATCGTATTTCTCCTGTCTATTTCGATTGGTTGAAACAACGGCAGAATGCGGCCTACAGGCCAATTCACAGCTTCTAAAGTAGACGCATCTATCATTGTAAGTGGTTGAATAACAGACAGAATCGCCCGTTTCGGAAAAGCTTCTTTTAATCAGATGGTCATAACGTGCATGCAACTGGCGTCGAATGTTGACCAGAACCCTGGTACTACGTTGAGCAAAAGGCGTTTGCCACGCTCTTTGCAACATATTGAAAATAAAGGGGAAATGGTGGGCGCAACAGGGATCGAACCTGTGACCTCTGCAATGTGACTGCAGCGCTCTCCCAGCTGAGCTATGCGCCCGAAAACAGCGAGAGGGGCATTCTAAAGAGCTATTCATAGCGGGTCAATCGAGTGCTCTCCAAAACCCGGCAGTTAAGGAATAGCCGCCAATAATGCAAATCACAGCCAATGATCGCAAACAGGTTCTGCCAGACCGGGATGGATTTGTGCGAACTCACGGTGATTTGCGTCCATTTGCGGCTTCCGAATCACTCCGGGTCTGATAGAATCGCGGTTTTGCCAGTAACCGGATTGCCTGCCAGACCATGACTGTTCGTACCCGATTCGCTCCCAGCCCGACCGGCTATCTCCACGTGGGAGGTGCCCGAACCGCCCTTTTTTCCTGGCTCTATGCCCGCAAGCACGGTGGAAAGTTCGTGTTGCGAATCGAAGATACCGATCTGGAGCGTTCGACCATGGAGTCGGTAAATGCCATTCTCGAGGGTATGACCTGGCTCGGCCTGGAGTACGATGAAGGACCCTTCTACCAGACCAAGCGTTTCGACCGTTATGATGAGGTGATTCAGGATCTGCTGGCGCGTGGATTGGCCTATCGTTGTAACTGCAGTCATGAGCGTCTCGACAGGCTGCGGAATGAGGCGATGCAGAATAAGCTTAAACCTCGTTACGATGGTCACTGCAAGCACCGTGATGTGAGCCAGGACGAGCCCCATGTGATCCGCTTTCAAAATCCGGAATCGGGCATCGTCGTGGTGGACGACCTGATCAGGGGAATGGTTACTTTTAACAATGAGGAGCTGGATGACCTGATCATCCGACGCACCGATGGATCACCCACCTACAATCTGACCGTGGTGGTCGATGATCTCGATATGAGCATCACCCATGTCATACGTGGGGACGATCATCTCAACAATACGCCGAGGCAGATCAACATATTGCGGGCCCTGGATGCGGATCCGCCCCAGTACGGCCATGTGCCGATGATCCTCGGCGATGATGGTTCGAGATTGTCGAAGCGGCATGGCGCAGTAAGCGTGATGCAGTACCGTGAAGCCGGTTTTCTGCCAGAGGCTCTGCTCAACTACCTGGTGCGTCTGGGTTGGTCCCATGGGGATCAGGAGATCTTCAGTGTCGACGAGATGATCGAACTGTTTGATATCGATGCGGTAAACAAGGCGGCCTCCAGCTTCAACGCAGACAAGCTGTTATGGTTGAATCAGCACTATATCAAGCAGGAGAACCCGAAGCGTATCGCCCACCTGTTGAGTCCGCATATGGGAAATCTCGAGATCGATCCCTCGCAAGGGCCCGATCTGGTAGCCGTTGCCGAAGCCCATCAGGAGCGCGCGAACACCCTGGTCGAGATGGCTGAGATGAGCGCCTTCTGTTACCGGGATTTCGAGAACTATGAGGAGAAGGCGGCCAAAAAGCACCTGCGTCCGGCTGCCAGGGAACCCCTGCGACGCATGCGCGATGTATTGGCCAGCCTGGGTGACTGGACAGCAGGGACACTGCATAGCGTGGTGGATCAGGTCTCTGCGGAACTGGATGTGAAGATGGGCAAGGTGGCCCAGCCGTTGCGTGTGGCCCTGGTGGGGCGCGCTGCCTCCCCGGGGATCGATGTGACCCTCTATCTGGTGGGGAAAGAGGCTAGTTTAAAGCGCATCGACAAGGCCCTTGAATATATCGCTCAACGTGAAGCGAATGCCGGTTGAGTCGGTGTTGACAGGCCCCAGGGTCACAACTAAGTCAAGAAGCGAATAACATGAGTAAATCGGAATCCAGCACAACGACCAACTTCATCCGCCAGATCATCGATCAGGATCTGCAGTCGGGTAAACACGGTGGGCGGGTGCATACCCGGTTTCCCCCCGAGCCCAACGGCTATCTGCATATCGGCCATGCCAAGTCGATCGTACTTAATTTCGGTATCGCCCGGGATTATCAGGGATTGTGCAATCTGCGTTTCGACGACACTAATCCCCATAAGGAGAATATAGAGTTCGTCGACAGTATTCAGGCGGATGTCCGTTGGCTCGGTTACGACTGGGATGATCGTCTCTTCTACGCCTCGGACTACTTTCAACAGCTCTACGACTTTGCCGTTGAACTCATCCAGGCCGGCAAGGCCTTCGTATGCGATCTCGACAGCGAGCAGATGCGAGCCTATCGCGGCACCCTGACTGAATCTGGCCGGGAGAGCCCCTATCGTACCCGTTCCGTAGAGGAGAACCTGGATCTGTTCGCCCGCATGAAGGCGGGTGACTTCGCCGATGGGGAACGTGTTCTGAGGGCCAAGATCGATATGGCTTCACCGAATATGAACATGCGTGATCCAACCCTGTATCGAATCCGCCATGGTGTGATCCATCATCAGACCGGTGAAGCCTGGTGCATCTATCCGATGTACGACTATACTCATCCGGTCTCGGATGCCCTGGAGGGCATCACCCACTCACTTTGTACCCTTGAATTCGAGGATCACCGGCCACTCTATGACTGGGTGCTCGACAACATCTCCATTTCCAGCCATCCGCAACAGATCGAATTCTCCCGCCTCAATCTGGAATACACGGTTTTGAGCAAACGCATGCTCACGCAATTGGTGGATGAGGGATTTGTCGAGGGATGGGATGATCCGCGCATGCCGACGATTGCCGGGATGCGGCGTCGCGGCTACAGCGCGGCATCGATACGGGAATTCTGTCAACGGATCGGTATCACAAAATCGGACGGCCTGGTTGAGATGGGCATGCTGGAAAACTGTATTCGCGAGGATCTCGATGCCCATGCGCCGAGGCGTATGGCGGTACTGCATCCGCTCAAGCTAGTGATCGAAAACTATCCAGATGAGAAGAGCGAGACTTTGACGGCGTCCAATCACCCCAAGGATGAGACCATGGGGGTACGTGAGATCGAATTCTGTCGAGAGCTCTACATCGACCGGGCTGATTTTAGAGAGCAGGCGAATAAAAAATACAAACGCCTGGTGACTGGGGGCGAGGTGCGTCTACGCAATGCCTATGTCATCAAATGTGAACAGGTTGTGAAGAATAACCAGGGTGAAATAATCGAGCTACGTTGTAGCTACGATCCTGAAACCCTTGGAAAAAACCCTGAGGGGCGGAAGGTCAGGGGTGTCGTCCACTGGGTATCCGCCAGGCATGGCATAAAAGGTGAAGTGAGACTCTATGATCGTCTGTTCGGCAAGGCGGACGCGGGCCGGGTCGATGAAGGGGGCCGTTTCACGGATAATCTCAATCCCGATTCCCTGCGCACCCTGACTGACTGTTGTTTCGAACCGGCATTGGGGTCAGCGATAGCGGGCGAACAGTATCAATTTGAGCGTGAAGGCTATTTCATGGTCGACAGCCGCGAGGCCGCCAGAGAGGAACCGGTCTTCAACCGCATCATCACCCTGCGCGACTCCTGGGCGAAGATCGACAAGCCTGGGGGATGAAGAAGTGAGTCGGATTCAGTCCGCAAATGAACGCTAATCAACGCAAATGTTCATTAGATTACAGAAACTGGATGATCACTTGTAGGTACCTGACGGTTGTCTTTCGCAGTAGCGGCATGGACGCCGCGTAAGCCCCGTCAGTACATGGAGGTACTGTCGGGGCGTCGGAGAAAGACAACCGTCAGGTACCGGGGTGGAAAAGTACTCCTTGTTTCTGGAAGATTACTAGTAAGGGTGTAGGGTGGGGTTTCGTTCCGCCAATCACATCTATATAGATCGCGTCAATTATGATCATTAACGGCGATATTTTCTCCAATCGGATACTCTCTAAGGATCAGGGGAGAGGGGAAAAAAGCAGTGGACAAAAGTGTCATAATCCCCTAATATTCGCGGCTTTCCGGGGCCATAGCTCAGCTGGGAGAGCGCAACACTGGCAGTGTTGAGGTCGGCGGTTCGATCCCGCCTGGCTCCACCAATTTCTTGCACAGCAGGCTCCGATTCAACAGACCTGGGTATCCACACCCGCTTATGTCCATGGAACCCTCCTCAACGCGATCACTCGACAGGCTGGCTATATGCTCTGGATCGATATTCTGATCATCGCGATCATCGCGCTTTCGGCAGTCATCAGTCTGATTCGCGGCTTTGTACAGGAAGCCATCTCTCTAGTCACCTGGATCGCCGCATTTACGCTTGCCTGGCTGTTCTTCCGTCCGCTGGCGGTGGAGCTGGAACCCTGGATCGACGTGCAATCCATCAGACTGGGCGTGGCCTACGGAATAATTCTGATATTGGTGCTGATCATCGGGGCAGTGGCGAACCATTTCATGAAGGTTTTGGTGAGTACCACGGGATTGACAGGTACCGACCGTCTTATAGGGATTTTCTTTGGTGTGGCGCGGGGCGCTGTAGTGGTTGCCGTGCTGATTCTGCTTGCAGGGTTGACCCCGTTCCCAAATGACAACTGGTGGCAGTCATCACAATTGATCCCCTTTTTTAGGGATATAGCTCTTTGGCTGCAGAGCTATCTGCCTAGTGATATTGCTGCAAACTTCCAATACTGATCCGGAGAACTGAAGCATGTGCGGTATTGTGGGAATTGTGGGTAAGACCCCCGTAAACCAGTCACTCTATGATGCACTCTTGGTGCTTCAGCATCGTGGGCAGGACGCGGCCGGCATCGTTACCTGTGAAAAGGGTAAACTCTATTTGCGCAAGGCCAACGGCCTTGCCAGAGATGTTTTTCATATGCGCCACATGCTGCGCTTGAAGGGTAATATGGGCATCGGTCATGCCAGATATCCCACAGCTGGCTGCTCTTCATCCGCAGAGGCTCAGCCGTTCTATGTCAATTCACCCTACGGCATTACCCTGGCGCACAACGGTAATCTGACCAATACGACTGAGTTGACCAGGGATCTCTTCGTCGAAGACCTGCGTCATATCAATACCTCATCCGATTCAGAGATATTACTCAATGTATTTGCCCATGAGTTGCAGATGCAGAATAAGCTGAGGATCGCTCCGGAGGACATCTTCAAGGCTGTAGCAGGGGTGCATCGCCGCTGCCGGGGCGCCTATGCGGCAGTAGCCATGATTCCGGGGGTTGGGTTGCTTGGATTTCGTGATCCTCACGCCATACGCCCCATCGTCTATGGCAAGCGGGAGACCGACCTGGGGACGGAATACATGATCGCCTCGGAGAGTGTCGCCTTCGATACCCTGGGATTCGAGCGGGTTCGCGACCTGGAGCCGGGTGAGGCGATTTTCATCAGTAAAGAGGGTCAGCTGCATTCCCAGATGTGTGCCGCCCACACGGTAAAATCCCCCTGTATCTTTGAATTTGTCTACTTTGCCCGCCCAGACTCCATCATCGACAATGTGTTCGTTCACAAGGCCCGGTCGCGTATGGGCAAGAAGCTGGCGAGAAAGATCATGAGGGAGTGGCCGGATCATGATATCGACGTGGTGATTCCGATACCGGATACCAGTCGGACAGCGGCTCTGACCCTGGCCAACGAGCTGAAACTTCGTTATACAGAGGGTTTTATAAAAAACCGCTATATTGGCCGTACCTTCATCATGCCCGGTCAGACAGTGCGCAAGAAATCTGTCAGGCAAAAGCTCAATGCCATCGATCTTGAGTTCAAAAACAAGAATGTCCTGCTGGTCGACGATTCCGTGGTCAGAGGGACCACATCTCAGCAGATCGTGCAGATGGCGCGGGAATCTGGCGCCAAAAAGGTCTATTTTGCTTCAGCCGCACCACCGGTGATCTATCCCAATGTCTATGGTATCGACATGCCCGCCGCCAGTGAGTTGGTGGCGCACAACAGAAGCGTGGAAGAGGTGAGGAGTATTATCGGTGCGGACCGCATGATCTATCAGGATATAGAGGACCTGATCGATGCGGTGCAGAAAAAGGGCAAGACCGATATCGAACGCTTCGACACCAGTGTTTTCAATGGCGATTATGTCACCGGTGATGTCAGCGAAACCTATCTGGAACAGCTGGAGCTATTGCGCAACGATGGCGCCAGGAGCAAGGACGATACGGCTGAGAAGAGTATCCTTGATCTTCACAACGATGTGTAAGGCGGATTACTGTCGGATACGGTCGTAGTAGCGTGCCCGGTAGAGCAGGCGGGCCTGTTCCCCATCTATGAAACCGCTCCGGGTATGTAATACGTTATTAGAGATCAAACCCTGCCCGGCCTGAAGTTTCGCATGAAATTGCCAGGGCGAGGGGCTATGCAGCAGTGATTTCATATATTCCACCGCCTCTTTGAGCAAGGGATCATCCAGCCACTCGATACTGCGGCTTCTGTCTGTATAACGCATATGTAAATGGCCATCCGGGTAAACGGCAAAAACCGGGCCCGTACGAGCAGGCCTGAGTTCTTTGCCGTCGACGATATTGGCCGGGATGGTCATGGCCCGAGGATTCATCAGGGCATGGATATAGTCGGGATTCCACTCCATTATCTGGATAAACAGGATCTCATGGTCGAGCAGGTCATTCTCACCGCCTTGTTCTGCGGGATTGACGCAATGCAGCAGCAGTGCGTGGATCTGCTGCTCAGGAAGGTTGTAATAGCCATCAGTGTGCCAGGTGATGGGACGGTCGGAATAGGGGATATAGCCGTTTCGTAAGGCATCCGATTGTACGGTCAGCGAGGAGATGGCGTCATCATCTGCGCACATATTGTGGTCCAGATGGCTGAGACCGAATGCCAAGCCAAGCTCGCTGATGATGTGTTTATCCGAATCATGCCCCGAGAGGCCTGTCCAGATCGCCATATTAGTCTTTCGGCAAAGAGAGAGGATTTTATCGTGCTCAGCTGTTGAGAGCCGGCGCGGATCGCGGATTTCGACGATCAGTTCTCCCACTGTTTCGGGGTAACTGTCGAGCTTTGCATCCCGCCAGGTCGCATAGGCATCGTGGTTTTCGGGCAGGAATGGTGAAGGATTTTGTTTGGACATACCAGCAATTTTCGCAGATTTTGTTGAGTGTTGGTATGATATTATTGTTGGTCCTGAGCCGGCTGGAAAAACAAGCGCTTTTTTGCCGATAAGCAGCCGAAGACAGGGCTTCAGGAAAGTTAATCTTTGAGGCACACAACCATGCATGCAGTCAAGCAACGTCCTAAAATGCCCAAACCACTATCCTTGCCACTGCGGCTGATACCCCAAAAGGCCCACGGCGTTATTCTGGGCTCAGTATTGAATAGACTGTTTCGTAACGAGCTTCTGGAAGGGGAGTTGGATTTTCTGCAGGGGCGGGTTGTGCAGATTAAGGTGAGTGATCTTGGTCTTGGTTACAATCTGACATTGACCAATGGTGTGATTTCGGAAGCCGGCGGCAGGAGAGCGGATCTGAGCATAACCGGGTCCGTATACGATTATCTGTTGTTGATCAGTGGCGAAGAGGACCCGGATACCCTGTTTTTCCAAAGGCATCTCGTCATGGATGGCGACACAGGACTGGGTGTTCATTTGAAGAACATGCTGTCAGCCATTGAACTTGAGCAGTTACCGTTGCCAGCCGACATCCGTCCCTATATAGAACGATTTATCCGAGTTTACGAGAATCTGCCCTATATGTCTGCCCGCACATGATTTTTCCCGCTTACCCACCATTCTCAACTATCCGCTCTCGCCCTATCTCTCCCTCACGGTGGGTGTTATAAAAGCAAGCCGCAAATGGACGCGATCTTTTAGCGTTTGAACTGTCCTGAATGGACCGGTAGGTTCAGGCCGGTGTTACACTATGTTGTATGGTAAACACAGTTGTAGTTGTGTTAATCGCGTTAATTTGCGGACATAAAAAAACGTTCGCGAGTATTCTCGGTTTACTTATACATCTCAATATCATCAATTCACCGATTCAGTTGCTGTATGTTGTGGGTATAAGGTATTTTTTACCACTAACGATTCGACAGTGTAGCGGGCAGCTGCATACTCAGTCCGGCAGGGGTAAGCGATTGACAATGCATGATTGGCCTTGGATTTTTGCAATCAGCTTCTGGGTCTTCTCAGGTGAACCGCTGCACCAATAACGCTGTTGGCCCGAATCCGGATTGGATGAGAGGATCGCTTCATCAGATAACCTGCGTTGTAACTGCCGAGCAACCGCACGGCCGGTATCGATAATAGTAACCGAGGAACCTGCAACTTTTTCAATGGTGTCTTTCACGAAGGGGTAGTGTGTGCAGCCTAACACCAGGGTATCGACACCTTTTTCGAGGACAGGTATCAGTGACTGTTCTACAAGCTCGATGGTTTTACCGTGAGTTGCACCGTTGTTTTCTATTGCCTCTACCCATCCATGGCAGGGACAATAGAATATATCGGTACCATTCGCATGCTGCTGGACAAGGCTCTGAAATTTGCCACTTACGAGTGTTCCCTCTGTAGCGAGTACACCGATCACACCGTTCTGGCTGTTTGCTGTCGCCGGCTTGACTCCAGGTTCCATACCGATAATCGGGAGTGGATAGCTGTTTCGTAAATGCGAAACGGCGACAGCAGTAGCGGTATTGCAGGCAATGACGATCGCCTTGACTTTTTGCTCAATCAGAAACTCTACTATGTACTTGCTGCGTTTCAGTATGAATCGGCTTTCCTTGCAGCCATAGGGGAGATTATCCCTGTCTGACACATAGATAAGATCTTCACTCGGTAACAGGTCGCGTATGTGGTGCAACACCGAGAGCCCACCAATACCGGAGTCAAAAATACCGATAGGTAGGCTAGACGACATCGTTGGTTTCCCGAGCTTGCAGTAGTCGCTTTACCTCAAATGCCACTGATTTATACTCTTCCATTAACTGCACTGCCTGTTTTGATGCGGTCGCTTGTTCAAGTTTTTGGACCGAAAAGTCGAGTGCAGGCACACCGCATGACGATGTGGAACCGCGCATCTTATGAGTAATCTCCTTCAAATTTATCCAGTCCTGCTTGTGGATATATTTTTCTATGTCTTCAAGTTGTTGCGGCAATTCGCTGCAGAGCTGACTGAACATTTCCTTTGCCAGAGTCTGGTCGCCGCCTGTGATTTCGAGAATTTTGCTCTTGTCTATGACAACAAGCTCGTTTTTATCAAACGCAATATTCTCACTTTCAGTCTGTGATTCATAGTAATCATGATGTTTGTTTTGATTGATAATATTCTTGATTACAGACCACATCTGTCGTTCGTCTATTGGTTTTAGCAGATAGCCATCCATCCCGGATTCCTTTATTTGATTCCTGGTGGCGGGAACGACGTCAGCAGTCAATGCAATGATCGGTGTATGTCTTGTGTCTGCTTCATTATGCCGAATTACTTCTGCGGCTTTCGTACCTTTCATTTTCGGCATATGAATATCCATCAAAATCAGGTCGAAATTTCTCAGCAGAGTCTCTGAAATCGCGCTCAAACCATCGCTGGCTTCTGTGACATTGGCGCCATTGTTGCGCATGAGAGTGCTGATAAGTTTGAGATTGATATCATTATCATCGACAACAAGTATATTGTAATTTTCCAGACTCGGATTGGATAGGCGGATACTCTGTTCTGCGACAGATTTTGTGCTGCGTAGAGAACCGGAGGTGATTCTGTCCAGGGTGTCTGTCAGTTTTCCGATACTGAAAGGCTTGGACAGATAGAAGTCATCGCTGATCGACTGAAATTTCTCGATTATGACTCTTTCGGATGCACTCAAAAGTACCAGAAACGGGATGCTGCAGATGGCGCGCAATCGGCGAATTTCACTTTCGGCATACCCGGATTGGATTTCACTGTTCTCGAAACCCAATACTATCACGTCGTATCGATCCTCTGGTACCACGGGAAACTCACCCACTGTGGTTGTAATATCAAAAGACTCCAGGATGTGTTTTATGGCTAAGAATGACAATTTGTGATTATCGCAAATCAGCGCCTGTTTACCGCTGATGAGGTGAGTATGTGGCAGTGCTTGACTCAGGTCGGGTTTTTCAAGAGGTATGGTTACGACAAAGTTGGAGCCCTTCCCGGGATTGCTGATAAGCTCGATATCACCGTTCATCGATTGTGCGAGTTTTTTGCATATACTTAAACCAAGGCCGGTTCCGCCGTAAACTCTGCTGGTTGATGAATCAGCCTGCTGAAATGATTCGAACAGAGTCTCCTGGACTTTCTTCTCGATCCCGATACCGGTATCAGTAACGGAGAATTTCAGTATGCATTTGTTTTCGGATTCATCATCGACCATCACCCGTATAATGACATCTCCCTGATGGGTAAACTTGATGGCATTGCTTATTAAATTTACCAATATTTGCCGGATCCGAGTCTCATCGCCAATGAGCGTGTTGGGAACATCAGAGTAGACGAGTAAAATCAGCTCAAGTCCTTTGTCATGGGCGGATGGTGATAGTAATACGGTAGGTTCTTCAAAGCACTCATGTACTTGAAATGGCGTGGTTTCAGGTTCGAGTTTTCCATATTCAAGCTTAGAGTAATCGAGTATCTCATTGATAATATCCAGGAGATTGCTGGCAGACTTGGAGATTGTATTGACAAGGTCGCGTTGCTGCCTTGAAAGGGCTGTCTTTAACAGTAAATTGGTAAATCCAAGAACACCATTCATTGGAGTTCGAATCTCATGGCTCATATTGGCGAGGAATTCCGATTTGGCCTTGCTGGCCGACAATGCTCTCTTCTTTGCCAGATCGAGTTCTACATTTTGAATCTCCAGGGCTTCCATGGTTTCAGTGAGTTCCGAGGTTGCCTGGTCAATCTGTTGCTGCATCGTTTCATGTGACCTCAGTATCTGGCTGGTCATAGCGTTAAAGCCCTCTTCCAGACTTCGTATCTCACCCTTCGATACCTCAGGAACGCGGGCAGTTAGTTCTCCATCCCTCATGCGGGAAACAGCCTGGGTCAATCTGCCAATAGGCTTGATAACAGACCTACTCAATGCCAATGAAAAGAATGCTGTGCATATCAAACCGATCACCAGCATTATGATCGAGTTACGTATAATAATTATTCTGTTGTCGATGAGTCGTGTTTTACTGAGGGAGAGAACTACCTTGCCCATACTGCGATTAATGTTCTCTCTGCTGTTTAAGCCCTGGTCAGGGTAGTCAACAATATCGATGTCTTCAATTACGTAGATTGCAGGTGCGGAGAATTCGGCAAGATTGCTCGGTTCCTCACTATATTGTTTTTTCATGCTGGACAGGAGGGTGTCGGAAGCATCATAGATATCGATACTGTAGACGTCTGTTTGCAGGAAGACAGGTCTTAGGCTCATTTCCAATATAGTCTTATCACGGGTGAATATGCCATAAACGCTTATAGATGCGGATTGGTTGGCTATTGACACGCCCCTTTCGTTGAATGATTCATTCAGCCTGTCAAGCTGTGTGCTGATCAAGTAGACTGTCAAAATAAAGGCGAGGATAAAGGCTGGCAATAAGCTGATCATCAGTGCCTGAAACCGGAGTGATTTTATCTTAATCATGATAGTCAATTAATCTGTTGATCATTGTCTCTTCAAGTTTATTGATAGATTTTGTTGGAAAATCCAATGATCTTGCCACTTCAGAATTAAAAAGAATGGAAAAATACTCTGCGCATTGTTCCCGATTGTTGATTTTTTCTTCCGAATATATTTTTACGATATTGTCCCGGACATGAAAGGCGATATCTTCAGGTGAAGAATAGACTGCAGCCAACGCACCGGCCTTGACATAGGCAGATGAAAACCCAATTAATGGAATGCGCTTTCTATAGGCGGAAATCAGAATGTTGGAGACAGTGGTTTTGTTATGTATTTTTGTATCAGGCACAGCCAGCAGGATGTCTACATTGTAAAGCAAACGGTTGAGGGAAGTGCCGATTTGATTGGCGTCATCTATCTTCTCTATATTGAGATTCAGTTCCAGCTCAGATGCAGACTGAATAAGCGTTTTTTCTACAGTTTCATCATTACTGCTGATTACAACCCCAACATTTCTAAAGCTATCGGACAGAGCGTTGATTAAAAGTAAGCTTCTGTGCTGCGGCTGATCCAGGTACAAGTAGTAATGATCAGGAGTGTCGCTGCCGTCGTCAGAGTGAATATTATTGTCTTTCGGAATTAACGCGGAAAATACGATATGTTCATTAAGGTATTGCCTGGCATAAGCGGCAGCTTTCAGTCCCAGGGTTACTATCACCCTGTGGTTATTGTCAAGCTTGTTGTCAAGACTGGAAATCTGGCTGATTTCAAAGTTCGTATTCTGGCACATAAGCTGCCGGTTCCTGCACAGCTTTATCGTGGAATTGGTAATTGTTGTAGCCACATCAAGGTAGACATCATCGTTACCGCTTAGCAGGATCAGAATGTTACTCTCTTTTTCATGCGCGTCGACAGCCATTGCGAGCATGGTGACAACCAGGATAAGGATGAGATAGGAATAATCTTTGATACAGACCGAGCAATGCGCGGATTCGCTTCCCAGCGCAGGTGCGCCACTACGGATGGCATCTCCTCGTGAGGGGTAAACAGCTGATTTATTGCTGTCAGGTAGTGGCATTTCAGTAGTAAGCTAGAAAGAAGCCTTTCCTTGTAGATAGATGCGTCTTTCCCATATGTTATCAGCATCGATACGGTCATTATGGTAAAAGTCCAAATTTTCATTATGCAGGTTCTGCAGGATCAGAGAGATGTCGATGTTGTGTCCTGAAATGTCGAAATGCTTGTTCAGCTTCAGGTCAAGACGGCTGAAATTGGGCACTGCATCTCCCTCGCCAGGCCACTCCATTTCGTCAGTAAAGTAGTAGGCGCCGCTTGCAGTGAAACCATCATCGAATCTGTGGCTGGCAATTAGGCTGAATGTTCTTTTGGGGATCTTTTTCTCGGCATTTTCACGAAAACTTGCAACACCGTCTTTGATCCGTTTCAGTTCGTTTCCGCTGATGTCGAGATAACTGAATCCCATGAAGATCAGATCCCTGTTTGTGGGGCGGAAGTCGATTTCAAATTCGATTCCGTTGATTTCCACTTCCCCGAAATTGGTATAGGTGAAAGTGCCCCGTTGATACAATCTGTTCAGTTGATTCAGCACCTCGAGTGCGATTGGATCTGTAATGCCCCGGTCTGGATCAGTAATGTCGAAGTGAATGTATTGATCGATGATACTGGAATACTTTTCATGGAAAAGGCATACGTCAAAGTTGATGCCATAATCTGTGAAGTTTCCGAAATACCCGACTTCAACTCGTTCTATCTGTTGAGGATCGAGTTTTTCCGTGCTTCTTACCCAGGTATTGAACTCATCCTCTCGTGAACCAAGATACAAAGATAGGTGAGCATTGTCCTCATAGATAGTCGGCATACGAAACGCCCTAGAGCCGCTTATTCTAAAAGTGCTTGAATTCGATAAGTGATAGTTAACCCCAAGTCTTGGAGAAAAAACATGATCTTTACCCTCGAACTTCTCGAGCATTGCACCGGCATTGATAACCGTGGTTGGGGTGGCATACCATTCAGCATTTAGAAATAGTCTATAGAGGTCTCTGGAGATGGGATTATCCTCCTGAAGCAGCCAAAAGCTTTCACCACGATCGTGTCTGGCGCCAATTCCCCAGGCAATGCGCAGATCCTTTACCGGTTCGGAAGTATGTTCAAATTCCATATCATAGCGGTGAGATTTCAGGCCGATCCATGAAAACAGCATCGGCGAGTCGGTCAGGTTCA
Organism: Candidatus Thiodiazotropha sp.; assembly: GCA_040506195.1. GTDB lineage: Bacteria > Pseudomonadota > Gammaproteobacteria > Chromatiales > Chromatiaceae > Thiodiazotropha. Next base: position 19,118 of record JBEVXH010000013.1, on the reverse strand, counting down.
AAGCGTTCAAAAAGGCATCGAAATCATACAGGCCGCCAGATAACGTGGCCGCAAAGAGATCTGCTCTTACAGATTCGTCAAACCCCTGCAGATCGTCGAGGGATTCTATCTGCTCAGACAGGGATGGTGTCGATTTCAGGTCATCGACAGAGTAGTAGTTGTGATAAAATTGCAGGCTGATTTTGTTTTTTTCAGATAATACCCGGTTCCATTCGATAAACTGATAGTTATACTGATTATCGAGTTCCCTTTCCTGCTGTAGCAGACTTGGCAACCCTTCGTCGTAATTACCGTATGCTACGCCTACAGTGGTACGAATGGAGTTATAGATATCGATGTTATAGTCACTGTCGAATTTAAGCCATTTTGCCCGTGATGAGTCGTCGCGGTTGTCGAAACCTTCCCCCTCCTTGTAGCTTGTCGATATCCGGTAATCCAGTTTGCCGACACTGTCGGCATAGGCCGCTTCAACATAACGGGTTCTTTCATAACCGGCTGTTGCCGAAAGCATGGTGCCGGCAAGGTCAGCCGGGTGCTCCGTTACAATATTAATCACACCAGCATAGGAGTTGGATCCATATGCGGCGGCATTCGGCCCGCGAATCACTTCGATGCGTAATATTTCATCCAGGCTCAGATAGATTTCTGTCCATGGAATACCTCCGAATAATGGATCATATACCGACCTTCCGTCTATCAGGACCTGCATGTCTCTGGCATATTCATCCGCATGACCATGATAGGTAACCGTGGCACTGGTGCCGGAAAAGAAGCCAACTGTGAAACCAGGTACCAGTCTGAGAAGATCAGGCAGGTTCAACGCGGCGCTGGCCTGGATCATTTTTTTATCAATGACCGTCATGGCTGTTGGTGTATCGGATTGTGCCTGTGAAAGCCTTGATGCAGAAAGCACGATCGGCAGATCATCATAAAAATAGCTTTCCGTGAAAGCCAGGGAGTCATCATTGCTATCGGAAGGGTTGGAGAATACGACTAATAACAACCCAGCCAGGATGTGTCGATTCATATGGTATCTATAGTGGCGCATGTGCAAACCCTGTACTGTACGAGGTTTCATAGCAATTAAGAGATTGTGTGAGTCATTCACTTAGCTCATCTTTCATATGGTGTTGCCAAATCTCTCCCCCCATGCATTGATTGGCGCCTTTTCAGGTGCAGAGCCAAGATGAGTGTTCACAGGCCCTGGCGAAGGTAGAGTAATGGCGGCAATCAATGATCAACATTGATTATGATACACCACACACGACTTATGGTTATATCTCAATACATGGCATGTGCAGATGTAGGATATGGATTCCGGATATCCGCTGTCAGGCTATCGGTGTTCCAGGTAGGTATTCGTACGGGGGGCGGCAGGAAAGAACGCCAGATTCAATCAGGGGAATTAAATTCATTTTGCCCGCTTGTTCCATGCCAATAACCGTTACATGCACCAAGCGGTATAAATCTACTGAGATCCGTCACCTCTTCATGGTGTAGTGCTTTATGGAAAGCATCCACGATGTTGGCTGTAAATGTGGATTGAGGGCTGATTCTTAATACATCGACCTGTAATAGTTTAAGTAAGGGTATCTCGTCAAGCAGATTACAGGTTTTCGCGGATACGGTCTGGATACCGTTCAGGGCCAGAAAGGGCTCTTTTTCCTGGGTGGAAAGCAAACGCCCGTCAGGATAATCGATACATTTGTATTGACAGTCATCTTTGGGAAGATTGTGGGAGCGTGCGGTGAAACATCTGGCCGAAAGGGTCAATGGCATGCGTCCATAGGAGAAGACCTCTGTTTCGATTCCATCCGGTAGTTTCGCTTGAATCTGTTGCAGTGTCTGATTTGAGAGTTCTATCGGGAGAACCCAGCGTTTCAGCCCTTTCGATGCCAACAGACTGAGTGTTGCCGAATTATATATATTGACACCGGGGCCGGTCACAAAGGGGAGTCCCTTTTTACTCATGATATGGATAGCGCCGATATCGTTGGCCTCAATCACGAAGCTCCCGTTGTCACATAATCGCCTAAGCGTCTTGAGTTCTGATTCAGCCTCAATCAAAGCAAGCGATGAGAGCACGATCTCCTTGTTGCATTGCCGGCTCAGTTTAGCGGCCAGATCAAGCCAGTCACCGGTACGAAGACTACGTCTCTTAGAGCAGACAGTCTCACCCAGATAGATGATATCCACAGGCATTTCTGACGCTTGAGCATAGAAATCAAATAGTTTATCCCGTGACCAATAGTAGAGTACCGGGCCGAGAGAGAGTTTAGGTACTGTATTCATCATTATTGCCAAGGTCGGTAGTAAGGGCCCAGTGTGGTACTGGTCCCCTCTGAGACCTGATCCAGAATAGTGTTCCAAGCAGAGGTCGCTTGGAACTTATCGGGATTGTGCAGGCAGTTGTCTATCGCCTCGCGCCAAACCTTGGTGACCTGGCCCACATAGGCGGGAGTGCGTTGACGGCCTTCGATCTTGATTGCCTTGATGCCTGCTCGATACAGCTCTGGAAGCAGCGCCAATGTATTCAATGAGGTAGGTTCCTCTATGGCGTAGAAGGTATCGTCGCCCACCGCAAACCGTCCCTTGCAGATCGTTGGGTAGCCGGCTGTTTCATGTTTCCCGTAACGATCTGTCAATAGGCCGCCTAAGCGTGACTCCAGTCCCTGGGGGGTTTCCCGATATTCGACGAACTGGGCAGGTGAGCAGGCGCCGTGGGTATTCGGGGATTCACCTGTGACATAGGAGGAGAGGATACAGCGTCCCTCCACCATTACGCAGAGACTGCCGAAGCCAAATATTTCTATCTCGACCGGGGTGTTTTCCACCACTTGCCTGACCTGGCTGAGTGACAAAACGCGGGGCAGCACCGCGCGTTTGATCCCAAATGATTCGTGATAAAAGGCGAGCGCTTCATAGTTGGTGCTCGAAGCCTGAACAGAGAGATGCAGATTGAGCTCCGGCCATTGCCGGCTGGCGTAGTCGAGTACCCCAATATCGGCGCAGATAAGGGCGTCAACCGAAAGCGAAGCGGCGCTGTCCACGGCTTGACGCCAACGCTCCCAGCCATCCGGGCGTGGGTAGGTATTGATTGCCATGAAAACGCGCTTGCCACGCTCTTTTGCATAAGCAATACCATCCCGGGCGCGTTTTTCATTGAAATTCAAACCGGGAAAATGGCGCGCATTGGTGTCATTGCGCAGTCCGAAGTAGACTGCGTCAGCGCCATTATCAACGGCAGCCTTAAGCGATGGCAGGTTACCTGCGGGACAGACAAGTTCCATAATCGTGCACACTCGTTCAGGCAACCTGTCGACACGTCGTGCGTCGCCGTTGCAGTTCAGTCGTGATAGCGTTCAGGACAAGCCATTTCCTGGCACACCAGAGAGGAGCCAGCAGAATTGTCTCCGAAGCGGTGCCGGTAAGACGGTGCCAGACCACATTCGAGGGTGTCTGTTGCACCATATCGGCCGCAATATCCACATAGGCCTCCAGGGTAAGCGGTCGATATTCGCCCCGACGCCAGGCATTGGCCAGCTGAGTCCCCTTTACTACATGCAAAGGGTGGAGTTTCAGGCCGTCTGTGCCCAGTTCCAGCACCCTTTGCAATGTTTCCGTAGCATGGTAGGCCGTCTCTCCGGGCAGTCCCGCGATCATGTGGGTGCAGACCTTGAGACCTCGGTTTCGTGCGCGTAATACGCTTTCTCGATACTCGGCAAAACCGTGCCCACGGTTAACCCTGGCGAGCGTTTCGTCAAAGGCCGACTGCAGACCGAGTTCCAGCCATACCTCTTTTCCCTGCTCCTGATAACCGGCAAGCAGATCGATAACCGTATCAGGCAGGCAGTCCGGTCGGGTGCCGATGGAGAGGCCGATGACATCTTCATCCGCCAAAGCTGTGTCATAAAGTGCGGTCAGTTTTTCGATTTCAGCATAGGTATTGGTATAGGCCTGAAAATAGGCCAGATACTTGCGGGCACCGGTTCGTTTTAATATCACGCGCCGGCCTGATGCCAGTTGCTCATTGATAGGCCTGGGCTGGCGCCCATTGGGACTGAATGAGACATTATTGCAAAAGGTGCATCCACCGCTACCCTTGCTGCCGTCCCTGTTGGGACATGTAAATGCAGCGTCGAGAGCAATTTTGTGTACACGTTCGCCATAGCGCTGCAACAGGTATTGTCCGAATGTGGATGCTTGCTCCGAAAGAGTTGTCATCGCATACACCCGGGCTAGCCGACCTCGTTCAGGAAGCGACGACGAAACTTTATGTTCATTGCTTTTGCGATCTCTTCACAAGCGGCAATGTCGACCCCCTCCAGCCCATCGATCGCGGTTGCCGTCACATCGGCGATATATTCGGGAGCCCGACGCAGGAATTCAAGCACTGCCTCATAGGAGCCAGGCAGGTTCGGTCTACAGTGAATGTCATAGATCTCACTGTTCTGGGCATTTAGTGAGATTGAAATTGCATCCACGCACTCTCCGAGCTCCGGCAATGTGTCATGCTTGTGTATCAAATTGCATAAGCCATCGGTATTTACGCGCACCCGACCACCATGCTGTTTGATATGTCTGGCTACTTCAAGCAGCAGGTTCAATCTCAGTGTTGGTTCGCCATAGCCGCAAAAGACTACTTCATCGTAGCCTGCCGGATCATCGATCGAGGTAATAATCTCTTCTGCTGTCGGGCGGTGATCGAAGGTAAGATCATAACCTTTGACCATCATGTCGCCATGGGTTTTCGGGCAAAACGCACATTCCAATGTGCAGCGATCCGTAATGCTGAGATAGAGGTTGTTTCCAATTTGATAACTTATCTGTTGTTGCACTTTTTACTCTGGTCTGGAAATAAGAAGTGTCATCCTAGCGTTTGCATTGGCTGAAACAATGACTTTGATCAAAGCAATCGGGTTGGGGTATCGGGTGTGAATAGTTAATGGAAGGTGTGATGGGCAATCACAGAATCTCATATTGGCATCTGAAGCTGTTTGCCCGGGGATGAATCTGGATTCGATACCGTCAAGAACTTATCGTTTGCACGGTTTTCTGGCAAATAACCTTGAAATTGTCGTATTGCCGGCGCGTCACACCAGGGCCGCTGATACCGTTGTCGGCATAAAAGAGCCCCACCGGCTTGCCCTGAATAAAGACCGACATTGAGACGAATCCACTGTTGTTTATCTGCTCCAAGGCTGATTGGGGAATCAATGGCAGGTACTGTTCAGCATTGTTCCTGTTTAGTGATATTGCTTGTGGTTTATTCATTAAGGCCTTGAATAAATTTGGTTTTGTGATATTCAATACAAAGCCTTTCAGTGAGAGTTGCTGTTCCGACTCCACCACGAATCGAGCCCTGAGGGTGCTTTTGTCCGGGCTGAGCATGGCAAACATGGTCCTGCTCAATCCAAGCTCCTCATGCATCTGCTGCAAGGCGTCATTGAGTATCGCCTGCAGTGGATTGACGCGTTTCTTTGTTTCGGGTTGAGAGGCGGCTTTCCTCTGACCGCTGGGGGGGGATTCAGGGCGGGTTGCGCGTTGCGGTTGTGGGGCCGGTTTCGCATCGGAGCTGGATCTGGGTGCGTTAACCGGTGCCTGCCGGGTTGTCACGGGTGAAACGGTAGCATTAGCTGTCTCGATTTCGTGGGCTGCCGGACCACTGGAAATGAGATGGAACGCCGGCAACGGCAGGGTGAGCCTGTGCAAATCGCGGGCTGCTTCCGCTGCCAGACGGTGCAGATAGGCAGTTGCTTCCTCGTGTGATATCTCAAGAAACTCCGCCAACAACTCGATATCATTATCCAGTTTCTCATGCTGCCAGCCCAGACTGCTCTCTCTGGCAAGTATCGAAGCCAGCATCACGGAAAGCGGTTTTGGCAGGTAGCTGTTGGATGACCCCTGTGATTCGTGTACCAGCTCAGGCAGTTGCCACTTCAGACTCAACTGAACGCTTAACTCTTCCAGGGTGACACCCAGGATCTCCTGGGTGGCGCTCTCGCGTGGTGTTCGTTGGATGATTTTCCTTTGGACGGTGCGCATATCATCCGGTGCCATGGCCCACAATGCCATCTCTCCAATGTCGTGGAGCAATGCGGCGGTATAGAGTGAATCGACTTCCTGCCATCTCTGCATTTCAGCGATATTAGCGGCATAGATTGCTGCGTGGACTGCGCGGCTGTAGCAATCGATCAATCCGCGTCTTGGCGGACCTTTGAGTTTTTCCTCAAGAGAAGGCAGGGTCCGGCTTGCCTGTTCGATCGCATCCATACCCAATAAGGGTATGGCGAGGGAAATCTTGGTGATGGGTTCTTTCGGCGGGTTCGGCAAATTGTTGATCTGCCGCATTACATGCAGGCTGAAACCGGGATCGCGGGAGATGACTTCGGATAGTCTGCTGTGGTTGACACTCGATTTTCGCAGCAGATCCCTGACCTGAGTCAGTGTCCTTTGCATTACAAGGAGCGGCTCTGAAGAAAGCGCACGGGTCCATTCTTGGACTGTTTGGGTCATTGGGGATTGCTCTTTGAAACGGTTTTTTAGCGCTAAATGATTTTACCTGTATGGATCACCCAAAGGTAGTGGTTGCCGAGTCGGATGGGTGAATGGAGCTCGATTGTTATGCCCTTAAATTGTACTTATCAGATCGGCAATTCACAGTGAATCTTAAGTCGTCTGCATTCCTTGGTTTCTGCGAGATCGGGTGGATGATAAAATGCCATATTTGAATGCAGAGTTTTGAGAGGTTTGTATGGCAGGACACAGTAAGTGGGCCAATATCAAGCATAAGAAAGCCGCCAATGACAAGAAGCGCGGCAAGATATGGACCAAGCTGATAAGAGAGATTACCGTGGCTGCCCGCATGGGAGGGGGGGAAATCAATGCCAATCCGCGTCTGCGGCTGGCCGTTGACAAGGGGCTCGGTGCGAATATGCCCAAGGACACCATTGAGCGCGCCATCAAGCGTGGCGCGGGAGGCACCGACGGCGATAACTATGACGAGATCCGCTATGAAGGCTATGGGCCGGGGGGTACGGCGGTCATGGTCGACTGTATGACAGACAACCGAAACCGTACCGCATCCGAGGTTCGTCACGCTTTCAGCAAGCTGGGAGGCAACCTGGGCACCGACGGGTCTGTATCATATCTGTTCAGCAAGCAGGGAATGCTAAGTTACAATCCGGGAGTGGACGAGGATGCCATCATGGAGGCGGCCTTGGAGGCAGGTGCCGAAGATGTGGTCACCAACGACGATGGCTCGGTCGATGTCATCTCCACACCAGAGGGGTTCTCCCAGATAAAGGATGCCCTGGTTGCCGCCGGACTTAACCCGGATACTGACGAGGTCACCTATAATGCCTCGACCAGCGCAGTCCTCGATCAGGACGATGCCGAGAAACTGTTGCGCATGGTTGACATGCTGGAGGATCTGGACGACGTACAGAATGTCTATACCAATGCCGAGATCTCGGATGAGATTTTGGATGCAATCAACTGAATGTTACGTATTATCGGCATCGATCCCGGCTCCCGCATGACAGGTTACGGCCTGATCGATACCGATGGCATGCATTCTGTCTACTTGTCCCATGGGGTCATAAAATTGAGTGGTGAACCGCTTCCCCCCAGACTTGGAGAGATATTTGCGACTATCAGCGGCTTGATCCGGGAGCATCAACCGGATGTGATGGCCATCGAGCAGGTTTTCGTGGCCAAGAATCCCTCTTCAGCCCTCAAGCTGGGGCAGGCGAGGGGGGCGGCCATCTGCGCTGCGGTGTATTGCGGACTGAGTGTGGCGGAGTATACGCCCACCCGCATCAAACAGGCGGTAGTGGGGACGGGGCGCGCGGACAAGGCGCAGATTCAGCATATGGTGCAGATGATCCTGGGTTTGCGGCAAAAACCCCAGGCGGATGCCGCGGACGCCCTCGCGGTGGCCCTGAGCCATGCCCATATCCATACCACACTGATGCGCCAGTCCGGTCGCGGAAAGTGAGGATACCCGTGTCCCATCCGTGCCATAATCACAGCTTGAATCGTCAACCGGATAACAACCCAGGATGATAGGCCGTTTAAAAGGGGAGCTTGTCCACAAACAGGCGCCCCACATGCTGATCGATGTCAATGGCGTGGGCTATGAACTTGAGGCCCCGCTCTCCACCTTTTTCACCCTGCCGGAAGCCGGCCAGGCGGTCACGCTCTTCACTCACCTGGCTGTGCGTGAGGATGCCCATGTCCTGTATGCCTTTGCTACGGAATCGGAACGGACCCTGTTTCGCAGCCTGCTGAAGGTGAGCGGTATCGGCGCCAAGATGGCATTGGCGATACTCTCCGGTATGAGTGCTGATGAGTTCGGCCGCTGCGTGGAGGAGGAGGATGTGGCGTCCCTGGTACGGTTGCCGGGAATCGGCCGTAAGACAGCACAGCGGCTGATTGTGGAGATGCGTGACAGATTGGCTAAGCTGGGCGATCTGACGCCAGCCATCAGTCCATCACCGGGTGACTTGACGGCAAATCGCGGCAGTGCCGCAAACGATGCCGTGGCCGCACTGGTGGCCTTGGGCTATAAACCGCAGGAGGCCGGTCGTATGGTAAAGGCGGTAGCGGAGGATGAGATGGACAGCGAGGGTTTGATACGGGCTGCACTGCAGAGTGCGGTGCAGAAATAGCGGGCCGAATGGATTAGTGTTAACAGGACCTAAGACCGAACCGGATAGATAAGTGATTAGTGAACCCAGATTGATCAACGGCGATGCCACGGGTGAAGACACCGCTGTGGACCGGGCCATCCGCCCCAAGCGTTTGTGCGACTATGTGGGCCAGCCCGCAGTCCGCGAGCAGATGGAGATCTTCATACCCGCCGCCAAGGCGCGGAGCGAGGCGTTGGATCATGTCCTGATTTTCGGTCCTCCCGGATTGGGCAAGACCACCCTGGCGCATATCATCGCCAATGAGATGGGGGTCAATCTGCGACAAACCTCCGGCCCGGTGCTCGAAAGACCGGGGGATCTGGCGGCGCTGTTGACCAACCTTGAACCCCATGACGTGTTGTTCGTCGATGAGATCCATCGCCTCAGCCCGGTGGTTGAAGAGGTGCTCTATCCGGCAATGGAGGATTTTCAACTCGATATCATGATCGGCGAAGGGCCGGCCGCACGCTCGATCAAGCTCGATCTGCCGCCCTTTACCCTGGTTGGCGCCACGACCCGGGCCGGTCTGCTGACCTCCCCCTTGCGGGACAGGTTCGGCATCGTTCAGCGGCTGGAGTTCTACAGCAGCAGCGACCTGGCCCATATCGTCACCCGTTCAGCCGGCATTCTCAATATCGGTATGGATGCGGACGGGGCCGGAGAGATCGCATGTCGTTCCCGGGGTACGCCGAGGATTGCCAACCGTCTGTTGAGAAGGGTGCGCGATTATGCCCAGGTCAAACAGGATGGTCATATCAACAGAACGGTGGCCGACAGCGCCCTGGGCATGCTCAAGGTCGATGGCAACGGTTTTGACAACATGGACCGGCGCTTACTGCTGGCAGTCATCGAGAAGTTTGAGGGCGGGCCCGTCGGGGTCGATAATCTGGCCGCGGCGATCGGTGAGGAGAAGGGTACCATCGAGGATGTCCTTGAGCCCTATCTGATACAGCAGGGGTTTCTGATGCGCACACCAAGAGGCAGAGTGGCGACCCAGGCCGCCTATCTGCACTTTGGATTGTCACCGAAACCCGGCGAACATGTACCCTCCGAGGACGATCTGTTCCGCGAAAAGTAGTCGATGAGGCCCCGCCAGAATAAGGCTTGCCCGGTGAACTGCAATCTGCCCGCACAGAATCTGAAATCGTGATTGAGTTACGATCTTTGCCGCCATCGATCTCGAAGCCTGGCGGATTCAACCCGGCATGACGGGAACTCCTTGCAAATCACATACTCATAGATTGGGATTCATGCAGGGGTTTAACTATTTTCACTACCATCGGTTTACGAAGCTAAGTATGATTAACCGTTTAATTGAACTGCACCGGATGAAGCTGGCGCAACAGTGATTCGGGTCTGGAAAGAGGTATGAACGACGAGTCGCCGGGTTTTGTCTGGCCCATCAGGGTCTACTACGAAGATACTGACGCCGGTGGTGTTGTCTATTATGCCAATTATCTGAAATTCATGGAGCGGGCACGCACCGAGTGGTTGCGTTCACTTGGTTTCGAGCAGGATCTGTTGCGGCAACAGGACGGGATCATCTTCGCAGTTCGACAGGTAGAACTGGGTTACCATGCTCCAGCCCGTTTTAACGATAACCTCGAGGTCAATGCCAGATTGTCTCAGAAAGGGCGTGCCAGTCTCACCTTCTTTCAAGAGGTGGTGCGACCATCGGATTCACAACTGTTGTGCCGGGGTACCATAAAGATTGCTTGTGTGAATATGGAAACAATGCGCCCCACCCCCATACCCAAGAAATTACTGATGGAGATACCGGATGTCGACTGACCTGACCATTACCCATCTGATACTCAATGCCAGTCCGGTGGTGCAGTTTGTGATTGCCCTGTTGGTATTCGCATCCGTCAGCTCATGGAGCATGATTTTCGACCGTATGCGTGTCCTGAAGAGTGCGGTACGCGCGGCCGATGAATTCGAGGGTCGTTTCTGGTCCGGGGGCGATCTGGCGGAACTCTATCGCCAGATCGAAAGGGAGACCGACGAAGAGTCCGGCATGGCATCCATCTTCCGTGCCGGGTTTCGTGAATTTGCGCGGCTAAGAACCAAGGGCCACAAGGATCCGATGGCTATGGTACACGGTGCGCAACGCTCCATGCGGGTCTCTCTGAACCGTGAGGTCGATCGTCTGGAAAATCATCTGTCTACGTTGGCCACGATCGGTTCCACCAGTCCTTATGTGGGACTGTTCGGGACTGTGTGGGGCATTATGAATTCGTTCACTGCACTGGGTAACGTCAAGCAGGCGACCCTTGCGCTGGTTGCCCCCGGCATAGCCGAAGCATTGATCGCAACCGCTATCGGCCTGTTCGCCGCGATACCGGCGGTTGTTGCCTACAACCGCTATTCCAACGATGTGGAGCGTCTGAATAACCGTTATGATGACTTTGTAGAAGAGTTTGCCACCATCCTTCAACGCCAGGCTGTCGCCTAAGCCGGCATATCGCAATGAGTCGTCAAAAAAATCGCCGTCGCCCAATGTCCGAGATCAATGTAGTCCCTTATATTGACGTGATGTTGGTGCTGTTGGTGATATTCATGATTACCGCACCGCTATTGACCCAAGGCGTCAAGGTGGAGCTGCCCCAGGCCGATGCGGAGCCGTTGCCGAAAGAGGCGGATGAGCCGCTGGTGGTGACGGTCAATAGAGAAGGTGAGATGTTTATCGATATCGGTCAGGACAAGGATAGTCCGATTGATTCGGACGACCTGGTCAAAAGGGTGCAGGTTGTTCTCAAACACAAACCGAAGACCCCGATCATGGTACGCGGTGACGCCGGAGTGGCCTATGGACGAGTGGTGGAGGCAATGGTGCTGTTACAGGCCGGCGGGGCGCCCAGCGTCGGCTTAATCACGGAGCCGCCGGAGTCATAGCCTTGTTCTCAGTTATAAAAAGAAATCCCGTTTCAGTCATGCTGGCAGTCCTGCTGCATGTGCTGATCGTGGTCTTTCTGGGGTTCGGCTTCGACTGGTCGAAAATTCACAAACCCGCGACACCCAATGCGAATGTGGTGCAGGCACATACCGTCGATGCCAAGCAACTCGATCAAGCCAAGGAGAAAGAGCGGGCGATAGAGCGGGAGAAACAGCGCAAAGAGGCGCTGAAGCGTAAGCAGGCGGAAGAGAAGAAGCGCCAGCAACTCGAGCAGAAGCGCATTGCCAAGCAAAAGGCGGAACAGCAGAAGCAGGTGGCGGAACGCAAACGTCAGGCACAGTTGAAGAAGGAGCGCGAGGCGAAAGAAGCCAAGCGTAAGGCAGAGGCGAAACGGAAGGCAGAGGCGAAACGGAAGGCAGAGGCGAAACGGAAGGCAGAGGCGGAAGCCAAGCGCAAGGCGGAGCTGGAAAAAAAACGCAAAGCGGAGTTGGAAGCCAGGCGTAAGGCAGAGGCGAAGCGAAAAGCGGAAGCCGCTGCACAGGCCGAGCGTGAACGCGCCTTGCAAGAGCAACTCGCGGCAGAGCAGAATAGCCGTGAGATCGATCGCTATGTGGCCGTAATCAAGCAGCAGATCGAACGCAATTGGTTGAAGCCGGGGCAGGCTGGAAAAGAGCTCTCTTGTATTGTCCAGGTGCGCCTGATACCGGGTGGGGATGTGGTGCCTGGTGGTGTGAGTATTGTCAGCAGCAGCGGCAACTCGGCCTTCGATCGTTCCGTGGAGACCGCTGTCTATAAGGCGGCGCCGCTGCAGGTGCCGAGTGGGCCCTTGTTCGAGTCCTTCCGCACTTTAAGATTGAAATTTAAACCTAGTAGCTAGCTAATGGTTATGATGAAAAAAAATCTACTTATCCTGATTTTGATACTGTGTTGGCAGCCGGCGCTCTATGCCGAGCTGACCATTGAAATCACCGAAGGTGTCGAGGGGGCGTTGCCGATCGCCGTGGTCCCTTTCAGTTGGCAGGGTAAAGGTGCGCCGCCCGAGGATATCGCCGCCGTGATCAACGCAGACCTGCAACGCAGCGGTCGTTTCAAGACCCTGCCCCGGGAGGATATGCTGGCAAGACCCGCCTCGGTGGATGGAGTGGAATTCAAGGACTGGCGAGCCCTGGATATCGAAAATCTGGTGATAGGCCAGGTACAGGCCCACGGTGCCGGTGGTTACCAGATACAGTTCCAGCTACTTGACGTCTTCCGGGGGGAGCAACTCACCGGTTACAGCATACCCACCACGGCGCCGAACCTGCGCAGTACCGCCCACCGGATTGCCGACCTGATCTATGAAAAGCTACTCGGTGCGCCCGGCGCCTTTGCCACCCGGGTGGCCTACATAACCTCAACCAAGCAGACCGATGGCGGGGCGCGAATCAAACTGAATATCGCCGATGCGGATGGATTCAATTCAGAAACCATCGTTACTTCCACCGAACCATTGATGTCGCCCGCCTGGTCTCCTGACGGTCGGAAGATCGCCTACGTCTCTTTTGAGGAGGGGCAGTCCGCTATCTATGTGCAGGGGGTCTATACCGGCACGCGGAAGAAGATCACCTCGTTCAAGGGCATCAATGGAGCACCCGCCTGGTCGCCGGATGGGCGTAAACTGGCCATGACCCTGTCGAAAGGCGGTAATCCCGATATTTATGTTTACGATTTGACTACACGCAAGCTGAAGACCATCACCAACCACTACGCCATCGATACCGAGCCTGCCTGGTCGCCGGATGGACGCAGTATCGTCTTTACATCGGATCGTGGAGGCAAACCGCAGATCTATCGGGTCTCCGCGCATGGCGGCAAGGCCCAGCGGGTGACATTCCAAAACAGCTACAATGCCCGTGCCTCCTTTTCACCCGACGGAAAGCTGTTGGCCCTGGTTACCCGTGAAGAGGGTAAGTATCGCATCGCGGTCCAGGATCTCGAGTCCGGTGTGATGCAGGTGCTCAGTGAGGGGAGCCTGGACGAATCGCCCAGTTTCGCGCCCAATGGGAGCATGGTAATTTACGCATCCAAGGCGGGTCATCGTGGTGTTTTGGCGGCGGTTTCGGTCGATGGCCGTGTACGACAACGCCTCGCCCTGCAGGAAGGTGATGTGCGTGAACCGGTCTGGTCGCCTTTTAATAATTAATTGCACCGCTGCTAAGGAGATTTTAAATGAAGAAAGTACAAATCCTCTGGATTCCGATTTTGTTGTCGTTGCTGTTGGTAGCCGGCTGTTCATCCACACCGACCGGCGAAGGCGGCGGTGCTGAAGTCACTGAACAATCCACAGGCGCCGATGGCAGTGGCGATGGTAGTGGCGGAGCCTCAACATCGGCCGCCAGCCAGGGAGGGGAATGGCAGGGCGATCCATTGGAGAACCCCAACAGTATGCTGGCCACCCGGGTGATCTATTTCGATTTTGATCAGAGTGCAGTGCGTTCCGAATACCTGGATGTGATCCAGGCCCACGCCGACTATTTGGCGGCCAATCCACAGGCTGTTGTCCGCCTGGAGGGCCATGCGGATGAGAAAGGAACACGCGAGTACAATTTGGGTCTGGGCGAAAATCGTGCAAATTCAGTGCGTAGCCTGATGTTGGCACAAGGTGTATCGGACAATCAGTTGGTTGTGGTGAGCTACGGGGAAGAGAGGCCCACGGCCTTCGAGCACAATGAAGAGTCCTGGGCACTCAACCGGCGTGTCGAACTGATCTACTGATACGGGAGAGCGTGATGAGGCTGATCATCAAACGAGTCTTGCTCTGCATCTTGATGGGGTTGTTTTCCATAGGGCCGGCATTTGCCGCAAATGGGGCCAAGCTGACGATGGAGCAACGCCTGCAGCGCATCGAGCGCATACTGCAGAACCAGAGTCTCGCGGATCTGGTACTGCAGGTGCAGCAGTTGCGGCAGGAGGTGCGGCAGCTTCGTGGGGATCTTGAGGAACAAAAATACAATATGGACGGCATGAGCCGGCGCCAGCGTGATCTCTATGTGGACATTGATCAGCGACTCTCGCGAATCCAGTCCGGGGGCGCCGTGTCACCCACACCACAGCCCGTAACCACGCCGGTGACGACACCCCCGGCATCGGTTGCTGTCGGCCAAACGGCCACCGTATCCCCGGAACCGCCCCCTCAGGCGCCGGCAAACGCAGCGATCGGCAGAGTGACCCCTCCCGATCCGAAAAAGGAGTCGGAAGCCTACCAGACCGCCTTCAATCTGCTGAAGCAGGGTCGCTATGGGGAATCGATCACCGCCTTCTCCGGTTTTCTCAGGGACTACCCCGGAGGTGAATACGAGGACAATGCACAGTATTGGCTGGCGGAGGCCAGCTATGTCAATCGTGACTTCGATACCGCCCTGGGTGAATTCACGAAGATAATGGAAAACTATCCGGACAGCCCCAAGGTTCCGGGTGCGATGTTGAAGATAGGGTACATTCAATATGAGAAGAGGAACTGGGCCGGCACCAGAAATATTCTGAAAGAGCTGATCGACAGTTTTCCTGCCACCACCGAATCGCGTCTGGCGCAAAAGCGCCTGCAAAGGCTGAGCAAAGAGGGGCATTGAGGGGGGATTTCGACCCTCCCTAAACCTGAGAGTATGTCTCAAATCCGTATTACCGAAATCTTCCTCTCCCTGCAGGGGGAGGGGAGGGGTGCAGGGTATCCCAGCGTTTTCGTACGTTTGACCGGCTGTCCGTTGCGTTGTCACTACTGTGATACTCCCTATGCCTTCAGCGGCGGTGAGAAGTACACCCTCGAAGAGATCCTGCAGCTGGTTGCCGGCTATGATGTGGAGCATGTCTGCGTGACCGGTGGGGAGCCGCTGGCGCAACCGGAGTGCCTCACGCTTCTCAGGGCTCTTTGCGATGCCGGTTACCGGGTCTCCCTCGAGACCAGTGGCGCACTCGATATCGGTAGTGTGGATGAGCGGGTCGCCAGGGTGATGGATCTCAAGACGCCGGGCTCGGGGGAGATGCAGCGAAACAGGATGAGTAATATCGACTTTTTGCGGGCGGATGACCAGGTCAAGTTTGTGATCACCGACAGGGCCGACTACGAGTGGAGTTGCGAACAGCTGAAGCGGTTCCGCATTACGGACCGGTGCGAAGTGCTCTTCTCTCCCGTCCAGGACCGGATGAACCCCACACAGCTGGCCGATTGGATGATTGAAGATCGTGTACAGGCTCGACTGCAGCTGCAGTTGCATAAATTGTTGTGGGGCGACCAGCCTGGAAGATGATGACCATGAGTAGACGCGCAGTGGTACTGCTTTCCGGAGGATTGGATTCGGCAACCGTGCTGGCGATTGCCCGTAGCCGGGGGTATGCCTGCCATGCGCTCAGCATGGCTTATGGCCAGCGCCATGCCGCGGAGCTGGCGGCCGCGTCACGGGTTGCCGCGTCTCTCGAAGCGGAAGACCACAAAGTCGTGCATATCGGTCTTGATGACATCGGCGGTTCCGCCCTGACCGACCGATCCATACAGGTGCCGGAGGAGCTGGGTAGCGGTATTCCGGTCACCTATGTGCCGGCGAGAAATACCGTGTTTCTCTCCCTCGCCCTGGGGTGGGCGGAGGTACTGGAGGCCCAGGATATCTTTATCGGTGTCAATGCAGTTGACTATTCCGGTTATCCGGACTGCCGACCGCAATTCATCGAGGCCTTCCAAAGGCTCGCCAACCTGGCCACCAAGGCGGCTGTTGAGGGCGCCAGCTATCGTATCCACACACCGTTGATCGATCTTTCCAAGGCGGAAATAATTCGTCGGGGTGTGGGTCTGGGTGTCGACTATAGCCTGACGGTATCCTGCTATCAGGCGACCGAGGCCGGTATGGCCTGTGGGGTATGCGACTCCTGCCGTTTGCGCGCAAAGGGCTTTGTGGATGCCGATATCGACGATCCCACCACCTACGTCAAGGCAAAGTGACAGCGCTGAAAGGTTAACAGCCACAAGAAAGCATTACGCTGTTGACGTGATATATGAGCCGATCCGATACTCGATCAGCATTGCCGATTGGTGGTCATTGCTTAACGGTGCGGGCTTCAAATCACTTCTGGATCAACTGGACGAGCGGCAACTTGAGCGATTTAAAGCGGATCATCTTAAAGAGATTCACAACTCAGCCAACAACGGTATTGTTGAACTGAATGCGGATACGCTATTTGGCGTGGTGAATATTTGAAGATCGATCCGATTTATACAACCCTATTATCAATGATAGAGCAACTCCGCCCAGCGCTCCTGCTCGACCAGAATGGATTTCTCTTTGTTCCAGGCTTCTTCCGAACCGAATGCGTCCACCATGACTTTGTCGAATACCCGGGCAGTCTTCTCCTGCCCGGCAAGATAGAGATAGGTATTGGGTTCACGGAGTAAGCGAACACACTCCTCGACGTTGTTCTTAAGGCTGTCCTGAAGACCCTCTTCCGCGCCGGAGAGCGGACGGTCTGTCAAAACGCTGAATGCCTTGAAGCTCTGTTCGTCATAAAACTGCGTCAGGTCTTTCTGCTGGTCATTCATGTAGAGCAGATTCATGCCCCCACGATCACCGTAGAAGAGCCTGACATCGCCTTGCCAGCTTCCGTGTTGAGCGTAGATCTGACGCACGAAGGCGCGAAACGGGGCGACACCGGTGCCGGTTCCGATCATCAGCAGATTGCTCGAGGTATCGGCGGGTATCTTGAATGGGCTGCGATAGGGGCCGGTGATCTTGATCTTATCGCCGACCCGGGCGTCACAGAGGTAGTTTGATGCAATCCCCGGGTACTGCTCCCCGGAGATCTCATCCAGATAGAAACAGCGCCTGACCAGCAGCTCCAGTTCGATACTCTGGCTGTTGCCGCTCTCCACCGGATTGGCTATCGAGTAACGGCGATGGTGAAACTCGTTGCCGAACTGGTGCGGGCCAGGCACCAAAACGCCGATCGACTGACCGGCCGTATAGCGGAATGACGGTTCATCGATCTTCAGAACGAGTTGGCGAACCTCATCCGTCGTTTCGGGAGTGATGCGTGTGGTCGATTTGAGCGTCGCGACACAACTGCTCTCAAGGTGGATCTCGTCAGCGCTATCAGACATGGTAAATTCCCATAAAAACTATTAATTACAACTAGTTATAGTGTTTTTTCAGTGCAGCATCGTTGCATTATAAAGTGAAATCCATTGATGCTCCAGCATTAGACGTAAGCCAGTTGTCATCACCGAGATGCCGGGTGTTTCAATAACCGGATCCGCAGGGTCGGCGATTGATTGAGACAGTATGAAATGATATGTGACGAGTGGGGGTCGGATCGGCGAGAATGGACTCATGCCTTTAACTCATACCGATAATATTGTTGCCGTCACTGTCACTTACAATGTCGGCGGCGAATTTGATAATGCACTGCGGAGCTATCTGGATCAGGTATCTCATGTCATCATTGTCGATAACAGCAGCGACGCAGACGCCAGGGAATTGTTGCAGGCCATTGTCAGCTCGGCAGGCGATCGGGTGACACTGATACAAAACGGTCAAAACCTTGGGCTTGGCATGGCGCAGAATATCGGAATCCGTACCGCCCTGGATGCGGGTGCGACCTGGTTGCTGATGATGGACGACGACAGCCGTGCCGCACCCGACATGGTATCGACCTTATTGCAGACTGCACAGCGGCAAGCGCCGGAAGTCGCAATTCTGGCGCCGCGATATGATGAGCAGGGGGTCTCCAGAGAAGCACGCTATGTCACCGCGCCACGGGGCGCCTACGGTAGTCCCCGCTTTACCATTCAGGATCTCTCGAACAGATCGATACTCCCACATCTGTATATCGCGATCAGCTCCGGTAGCCTTATCCGGGCCTCGCTGTTTCGTGAGATAGGCCTTATCCGTGAATCCTTCAGTATCGATTACCTCGATGTGGATTTCTGCCTGCGCACCCTGCGCGGTGGTTACCGGATCGTGGCGGTGGCCGATGCGGTGCTACACCATCAATTGGGGGCACAGTCTGAATACCATCTGTTTGGCCGTCGATTTCTCGCATGGAATCATTCCGCCAAGCGTCGCTACACCATCTATCGCAACCGCACCCGCATCTGGCGCGAAAATCTGTTTACCTTTCCCGGCTTTGTCTTCTATGATTTTCTCGCCAGCCTGCATGACCTGTTTCGTATCCTGATGTTCGAAGAGTCGAAGATGAGCAAGCTTTGGGCTGCGACGAAAGGGATAAGCGTAGGTTTGTTGGGCGGTGGACTCTCGAATTATCCATTGTCCTAGGGCCGGTTAACACTAATCCAATTGGCCCTGTTGTGCCTGAAAAAGCGCCAATCAAGGCGCAAGGAGAGAGGTTTGGTCACTCCAAATGAACGACGAGCAACGCCGAGTGGCGCTTTTTCAGGCGCACCCCAAGGGCACTTCCTTCGGGGCGCACCCCAAGGGCACTTCCTTCGGGGCGCACCCCAAGGGCACTTCCTTCGGGGCGCACCCCAAGGGCACTTCCTTCGGGGCGCA
>JBEVXH010000012.1:84575-115440 GCA_040506195.1 Candidatus Thiodiazotropha sp. | reverse complement strand
GCAAAACCTCGGTGCAGGTAGTGTTGTACGTGGGTCAAAATTCGATGCAAATTATAGGGCTAGGTGGGTCAATTTTGGGTGCAATTCAACAGCGAACCAAGAGAAAATAAATTCGATAATAGAATCCAGAGGGAGTGCCCCGGTGCGGAACTGCGTCATCATGTCTGTAAATTTGGCGAGCAGTCTCTCGTGTTCGTGGTGATGTTCGTTATACTCGGGGTAGTCTACCCTGAGCATTTCGTTCTCTTCACTTAGAAAATGAAATTCAGCATATTTTGCCAATTCGGCCAGTAATCTAAGTATCCGCTCTTTATTACCGTTTTCCTCCACTTCTGCAGAGATAGTACGAATCAGATTTAGGAATACCCTGTGCTCCGAGTCGATTCTTTCATGACCGACTTCGAACTTAGTATCCCAATCGATATTTATCATACTATCAACCTTGTATGTGAAGCCGAGGCTGTTTATAGGTAATCGGAGTCACCGATAAAGCCTGAGAGCGGAAATAATAGCAGGCTGCTTGATAATTACATAATTTAAGCATGGTTTATAATTTATCCAATTGCCATGGTTGTTTTAGTAATGGTGTGGCTGTTCACATATAAATCAGTATGCATATTACTCGAACAGTTTGACCTACATTGACCAACGCTAATTATTCCCATGATGGGTTAACAGGATGGTTCTTACTTCATTTGAAACTCTGCTTTCTAGCCGCTCAGCCGCTTATATTTAATCCGATGCGGTTGATCCGCCTCAGCGCCGAGACGCTGTTTGCGATCGGCCTCGTAGTCGGCATAGTTGCCTTCAAACCACACCACGCCGGAATCTCCCTCGAAGGCGAGCATGTGGGTGGCGATACGATCGAGGAACCAGCGGTCATGGCTGATGATGACCGCACATCCGGGGAAGGAGAGCAGGGCCTCTTCCAGGGCGCGCAGTGTCTCCACATCGAGATCATTGGTCGGTTCATCGAGGAGTAACAGATTACCGCCGCTTTTTAGCAATTTCGCCAGGTGCACCCGGTTGCGTTCACCGCCGGAGAGATCGCCGATACGCTTCTGCTGATCGGAACCCCTGAAGTTGAAGCGGCTGACATAGGCTCGTGATTGCATCTGAAAGCGGTCTACGGTGATGATATCCTGGGAGTCAGAGATCTCCTCCCAGACCGTCTTGTCTGAGTCCAGGGCATCACGGCTCTGGTCCACATAGGCGACTTCCACCGTCTCACCGATGCGCATCTCTCCGGCATCGGGCTTCTCCTGGCCGGTGATGATGCGAAACAAGGTCGTTTTTCCCGCACCATTGGGGCCTATGATGCCGACAATGCCACCTTTGGGCAGGTTGAAGGTGAGGTCGTCGTATAGCATACGATCGCCGAAGGATTTTCTGAGACCTACTGTGTCGATTACCAGATCGCCCAGCCGCGGTCCCGGAGGAATATAGAGTTCATTGGTCTCATTACGTTTCTGAAACTCCTGAGACTGCAACTCTTCAAAACGCTGTAGACGGGCCTTGCTTTTTGCATGGCGTCCTTTAGGATTGGAGCGAACCCAATCCAACTCCGCCTTCATGCTCTTGATATGGGCCGCTTCCTCGCGGGACTCCTGTTCCAGGCGTTGCTCCTTCTGTTCCAGCCAGGAAGAGTAGTTGCCCTCCCATGGGATGCCATAACCACGGTCGAGTTCAAGGATCCAGCCGGCAACATTGTCGAGAAAATAGCGATCATGGGTGACCGCAACCACTGTGCCGCTGTATTCATGGAGGAATCGTTCCAACCAGGCCACCGATTCCGCATCCAGGTGGTTGGTGGGTTCGTCGAGCAGCAGCATATCGGGTTTTTCAAGCAGTAATCTACATAGAGCCACACGGCGCCTTTCACCACCCGATAGGGTTTTAACATCGGTATCCCAGGGCGGCAGACGCAGGGCATCAGCGGCGATTTCCAGTTGGCGCTCGATATTGTGTCCATCAGTGGCCTGGATGATATTTTCGAGTTCAGCCTGCTCTTTTGCCAGGGCGTCGAAATCGGCATCCGCCTCTGCATAAGCGGCATAGACCTCGTCTAAGCGGGCCAGGGCCTGTTTTACATCGCCCAATGCGGCTTCCACATTACCACGCACATCGGTGGATTCGTCCAATTGCGGTTCCTGGGGCAGGTAGCCGATGCGGATGCCCGGCTGCGGTCGCGCTTCTCCTTCAATATCTGTATCGACACCCGCCATGATACGTAACAGGGTTGATTTGCCGGCGCCGTTGAGGCCCAGCACACCGATCTTGGCGCCGGGAAAAAAGGAGAGTGATATATCGCGTAATATCGGTTTCTTAGGTGGGACGACCTTACCCACCCTGTTCATCGTGTAAATGTACTGGGCCATGGATAGTTGACAGTTGTTGGATTGGGATGGCGCTTAGCGGCCATTTGATCCTGGTATAATAACATGTGATTCCTGAAATCTGATAGTGAATATCGGTTTTTAAATGAGCATGGGAAATAAATAACTGGGGAGCTTGATATAACCCAAATGTCAATTAAACTTAATATTGTCTCCAGCGAATTTTGGCCAATGCTAGCTGGTTATGAGTGTTCAACCAATACCATAATCTTGTATGCAGATGGGCTGGAGATGGTGTCGGTCATGATGCTGTCCGCACTGAGCGGTTCTTGGCATGGTGTGCATGGCCCCATCTTGGGTATCTTGTAAACTTCTATAGAGGAGACCGGGTATTCAACTTGATGGAATCGCATGATTCAGGATTGACAGGCTTGGCTAAAACGTACGCATGAGAAGAGTGCGTTTTGATAGATGAACCGCAATTGAATCTAAAGCAAGCGTATTGGAGTCCGGCCGTTTCAATCTAAGATCGAGGTTCCGTATTCATCAATAGAGCCAACAGAACCCCGCTTAGGCGGGGTTTCTCATTTCATACGTCTCTTTTGTGTTAGGCCCTGGCATCACTGATAAGACGGATCGTGATCAGAGGGTACTATCGTGTCCCCGCTGTCTTGGCCATTGGTATTGCCGTTTGACTTTATAAACTTGAGTAACTCGTCTTCAGGTACTGGGTGAGAGTAGAAGAATCCTTGTGCCAAGCCGCAACCAGCTCGGCTGAGATGATCGATTTGGGTCTGGTTTTCAACACCCTCGGCGATCAGGTTCAGATTGAGTCCCTTGGCCATGGCGATAATCGCGTCGATGATAGAGTTATCTTCGGAGGTTTTGATGCCTTGAACAAACGAGCGGTCGATCTTCAAGGTATTGATAGGCAGATTCTGTAGATAGCCCAATGATGAGTAGCCGGTACCGAAATCATCGATGGCGATGCGTATGCCCTTATGGGATAACTTGGTCAAGGCATCTATCGCTTTCTCCATGTCCTGCATAATGGCGTGTTCGGTGATCTCCAGTTCCAAAGTGTTTTTCGGTAATTGATGCCGCTTGATGATCTTGAGTGCTTTATTTACAAACTGATCCATCTCAAGTTGTTGCATTGAGATGTTTACCGAAAGCTGTAGTGAGATACCTTCCTGTTCCATCCAGCGTTTTATATCCGTGCACGCCCTTCGCAGCACCCATTCTCCAAGGGGTATGATCAGGCCGGATTCTTCTGCGACACTGATGAATTCATTGGGTTGGATTGTGCCTTTTTCCGGATGCTTCCAACGAACCAGTGCCTCAACACCCCTCATATAGCCGTTATTGATATCAAACTGCGGTTGATAGTAGAGACATAGTTCATTGGTTGAGATAGCTTTGCGTAAGCCATTCTCAATATCCAGGGATTGCGAGAAGTGAGCCTTCATCTTCTCTGAATAGAAGGCATAACCGTTCTTTCCGGCATTCTTCACTTTATACATCGCAATATCGGCATGTTTGATTAATGAGTCCTTGGTGTCACCATCACTGGGATAGATGGAGATGCCGATACTGAAGCTGATGAATATTTCCTCATTTTTTATGATAAAGGGTTCCAGCGTCAGTCGGAGAATCTTTTCCGCCAGGTTTCTTGCATCCTGTATATCATTGATTTCGGGTATAAGCAGATTGAATTCGTCGCCACCGACGCGGGCGAGGGTATCGGCTTCTCTCAACTCACTGCGGAGCCGTTGGCCAACCATTTTCAGTAACTCATCACCCACATAGTGACCGAGTGAGTCATTGATGATCTTGAAACGGTCCATGTCCAGATACATGATCGCCAGTTTCTTACCTGAGCGCTTGGATTGCGCCATGGCCATGTTTAACCGGTCACGGAACAAGCTGCGGTTAGGTAAATTGGTCAACAGATCGTGGTAGAGCTGATATTTGATGAGTTCTTCGGCCTGTTTCCGTTCGGAGATATCCCGTGCAACACCATAGGTGCCTATGAATGACTTGGTTTTATCATCATTCGTTGTGTATATGCCGATCGAACTCAACTCGACCGGTACAGTGCCGGAATCGAAAAAACGGCTGCCGTTATTGTTCTTACTGCTCAACTTCAGTTCTGCGCTACGGGTGGCGCGGTCCCCGGCACGGCGCTCATTGAATGTGAAATGGGCTCTTTCTATATCTTCTGTGTGAATAAGTTTGCTGAAATGTTCACCGATGATTTCTTTCTGGTCGTAGCCCAGAAGTGACTTTATACGCTCATTTATGAAGGCGAATCTGCCCTCATGATCCAGCAGGTAGATCATATCGGGTGAATTGTTGACGATAAACTTGTGAAGGGACTCGGACTCCTGAAGACGCAGTTGTATTGACTGATTTGATGCCTTCAACTGGCGACGTTCAAGAATATTGGCGACAGATCGCAACAGCTCGTCCGGTGCAAAGGGTTTACGCAGAAAGTCCTGAGCCCCTTTGCGTAGTGCCATGGTCGCATGGTCAAACGTGGTTTCGCCGCTAACGACGATGATATCGCAATTCAACTGATAAGCATCGATATGCTCCATCACCTTGTGTCCATGGAGATCGGGCATATTCAGGTCGAGCAGTATCAAGTCGAAGGTTCCGGTGTTAAGCAGATCGATCGCCTCACTGCCGCATTCTGCCAGTGTTGTCTCATAACCTGTGAAGCGCAGGATTTCCTTCAGGCTGGCTCGCGCCCTTGGCTCATCATCAGCGATCAATATACGCGCGTTATAGCTTCGCTTTGGTCGATTAGTTTTAATGTCTGTTGGAAGGGATTCGAAGTTGCCTTCAATACCTCGCCACGGTGCCGGATAGTATGGATGCATAATGAATTCCTTATACTAGCCGATCCTGGGCAGGTAGATCTGAAATCGCGTACCTGCACCGCTATTCGATGTACAGTTGATGGAGCCGGAAAGCTCATCGATGAGATTTTTAACGATAGTAAGCCCCAAGCCGGAGTGGGAATTGTCTTTGGTGGTTGTAACCGGGGTGAATAACTGGTCCATAATCTCTTTGTCTATTCCTGGGCCATCGTCAGTGATCTGAATTTCAATGTGTTCTTTGCCGTTTATATAGGCATTGGCGCGGGTTTCAATACCTAGTTTTCCCCCTTCCGGCATGGCTTCGACTGCATTTTTTATCAAATTGGTCAGTATCTGCTTGATATGACCCCGCTGTGTGACAAGATGGGGCAGGTTCGAGTCAAGATCAAGTTCGGTGGAGATATTGTGCATGGGAAACAGCGAGGATTGAAATAATTTGTACAGATCCTGTATGAGTTGGTTGATGTCGACGCTTTTTGTCTGTTGCTCGAGTTCATCGGGAATATCGCGAATACGCAGTATGATCTTGCCAACCCTTGCAATTTCTTCCTTGATAATATTCAGTTCTTCGGTTGCTTCATGATCCTCGCCAAGTTTCATGCCGAGAATGTGCAGGTAGTTGTTGATGATTCCGAGTGGGTTATTCGCCTCATGTACGACTTTTCGCGCCTCGAGATGAAAAGTGGCCCGCTCGTCTTCAATCATCTGCTGCTGATGGGAGAGCATGTTTTGCTGCCGCTGGAGCATTTCCGCCGCCTCCCCGGCAAAAAGCGTGAGCAGTTGCTGTTGCCCGTCCAGTTCTTTCCACTGGTCCTGGTTGATGCCGATGGCGATCAATCCGATCCGGGATTGATGGGTGCTCAACGGCAGGTAGAGCAGGGCTTCTTTGTTCAGAAAGCGCGCCAATTGGCGATCCACGACACTCACCAGCGGCAGATTCTCATCACCCTGTGAATAGCGGGAGCTTTTTTGATTGAAGGCAGCGGCGGCCAGGCTGCGATCGGATTCAACGGAAATCGTAATTTCTTCCAACAGTGCATTGTTATGGGCTGTTGGGCTGATCGGGCTTAGCGTCTTCCCATCCTGATTCAGTATCAGGTAGCAGACCTGCTGAATGCCGAAGAGCAGATCGAGATCGCGCTGAATCTGTTGCATCGTGGCGATCACGTCCGGTGTTTCCGGTATAGCTTCCAAACCGCCGCCGAATAGGGCCGCCTGTTTGATGCGTTCCGCCAATGCCTGCCGATGATCTTGTGCCTGTTTTTCGGTTTTCTGTCTAGGCAGTGTAATGCCAAGACTTCGTGCCGCATTGGCGGCCTTATCCCTGGCATCCTGGATTAACTCTTCCACGATTGTCTGATTCAGCCCGAACAGGGTATCGGCACGCGCCAGGACCTCATTTTCCAGTTTGTCGCTGCTGTCGGAGAGGTGGCTTGCAAGATTGACCAGTTTTACCAAGTGCGAGCAGTCGAGAATATTATCTTCAGGTTCGTGCTGGTAGAGCACTGCGTCAGCCAGGAAGGATTGCAGGTCCCAGCTTTCTATCATGTGTGATCCGATCTGTGGCGATGAATAGTCGAATTTCTCAATCTCCGCCTTGACCAGTGACTCCCCTGTCAAGCCCTGTTCAAGCATGGCCCCGTACTCATCGGGAGAGGCCTGCAGTAAAGCCAGCTGTCCCAGTCGATGCAGGAGTCCCGCAAGATAGGCCTCATCGGGTGACCGGTATGTGGTCAGGTCCGCCAATGCCTTTGCTGTTTGTGCGCATATCAGTGACTGAAACCAGATTTCATCAAGGGCTTGTCCAGCCTGTTTACTGAGCTGGTTGAAAAATTGCTGGACCGCGCTGTTGATGGCGATTGTCCTGACGCTGCGAATACCAAGAACCACCAACAGTCGCTGGATATCGCTGATCTCCTGCCATTGACGATAGAAAGGTGAGTTGGCTGCCGTGATGACCTTGGAAGAGACTCCAGCGTCTTTCTCTATCGTTTCGGCCAGATGCTTGAAACTCACATCGGAGTTGTTGCAGCTATCGATGAGCTCGATAAGGATTGCTGGCGGGCTGGGAAGATCGCTGAATCTTCCTATGGGTCGCTTTTGCTCCGATTGAGTAGGCACGGAAATCCTAAAAATATTATTTATTAACAGATGGTTATCGGAGTAATTAATAGCACTTAATCAGTTACTGTTAAAGCTATTTTACTAAAAAGTCCTCAACTCATGTATGGATTTCTGTCTTGGATGACGCCCATATGCCGAAACCGGACATGTCGGATTTTTGCCTTGCGCAGGATTTCTGGCGAGTCAATATTTTGTCTCTATTTAAAGATCTATTTATAACTGCATGAATAAAAAGGAATTAATTTGTTTTTGTCGGGTGGCATTCATATTGCATTCAAATAGGATGTAAATCTTGAGGGTGGCATTATGGCAGACGAACAGGCAGCAGAAGAACTCGATTTAGGCGAAGAGAAATCGGGCAAGTCAAAGCTCATTATCATCATTGCAATCGTTACCGTTTTACTGATTGGTGGCGGTGTTGCCGCCTATTTTCTCCTGATGGGGGACGATGAAGCGGTCGATGAGGAAGAACCTGCGTCGTCTGAGCAAGCGGCCGAAACTGAAGAACCGCTGAGTCCTGCCCGGTATATCGAGCTGAAGCCGCCCTTTGTCGTCAACCTGCCGGGTCGCCCAAGTCTGCTGCAGATCGGAGTCAGTGTCAGGGTCCGATCCGACGAGATGCTCGAATTTATCAAACACAATGATCCAATGATTCGCCACAACCTTCTAGACCTGCTCTCGGGTGCGGATGCCAAAGCCCTCAAGGCGCGTGAGACAAAGGAGAGCCTGCAGATGGAGATGCTCAAGGAACTCAATCGGGTTGTCACTGAGTTAAAGGGGCCCGGGGAAGTTGAAGCCCTCTATTTCACCAGTTTTGTAATGCAATAATCATCATGAGCGCCAACGACTTACTTTCACAAGAAGAGATCGATGCCCTGTTGCACGGGGTCGATAACGGTGATGTCGCGACAGAAACGGATGTGGCCGATGCCGGTGGTGTCAACTCCTATGACTTCACCAGCCAGGACCGTATCGTTCGCGGACGCCTGCCTACGTTGGAGATGATCAATGAACGATTTGCGCGTCTGTTCCGTACCAGTCTTTTCAATATGCTTCGACGCACGGCTGATCTCTCAGTATCCGGGATCCAGATGCAGAAGTTTTCCGAGTTTGTGCATAGCCTGTTTGTTCCCACCAGCCTGAATATGATCCGGGTACCGCCACTCCGGGGAAAAGGGTTGTTCGTGATCGATCCCAAGCTGGTATTCAGTGTCGTGGATAACTATTTTGGCGGATCCGGGCGATTCCATACCAAGATCGAAGGACGCGACTTCACACCGACGGAAAACCGGGTCGTTCAACTCCTTTTGAACAGGGCATTCAAGGACTTGGAAGTCGCCTGGAAACCAGTATTCCAGGTTAATTTCGAGTACAGCGGCTCAGAGGTCAACCCTCAGTTTGCCAACATCGTGAGTCCGTCAGAGGTGGTGGTTGTGACATCTTTTCACGTCGATCTGGAAAGTGGCGGTGGTGATTTCCATGTCTGCATGCCGTACTCGATGCTCGAACCGATACGTGAATTGCTTGATGCGGGCGTTCAGAGCGATCGAGGTGAAAGGGACGAACGGTGGGAACGTTCACTCAAGGAGGAGATCCTGGCTGCGAAGATTGAACTCTCCAGCATTCTCACCGAGGTGCAGATAAGTGTCAAAGAGCTGTCTGAGTTGAAAGAGGGGGACATCATACCCATCGAGATGCCGGAAGAGGTTGATGTTGAAGCCGCCGATGTTCCTGTCTTCAAAGCCAAATTGGGCGTTGCCGATGGCAATTATGCCTTGAAGATCAACAACTGGATTCAACAGAATCGGCGCAAAGGTCTGCACGATTATCTGGAAATGGAAAGAAAAACGGTGCGGAACGCGAATGGCGAATGAGTGGATAGCCGATACGGTGAATCAGCTGTGAATGACAGCAGAATGGTACCCCAAGAGGGCGTAAAAAATGAGTGAAGAGAAAACGAGTGATCCGAACGAAGCATTGGCGGATGAATGGGCCGCGGCACTGGACGAACAGGTCGATAACGAAAGTGGTGATAAGGCTGCCGCAGCCTCTTTCGATGAACTGCAGGATGAGTCCGGAAACGATGCCGTGAATATGGATGCGATCCTGGATGTGCCGGTTACCATCTCAATGGAGATTGGCCGCACCAAGATTAATATCCGCAACTTGCTGCAATTGAATCAGGGTTCTGTCGTCGAATTGGATCGATTGGCGGGTGAGCCGATGGATGTATTGGTCAACGGCACGCTGATCGCCCAGGGCGAGGTTGTTGTAGTGAACGAGAAGTTCGGTCTCAGGTTGACCGATATCATCAGTCCCTCAGAGCGGGTGAAGAGGATCAGTTGATGCGCCGTTGGCCCTTCATCACCATTCTGTTCAGCCATTCACTATACGCGGCCGATACTGCGCAGAAACAGCTGGGCGTCAACGTCTCCCCCTTGGGTGCCGACAGCCTGCTGAGTACTGTCGGCGGTCTGTTATTGGTGCTCGGAATCATCATTGGCGGCGCCTGGCTGTTTAAGCGCTATGCGCAAATGCCGATGGGCGGAAAGGGAATGGTGCGAGTCGTTGGAGGGGCTTCGGTAGGAACCCGTGAGCGCGTGATCGTTGTGGAGGTCGATAATCAGCGGCTGCTGCTTGGCGTGGCGCCGGGTCAAGTGCGCACTCTACATATCCTGCAAGGATCGGGGCAGGGTTTTCAAAACTATTTGGATAATGAAAAGGGCAGCGGTCAGGAGCGGAAGCAATGAGGGCCTGGCTGTTAATAATCGGCCTTTTAAGCAGTACTTTGCTGCAAGCAGCGCCGGGTGTCGATGCGTTTACGGTGGCATCGGATGGCGAGGGTGGTCAAACCTATACCCTGACTATCCAGATCCTGCTCTTCATGACCGCACTGACGCTGTTGCCGGGCGCCTTGATGATGATGACCTCTTTTGCCCGGATCATCATTGTCCTGGCCATACTCAGGCAGGCCCTGGGCACCCAGAACACACCCTCGAATCAGATACTCATCGGATTGGCCCTGTTTCTTACCCTGTTCATCATGATGCCGGTCTTCACCGAGGTGAATGAGGTGGCGATACAACCCTATCTGGCGGAAGAGATGAATGCCACCCAGGCACTGCAGGCCGCCTCCGAGCCGGTGAAATCATTCATGATCGCGCAGACCCGTGAGGATGACCTGGCACTGTTTGCGCGCATCGGTGATTTCAGTGAGCTCGCGGAGCCCGACGATGTGCCGTTCAGTCTGCTGCTTCCCTCGTTTGCCACCAGTGAATTGAAAACCGGCTTCCAGATCGGTTTTCTGCTGTTTATACCGTTCCTGATCATCGACATTGTGGTAGCCAGTATATTGATGTCGATGGGCATGATGATGCTGTCACCCATGATTATATCCCTGCCGTTCAAGATTATGCTGTTTGTGCTGATCGATGGGTGGGCATTGGTATTTGGTACCTTGGCGGCGAGTTTCCAGCTCTAAGGGGGAGGGTATATGAGTCCGGATACCGTAATGTCGATTGGACAAAATGCACTTGAAGTGATTGGCATACTGGCCGGATTGGTTTTACTGCCTGCGCTGGCGGTGGGTTTGATTATCGCCATGTTTCAGGCCGCAACCCAGATCAACGAGATGACATTGACCTTCATTCCCAAGCTGGTGGTTGTGGGCGTGGTGCTGATGTTCGCGGGCAACTGGATGTTGCACCTGCTGATGAATTTTTCCATGAATCTGATTGAGAGCATTCCTGAACTGCTTTTTTAAGCCTTGCATAGCAAAACGTATTTATGAGGTACTTTTGGAAACATCATGATCTTCAACGAAGCGCAGTTCAATACCTGGTTGGCGGCCTATCTTTGGCCGATGGTGCGCATCAGCGCCATGCTGGTGGCGATACCGCTGTTCAGTTCGCGTCAGATACCGGCGCGGTTTCGGCTCTTTATGATGATCCTGATTACCTTGCTGATTGCACCGACGCTGCCGCCCCAACCCCAGGCGGATGTGCTGAGTCATACCGGTTTCATCATTTTATTGCAGCAGATTCTGATTGGCGTGATGATGGGATTTGTCCTGCAGATGGTATTCGGTGCGCTGGTATTCGGAGGACAAGTGATCGCCTATAGCATGGGCCTGGGCTTCGCCTCCATGGTCGATCCGGCAAATGGGGTGCAGGTCCCGGTGGTAGCTCAATTCTATCTGATACTCGCAACTCTGCTGTTCCTGATATTCAACGGACATCTTCTTTCGATAGAGTTGATCGCCGACAGTTTTGACACCATGCCGGTTGCGATGGATGGCCTCTCTCGAAACAGGCTGCTTGAAGTCGTTGCCTGGGGCAGCCGGCTGTTCACCGGCGGTCTGCTGATTGCGCTACCCATTGTCGGGGCCATGCTGATGGTTAATATGGGTATGGGTGTGGTGATGCGTGCGGCGCCGCAGCTGAACATCTTTTCGATCGGCTTTCCGATTACCATGTTGCTCGGGTTTGCCCTGATATGGGTCACCTTGCCGAATGTCTTCAGTGTCTTCAATGAACTCCTCGATGAGGCCTTTCAGTATCTGATGTCGACCCTTCGGGTGACGGGGTGAATCATGGCTGAGAACGAAAATGGCCAGGAAAAAACAGAACAACCCTCGGCGAAAAGACTGCTGGATGCCAAGCGGAAGGGACAGGTTCCCCGTTCCCGTGAACTCAACAGCATGGCGGTAACCATGGTTGGTGTGACCACACTTGTTGTCATGAGCAATGCCATTGGCAACGGTTTGTCGCAGATGATGAGTGAGAGCTTTGTTCTGACCCGGGAGCAGATCTTCGATATCAACATCATGTTGATTCAATTGGGTGATCGTTTCCTGCAAATGCTGATGACGCTGCTACCGTTTTTTCTCTTGGTCGTGGTGGCGGCTATCTTCAGTTCTGTCGCCCTGGGTGGGTTTTCCGTCAGCAGTGAGGCATTGGCGCCAAAACTGAGTAAATTGAGCCCGTTAAAAGGTATGAAGCGCATCTTTTCCGCGCGCGGGCTGGTAGAGATGCTGAAAGCTTTGGCCAAGTTTATCTTTATCGGTGGTGTCACCGTTCTGTTGCTCTGGATGTCGCTGGATAAATTTCTCGCTTTACATGGTATGGAAATCTCGCAGGCAATGGAAAAACTGAATAGCCTGATCGGCTGGTCGGTGATCCTCATGACATCAACTTTGATTCTTATCGCGGCGATCGATGTGCCGTTCCAACTGTGGGATCACAAGCGCCAACTGAAAATGACGCGCCAGGAACTGCGCGATGAATTGAAGGAGACCGAAGGCAAGCCCGAGGTGAAGAGCAGAATCCGGCAGCTGCAACGCGAGATGGCGCAAAAGCGCATGATGCAGGAGGTGCCGCAGGCCGATGTCATCGTCACCAACCCGACTCACTATGCGGTCGCATTAAAATACGATCCGCAAACCATGCACGCACCGAAACTGTTGGCGAAGGGCGCTGACCTGGTGGCAATGACTATCCGTGAAGTAGGTGCTGAGGCCAAGGTGCCCGTGGTGGAGTCACCGATGCTCGCGCGCGCTATCTATTTCCATACCGAATTGAATGCCTTCATTCCCGCCGGACTCTATCTCGCTGTCGCTCGACTGCTGGCCTACGTCTTTCAACTCAGGGCCTACCGAACCGAGGGCGGGGAATATCCGGAGCTGCCGGATGAGCTAGTGATTCCGGAAGAGTATCAACACTCACCAGGGGTGTAACAATGGACGCCACAGCAATCCTCGACAATGTCAGACAAACAGGCGCACGCGGGCTGGGTGCGCCAATCATGCTGTTGATGTTGTTGACGATGATCGTGATTCCGTTGCCACCGATTGCATTGGATATATTCTTTACTTTCAACATCACCCTCTCTCTGGTGGTGATGCTGGTGGTGGTCTACACTCGCCGACCCCTCGAATTCTCGGTTTTTCCCAGCATGCTGCTGATTGCCACGCTGCTGCGTCTTGCCCTCAACGTGGCATCCACCCGGGTGGTTCTGTTGGAAGGCCATACCGGTGGTGATGCCGCCGGTAAAGTGATTGAAGCCTTTGGCGCCTTTGTCATTGGTGGTAACTATGCTGTCGGCCTGGTGGTCTTTCTGATCCTGGTGATCATCAATTTTGTGGTTGTGACCAAGGGTGCGGGTCGAGTCTCCGAGGTCAGTGCACGTTTCACCCTGGACGCGATGCCCGGAAAACAGATGGCAATCGACGCCGACCTCAATTCCGGTCTTATCGATCAGGATGAGGCCAGGACACGGCGTGAGGATGTCGCCCGTGAAGCTGACTTTTACGGTGCTATGGATGGTGCGAGTAAGTTTGTTCGTGGTGATGCTATCGCCGGGATTCTGATCCTCTTCATCAATATAATAGGCGGTCTTTCCATCGGTATGGCCCAGCACGGGCTTGATTTCTCCACGGCGTTGCAGAACTATGTGCTGCTGACCATCGGTGACGGTTTGGTGGCGCAGATCCCCTCACTGTTACTTTCCACATCGGCTGCGATCATTGTCACCCGTGTAGCCAGCAGCCAGGATGTCGGCGGACAGATCGTCAGTCAGCTATTCAGCAGTCCCAAGGCGTTATCGGTAGCGGCATCAGTGCTGTTTCTGATGGGTATCATTCCGGGAATGCCCAACTTTGCGTTTCTTACCCTGGCAGCAGCTGCGGCGGCTGGCGCATGGATGATCTGGCAACGTCAGATGAAACCGGTGGAAGAACCGGTCATAGAAGAACCGGTGGAGCAACCGGAGCAGCGTGAACTGAGCTGGGAGGATGTGCAGCCGGTCGATCTGATAGGACTCGAAGTGGGCTATCGTCTGATCCCGTTGGTTGATCGCAATCAGGGCGGGCAGCTGATGAATCGCATTAAGGGTGTCAGGCGCAAGCTCTCGCAAGAGATTGGCTTCCTTATCCCTTCGGTGCATATTCGCGACAATCTGGATCTCAATCCCAACGGCTATCGAATCTCGATCAATGGTGTCTCTGTGGCATTGGCGGATATCTTTCCCGATCGTGAGCTGGCGATCAATCCAGGGCAGGTATTCGGTGAGTTACAGGGTACGGTCACCAAGGATCCAACCTTCGGTCTGGATGCGGTCTGGATCGATCCGGATCAGAAGGATCATGCACAGACCCTGGGTTATACCGTGGTGGATGCCAGTACCGTGGTCGCCACCCATCTGAGTGAAATCCTACAGTCCCATGCCAACGAACTGATGGGCCATGAAGAGACACAGCAGCTCCTGGATATGCTGGGCAGGACCGCACCGAAACTGGTGGAAGACCTGGTTCCGAAGGCGCTTTCATTGAGTGTGGTGACAAAGATTTTGCAGAACCTGCTGACGGAGCATGTACTCATCCGTGATTTCCGTACCATTGCAGAAACACTGGCGGAGCAGTCACAAAGAACTCAGGATCCGGCGGCCTTGACGGCTTCTGTCCGGGTTGCGCTGTCGCGGGGAATCGTGCAGCAATTGATCGGTACTTCCGAGGAGATACCGGTGGCTGTGCTGGAGCCGAGCCTGGAGCAACTGTTGCAAAGAACCCTGCAGGCTTCTGAAGAGGGGCAGGCGGGCTTTGAACCGGGCCTGGCGGAGAGATTGCAGAATGCGCTATCCGAAACCTCTGCGGCAATGGAGGCCCATGGGCAGGAGGGTGTGCTGTTGGTCGCAGCGCCGATCAGGCCCTGGATGGCTCGCTTCGCCAAGCATGCGGCTCCCGGGATGCATATTCTTTCCTACAACGAAATACCCGACAATCGACAGATCAAGGTGGTTACAACAATCGGCAATACGGCAAACGGTGATTGATGGTGCGCGTAGCTGTTGCCAGAGTTGGCCGCCAACAGCCGAATATGAGATAGTGACGGCAGGAGCATGATCTGAGGTGGTGTCTGGAGGGGTGGCTGGCGCTCGACCTCAGTAAGGACTTATCAAATGATCAAGTTAATTATAAAGGGGTGGTCAGACGAGTGTGCTTGGCTGAGTAGAGAAAACTGGTCACATCTCGATTACTGTCAAAGACTCTACCATTGCACCTGTTTGCGCGGTATGGCGCTAAACCGTGCGGCTGAATCGCTGCTAAACGGAGAGTCATGTACGCTGGAACTGGTGAGTAGAGAACGTGCGGAGGCGCTCATCTTTATCCTTGCTTCGTGTGGTGCGCAATTTGACCTGAAATATCTGCGGCAACAGAAAGTCATATCACTGGAGCAGTATCGCAGGAGCGCTGAAATCAAAACAGTCACCCAGGCAATTGCTGACGCCAGGTGAAACACCTCTGATTGTCCAATACTGACTGCTTGTTCCTGTCTATTGTCGTTGAGGCTGCGGGATGTGGCGTCTGCCCGGACACATCCCGGCTGTTCCGGCAGGCCTCGCTCATACCGGATGGTTTAGCTGTGACTTCGATGCGCTATGCAGATCCTGCCGATTTTCTGTATCGGAACAAGGAACCTTATTCACAACCCGGGCAGTGCCGAATCCTTGGCGGATCGAGGCAGGGAGTCAAGAGACCGGCGTCTGCTTGAGGTCCGCCGGTACAGCATCTATATTCAGCTGTCATTCCAACCTGTTGTATTAAAGGTAAAAAAATCTTGCCATTCCTGGTGTGTTAAGGATTGGAACAGTTATTGCAATAATCGTGTTGAGCCCCTGATGGGAGCGATTGGCTTCAACGCAGTACCGGCTTGAGTCCGGTAGCGTAATAATAAAGCCGGAGAGTGGATAAGCAGGTTGACAGGCGCAAGCTCGACCCAGAGTAACCGCCGGGGATAGCGGACTATGAAGATACGACGTTTTTTTGCCTCTGACATGCGGCAGGCTCTGCGCCAGGTGCGAGAGGTGCTGGGTGCGGATGCTGTCATTCTCTCCAACAAGAACGTGCAGGGCGGGATAGAACTGGTGGCTGCGGCGGATTATGACGAATCCGCATTCAATGCTACCCAGCCAACCGCCATCGAACCCGCATCCCGATCACTGTCTGAAGACAGCACGACCCTGTCTGCTGCGGCCAGAACAGCCTATGCAACCAGCAGCGATGTCGAACAATCTGTAATACCCAAGCAAGATTATCAAGACACCAAATCAAGTCAGAGACAGGAGCAGCCCCGGGTCGAATGGAGTCAGGATCCGGTATTGAGAGAGATGCGTCGGGAGATGCAGGCATTGCGTCGGATGATGGAGAACGAACTCTCTGAGTTGACTTGGCGCGACCTTGGGCATCGTCGACCCCAGACACAGGATTTAATCCGCCGACTGATGGCATTGGGGCTGGATACGGGTCACTGTAAGGAACTGGCATATCGTGTGGAAGATGCCGAAACACCCGAGCAGGCATGGCGTCAGGCCTTGACCCAGCTCGGTGCGGAAATACCGGTTATAAAAAAGGACCTGCTCGATGAAGGCGGCACCCTTGCGCTGGTGGGACCAACCGGCGTCGGAAAGACCACCACTATAGCCAAGCTGGCTGCCAGATTCTGCCTGCGTCACGGCAATCGCCATCTTGCCCTGATTTCGGCCGACAGTTACCGGATCGGTGCTCAGGAGCAGCTGCAGAACTATGGCCGAATCCTGGATGTGCCGGTTCGCAGCGTCACCTCGCCGGAAGAGCTCAACAATGCCCTGCATGCCTTCGCGGAAAAACGTTTGGTTTTGATAGATACCGCCGGTATGGGGCAGAGAGACCTCAAGCTGACAGAGCGCCTGGCGTTGCTGCACAAGGGTAATCATCCCGTTAAATCTTTGTTGACCCTCTCCGCAACCACCCAACGCTCGGCCCTGAGTCACGCAATCCAAGCGTTCAATATCGTGAAACCTATCGGTGTCATCCTGACCAAGATGGATGAGGCCGCCTCGCTCGGGGGTGTGTTGTCCGCCGCTCTCGATGCAAAACTGCCGCTGGCCTTCGTGACTGACGGTCAGCGGGTACCGGAGGATATTCAAAACGTCCACGCAGACAGGTTGATGAAACAGGCGGTTGAGCTGTCCGAGCTGATGGGCAGCAGTCCGGATGAGGAGTATCTGGCGATGGCTTTCGGGGGAATGAATGACTATGCACATGTCTGAACAGATCGAAGATCAGGCGACAGGGTTACGCAGGATGATCAACCCGGAACCAGTGAGAGTGATTGCGGTCACCGGTGGTAAAGGGGGGGTTGGAAAAACCAGTATATCAGCCAATCTGGGCGTTGCATTCGCCGAACTCGGCCGTCGGGTAATGCTGCTTGATGCCGATCTGGGACTGGCAAACCTGGATGTGATCCTCGGTTTGCATGCGGAGCGAAATCTATCCCATGTCATGCAGGGTGAATGCTCTCTGGAAGATGTCATGGTGACCGGGCCCAAAGGCATGAGGGTTGTGCCTGGCGCCTCCGGTATCCAGCAGATGGCTGAAATGACGCCCGCCGAGAATGCCGGGTTGATCCATGCCTTCAGCGAAGTGGCCAATGATGTGGACGTTTTGTTGATCGACACGGCGGCCGGCATTTCAGATCTGGTGATCAGTTTCAGTCGTGCGGCGCAGGAACAGATTGTTGTGGTTTGTGATGAGCCTGCATCGATCACGGACGCTTATGCGATCATCAAGTTACTGAACCGGGAACACGGAATCAGTCGTTTCCGTATCCTGGCGAATATGGTGAAGAGCGTGCAGGAGGGGCGGGACCTTTACAATAAAATGTGCCGGGTAACCGATCAATACCTGGACGTTATGCTGAACTACATGGGCAGCATCCCATATGACGAACAACTGCGGAAAGCTGTAAGAAGTCAAAAACCCGTTGTCGAGGCCTATCCGCGCTCACGGGTATCACAGGCATTCAAGAATTTGGCCAAAAAGGCCGATAACTGGCCTGTACCCTCGGGTGTCAGCGGTGATTTGCAGTTTTTCGTCGAGCGATTGATCCAATTTTCTAGCCAATACGGGGAGATATGACGGTGAGCGGTTTAGCGACATACACCGCCATGCAGCAACAACAGAACTTTGATGATCTGGTGGATCAACACGCCGGACTGGTGAAAAGGATTGCCTATCACTTGATGAATCGGCTGCCACCGAATGTTCAGGCGGATGATCTGATTCAGGCGGGGATGCTGGGTCTGCTCGAGGCGAGTAGAAACTATGATCCCACTCAGGGCGCCAGTTTTGAGACCTATGCGGGTATCCGTATTCGCGGCGCGATGCTGGACGAGATCCGGCGCAGTGACTGGACGCCACGTTCTGTTCATCGCAAGGCACGCATGGTTGCAGAGGCGATGAGGGAAATCGAGAACTATGAAGGCCGAGA
This sequence comes from Candidatus Thiodiazotropha sp., assembly GCA_040506195.1. GTDB lineage: Bacteria > Pseudomonadota > Gammaproteobacteria > Chromatiales > Chromatiaceae > Thiodiazotropha. The sequence continues at coordinate 96,792 of JBEVXH010000012.1, read as the reverse complement.
CGCACGTGATGTTGAAGTGGCCGAAGCCTTGGACATGAGCCTGGAGGAGTATCACCAGATTCTGCGGGATTCGACAGGATGCCGCATATTCAGTCTGGATGAGTTGACTGCGGTGAGTGATGGCTTTCCCGTTGCACGGGAAGGATTAGCAGATACTCCGTTTGACGGTTTACAGAAAGATGCCTTCAAGAAGGCATTGGCGGAAGCAATTGCCGGTTTGCCTGATCGCGAACGGCTGGTTATTGCCATGTATTACGATGATGAGATGAATCTTCGTGAGATAGGGCATGTACTGGGTGTCAGTGAGTCCAGGGTTTGCCAAATACACAGTCAGGCCACACTGCGTTTGCGGTCGCGTTTGACAGATTGGCTCTCATTGGTACATGACGAAGAGTAATGGTTGGCCTGTGATCTGCTGATTGGTTATCAGCGGTAACAGGATGGAGGTAGCATTGGACAAGAATATGAAGATCCTCATTGTGGACGATTTTTCCACCATGCGGCGAATTATCAAGAATCTGTTGCGCGATCTTGGGTTTAACAACACCCAGGAGGCGGATGATGGTCTTACCGCGCTACCTATGTTACAGAGCGGGAATTTCGATTTTCTCGTTTCAGACTGGAATATGCCGGGGATGACCGGCATCGATCTGCTGAAAGCCGTAAGGGCCGATGAGAAGTTGGCCGCATTGCCGGTATTGATGGTAACGGCGGAGTCGAAACGAGAGCAGATCATTGAAGCGGCGCAGGCAGGTGTGAATGGCTATGTCGTCAAACCATTCACCGCCACGACCTTGGAAGAGAAGATCAATAAGATCTTCGAACGCGTGGGTTAAGTTGAGACTGGGCCTGGAGTAGAAAATGGGACAATCAGATAACCAACAACGATTAGAGATTGCAAAGTCCCTCGTTATCAGCCTGGAAGCCGGTGATGATGCGGAATCCGAGCGTTTGATTTCAAGTCTGACGCAGGCAGAGAAAAATGATGACCTGTTTCAAGAGGTGGGTCGTCTCACACGTGAACTGCATGATGCCATAAACGGCTTCCTGCTCGATGCCCGTATCTCTGACATGACGAATGTGGAAATACCCGATGCCAAGGAGCGGCTCACCTATGTCATTACCATGACCGAACAATCCGCAAATCGCACCTTGACGGCGGTTGAAAAGAGTATCCCGCTGATTGAGAATATCGAACAACAGTCTGCAGAGCTCGCGGAACAGTGGGACAAACTGCGTTCCCGACTGCTCAATAAGAATGATTTCAAGGAGCTTAGCAGCACGCTTTCGAGTTTTTTACAGAGTACCGGGACGGATGCCGGTGAGCTGCATAAAAACCTTTCGGAAGTGCTGTTGGCCCAGGATTTTCAGGATCTCACCGGCCAAATCATTCGCAAGGTCATCACCCTGGTCCATGATGTCGAAGAGAAACTTGTCATGCTGGTGCGTATTACCGGCAGCAAGCTGGACGATCCTGAACAGAAAAAAAATGCTAATGATGAGCTTGCGGGGCCGGCTATACCGGGACTGGATCAGGGAGACCAAGTGACAAGCCAGGACGATGTGGACGATCTGCTCTCCAGCCTGGGATTTTAGTTATACAGGTAAGGACCGATATAGATTTAATCAACAATCGATAAAGTTCGGTGATTTACCGGGAGCATTAGATGAGCATCGATGTCAACGACGAAATCCTTCAGGATTTTTTGGTCGAGGCTGGAGAGATTCTCGAGCTGCTCAGTGAGCAGTTAGTGGATCTGGAGCAGCAACCTGATGATTTCGATCTGCTGAATGCCGTATTTAGAGGCTTTCACACCATTAAGGGCGGTGCCGGGTTTCTATCAATAGATCCATTGGTGGAGGTTTGCCACCGGGCTGAGGATGTCTTCAATATACTGCGCCAGGGGCAACGCAGTGTGGGTCCGGATTTAATGGACTCCGTGCTCGAAGTGCTTGATATTGTCAATGCCATGTTCGAGCAGGTGCGCGAAGGCGTTATGCCGGAACACGCGGACCGGGATCTGATCGAGCGACTCAACCGTTATGCCGTGCCGGAAGGCGAAGAGGAAGAGGTTGAGGAGGAAGAGGTTGCGGAGTCAGATGAAACAGTCGCTCAGGACGAGCAAGCGCCAGTAGCCGATGCAGAGGTGTCGGCGCAGCCAGAACCACCTGCGGTGAAAGAGCAATCCTCGTCCAATGAGATCAGTGATAACGAGTTCGAAACACTGCTGGATGCCATCCAGGAACCCGCCCCAGCCGGTAAAGACGACAATATCACAGAGGATGAGTTTGAAGGCCTGCTGGATGAATTGCACGGCAAGGGTAAATTCACCGGCAAGCCAGCGGAACAAACCAAGGCGGAAAAACCTGCAGCATCCGACGATATCACAGAGGACGAGTTCGAGGCCCTGCTCGATGAGATACATGGTGAGGGCAAATTCAACACTGATAAGCTGAGCGCGGAGCAAGCACCCGCCAAGGATACGGACAAACCGAAAGTATCTGATAAACCCTCTGTTGGTGACGACGAAATCTCCGAAGATGAGTTTGAGGATCTACTGGACCAGATCCACGGTTCGGGAAAATTTGATCCGAACAAGATTAAGACGGATGACGCGGCCAAGGATAAAAAAGCGGGACAGCCGGTGCAAAAGGCAGCCCCTAAGAGCACCGCCAAACCAGCGAAAAAGCCGGCGGCTAAGGCAAAAACCAAGCCAGCCAAAAAAGCTGCCGCAAAGGCGAAACCGAAAGCAGCGCCCAAGCAACCCAAGGCTGCCGCCAGCAAGCCTGCAGCCGAAACCTCTGTCCGTGTGGACACCCAAAGGCTCGACGATATCATGAATATGGTGGGGGAGCTGGTGCTGGTGCGTAACCGACTGGCGACACTGAAGGCCACCATGAACGATGAGGACGTGGCCAACGCGGTGGGTAATCTGGACGTGGTGACTTCCGACCTGCAATTGGCAGTCATGAAGACACGGATGCAGCCGATTAAAAAGGTCTTCGGGCGCTTTCCGCGGGTGGTGCGTGATCTGGCGCGGAGTCTGAAAAAAGAGATCGATCTCGAAATGGTGGGTGAGGAGACCGATCTTGATAAAAACCTCGTCGAGGCCTTGGCCGATCCCCTGGTCCATCTGGTCCGCAATTCTGTAGATCATGGCATCGAGCTGCCGGATGAACGTGAGGAGAAAGGCAAACCGAAGCGGGGCAGGGTGGTGCTGTCCGCTGCCCAGGAAGGCGATCACATTCTGCTTTCCATCGCCGATGACGGAAAAGGCATGGATCCGGAAGTGCTGCGCAAAAAGGCTGTAGAGAAAGGCATGATGGATAGCGAGGCGGCCGCCCGTCTTGACGACAAGGAGTGTTTCAATCTTATTTTCGCACCTGGATTTTCCACAAAAACCGAAATCTCCGACGTCTCGGGGCGTGGTGTCGGCATGGATGTGGTGAAGACCCGGATTGCCCAGATGAACGGCTCGGTTGAGATCGATTCCGAATGGGGCCAGGGCAGCATCATTATAATCAAACTGCCCTTGACGCTGGCTATACTGCCCACTTTGATGGTGGTTTTGGGGCAGCAGCCCTTCGCACTGCCCCTGGCCAGTGTGGTTGAAATATTCAATCTCAATCTGAAACGCACCAATGTGGTGGATGGCCAGTTGACAATCATGGTTCGCGAGCGTGCTCTGCCACTCTTTTATCTGCGTAACTGGCTGATTCCGGACAAACCGATCAGTGATGAAGACAGGTCAAAAGGACATGTTGTGATCGTCAATGTAGGGAATATCCAGGTCGGTCTGGTAGTCGACCACCTGATCGGTCAGGAAGAGGTTGTGATCAAACCACTTGGCGCACTACTGCAGGGCCTGGACGGTATGGCCGGCGCCACAATCACCGGCGACGGTAAAATAGCCTTGATCGTGGATGTGCCCGGTTTGATGCGCAAGTATGCCAAGAAGTATTAGGGCCGATAGGAATATCTTTAACAGGCCCGAATACATCCAGGCCGTTTCAGTTGAGCTTAAAGGGAACGAGCAAGATGGCCGGCAGCCCTGCTCACATACAAAGTCAAAAGAGTGAAAAATCGGATAATGGGCGCCAAACTGAAAGTACTGATTGTTGATGATTCAGCTTTCTTTCGAAACAGGATCACTGCGGCATTGTCGCAGGCGGATGATATCGAGATCGTCGGTATTGCAGCTGATGGCAAGGAAGCCATTGAGCGCACCCGGCAACTAAAGCCCGATGTGATCACCATGGATGTGGAGATGCCCGTAGTTGACGGTATATCTGCGGTGCGCAAGATCATGGCGGAGACGCCGACGCGAATCCTGATGTTCTCCGCCCTGACAAAGGAGGGTGCCAAGGAGACATTGGACGCTTTGGATGCGGGGGCAATGGATTTTCTGCCCAAGGATATGAGCAATCTCGGCAGTGGTGTGGAAGAGGCCAATAAACAGCTGCTGGAGCGTGTCAGGGCAGTAGGTCAATCACGACTGAGCAGTGTGCGAAGCGTTATCGGCAGCCACTCTCACGCCAGTCGCACGTCTAAATTGGCACCTTCTTCGGTACCCGCCGGGCGGAAACCCGAGCTACTGGCAATAGGCGCATCCACGGGTGGACCGGTGGCATTGCGCCAGGTATTGAGCGCATTACCGCGCAACTATCCATTGCCGATTGTCGTGGCGGTACATATGCCTGGCAGCTTCACCGGTGCTTACGCGGAACGACTGAATACCGTGTGTTCCATCAAAGTCAAAGAGGCAACCGATCGAGACATGCTGATTGCAGGTCAATGTCTGATCGCCCCGGGCGGGAAGCAGCTGAAGGTGGAGCGCGGACCATCACAATACCAGGTGCGGATCACCGATCCGCTGCCCAGCCAGATTTACCATCCCAGCGTAGATTTGATGCTCTCTTCGGTCGCCGATAGCTACCGTGAGCGGGCTTTGGGCGTGATCCTGACCGGGATGGGGGCGGATGGTTTGCAGGGCGCCAAAAAATTGAAACAGGCGGGTTCAAGTCTATGGAGCCAGGATCAACAGAGTTGTGTTGTCTACGGCATGCCCCAAGCTGTAGAAAAAGCCGGTCTGTCTGACCGGGTAGTGACGCTTGATGAGATCGGGCCGCTTTTGGCGAGGATATCCTAGGGCTTGTGTACGCTAACCAAACAGGCCCAGCTGGCGGATAGAACAGTGTGCATGATGAGCAGGGTTAATAATGGGAATTTGGTGCCGATGAGAGTGTTATGAGACTCGACTTTCTTAGCTTTATCGGGATTATCATCGCGTTTCTCGCGATACTGGGCGGCAATTGGCTGGAGGGTGGTCATATAGACTCGCTGGTCAATGGCCCGGCCATGGTGATTGTGACCGGCGGCACCATCGGAGCCATATTGCTGCAGACGCCGGTACCGGTTTTTTTGCATGCACTGCGTCTCTCCGGCCGGGTATTCTTGCCTGCCAGACTGGATATGCGCGCAACCATTGAGAAACTGGTGGCATGGAGCAATATCGCCAGGAAAGAGGGTTTACTGGGATTGGAGACCATTGCCGACGAAGAACCCGATCCTTTCATCCGTAAAGGCATGCAACTGCTTGTTGATGGCAGTGAGCCAGAGAGCTTGCGGGATATACTGGAAATGGAAGTGGACGCAAGCGAACAGCATGATATCCAGGCGGCCAAGGTCTACGAAGGTATGGGGGGCTATTCTCCCACGATCGGTATTATCGGTGCGGTCATGGGCCTTATCCATGTCATGCAGAATCTGGCGGACCCGAGCAAACTGGGAAGCGGTATCGCCACTGCATTCGTAGCAACTATCTATGGCGTCGGACTGGCTAATCTGTTTTTGCTGCCTATTGCGGCAAAATTGAAAACCCAGTCTGAGAACATCGCCAAATTCCGTGAGATGGTCATCGAGGGTGTGATCGGCATCGCTGAAGGCGACAATCCCCGCAGTATTGAGACCAAGCTCAAGGGTTTTCTCCAATGAGCAAGCGACGCAAACGTAAACAGGAACATGTCAATCATGAGCGATGGATCGTCTCATATGCCGATTTCATTACCCTGCTGTTCGCCTTTTTCGTGGTGATGTACTCGATTTCCTCGGTCAACGAGGGCAAATACAGGGTACTCTCGCAAACCCTCACAGAAGCCTTTCAGGAGAACAGTCGCAGCGTCGATCCGATACAGGTCGGTGAAATCAATCGCAATTCAGGCAATATGGCAGGTTTAGAGCAGGATAACGCCCTGATCCAGACCGAACAGAGTCAAGGGCCGGGCACCTACCAGGATCCGGGCCTGGATATGGACAAGATGCCCAGCAACGAGACGCAACGGCTCAGTTTTCTCGCTGCCACCATCGAGGATATGTTGAGTGACTATGTCGATCAGGAACTGGTTGACGTCAGTTTCACCGAGGACCGGGTGATCGTCAACATGAAGGACAAAATGCTGTTTCCCAGTGCCAGCGCCCATCTTTCGCGAGAGGCTGTGAATGCACTCAGAAACATCAGCCGGGTGTTGAATACCGTACCCAACCAGATACAGGTCGAAGGCAATACGGACAATCGTCCCATCAACACCAAGGCGTTTCCTTCAAACTGGGAGCTGTCCGCTGCCCGTGCGGCAAGCGTGGTCCATCTCATGACACGCATGGGAATCGGGGCGCAGCGCCTGTCGGCGGTGGGCTATGCGGAGCATCGGCCGGTCGCGGATAACGGGACAGAGTCGGGGAGGGCGAAAAATCGCCGGGTTTCCCTGATTATCATGGGAATGAGCGGTGGTGAGGACCGGGTTATCGATCTCCCCACAGGTGGCCAATGAAGGTCTGGACCGTAGCCAATCAGAAGGGCGGGGTGGGAAAGACCACCACCACCGTCTCCTTGGGCGGCATGTTGTCCCAATGGGGTCTACGGACGCTGTTGCTGGATATCGACCCACACGGATCCCTCACCAGCTATTTTCGCTACGATCCGGATGGATTGGATGAGAGCGTCTACAGCCTGTTTAAAGCTGTGGCGCAAAAAAGCCATGTGGATCCCCTCAGTCTGATCTATCCGACAGGTACGGACGGGCTGGATCTGATGCCCGCGGAGATGGCGCTGGCCACCCTCGACCGTCAGGCGGGAAAACTGGATGGCATGGGTTTGGTGATCAAGCAGGCGCTGGCACAACTGGAGAACCGATACGATCATGTAATTCTCGATTGTCCGCCGATACTCGGGGTTTTGATGATCAACGCCATGGCGGCCTGTGAGCAGCTGATCATACCAGTGCAGACCGAATTTCTCGCCCTCAAGGGATTGGAAAGGATGTTGCACACCCTGGAAATGGTCATGAAATCCAGGCATGTGCCTCTGCCATACCTTGTCGTACCCACCATGTTCGATCGGCGTACCCGGGCGTCCATAGACAGCCTCCGGGTGATGCGGGAGAGCTATCCGGGGCGTGTTTGGCACAGCCTGATCCCGGTGGACACGCTCTTCAGAGAAGCCAGCAAGGCCGGCATTCCACCGGCGCTGTTCGCGCCGCAGAGCCGGGGGGTCGCAGCCTATGAAAGATTGTTGCGCGACCTGCTCGATGAAGGTGAAGAGCCGGTAATTCAAGCAGGTGTCGCCACATGAATCGCCGGCTCAGGCAGTCTCAGTCGCCGGAAACGGCCAGCAAGATCGCAGAGCCTGACACGGCACTGAAAAGCTATCTCGATACGCTGTTGTCAGAGATCGATGATTTGACTGTCACGCCTCCCCGGGTGGAGGTTAAAGAGCCGTTGCCCGATGCCGATATCAACTATGACGGGCATACTGAATCTACGCTGACAACAATATCGGAGCCGACGGCCGGCGAGGCTGAAACTTCGCTTGAGCCCTATAAACCGGACTGGGTTGAAGATGCGTTTCAGGTATTGTTGTTCGAGGTGAATGGAATTAAATTGGGGATTCCGCTCTCATCACTAAGGGGGATACTCCCCTTTGCGGGAGAGGCGAGTCAATTGCCGGGACAGCCGGCCTGGTCGTCGGGCGTCATCGTCAACAGGGAAGAAAAGGTCGTAGTCGTTAACAGCGCCAGATTGTTGATGCCGGAAAGATTGGATGAGAGTAGCGCTGTCAGACCGCAACACCTGTTGCTGATCGGTGATGGACAGAGAGCACTGGCCGTAGACACCATCTGCAATACGCTGATGGTGGAGAAAGAGGAAGTTCGGTGGCGTTCCGGCAGTGGGATAAGACCCTGGTACGCAGGTATTATCATACAGGAATTGAGTGTGTTGCTGGATGTTGACGGGATCTTGAATATGCTCGCCGGCGAAATAGCCCTAGAGTGATATCGTTATGAGGTTTAAGCATGACTATTGAAGACGATGATGAGGCCGGTGGTGGTCCACTGATTCAGTTTGTAACATTCATTTTGATGGAAGAGGTCTACGGCATCAATGTAATGCAAGTGCAGGAGGTGCTTCGTATTACTGAGATCGCTCCCGTACCCGGTGCGCCACCTTATGTTCTGGGTATCATCAATCTGCGCGGTAATGTCGTGACCGTCATTGATACCCGTACCCGGTTTGGGCTACCCACCAAGGAGGTGGATGACGCCAGCCGCATCATTGTCATCGAGTCTGAAAAACAGGTTGTAGGTATTTTGGTTGATGCTGTAGCCGAAGTGGTCGAACTGCGTGAAACGGATATCGATCCGGCACCGAATGTGGGTACCGAAGAGAGTTCACGCTATATTCAGGGTGTAGCGACACAAGAGGACAGGCTGTTGATCCTGGTCGATCTCAATAAATTGCTGACAGATGAGGAGTGGCAGGAGATCAGCATGTATTGATCTCTGTCGTGCACCGGAGATTGAACAACCGGTATCCATACAGGGTAGAATTTCCTAATTACCTATTGTATTTCCCTGCAATGATGGGTTTTTTAACAGTAACGGGCCAAGCAGGACTTTGTCCCTGGAAGCGTTTTTCGACTATTCTACCTAGTGATCGACAGCGCAAGAGGCGAAAACGGTTAGATTTCGAAAAGGAAGCCAAACATGCCTGAGATTGGAGACCAAAATCCTCTTATTCCCCTGACTCCGGTGAAGCCAGCCAAGCCGCCGTTGCGACGTGAACGCCCCAGGACTGCAGATGAACGTAAACAGAGACAGCAGAGGAAACCGAAAAAAAATGAGGATGATGGAAAGCCGCACATCGATGAGTATGCCTGACATTCCTCCTCAGCCCCGCTAAGGATGACAGGTATGACCGGTAGTGATGCGACACTCTTTTGGTTTGGTCTTCTGCCGATAGTGCTGCTGCTGTTGGTGCTGGTGGTTGTCTTTTTGATATTTGAACGAAACCGACGCGAGTCCTACGAACAGCTTCGGCGGGAAATCGACACATTAAAGCAGACAGTCAGTGCGCTCTGTTCCAGTGCCGTCGGTGTCGATAAGCGCGTGAACCGCTTGGAGCGCCATGGCAGAGACCTGGAAGAGCGCCAGGAAAATATCGAACAGAGCAGTCAACAGGGTGAACCCCCGTACAGTGATGCCATACGCATGGTGCATGCCGGAGCCGGCCCCGAACAGCTTGTCTCTGAACTGGGGATCAGCCGGGATGCCGCCGATCTGATTATCATGATCCACGGCATAAAACGTGAAGACGCCTGACCCGTGCCCGGTACCCCTGCTTGGTTTCGCTGCCTACAGCGGCACCGGTAAGACCACCCTGCTGAGACGACTGATACCCCTGTTGCGGGATGCCGGTTTGAGGCTGGGGGTGATAAAGCATGCCCATCACCAAGTCGAAGTCGACCAGCCGGGAAAGGATAGCTATGAATTGCGCAAGGCGGGTGCCGGTCGGGTACTGCTCGCCACTTCCCGCCACTGGGCATTGATGGTGGATGAGCCGAAAGAGCGTGAGCCGGTACTGAAGGAGTTACTGGCACGACTCGATTGCAGTGAATTGGATCTGGTATTGGTCGAGGGCTTGCGGCATTTGGCGTTTCCCAAGATAGAACTGCATCGCAGGACCCTGGACAAACCCTTACTCTTTCCGGCCGATGCGTCAATTATTGCCATCGCCAGCGATGGTGGGATCGGAGAGGAGACAGAACTGCCCCAACTCGATCTTAACGATGCGCCGGCCATTGCCGACTTTATCTGCGATTATTGTACGCGTTTCAGCTCAGTCGAGAGAGATGTAAACACTCATTAGGCGACTATTTTTCGGCGGTGATGTAGCAGATCCATCCGGCATCCGCCTCGCCTTCGCGGACAGGTAGAAACACACCATCGGGTTCGCCGTCTTCATCGAATCCCTGCCAGTAGAATGTAACTTTGCTGAATCCCACTTCATCCAGCAGTTCATGGATCTCCGGCAGACTCCACAGACGCCAGTCGTAACTGAATGCGCGCTCCATGCGTGAGCCGTCCTCAAACTCAAAATGTATGTGACAGATCAGGTTGCCGTTGATGGGGTCATATTTCTCCTGCTCCCAGATGTAGGTGAACAGGGTGTCGCCATCCTCGATCTCCCGCTCCTCCTCGATCTCCTTGTAGGAGTCATAACCCCCATAGGCATCCATAAACAGGATACCGTCTTCGGCCAATTGAGCGTGAACCCGCTGAAAATAGTTTTTCAGCGCCGAACGCTCTTTAAACAGCCAATAACTGAAATTCATGGCGGATATGATCTGCATCGGCTCGGTTTCTGCCGAGAGGACATTATCCTCGATTAATCTGATTCGTTTCTGCTGTGACGATTTCAATCTCCGCAGTTGATTGTCCCGACCCCAATCGAGCACCTCTCTATCCAGATCGACCCCGATAGCACGATTGGATTTGCGTCGTCGCACCCATTCGCAACAGACATTCGCGGTACCGCAGAAATCCTCCCTCAGACGTTTCGCCCTGCGACCATGTATTTTCTCATAGGTGTCATCCACAAAATCGATTTCGGCCTCCGCGCATTGCACAGAGAGTTCATAGAGGTGGTGACGATCGGCCGATTTTGCCATCGAGGGGGATTTTTTCTTTCTTTTCGCCATGTCGATTCGTTACTAGGTCAGGTGATGCCGGTATTCAAAAAGCAGATTTGCAGAAACGTCATTGCTATTGACCGGCGAACTATACTCCTAAATAGGATCCTAAAAAACAGACGCAACCCGGATAGACAGAAGACCTCCGGCCGTGCGCTTTTCACGCATTTTGTGATTGCGTCTTCGTATAGACTGAAAGATATTATAAGTATTTGTTAAATAATATGAATCAGATGCACAAGCTGTTCCAAGGCTGAGCATCAGGGAGAGGTAAACAAAGAGGTGAGGAAATGGCAATAGCAATTACACTCAGAGAGTATCTGCAAAATCAAGGTGTCAGTTTCGACATCATCGATCATCGGCGGACCGACTCTACCCTGCATACCGCTGAAGCGGCCCATATACCCGGCGACAGAATGGCCAAATCGGTCTTGCTCGGAGATGATGAGAGCTATCTGCTTGCGGTTATTCCCGCGACACATCGGCTGGAGCTGGAGCAGTTGAAGCAGCTGACCGGCCGTAAACTCAGCCTGATCTCCGAGGATGAACTGCAGCAGGCCTTCGCGGATTGCGAAACCGGCGCGGTACCGCCGACAGGCATGCCCTATGGCATCGAGACCCTGGTTGACGCCAGCTTGCTGAAGCAGCCCGATCTCTACTTCGAGTCCGGCGACCACGGCAAACTGATCCACATCAGTGTCGACACATTCAGAGAAATAGAGTCCGACGCCATCGTCGCCGAATTCAGCAGACACCTTTAGCCATTTGATTCCGGAGAGGAACTGGTTTAATCTTGCGCCTCCAAAAATCCGGAGAGATGTCCGAGTGGCTGAAGGAGCACGCCTGGAAAGTGTGTATACGTTAATAGCGTATCGAGGGTTCGAATCCCTCTCTCTCCGCCAAATAAAAAGGGGCCCTGTTGGGCCCCTTTTTATTTGGCGGAGAGCGAGGATTTGATTCGAACCCCTCGTTCGACCAGGCGCGCAGCGCCGCAGGAATTCCCATTCTCCATATGCCATTGACAAAAGAACAAGAAATCTTCAGAATTCGCGTTCCACAAAAAGCGCCCGTAGCTCAGCTGGATAGAGTACCTGGCTACGAACTAGGGGGTCGGAGGTTCGAATCCTTCCGGGCGCGCCATTTTCTCAAGTATCACCTGTATTGCTAATCACGCCAAAAGTAGAATCGAGGGT
>JBEVXH010000012.1:2605-84475 GCA_040506195.1 Candidatus Thiodiazotropha sp. | reverse complement strand
ATTCGAACCTCCGACTTCAAAGAACCGGTTCGACAAGCGCCGCAGGCGCGCAGAACGCCGCACAGCGGCGGCCCCGCAGGGGTGAGGGCCATAGGCCCGAATCATCCTTCCGGGCGCGCCATTTTCTCAAGTATCACCTGTATTGCTAATCACGCCAAAAGTAGAATCGAGGGTATTCGAACCTCCGACTTCAAAGAACCGGTTCGACAAGCGCCGCAGGCGCGCAGAACGCCGCACAGCGGCGGCCCCGCAGGGGTGAGGGCCAAAGTGTCAATTTGCATGCTAAATTGACCCAGTTTTCAAAGTATTTGCATCGAATAACCGCCCCACCAGTTTCCTGAATGTTACTGGGTTTCACCGGGAAATTATGGGTCAATATTCAATGCGAATCCTGGGTCAGTTTTGGGTGCAATTCGACACCATAGAATCAGCCAATGGTCAAATTTATGTGATAGGGCGTATATCGTCAGTTATCTGGTTAAGCGTATATATTGATATTATCCGGTATAGCGTATATATATGAGCTATACGGTAAGTCGTATAAATAGGGTGAAACGATGGGAAAGATCATACGCAACAACAAAGATCTCGGCGCGGCAATACGCCTTGCGCGCAAGACCAAGGGGTTGCGGCAGGTAGATGTCGCACAAAAAGCGTCCATCCGACAGGCCCTGGTCTCTGAACTTGAGAACGGCGCGACCACGGCAAAGCTCGATACTGTAATCCGGGTGCTGGCCGCACTGGATCTGGACCTGTCCATCGTCTCACGCCGGAAAACTGGCTTCGATCCCACGGAGTATTGAGAGTGGGACGTAAACGCCAAAGACGTGTGCTGGATGTATATGTCGGCTCAAGCAAAGTCGGCCAGTATTCCCGCGCACCGAGCGGTGCGACTTCGTTTCGCTACGATCCGACGTGGTTGTCTTCGAAACGGGCATTTCCCATTTCGTTATCCATGCCACTGTCCGATCGTATCTGGTCAGGGGAGGGTGCGACCAGCTACTTCGATGGGCTATTGCCTGATGACCGCGCCGTAAGGGAAAAAATTGCGGCGTGCGAGCATGCTGACAGCGCCGGTATCTTTGATCTCCTGGCCGTCATCGGGCGGGATTGCGTCGGCGCGCTACGTTTTGTTCCCGAGGGGCTTGATCCTGGCGATCCGGCAAAAATGGCATACAGGCCGGTCAGTGACGATGAGATTGCTGCTCGGCTTGCTTCCCTGGCCACCAACCCCCTCGGTATACTTGTCGATGAGGATGACTTTCGTATCTCGATTGCCGGGGTGCAGGAGAAGACCGCTTTTCTTCGGGTCGACAATCAATGGCAGCTACCAATCGGGCCGACACCGACCTCCCATATCTTCAAGCCTGCCATGAAGGAAGGTCCAAATGGTGCCGACTTTTCCGACACGCCCTGGAATGAATGGCTCTGTCTGGTGCTGTGCCGCGCCCTCGGCCTTGAGACGGCCAATGCCGAGGTGCGGTTGTTTGACGGCAAACCCGTGATCGTCGTGGAGCGTTTTGATCGGGTATGGCAGGACGGCGTGCTATACCGGCTGCCACAGGAGGATATCTGTCAGGCATTGGGTTTTCCACCCATGCGGAAATACCAAAGCGATGGCGGCCCCGGCATCATCGATGTGCTGGGGTTTCTGAATGGTGCGATTGCCCCGTATGAAGACCGCCTGGCCTTCATGAAGGCGCAGATCGTCTTCTGGCTGCTGGCGGCCATTGACGGCCATGCCAAGAATTTCTCCATATTTCTCACGCCCGGTGGTTACAAACTAACACCACTCTATGACGTGATGTCTGCTGCGCCCTACCCGGAATACCCGGTTCAGAAGATTAAGCTGGCGATGGCTATAGGGCAAAAAGGTTATTATCGCCTCAGCCAGATCCAGCTCCGGCATTTTTTCCAGACGGGCCAAAAAGCCGGGCTGTGCGAGCAGGATATGGATAGTATTTTTTCGGACCTGGCTGGGCGGCTAGATGATGCGATAGCTGAGGTGGCCGCTATGGCTGCCGCTAACGGTATGTCGGAGTCAACGTGCAGCCCGATACTGGATGGCGTAAGCAAGCGAGCCAAGCTGATGCAAAGGGCATGATAGAAGGGTGAAAAACAATGTCAAAATTCGAACACATTAGCGAGTGAAATAAGAATAGGTGCCGTATTTATTAGTTCCGTAATAGGCGGTTTCGAGCAGCACAGGCAGGCTGCGAAGGAAGCGGTTGAGTTGATGGATCACAAGCCCATCATGAGCGAATACCTAGGTGCAAGACCTTATTCATCTGGGGTCGCATGCATCAACGAAGTCGAGCAAAGCGATATTTATGTTCTGCTTCTCGGCTCCAAGTATGGATCTGAGACAGATGAGGGTATATCGGTGACTCATGCCGAATTCCGTGCTGCACAGGCAGCTAATCGACCGATTCTTGCTTTTGTACAACAGTGTGAAATGGAGCCCAAACAAGACGCCTTCAAAGAGGAAGTGGAGGCCTATCGAGGTGGGGTTTTTCGGGCCTCATTCGCGACAACGCAAGAACTTAAAGACCAGGTGGTCAGGGTGTCAATTTGCATGCTAAATTGACCCATTTTTCAAAGTATTTGCATCGAATAACCGCCCCACCAGTTTCCTGAATGTTACTGGGTTTCACCGGGAAATTATGGGTCAATATTCAATGCGAATCCTGGGTCAGTTTTGGGTGCAATTCGACAGTTTTATTGTTTGCTAGATGGCACTTATCAATCCTCAAATGCGAAAGGATTGAGGAACTGTCGCTTCCAAAACAGCTTTTTATCAACGGCGCTTAAGCTTGCTTCATCGCAAACCTTCTCCCAATTGGCTTTAATTGCTTCGTGTTGCTTTTTGAATATCGCTTTAGCTTCCACTTCTGAAAGCAGGAAGTGGGTTGCGGCGTCAAGGCAGGATTTGAGGTTGCTCAGCCTGTTTTCACCGGAAATCAACATAGCCTGCGTAGCTTCATTGCCTACACGGGCTTGAGGGCAAATGTCGTAAGCTGGCGTCAAGCTCAGCGTTTTACCATTCCAAAATGCCGCATGGTTTCTTGCATGGTCATCGGTATTTCCGCACAGGATATTAAAGACGATACGAGAAAACAGCTCTTCGAGCGTTTCTTTTGGATCATCGAAACGATGGCGGATAATTTCGGCGAAGGTTTCATAGCTTGCATAGCGTGCCATCATGTCATCTAGCCCAAAGAGCGTTAGCGCTGAGACCATGGCCTTGCGCGTCCAGCCCTTAGCGGTTTTTTCGCGGTCAAATCGCTCGATCAGCAGGATATCTTTTTGTGCTGCTTGAACCAGATTTACAGGGGCGACATTTATTCCGGCAAGTGCGGCCAGTCGCATGGCGATATATTCAGCTTTTACTACGCTGTAAAGGTCGGTACTCGAAGAAAACTTTGCCACGCATTTTACACCCTGATCTCCGATCAGGGCTTTGGGGCGTGCGCCGCCGATTGAACTGCCATGAAAGAGGGCTTGGTCCAGCTCAGGGGTAAGCGGCACGCCTTGCTCGACCCGTTCGGCAGATTGCAGCAATTCTTCCAGTGGGACGTTGGTTGCCGAACGCGGAACGTATTCATTGGGTGAGCGCTGAAAATCCAGTGCGCCTATCCGATCAGAGCCGGACTCCAGCAAATAAGTCAGCTCGCCGAGTGTATCGGTATCCGTATCTTTGCCTTTGCGCCCGAGCTTTTTATTGATGATAACGCGCCGACCCCAAGCATCCGGTGCGGAATCTCGGATGCAGCCGGGCATGGTTAGCCCCTCAAGCAGGGGTAGTACACCTTTTTTAAGCGGCAATTCCGGCTCGTAAATGGAAATAGCCGGATGGCTGTCATTGGTACGCTCCAGATAGCTTTTACCGTAGTTGAATTGCACGTTGCCTTGATCGTCGGCTTCCAGCTTTCCGGCAACAACAGGTTCAGTGGCTCCGGGCAGCCATATCCAGACAAAAGCTTCTTTATCGGCTGTACTAGAAGTCATCATCAGCAGCCTTTACTTTTTTGCGCACGGACTTGGGAAGCAGTGCAAGTTTGTCTTCTGTTTGGCGGATATGTTTAGTGAGGGTTGTCGCTTCTGCGTCAAAGAGCTTGACCCCAACGATAGTGGCAACCTCGAAGGTTGCTCCCAGTTCGCATTTGGGATCACCTTTTTCTATGCGCTGCAACAGCCCGCGCGAGATTCCCGCTCGGTCGGCAACTTCTTGCGCGGTCATTTTGCGCTCTTTTCTCGCCGCACGGATCAGGTTGCCAAGCAGGCTGATGGCCTCAAGGCTGTAACGGGAATATGTGCGTGCCGATACTTTAGACATGGCTTACCTTTGGTTTCTCTCTTTTGGTCTTTCTATGAATCATATGGCCTGTATATGATCTATATATGAATCAGAGTATCAGTCTTTTGCTGATTCAACAAGCAAAAAATGGTTTACATATAGACCGCAAAGTCGCTTTACGATCTATATATGGATCATTATTGCGCTATACGAGAATGTGCGGTCTTCCACTTTTGCAGGAATAAAGCGCTAACCAATATAGTTACCGCCGTTCTTGTGGCCTTTAAATTGGTTTTATGTCCCATAAAATGTCCTTAAAGCCTGCATTTGTCCTTTAAAGCTTTGCGCAGGGCATTAAGGGGCGCTAGATTTCCGGCTCATAGAAAATAGGGGATGCCCAATAAAAATGGATGGGGCGTCAGCCAGTAGGTCAATAAAAACAATGACATATAGCGGAGTTATTGGCTACGAACTAGGCGCTCGGAGGTTCGAACACTTCCGGGCGCGCCATATAGATCTAAGGGTTAGCGCTTATTAAATGGCTAGCACTTTTTCATTTTCCGATTTTTATCCAACAAATCCTTTACTTCGACCGACCACTGTCAGGGTGGGGGCCTGGGCGATGCAACGATCAATGATCATTTCAGCGGTTTGCAGCAGCTTTTGCAGTTGCGCTGCCGTGTAATGGGTCGTGATATCCCTGTTGGCATGCCCCAGCAGGGCTTAGCGCATCTCCAGCGGAACGCCTGGTCCCCTGAACTGATACCAGGGCGACATATCTGATATCTCTTTCAAAAAGCATTCGATCTGCGTGAAAGGGGGCTCAGCAGGGAATCGATCTCCTCTATCGGCAACGGCCGGTTAATCCAGTAGCCCTGAAAGCGTTTGCATCCGCAGCTTTTCAGTAGCTCGAATTGCTGTTCGTTGCTGACACCTTCTGCAACGACCTCAAGACCGAGATTCCTGCCCATCTCGATGATGGTCCTCACCATGGTGAGATCACCATCGTCCACCAGGATGTCCTGCACGAACGACCTGTCGATTTTCAATTGTGAGACATTGAAGCGTTTCAGATAACTCAGCGAGGAATAACCGGTGCCAAAATCGTCAAGCGAGGTCTTGATGCCCATGCGATTGAGTTTATCTATCTTTTCATTGGTGCTGGAAAAATTGATGATCAGGGTGCTCTCGGTCAATTCCAGGTACAGTTGTTTGCAATCAATGCCGTACCTGTCGATGCTTGATGCCAGGTTATCGATGAAATCGGTTTTTTTGAACTGTAGTGCACTGATATTGACAGACAGGGTTAGCGAATGGGTTGAGCTCTCCTGCTGCCAGCGTTGCAATTGGTGGATGCCCTCATTGATCACCCATTCACCAATCGGGATGATCATACCGTTGAGCTCGATCAGGGGGAAAAGCTGATCGGGGCCGATGATGCCTTTGTCCGGATGGTGCCATCTGAGCAATGCTTCAGCGCCGACCACATTGCGTTCGTGATCCACAATCAATTGGTAAAAAAGGCGGAACTGGTTCTGTGCCAGGGCATAGGCCAGTTCACGCTCAAGTTGGAGTCTACTTTTGAGTTCCTGCTGCATCTCCGGATTAAAAAAATGAACGCTGTTGCGGCCTGATTTCTTGGCTTCGTACATGGCGGTGTCAGCACGCTTGAGAATGTCTTCCGCACGCGGGTATTCATCCCTGAACAAACAAACGCCGATGCTGCAGGTGCTTGAGTAGCTGATGTTTTTAAGGTTCGACTCGGCGGACACTGAAACCAGTATTTTTTCGCAAATGGTCAAGACACTGCTGTTGATTTCAGCCGAATCTTTCCCCATGTTTTCCAGTATGACAACGAATTCATCGCCACCGAGACGCGCCACCAGATCGACTTCCCGAAGGCAGGAAGTGATACGCGATGCGACATCGATAATCAGCAGGTCACCGATATCATGCCCGTAACTGTCGTTGAGATTTTTGAAATGATCCAGATCGATAAACAGGAGGGCGGAATAGGTCAGTTGACGACGGCTATGGAGTATTGCCTGTTTCAGGTGACTCATGAACAGGCGGCGATTGGGTAGACGAGTCAGTGGGTCATAAAAGGCCAGTTCTTCCACTTCCTTTTCGATCTGTTTGCGATGCGTGATGTCGTCCTTTACCGCGATGTAGTTAGTGATCTGTCCCTGTGCATCCAGCACCGGAGTGATGGTCATGTACACATCGAACAGGCTGCCGTCTTTCTTGCGGTTGATCAGGTCTCCCTGCCAGACCTGTCCTGAACTGATGGACTGCCACATATCCTCGTAAAAATCATTATCCTGCTTGCCGGAAAAAACCAGTTGCTTGGGGTTATGCCCCAGTACTTCTTCCATGTTGTAGCCGGACATCTTGAGAAACGCCTGGTTGGCCCATTCAATCTCGCCATCCGGGTCGGTGATGAAGATGGCGTTGGCGGCGGCTTCCAGCGCAAGGTTCTGTTTAAGCAGTTTTTGTTCGATCTGTTTGCGTTCGGTTACATCGACATGGGTGCCCACTAACCGTTTGGGCGACAGGAGGTAGCTGTTATCATCACAGGCGAGCGATGCTCTGGACAAAATATTCACCCAGTGCCCCGCCTTATGCTGCATGCGGAATTCCACTTCAAACTTGTCAATGTGGCCGTCGAGATATCGCCGGACCTGTTTCAATGTGTTGTCTCTGTCATCGGGATGCACCAGTTGCTCCCAGACAGTCAGGTCGTTTTCCTGCAGTTCGTCGTCCCGATAGCCCAACATGCTTTTCCAGCGGGGGGAATAATAAACCTCGTCGGTTTCAAGATTCCAGTCCCAGTAACCGTCGTTGGCCCCCTGCAGCGCACAGAACAGGCGTTCTCTATTCAGACTCAGTTCGTGCAACATGTCTTTATGTTCGGTGACATCGATGATGGTTCCGACAATGCCCGTGACATCACTAATTTCAAGTTGCGGCGTTAGGGTCATTTCGACCGGGGTGCGTATATCGTTTTCTCCTATCAACTCAGATTCAAATGAAAAAATCTGCCCACTGCCTTTAAGCAGTTGATGCACAATGGCATCGAATTCGACGCGATCAGCTTCCGGCAGGAAATGTGACAATGGCAGATGAACAGCCGTGTCGATAGAGGTGCCGGTGATGTTTTCCCAGGCCTGATTCAGGAAAGTCAACCGACCGTCCCGGTCCAATTGAAAGACGATTTGTTTGAGATTGCTGACCAGTTCCCTGTAGCGGCGTTCAGAAGTGCGCAGTCGTTCAAGCAGTTTCAGGTTCAGTTGGGCCTGTAACTCATCGCTTGTGATCTGCTTTTTCACCGTGGATAGTGGCTTATAGTTGTTCGGTCAACTGTGACGAGGTGATGGCTTCGGCATAGAGCGGAAATATCTCCTCACAATAAAATTCCTGCTCGAAACTGCTACGTCCGGTGGTGCAGTCTTTCAGAATGGTGACTGAATAACCCTTGTCGAGTGCGGTGCGGGCGGTGGTGTCTATACAGATTGATGTGACCGCACCGGCGAACACTACATCGGTGATGTCGTGTGATTGCAGTAATTGTTCCAGTGATGTATTGGAAAAGGCGTTCAGTCCGCGTTTGCCCGGAACTGTGATGATCCTGTCGCTGAAGGCCCTGATTTCAGCCACGGTCTCGCAACCTGTCGTACCTTGCTTGAACGCCCCTACATCCCTGATGGTTTTCAGGATACCGACCGGCTGGGTGATTTCGGAATAATCGCTGGTAAATACAATCGGGGTGTTAATCAGCAGGGCCGGTGTGTCTTTCAGGCGCTTTATGAGATTGACCGTGTTTTTCAGAGCGAGACCTGCCGCCTCTGAACTCTCTAGTGCTCCATGCAATGCCCCGTCTTTGAGAAAATAATCATTCTGAAGTCCAATGAGAATGATGGCGGTTTGATTGAAATCCATGGTTTCATCGATTTGGAAAAGTTATTGAATTAAGATTGATTTTAGCACAGATTCGACAAGTGCCGCAGGCGCGCAGAACGCCGCACAGCGGCAGCCCCAGAGGGGTGAAGGCCACAAGGCCCGAATCATCCTTCCGGGCGCGCCATTTTCTCAAGTATCATTTGAAGTGCAAATCACGCCCGGTGTGGGATCGAGGTTCCTCGAACCTCCGGCTTCAAACATGTGTATTCATGATGTGCTGAATTTAAATCCACTCACACTACGAATTGAGCAACGCCATCACGAAACGACCAATCAACATCATGATTCTCTGCAATCGTGATCAGAACGTTCGCCGGATCTATACCAGGATTTTTTGCGAGGTTTTCAACACATTTTTTGTAAAAGGCCTGTTTCGCCTTGTTTGAACGTCCTACACGCATGATGAGAAACATCATCACCCTGTCACCATCGCGCTCCTGAAATTGCAGACAATGCGGTTCCACTTCATGAACGATCTGATAACGATCATCATCAGGAAAGTCCATCGTCTCAATAACCGCAGAATTCACACCGTCGGTAACGGCTTTAACATATTCAGGTGACTTACCCTTGAGTATGGAAATGTTGACTAGCGGCATAGCAGATCCTTTGTGATTGGTTGTCTTTACGGTTATTAAAGTGATAGCCGATCTGCATGAACATCATTCAATCACGAATGTCTGGCACAGCCACAGCTTCGGTGTGTAACCTGCTGTGTTCCGGAATATATCGCGACACCAATGCAAACAGCCCTGTGGTTACCAACATCAAGAGAGCGAAGAAAACATAGTAGTCCGCACCCTGCAGAAGTTCACTGCCCTCGATGGCGAAATTGACTATGCTGGTAAAGAGGTTTCCCAGGGCGACGGACATCATGAAAAAGGCCATCACAAATGACTTCATCCGATTGGGCGCCTGAGTATACGAGAACTCCAGACAGGTGATCGATACCATGACTTCGCCGCTGGTGAGCACCAGGTAAGCCAATAACTGCCAGGCGACGGTTGGGGCTTGCCCCATGTCGATCAGGTGCTGAGTCCATCCCGAGATTGCGAAGGCCGCAGCCGCGAGCAGCATGCCATAGCCGATCTTTCGCAGGGCCGTCAGATGCCAGCGGCGCTGGATTGCCGGATAGATGAGATAGGAGAAGGTTGGCACCAGCAGCATCACCAGCAGGGGATTGGCCGCCTGGATCTGGGCCGGTAGTATCTCCACGCCTAACAACGCTAGATCCATCGACTTGGCCTGGATTACCCAGGCTGAGCCGGTCTGGTCGAACAGGGACCAGAAGACGGCAACGAAGAGATAGAGAATCAACAGCCGAGCCAGGGTGAGCAATCCATCGCGGCTGAATGTTTCGCGGACAAATTCCCAGCCACCGGGCGGAATGTGGACAAAGCGACGGCGGCCGGCCCAGAAGAGTATTGTGGCGACGACCATCAGGACACCGGGCAGGCCGAAGGCCCAGGCCGGTCCTGCCTGCTGCAGCAGCCAGGGGGTGGCGAGGGTTGAGATGAATGCGCCCAGGTTGACGGCGAAGTAGAACCAGCCGAAGGCGCGCGGCAGAAGGTGCCCGTTGGTGCGGCCGAACTGATCCCCCACATGGGCGGAAACGCAGGGCTTGATTCCACCGGAACCCAAGGCGATCAGCCCCAATCCGAGCAAAAGGCCGAGGCGGGTATGGTCCAGCGCCAGGGCAAAGTGGCCGAGACAGTAGACCAGGGAGAGCAGGATGATGGTGCGGTACTTGCCCAGCAGGCCATCGGAGATCAGTGCGCCCAGCAGGGGTGTGATATAGACCGCCGAGACGAAGAGATGGAACCAGCCTTTCGCCTCCTCTTCGTTCATCGGCTCCGCAGTGCCGCCACTGTTAAGCAGGTACTGGGTCATGAAGACCACCAGTATCGCCCGCATGCCATAGAAGCTGAATCGCTCAGCCGCTTCATTGCCGATGATGAAGGGGATGCCCGCCGGCATATTACGGGATGGCAGTGGGGCGTGGAGATAGTCAGTCACGTAGTATAAAGGTGCTCTATGGTGGTTGCATCTGACCCATCATAACCAATTATCCGGATACTCGCCCAGGCGCTTTGATACGAGAGAAAGCATTTACGGGCACTGCCGCGGTGATTAAAACGAAAGCAGTCCTTTGACCCAATCGATGAAATCATAGATCCAGCCGACAAAGGTATCTTTGGGGCGATACCCTTTTGCGCGCGATTGGCAGGCACTTTTCTCGATGGCGTCCAGAAGCTGATTGAGTCGGCGTTGATGTATCCCGGTACGGTTCTGGATTGGGTCGTGAAGCATGCCTGAAAATGCCGCCACCAGGGCGATAGTCACCATCACTACCAGAACGGTTGCCATCACAATGCCAATGGGCGGGCTTGTTGGGAAGAGGGTGTAGTAGAAGCGTCCCAATGTCTCTCCGAGAAAGAATTCCGAAGCGGCCTGTTCCACGGCGACTAGGTGGGCGATTGCGGCACCCGCTGAAAAGGAACCGGGCGTGAATTGATTCAACAGGAATAAACCCAGAATGGCCGCCAATGTGCCTGCGGTGATATCGCCGGCTACATTTCTTGTTTGCACATAGATCTGCAATGGCTCTTTGGTCGATTGGCGGAGAAGCTGCCGTAACCGTGCATCTGTTTCTTCATGGTGGCGGGACAACTTGAGCAAGTCCGTATACAGGTGTGTGGTCAACGCCTGTTGAACCCTTGTGGGAAAACCAAGATGGATTTTCAGCATACGTCGGGCCAAGCCATGCGCACCGAGCAGTTCGAACAGCATAGCGATCAGCCGGAGCAGAAAATTGGGAAAGCCCATCAGGAAGTTGAATGGTGCGACCAGGATGTCGCCTCCCAGGGCCAGTCTGTTTAACTGGAAGGCGCCTTGCAGGGAAAAGTGCCTGTTTACGAAGGTTGGAATTCGTTGTCTATAGGCCTCAATGTGGCCAACCAGTTGCCCCCGACTGACCGGGTCGGTGAAATAGGGCTGTGGTATATCATCTGACATCGTTTGAGGAAAGATCGGTGGCGGGCGGCAATTAGAACAGGTGACATCATATCACCCCCGGGGAATATTGCCTGATCCGGGTCACATTATCCGAGCACTTGTGCATCATTGTTTTTTTCATATCAACCTCTTCAGCAAGGTAGGTAAGGCAACCTTGGAGGCAGAGTGATCAACCCCGGTTAATAAGTGACAATCGGGATAGTGTCGGCCGGATGGGTATGGCCCATCCGGCAGTGTCGACCTGCTTGATTACTTTTCCGCCAGGCTGCCGCCCACAATCTTTTCGCAGGTTCCTTTGAGTACCAGCATCCAGGCGTTGCCCTGGCCGTCTGTTGTGGAGGAGCCGGCACAGCTGGTGCCGGGGCCTGCCTTACAGTCGTTTTTACCCGCTTTGGCTACGCCGTAACACTTTTCCGTACCGGCGGATGGCGCAGCGTTCGCCGCCCCCATGGCCAATGCAGTTGAAATCGCTCCGGCCACGATTGCTGTCTTTGCGGTCTTGTTCATGGTTTCTCCTCAGATGGATATGTAATTGAATCAGTAGAATTCATCAGTCTGCTTGATGCATGACTTCAAGCAAGAATACGGACCAAGTCTGATCCTGGATTCACCTGAAGAGAAAAAATTTTCATTGTTTAATGTGGCTTTTGGTTCTTTTGACCAGATCGAATGGAAAGCGTCACTATTGCTGAAACGCTGCAACGATTAAGCCTTTTCATATTCAGGATTGCTAAAGAGACGCTGATCGATGCTATCCATGGCCTCGTTCAGAGCGCGAAAGCAGAGAATGAGGTTTTTCGGTTCCTTCAATTTCAATAGGTTACAGCGATGAAAGACGGCGATAAGTCTCTGTAGCCTGATTCTCAAAATCCGTATGGTTTCAGGATGGGGTTCAACTGAATCCAACCTCGAACGGTTGAAGGATCATTTGGCAAGACGGGCGCCGATGATGCCGAATTTGGCCTTCGACAGTTGCGCTTTCGGGACATTTTTCACGCCCAGGTCGATGAGTCGCTTTTTACCGGAAGGTAAAACCGGTTTGTAGACGCGTTTCAGTTTTCTGATCTGGCCATTGGCATCGCGGAAATGGATTGCGATGACGATACTTTTTACGTCGCGAGGAGTTGAGTTGTATAACTCCGCTTTGACTCTTCCCTTGTTGTCCAGGCCGGTCCGGAGTTTGATGTAGTTTTGCGGATTCTCCGACAAATCGAGCGCCATCAAGGCGCTGTAAGCGGCCTTGCCCTCCGTGGTATCTTTCGAGGCGGCCTTGCGATAGTAGGATTTGGCGGATTTCAGGTTACCGGACGCCCGGGCCAGATTCCCCAGGGAGTTGTAGGCATTTGCTGTCGGCAGTAGTTGGATGCTCCTCTCCAAATCGAGCTTGGCGGCGTCGGCATTCTTCAGTTTTTCGTTTACCAGCCCCCGTTTCAGATAGTAGTAGAAAAAGCTGTCATTCAGTTTAATCGCTTTGTTATAGTGCCGCTTGGCAATTGCAGGGTGCTTTTTTTTCTCCTCGATATCCCCAAGCAGGGCATGAAAGTGGCCCTCCTTGGGTTCCAGGCGCAGGGCCTTGCCGGCCAGTGTCCTGGCCTTTTTAAGATTACCTTTTTTCAGTGCTTGGCGACCCTCTTCATAGGCCTCATATGCTGGTTTGGTGCGTTTTATGTGGGCCGTTTTGGCCTTGAAGCGATCCTTTCCGATAGTGCCGCCTTCAGGAAGCTCGGCGGCTGTCTTGATATTGTTGTCGACCCGCTCCCTGGAGGGTGGATGGCTGGCGAAGAGTCCGCTGAGCCAATCCTGGTTTTTGCCCTCTGAGAGACGTACGAATGTACGTTGCAGGTTGATTGCCCCTTGGGGATCGTATCCCGCTTTCGACATATATTTCATGCCGTAGAAGTCGGACTCGCGTTCTGCATCCCGGCCATATTTCTGGGTGATCAATTGACCCCCGAGGCCGGCCCCCAACTGCGCCAGTTGGGCATAGTCTTTTCCCTGGGTGCCGATCACCGTTGCCATTACCGCACCCTGTATCAACATCCCTCGGGACATGCTGCTGGCGGTATGCTTTGCCGCGGCATGGGTGATTTCATGGCCCAGTACAGCGGCCAGTTCTGCTTCGCTACCCAATTCGGTGAGAAGACCTCGGTTGATGGAGATCTTGCCCCCGGGCAGCGCCCAGGCATTGGGTACCGAGTTGTTCAAGACCTTGAATTCGTAGGGCAGCTTGCGATCGCTGACAGCGGCCAGTTTTTGACCGATATCGCTGACGTAGTCGGTCAACTCCCTGTCAACCGTGTAGTCACCCCCCTGGGATTGGCGTAGCGGGGCATAGTTCTTCCGGCCGATCTCCATCTCTTGCGCCTCGGAGACCAGGCTTAGCTCTTTTTTTCCGGTGACAGGATTCACCGCGCAACCTGCGACGAGGGAGAGGGAGAGGGCGACAGGGATCAGTAGCCTATTCATGTCATATCTCGGTTTAAATCAGTTAAGCCATTTCTCTGTTGCAATCCGAGCAGTTCAATAATGCGCAGTGCGTTATAAACAATCTCATTCGACCCTACGATAGCCGGGCTTATGATGTCAATGTGCCCGGCTCAAGCAGGATGAACAACTGGATGTCTAGTTTATTGACCACGATCGGCTAATGACGTTCTGGTTCCTGTGCGGCCAAAATAAAATCTGCTATACGATAGATATAAGTATATGAATTATATTGTATTAATCCTGGGGCCTGGAGGCGGCTCCGAGAAGGGGGGAGGCGATGCTTTTTAGTTACATTGTTTTACATTCGTATATCATCGCTTTTCCTTTCGATCTATCGCATGGGTGCGGATGGCGTATGCGGTGCAGCTAAACAGAAAGAGAGTGACCGGATTGTGTTTGCAGGTGTGTTAACGGGTACCGGCTACCCTCCTCGGTAATTCTGATCAATTGACTGGCTGATTGGCAACTTACCTTCCAATGACTTGAGAAATGCCACAATTTCTTCAACCTCTGCATCACTCAGTGCCTGGTGTGTCTCTACTCTGAGTCGCTGATGGCCATTCAACCATTGAACCGATCTGTCATCTGTGTCGCTGTTGCTTATGACCTTATTCAACTGAACATGGGCCATGATGCGCACCGCCTCTTCCAGAGAGGAAACAGAACCATTGTGGAAATAGGGAGCGGTTCGAGTGACATTGCGTAGCGAGGGAATGCGCCAGACACCTCTGTCTGAGCCGTTGTCCTTTGATGCCGCACCGAGATCATCGCTTAGACGATGCTGCTTCTCATACGCCGTATTTGGAATGGAGGGGAATATTCTGTAAGGCGTGTCGTCACTGAAGAGACTTGCCGCGCTGAAATTTGGTCCAGAGTGGCAAAGGATGCAGCCGGTGGACTCAAACAGCGCCATACCGCGAATCTGCTTTTCAGTGAGTGCCTTCGAATCGCCCCTGACAAACCGATCATATGGCGAATCCGGAGTTATCAGTGTGCGTTCATAGCTGGCGATGGCCTTTGCGATGGTGTCGATGGTGATCGATGGCCGGGTTGGAAATGCCATGACGAAGAGTGCCTGGTATTCCGGAATACGGCGTACCGCTTTTACGACATGATCCAGTGAAGGCATGCCCATTTCGATCGGATTGATCAGCGGCCCCTTTGCCTGATCTTCAAGGGAAGTGACACGTCCATCCCAGAACAACACCTTCTGAAAGGCCGCATTGAGTACAGTGGGAGCATTCCTTGTGCCTTGCTGGCCGTCGATACCGATCGATGCGCTCAACCCGTCTCCACCACCTTTGCTATCGGTCAGTTCATGACAAGATGCACATGAAAGGGTGCCATCGGCCGATAGTCGTTTGTCAAAGAATAGTCTTTTACCGAGTCCGATCTTTTCAGCGGTAGGCGGGTTGTCCTCTGGGTAGGGTGCTGATGTTGGCAGTGCCCGCCAGGTATAGGGGGTCTTAACCATTCCGGAATCATAGGGTTCATCGCTAGATGCCTCGACCGATGCAAACTCATGATCACGTTCGGGGAACAGCGACAACATAGGACCGGGGAAGAGTGAGAAGATCACGATAAGCCCGATCTTCAGACTGAATGCGATGATACCGGTACCGAGGCCAATCCCAAGAAACCATTTTCGCCGCTGATTGGGCGTGAGTTCACGAACCATGCTGATGAGCAGAAATAAACCGGCTATGATTGCAACCAATCCAAATGCCAGAAGTTCAATTATTCCGGTATTCATCCTATCTTTTCAGTCCGCTAAATGTGGCAGATGTAGATGCTGAAGGGGTTACTTGAAGCCGAGCTTTCTGTACAGCACCAGTCCCGGACAGAGACCTGTAAGGCCGGCGAAGAGCAGCATCCCGGCAGGTAGATAGAGGAACCAATGCACCTGATCCCAGCCGGATAATCCGATCCCGGCAAAGAGCAGTGCGGCGACAGTCAGAAACAGCATTCGCTGGGCGCTCATCGTTGACCTCCATCGTGTTGAATTGTGTCGGTGAAAAGCATAAGCTCGAGACAAATAATTGAGAAATTCTATTTATGAATGCCATTTATTTGATATCCGAATAAATTAAGTTATGAATATAAAGCAGCTTCAGTTTGCTGTGCACGTTGCCGAGACCCACTCGTTCAGTCGCGCTGCGGAGCTTTGCTTCGCCACTCAACCGACCTTGTCGAATGCCGTCTCGCAACTTGAGGATGAGTTGGGAGGGAGGTTGTTCAATCGCACCACACGCAGGGTTGATCTGACTCCCTTCGGCGAATATATGCTGCCGCGTTTCATGGATGTACTACTGAGTCTGGATGAATTGACCAAGGCGGCAGAGTCCTTCCACAATCCCACGCATAAGATTTTGCGTATCGGTTTTTCACCCCTGGTCGACATGCAGAGGCTGGATCATGTGTTGGCGCCGTTTCGACAGGCAAATCCGGATATCACGATCTTCTTCAAGGAGTGTTTTATCGATGACCTTGCCGAGCGTCTGAGCAGAGGGCAGATCGATGTGCAGATCCTGCCGACGACAACTGAGAGTGCGAGAGAACACGCCTGCCTTTTCTACCGGGATTCTCTCCACTATCTGCCGGCGGCTGATGACAATCAAGTGGCGAATCACCTGTCATTCAAAATAACAGACCTGCCCGCCACTCCGATCATCCTTACAGGTGGCGGTTGCGGACTGAATGCTGCCTTGTCAACGTTACTCAAATCCCGGGGCGTTGAGTTGCATGCCTACGCGGGGCAGGCCCTGACCTATCAGGTGATCGAAGATTGGGTCTCATTGGGAATAGGCGCCGGTATCCTGCCGAAGGCCAAAATATCACCGGACAATACGGCCAATTTTCCGCTATTTATCGATAAAGATGAACCCGCCAGTTTCAGCTTCGAGTGGAGTTGGCAATCTGAAAGCACTGAGACCGCGCATATTCAATCGTTTATCGATTATATCCGGACGACAGCCCCCGCATTGGTTTCCGGTCAGGCCGAGACAGGCAGTCAGCAGAGTGTCGGCTAATCAGGTTGAGGATGGTTGGGATTGATTTAAAAACTGAATAAATTCCATTCTTAAATACAATTTCTATTTGTATCGACATATACCTACCCTAAAACGGCCGACAATCGAGTCGCTTTGCAAACAAATTTTGCCGTTAAGGAGTAGTGTTATGAAGACCCGTTTTCAGCAGCTTGCCATTACCGCTGTTTTGCCACTTGTATTGGTATGCGCCGCACCATCGGCTATCGCCGGCGATAATGATCCATCACAAGTCTCTCTCTATGAACGGCTTGGCGGTTATAACGCCATCAGTGCTGTCGTGGATGATGTGGTTGTGCAGATTGCAGCGGATGAAAAACTCGGGCGCTTTTGGGCGCATCGCGGTAGTGACGGCATTTCAAGGGAAAAACAGTTGATTGTGGATTTTATCGTCTCTAAGGCGGGTGGTTCGCTCTACTATAGAGGGCGGGAGATGAAACTTTCCCATGAGGGTATGAGGATAGATGAGAAGGATTGGGAGATCCTGATCACCGCACTGAAAAATACCCTGCACAAATTCAAAGTGCCTGCCAAAGAGAGTCGTGAAGTGTTGGATTTCTTTACCAGTACGAAGAAAGATATTGTAGAGAAATCCTAGCATCGTCTGACAGGTCTTATCGACCTGTCGCTTGCCGATGACAGATAACTCTCAGCGTGTGATCAGAGTGGCTTGACCTGTTGGGTTGCTCGCTGAGAGTTTGGCGGGAAATCATTGTTTACCGGAGTAAGAAAATGCTAACCAGGAGTCTCTGCTTGCTGACTGTACTTGCCATGCTCATTGGCAGCGCCTATGCCGACTCGCAGCAAGGCAGTGCTGTCTATCAGTATCGGTCGATCTCACTGGAGATGGCTTCCAAGGCGGCATGGGGTGCAATCAATGATTGCCGTACTCGAGGTTACTCTGTTGCGGCTGCCGTGGTGGATCGCGGTGGCAATATACAGGTTCAGCTACGAGACCGTTTTGCCGGTCCACATACTTCGGAGACCGCATATCGGAAGGCCTGGACAGCCAACAGCTTTCGCCAGTCAACGGCTGAACTGGCAGGTATGCTTGAGGAGAGGCGCATTCCTGACCAAGTGGCTAACAATCCCGGTGCGCTGCTTGTGGGGGGTGGCTTGACGATAGAGGCGGGTGGTGAAATTCTAGGCGGGATCGGTATATCTGGCGCTCCGCCAGGGAAATCCGAACGGGACAGCATTGACGGCAATTGCGCCATGGCTGGACTGGAAACGGTACGTGATGCATTGGAGTTCGCTGATTAATAATCTGAGCAGTCAGGCGAACGATGCAAGCGATATTCGACCAGGTTGCGTCTTAAAGCCGGCACCGAATTGTTCATTGGATGTGTTTGAGTGAAAGTTGGTGCCGAGGAGAGGGCTTGGCACCATAATACTGCATCTTATTGAATCAACGGGTTATTTCTCTCCGATTTCGTTAGTGTCACACACTTGTGTGACACACCACAAGTTGAACCATCCCGTGTTCAATGGTTATCTGGTTGATGACAGTTATGAACATGATAATGAAACCAAAAATGTTTTACGAATTTATGTTAAAACCAGAAAGGGAACCGGTAAAGGCTTGAACAGAACCAGCGCAATTTCCAAAATTCAAGGTGATGATTGCCCTACACACCTTATCTTTGTTCATCTGAATGATAACTACTTTGCAGAAAAGATATGGCTATACCCTTGGGATGAATAGCTGGATACAGACCGATTCCCAAGGCCAAGCATGACGGTCAATGCCGGGATAGACAAAGCGATTAGATCAATTGAATGCTGCTTCGTCTTCATGGGGCAAGCCTCCTAGGGCCTAATCGTCATCATACCGGTCATGATCATCGTCGTCGTCATAGTCATCATCATGTTTGCGGCGATAGAAACTCCGTGTCCCTTCCTTCATTCCGCCCTGCTTCATGCGCTTTGTACGCCAGATATATTCAGCTTCGTCCTCATCCCCGCTACGATGGCACTCTACACAAATCTCATAGTCGTAGATGCCTTCCTCCACATGCTCCTCACGAATCTTGGAGCGGGAGTGCTCGTGGCAACCGTAGCAGGTGTAGCTGCCGTAGTCGTTTTCAACATGACAGGTCTTGCAGTCCGTCCTATGGTGCTTATCGAAACGGAAGTATTGATCGTGCTCGAAGGTCGCCGGGGTCCAACGCTCCTGAGTGTGGCACGAACTGCAATTGCCTTCGATCTTCTGGTGCAGTGCATCACCTGGATTAGCGTGGCAACTGTCACACTGTTTCTCCACAGCAGGCTCAAGTAATTGATGTGAAAACTGGCCTATGGGACGGAACGCTTGCACCCCCTTGTGATCGCTGTGACAGGCGACGCAATCCTCTTCGATCAACTTTTGGTGAAAGGCAACGTTCTTCTGCTCCTTGGCGATGGACAGGCCCTTGGTGGTCTTGATACCGATCTCTTCTACTTTGTGGCAGGCGATGCACTTCTCGGGCGTACTGCCGATAAAAGGGGTGTGGCAGGCAAAGCAATCCGTGGCAAGTTCAGCATGGGCATCAATAGGCTTTCCCGGGCTGATCATCAGGTTGGGGTAGGATATTGCCAACAGGACCAAAACGGCCAGATTAGCTGCAACAATGCGGATGATAGTCTTATTTTTCATTTCCATTGCCAGAACAGAAAGATACTCAGAATATGGGAGATGCCAAGCACGGCGAAGGCCAGCGTGATCGGCAGGTGCACTGCACGCCATTTTTTCATCACGTCGAAAGTGGTTGCATCCCAGAACAGTCTCTTTTCGATTGCCTCCTCAGATAAACCCTGCTGCGAATAGAACTCCTTCTTTTCAGCCAGGAAGCGACGCGAGCGATCCAGTAGATACTTGCCGGTCATGCCGCTGATGACGTTGACCAGCATAGCGATCAGTGCCAGCCACGGCAGAATGGTGTAAATGTGAATGCCGGCGTGCACCAATATCATCAGCGCACCAAGCCAGGTCAGGGTTTCATGC
Organism: Candidatus Thiodiazotropha sp.; assembly: GCA_040506195.1. Lineage (GTDB taxonomy): Bacteria > Pseudomonadota > Gammaproteobacteria > Chromatiales > Chromatiaceae > Thiodiazotropha. The sequence continues at coordinate 64,686 of JBEVXH010000012.1, read as the reverse complement.
AGGGTGAGCAGCATCTTGGGCTTGCCGAAGCTGATCATTTTACGTTTGCGCATGGAGTAGAAGAATGACAACAGAATCAGAATAGTGCCCGGTATGCCAAGCCAACGCCCGATCCAGACCAGCTCGAACTGGTGCAACAGCGCATCCGTGACAAGGGTTGCCAGAATCAGCGAGCCGAACATTACCAGAAAGGGGAATACTTCTTTGCGGATGAGTGATCGTTCCATGGCTATTCTCTAGGCGGCCAATGTAATGTCGCCCTTAGGCGTTGATATGCATAACAGGCAGTGGCCTGGCGCCATGTCGGCATCCGGCTGCTGGCTGTATTCAACCTCACCGGTCTCAAGAGCAGTCTGGCAACAGCCACAACTTCCAGCCCGGCATCCGGACTCCACCTCTATGCCTTGCGCCTCTACAAGTCCTAACAGTGATCCGGCATCGGGGTTCCAGGGAACATGGGTACCGCTCTTACTAAAGGTGACTGTGATCGTCTGGGCGGAGGCACCTTCCGGCTTGGTCTTTGGCTTTTCATGCTTTACAAGCGCAGCAGGGCCAAAGGACTCGTAATAGATATCACCGGTGTCCACACCCAACTCCTCCAGTCCAGGGACCAGGCTCTCCATCATCGGCTTGGGACCGCAGACGTAGAACTGATAGCGCATCAGCTTGAGGGTGGTCCGCAGCAATGAAATATCAACTCTTCCCTTATGTTGATAATCAACGCCCGCAAGCTCGTTATCGCTCGGTTTGCTGTAACAGAGATGGAGATGGAAGTTGGAATGTGCTTTATCCAGTGACTGCAGATGTTCTTTCATGATCTGCTCAGCACCGTTTCGAACGCCGTAGTAAAGCCATACTTCACGTGTGCTGCCGTTTTCCAGCAGTGTGTTGAGCATGCTCAACATAGGGGTAATGCCGATTCCACCGCCGATCAGCACCACAGGTAACGGCTTATCCTCCATCAGGTGGAAGTGGCCGGAAGGGGCCCTGACCAACAGCTTACTTCCCTCCTGTATATGATCATGAAAGAAGTTGGAGGAGATGCCGGGTGGTGCTTCCGGCTGATCAGCCGGTGCGGGTACCCGCTTGACCGAAACACGGTAGTAGTCGGGTTGGGGTTGGTCTGAAAGGGAGTAGCAGCGCACCACCGTCTTGGGCTGGTGGGTCACTGGATCCTCGATTTGTAGCTTGAACGTTAAAAACTGTCCCGGTCTGAAGCTTGGGAGTGGTTGACCGTCGATCGGAACCAGATAGAAAGAACAGATAGATCCATTCCCATCTTCAATTTCCCTCCGTTGAACCAAAAACTCTCTGAACCCTACCCAGGAAGCCACCGGGGTACTTGACGCATCTGTGCTTGATAGAACTGGGTCTTGAGGTTCCGACAGTGTCTGCGGTTCGCTCGCCTGTTTATCAATCTCCCGGTATTGGTGTTTACGACGATAGAGTCCGACAAGTGCCACAAAGGAAACCTGCAATAGAACCACGGTGATGATGATCAGTACTAGCATTCCAACAGTCATGATTAGCATATCTCACTATTCGTCGATCTGGTTTAACCTTGAAAATCTATCTTTTCGGTATTGCTGGGTATTAAATAGCTGCATTCTGGGGGCGATGTCTGCGCTCCTCTAACCGATAGAAATGTGACTGCTGGAACCATTTTCCGCCAGAATTGAAAAGGAACGCCACGCCGGCGATAACAGAGGCTATCAGCATCACTCAAATAGCAATCATGCCAACAGTTATAAAGCTGACAGCAAGTAAAATCATCGCTACTTTCTTCAATATTATGTTTATCCGATTCATCCTTACTCTTCCGTAATTGCGATTATGAATTGAGATGGCTCCAGTCTACGCCTCCCATCCTGAAGACACGCTGACACAGAATTTAAGCCGCGGTTAAGGTTAGCTTGAAAGATAGTATCGAAATCTGGAGTATCTTAAAGATACTCTGCTCCAACAACATGGTATCAAGACCAAAAAAAAAGGTGGTCAGTAATGTCAGAAGGATGGCCTGGAAGCGGGTGGATCCGGCGTTGGAAATCGTCTAGCCCCGCTCCCGTTGCTCATCTTATTGTGCAGGATATCAGCGGGCTTTGTCGTACTCTATTATTCTAGGGCCTGATTTCCTGTAATGGATTGAGTGTACAGCTCACCCTGCTGACGGTTAACTGATCATGTCTCACTGAAATCTTTGTTGTCTGCGTCCTGCCTGCCCGGCAGCAAATTCGTCTGGCGTCACTTTAGCATTGCCGTCGGCATCAATATCTGCAAACTGCAGCATATTGTTCAAGCCGCGCATCTGATACCCCTGTTTGGCACGCTCACTGACCCGTCTGCCACGGGCCTCAATAAATTCATCTTCGACCAGTACACCATCGTTGTTAAGGTCAAAGCTGGAGAAGGTTGGCATATTCTGCCCCATGCCAGCTTCGTGACCCATGCCTGGACCCGGACCCATACCAGAACCTCTCACGCCGCGTCGCTTCTGCGCTTTAGTAAATGTGATTTTTGATGATATTGCTTCAGTTTACGTATTCAACATAAAGGTATGCTGATACGGCATTTAAGCTGAGGTTAAGGTTCGGTCTTGAAGTATGAGACTGAACCTGAAGCTCTTTTCAGGTCGAGACGCAACATATGGGGGGGTTTATTGTGAAAAATAGCGCACTTGTCCACAATTATATACGGTGACGGATATGGTTTTCTATTGGGCGCAAATTGATATTTATTACGCTCCGTTGTTTAAGAACGTTTCGTTTTCAAGGGTGTTTTATGAGAACACGGAGCGCTAGATCACCCATCTGTTCATAAAGAGGGAATATCAGAATGTGAAATCGCCCCATCTGAAATCATCGCTTTTCCTGCTATTGTTGTTCGGCATCACCGGGGCTTCTGTCTGGTTTGCCTTGCAAAATACCGGCAACTCTTCTGAAAAGTCGGGCAATATGCGGATGCAGCTAAGGCGGTACCGGTGGAGGTTGTACCTATCGATCGTGGCCCTATCAAGTTACATCGTACATTTACCGGTTCGCTGGAGGCATAACGGGTTTGGCGTCGCCCCTGAGATGAGTGGGCGCAACGAGCAGTTGAATATGGATCTGGCAGACAGTGTGGTGCGGGGTCAACTGATTGCAGAGCTGGATAATACCGAATACCGGCAGGTGGTGGGACGGACAGTGATTGGTGGGCCTGCCGCTTCTACCAAGATTACCCTGGTGCTGATCTCTGTGGTCTACTCACCGTTTTTACCGGGAACCAGAAGTGACATAAATATGAATGCACATCTGCTGTTCAAGGCGCTGACCAATCCCAAGTATAGCTACAAGGTATCTGACTATGTCTGTACAGTGTGAAATTACCGGCAAACAGCAGAATGACGCGAAAATCGGATTTTTTGAACGTTATCTGACGATCTGGGTCTTTCTCTGCATCATTACCGGAATTGCACTGGGGCATTGGTTTCCATTGCCATTTCAGACTCTCGGACGTCTCGAGGTGGCGGCGGTCAACCTGCCTGTTGCCAGTCTGATCTGGCTGATGATCATCCCGATGTTGTTGAAGATCGATTTCAGCGCCTTGCATCATGTAAAGGAACACTGGCGCGGTATTGGTGTGACGCTATTTGTAAATTGGGCAGTCAAACCCTTCACCATGGCCCTGCTCGGATGGTTGTTCATCCGCGGCCTATTTGCCGATTGGTTGCCGGCCTACCAGATCGATAGCTATATTGCTGGCCTCATACTGCTGGCTGCGGCGCCTTGCACGGCCATGGTGTTCGTCTGGAGCAATCTTTCGGATGGCGAACCCCACTTTACCCTGACCCAGGTTGCCCTCAACGACACCATTATGATATTTGCCTTCGCACCTATCGTGGGACTGCTGCTGGGGCTTTCTGCCATCGTCGTGCCCTGGGATACGCTGTTTCTATCGGTGGTGCTCTATATCGTGATTCCGGTTGCCGTGGCTCAGTTGTGGAGGTATTGGCTGCTTAAGACCGGTGGGACATTCGGTTTGCAGCGCACCCTGGATCGACTGGGACCTATCTCGCTCACCGCACTGCTTGCCACCCTGATCTTGCTGTTCGGCTTTCAGGGTGAGCAGATTCTGACTCAGCCTCTGGTTATTGCGCTGCTTGCGATTCCCATTCTGATTCAGGTCTATTTCAACTCTGGACTGGCCTACCTGCTTAACCGGAAACTTGGCGTTGCTCACTGCGTGGCCGGGCCTTCCGCCCTGATCGGGGCCAGCAACTTTTTCGAGCTGGCGGTGGCTACCGCTATTGTACTGTTCGGTTTTGAATCAGGTGCGGCGTTGGCTACTGTCGTCGGTGTATTGATTGAGGTTCCGGTGATGCTTTCTGTGGTCAAGATCGTCAATAACACTAAGAGCTGGTATGAATCCGGCCTTTGATGGATATTTCGATGTGCATATTGCCTCTGTGGTTATAACCTAAGGGAGGGGGTGGAGTTGTCACCTCGACCATGGTTACCCTGATGCTGATCCCTGTGGTCTACTCACTGTTTCAGCGGGAGCTAGGGGCGTAAGTCACATCGGCTAGTCCTCCCAAGTGCCAAAGCCGGGAATCAGAATCTCTCTTTCACTGAATGAACCCGTATCGGCCTTTGTATGACAGGTCTCACACCTACTTATCGACACTACTTCGGGATTGTCCTGCACCATCTTGCGCGACAGCTGATTATGTTTCTTGATGAAATAGGGTGTTTCACTAGCACGCAGCGGAGCATTGTCGCGATGCAGGGTTTTCATGATCTTTTTCGATCGCTTGTAATTGGCATGATCCGCCGCGTTTTTCACCAGATAGTCGGTGAGGATATTGGTATCCTCGGGCGGAAGTTCAGCGTTTTCTCCGAAGTGGCCTTCAAGCCCGGCCATCACCTTTACCCAGGAACGTTCCGGTAACAGACCCGGTTGGTAGGGAAAGTGACAACTGCCGCACTCCTCCAGATACCCCGGGTTTTCAACCGGCGCCACCCCCGGTGCTTTGCCTCCGGTTAACATGCGGTTGGAGTTGTCGGATTTATCATCGTCGCCAAACACAATACTGCTCGTTACAAATATGGCTGTCGACAGTATTAACATAGGAACTACAATTGCTTTGCGTTGCATAGTACACCTCTATTTATTGATTAGCTTGCTTAAAGATTCTTGAGAAAGGCCAGTAGATCGCCTTTTTCCTGAGCGGTGCACTCCCGGCCCAGAGTCCATTTACAATTGCGGATAAACCACTTCTTGATCTTTTTTACTTTGGTAAGGCGCTTCGGGTTCACTGAAGGCGCCATGGGTTCAATAACCTTGCCGGTACGCGCATGTTTTCCTCGCTTTGTCTGGTCGGTGGTATGACAGGTGGTGCAGTTACGCTCTTTGCCGGTCTTAGCATCGACAAAGGTTTTGTTCCACAGCGCCTCTCCCGCAGCTGTGCTGAACGGTCCGGCGCCCTGGCTTTGATATTCAGTCTCCAATTCCGAGACTGCATCGGCCTGGGCATAGAATGGTATCGCAACCAACAATGCCGCAATGCCAAAAAGTTTCCTATTCATGATATCTCCGCATTTATTTGTTAGGGCCTGTTAACACTAATCCAATTGGCCCTGCTGGGACTATTTTTTCGTCCAGCAAGGCACAACAGGGCCAATTGGATTAGTGTTAACAGGCCCTAGTAGATCGTTGAAAATTCATCTGGCCCTGGTTAAAAAGATTACTGAAGAGAGCTGAATCAAAACTGAAAAAATGTGCTATTTATTACCATTGCTTCAGTGTCATCCGGAATATGCATGGCAGCATCTTCAAAGGTGCCTGCCTCGGCATCCATATGGCATGCCGCACAATTAACCTTGCCATTGACCTTTGGGTGCTCCCATGCTGCATCAGAGATCTCCTGGTGTTTCTCTTTCCAGTAGGGTGTTTCTATGATATTTAGCAGCGTTGCTGTCTTCGGTATGCTGCGGTTGATCTTCCAGGCCGCCTCGGTCGACTTCTGTTCTGCGGCGTTTTTCACCAGGAAGTTCTCAATCTCTTTTATGGTGTCCTGCTCAAGAAACAGATCCTCTCCAAAATGCGATGCCTGCCCCTCCATCATGGCTTTCCAGGAACGCGCAGGCAGGAGACTGGGATGGAAGGCGAGGTGGCAAGAGCCGCACTCTTCGCGCCAGAGTGGATTATCGGGTAGTGTCGGCCCATGAAAAGGCTGATAGGGTCGGTCCGGCGTCTCTGTCAGATGGCCCTGAAACCAGTACAGACTAGCAACGATGATAGTACCCAGCATCGTGGCGCCAGTCTTCCAGTGGGATGCGGAAGAAACTGCACCGACTACGGACGGCTTGAAGCCTGTCAACATAGCAACCACCAGGTTCTCCCGCTGCAACAGACTTTCTACCAGGACACCCATCAAATGGATAATGACCATCCCCAGCATCAGCCAAGACAGCCACTCATGGAGTTCAAGCACAAGTTCGCCCTGGGGATAATTCAGCCACCCTGTCAACGGCCCCTGCCGTTCCTCGCCGCCAAAGCCGAGCAGGCCCGTGATTGTAATAGATAGACCAAGGATTAACAGTAAGTAGATAGCCCAGCTTCCAGCCGGGTTATGTCCGAGGAAACGGGGCTGGCGTCTAGTTAGCATCCGTTTCAGGTAATCCAGCACCTCAGGCCAGCTGAAAGCGAAGTCGCAGAACCGGGCATAAGGGGTGCCAATGAAACCCCACAGGAGACGGAATAGAATCAGCCCTCCCATCAGGTATCCGACAAATACATGAATATCCAGGTAACGATTATCGAGGGTCAACCAAGCTATAATGAAGCAACTGGCCAAAGTCCAATGAAACAACCGGACGGGGATATCCCACACCCTCACCTTTGTCTCTCGCTTACTGCCGCTTTTTTCTAGTTGAGACATTTGATTTGACCTCGAAAATATTCCTTTCCGATATTACCGAATACTAAGTGGCTGCATGCGGTGGACAGTGCCTATGCCCCATAAAGCGGTAGAAATACTGCTGAAATCGCCTGCCTCCAAAACAGGAAAGGAACATTATACTGACCACAACAGATGCCATTAGTATGGTCCAGAGGCCAACTAGGCCTAGATACCAAAAAAGTATCAGGCCTGGACTATCGATCAGGCCACCTATGGCAGCAATGCCAAAAGATACGAAGCTGACAGCAAGCGAAGATATCGTTACTATCTTCAATAGTTTGTTTATGCGTTTCATATCTGTACTCCTGTTAATTTGATTGTTGATCGATACAGCTCCAGTGTACGACCCACAATCTGAAGATATACTGATACAGAATTTAAGCTGCGGTTAATGTGCGGCTTGAAAAAAGAAACTAAACTCAGCGTAAATTTCCAGACATCTGTGCTATTTGCTTGGCATTATTAGCGGCATCAACAGAGGGAAGGTTATTTTCCGCAGTTCGAATGCAATATCTTGCCCGTCGGTAGTTCCACATACTTTTTGATACTCTTACCGTTGGCGTTATTACATCGCCACATCGTAGATGTCTTGATTACCTCGCCGCTCTGCAGGTCGACATATTGATATGGCTTTTGTGTATCCTGTTTTGCTGTAAGCTGATATGTTTCCTGATCATCGTCAGAGCCAAATGTAGAGGACCAGGCAATATTGGCACCAGAAAGCAGCGCGGCGCCAAATGCAACGGCGTTAGCGGTCCTTTTCAAGCATTCAGTATTCATCCCTATGCTCCTACTAATACGATTGTTGATTAACCCAGTTTCAGTGTATGAGCTCCAACCTGAAGGCATGCTGATACGGAATTTAAGTCACGGTTAAGGTTCAGTTTGAAAGAATGAAGCGAACCCGAAGACTTGCTTATGGAGTTTTAAGATGATTGTTAGTGACAGCTCAGCTAGAACGATGCTGACAGGGTGGTTGTTGGTCCGTCGATGGATCTCCCTGGCAAGTGTATTTGCGCTGATTATGGGTTTGCTCATCAGTGCGCCTTGGGCTGTGGCTGACGAAGACGAGGAAATAACCAATAATATGGAAGGGGTAGCCCCATTGCGGAGCCTACTTGCACAAGTGCATAAGACTTACCCAGGACATATTCTGGAAGTGGAACTTGAACGAGAGGAATATGGCAAGAGAGATGTCTTGATCTATGAGGTTAAGCTGCTTACCAAGAAGGGAAGTGTCCTTAAGTTGGAATACGATGCCATTAATCTGGAACTGCTAAAGATAAAAGGAAAGCCGGAAAATTGACCGAAGAGGGGTGTCATTGTGAGAGTGCTTGTTGTCGAAGATGATCTTGATGTCGCCCGGCAGGTTTCGGATACGCTACGCCAGGCCAAATATGTAGTTGATGTGGCGCACGATGGAGTGGAGGGTCAGTTTCTTGGCGATAATGAGGCATACGACGTTGTTATCCTGGACTTGGGGTTACCTAAACTTGATGGGCTGAGCGTACTTCAGCAGTGGCGCCGGAAAGGGCGTGAGATGCCGGTATTGATCCTGACTGCACGCGACACCTGGCGGGAAAAGGTGGCAGGCCTGCGGGCAGGGGCAGATGACTATCTGACAAAGCCGTTCGAACTGGAGGAGATGCTGGCCCGGGTAGAGGCGCTGATTCGGCGTTCCTCTGGGCATGCCAGCCCTGTGCTGGATTGTGGTCCTCTCACTCTGGACGTCAGCACTACGAGGTTAACGGTGGCTGGCTGTCCCGTCGAGCTGACCGCCCTTGAGTTCCGGACGCTGGCTCACCTGATGCGCCACGAGGGGCAGGTCGTATCCAAAACCGAGTTGACCGAACACCTTTATGATCAGGACTTCGATCGCGACTCCAATGTCATAGAGGTTCTGGTCAATCGTCTACGCAAAAAACTCGGAGCCGGTCTTATCAAGACCCATAGAGGGCTGGGTTACCAGCTGACGGTGCCGGAAGATGATGCGTAACTCCCTGACCTTACGGCTCGTCGCTACCTCGTTTGTCTGGATTGGCGTGACGCTGTTGGTCACGGCGGTGTTACTGGTCGTTCTGTTTCGCGGCCACATTGAGCAACGCTTCGATGCCCTGCTGTTCGATCATCTGGAAGAACTGGTATCGGCCAGTGAATTTTCAGCGGAAGGTGCCCTGCAAATGACCTGGCGTCCATCCGATCCACGTTTTAATCGGCCTCACTCTGGCTGGTACTGGGAGATCCTTCAATCAGGTGTGTCAGTGGCCCGTTCCGACTCACTCTGGAAGGAGAGCCTCAAGGTAACTGAGCCGCATATTGGTGGGATTCCTCAGATTCAACGGTTTTCCGGACCGGAAGATGAGCCTTTGCAGGTTCTGGTGCAGAACATCACCTTTCCGGAAGCTGAGAAACCACTTCTTTTTGTGGTCGCCGGACCCGTGGTGGATATCGAGGATAACGTAAGGGCATTTACCGCCCAGGTCGCCATCACCTTGACAGTGCTTGGAATTGGCCTCCTGCTGGTGGTGTGGTTTCAGGTGCGCTTCGGCCTGCGCCCGTTGCAAGCATTGCAGCAGGCGCTCGGCGACATTCGAAAAGGAAAAGCACAGCGGCTACCGGAGAATCATCCCGTAGAGGTCGAGCCGGTGGTGAGTGAGCTCAACGGCTTGCTGGATCACAACAAGGCTTTGCTTGAGCGAGCAAGGACCCAGGTGGGCAATCTGGCGCATGCTATGAAAAACCCGTTGACCGTGATTCGAAATGAAGCAAAGGCCATTGAAAACGAGCGTGGGCACGTGATCCGGGAGCAGACTACCGCGATGGCAAACAGCGTGGAAAGTTATCTCTCTCAGGCACGGATTGCCGGGACTGCAGATGTTCTTGGTGCCCGCACGGACGTTAAGGGGATTATCGAAGACCTGTGTTTTTCCATGGAACGGTTATATCAGGAGAGAGATCTTGAGATCCAGCGCTCCGTGCCAGAGGAGTGTTGGTTCCGAGGTGAGGCGCAGGATCTGGAAGAGATGCTGGGTAACCTGATCGACAACGCCTGTAAATGGGCGCGTAGTCAGGTACTGGTTCGTGCCGTGTGTACAGACGATCGGTTGCTGATCGTGGTGGAAGATGATGGGCCAGGGATCCCCGAGCAGCGGCAGGCTGAAGTCCTGGAACGCGGGCACCGACTTGATGAAAAAATCCCAGGCAGTGGTCTTGGGCTTGATATTGTACAAGATATCGCTGGGCTTTATCGTGGCTCGATTGCCTTAGGTCGAACGCATAGTGGTGGATTACGTGTGCAACTCGACCTGCCGGCGACTGATTGATCGACTCTCAGGGAAGAAGAAACGATGTTAAAGAACAAACAGTCCAAGCGGTCGTTGATCGCTTTCATTGTGACTTGGTCATTCTTGATTCTGACCATCACCGGAATCGTTCTCTATATTGTCCCTCAAGGACGTGTTGCCTTTTGGGTGGACTGGAGTCTCGTTGGTCTTCGTAAAGAACAATGGGGCAATATCCACATGATATTTGGGGGAGTGTTCATCGTTACCGGTGTGTTGCACCTGTATTTTAATTGGAAATCGTTCAAAAAATATTTGGCTGAACGGGTAGCCGGCCATTTAAAGATCAAGCAGGAACTCATGGTATCCCTTGGGATTTCGCTGCTGATCCTAGGGCCTGTTAACACTAATCCAATCGGCCCTGCTGGGACTATTTTTTTGCCCAGCAAGGCAGAATGAGCGAGGTGTAGTTATGCTACATGAGCGAATGATAACGCCGCTGGGCGGAAAAATAGCCCCAGCCCTTCGGGTTGCGCCCCGAAGGAAGTGCCCTTGGGGTGCGCCTTGATTGGCGCTTTTTCAGGCACAACAGGGCCAATTGGATTAGTGTTAACAGGCCCTAATAAGTTTAACCTCCTCTAGGAAGCTCTCTTTTTTGGGGATGTTATGAGATTTGAATTGACCTGAGTTGATTTATCCATAACTCCACTCTGCAAACGCGTACATTGAGGAATGAAAATCCCGCGCACTTCTGAATTGATTTTCCATAGCTAGTCCTCCCCAAATTTCCCACCATGCGCCTCATGCGCAACACGGGGAGGATATCCATGCGAATTACTCAAATACTGTGCCTGCAGGTTGAGTGAGAGCCAACCAAGTGAAATTGCAGACGCAAAAAAATCATTGTAAAAACAGTGTGTTCTTTTGTTTTTTTATTGTCTTGGATGGTCTGGAAAGATGGTGCCGAGGAGAGGACTTGAATTTTCGCTGAATCCATGAATTCTTGTAATTATATCAATATGTTACGGCTTTTTTATTTCTCTGCGTTCCATTCACGTTCCACGCTGATCGTTGTCGATGTTCCACCGACAGAGACATAACCTCAATATCTCGGAATGTCTTCACTGCCCCAGCCATATGCAAAAATCTTGAATTATTATCGATTTGCGCATATAAACGGGGAATGACTTCCCTTGATCACTATCTCGATGACCTGCTTTCCCGCGGCCAGGCCTACTTCTCTCGTGAAGAGGCGTTGGAAGCGCTTGGACTAGGCTCAAAGGCCTTTATTGCCGCGGCCAGCCGATTGAGCAAAAAGCATCGGTTGGCATCCCCCCGTCGAGGTTTCTACCTGATCCTGCGGCCGGAGGACAGGGTGGCCGGTGCGCCCGATCCAGTGCGCTGGATCGATCCCCTAATGAAATACCTCAAGCTCGATTATCGCATCTCGCTGTTGCGGGCTGCTGCTTTCCATGGCTCCTCACACCAGGCGGCCATGGTCTTTCAGGTGGTCGTTCCCAAGCAGCTGCGGGCGTTCGATATCGGCCGCCACCGCCTCCAGTTTATTTACCAGACCCCGGCGGCCTTTACCAAGACCAATCTGCCTGATTGGCTTGCGCAAATGAAAAGCGAGGCGGGATTCGCAAAGGCTGCTGGCGTGGAGCTAACCCTCCTGGATTGTGTCCGCTACTTCCACAAGGCTGCCGGCATAAACGGCGTGGCCCAGGTTACAAAGGACATCGGTGCCAAGGCCGATCCACACAAGCTGGCCAAGGCCGCCCTGGCCTACGAGAACGCCGCGGTGCGCCGGCTGGGATATTTGCTGGAGCGTGCAGGCCTTGCACGCCAGGCTAAGGCGATGGAACCGTTTGCAAGGAAGGCCAAATCCATGAAGCCCCTGGACCCATCCGCTAAACCGTTGACCGAAGCGCTGGCGGAACTGCATGAAAAAAACGCCAAGTGGATGCTCGTGATCAATGAGCTTGTGGAGATCGACTTTTGATCCCGGACTCCTACATCCAGGAGTGGCGCAGCAAGGCGCCCTGGCCGGATTCGAGACAGGTCGAGCAGGACCTGATCATCTCGCGCGCCTTTTGTGACCTGTTCAATTCACCAGCGTTAGAGGGCAAGATCGCCTTTCGTAGCGGCACAGCCATTAACAAGCTGCTGTTCCGGCAATCTTTGCGCTACTCAGAAGACATCGATCTGGTACAAATGCAGCCGGAGCCAATTGGTACTACTATCGATGCTGTTCGTAACGCGCTTTCCTGGTTGGGAAAATGTAACCGGAATCAAGCCGGCCACTCAATGCATCTTGTATTCAAGTTTGTGCCCGAAGCGGATATAGAAACTACGCTCAAGCTGAAAGTCGAGATCAATACCCGCGAGCATGAAAGCCTGTATGGCACTAGACCGTATCCTTTCGAGGTTGACAGTAGTTGGTACAAGGCGAAAACCGATATCTCGTCTTTCGAACCGGAGGAATTGTTCAGGACAAAGCTTCGCGCTTTGCTGCAACGGCGTAAGAACCGTGACCTGTTTGACTTACACGAGGGGCTCAGACAACTCTCGATGGATCCCGACAAGCTCATAGCCTGCTTCGAGCACTATTTGGTGCTGGAGGGTACGCTGATCACGCGCGCTAATGCTGAACAGCGCATGCTGGAGAAGCTACGTCGAAGCTTGACGGATGACATTGCACCATTGTTACCTGCTGGCATCCAATTCGATGATGACGTTGCCATAGATGCATTCAACCACGTATGGAGAAAATTGAATACGCGGATCAAAGGTGATCCGTGGAGTTGTCCGAGCAGGTGATTGATGAACTGCGCAATGGAAAGATGCCAAGTTTGCTTCGATAGTGTGTTGCCTCAATGGTTGACATAGGCATTCGCTACCCCTAAATGATTTAGGGGTAGCGACATATATTGGCAACTTAACGGACCTGGCGAATCTGACGCCGTTGAGGAAGTGGGATGGGTCCATACCATCAATCAGGTATGTTTATGGTATTGCAATACTTGAACCTGGCAACGCCATTCCTTATCTGCAGTCGACCATGGAACGTCTGCACAATCGTATCATCTGTCAGGACACCCCTTAATCACGTATTCATCAAGGAGGGCAAATGTCTTGATGTTACCCACACACTATCCATTCAGCCTGTTTGGGTACGATTAGCGCCATCGTAAGCTTCCACTGAATGTGAGGATTATAAGTAATGCATAGATGGAATGGCGCCAATAAATAAAAAGTCGTTTAATTCTTTGATTCAGATCAATTGTATGGATGATTTAGTTTACGTTGATTGGGCTGATGATTTAAAGTGATGGCCGTTCAATTGGGTTGGATCTTGTATCAGTAGTATACAGTTCAATAATTCTAATAACGAAGACACATCAGGTTACCGATGACCAGGATGCTGTCAATTTCAGGGACGAAATGCCTTATTCTTGTAATCTTTTTCCACGACTCCTCGATCATAAAGCCTCTCTGCTTTTCGGATCGCTGTTGCTGTTTTCCTCCTCGACTTCGGCGCTGGAAGGCTTTGATATTAGAGCCGCTTCGCCATTTACATCACAGCAGACCTCATCGGGTTATATTCTGTCGCTTTCTGATTGTGTCGAACTTAAAGATGTCCGTATCGATACCGGGAGCGAGCTTGTTTCATTATTGCCAGCCGATGCGTCAGGCAATCCTGGAAGCCAATTTGGCTGTGAATTCTCCTTTAATATGGAAGGGGCAGTACAGTATGAACCTGCTATAACGGCCTCATACATTGACGGAAGTACGACTCTCTATTCAGAACATTTCTCTGTTGAGCCTAATAAGCCCTCGATCAGTCTGGAAAGTATCGCGGTCAGTGAAGTCGATGGTAAGCAGTTTCTTGTTGCGAATCTGGATGCGAGCGACGATACAGATCTCTCATATCTCTCAATAAGGCTTACCGGTATACGGGCATCGGACCTGCGTAAGTCAGGCGGTGTGATTCAAAAAGCCAGGGAGAGCGCCTTTCTGGATAGCACCGAGGCTGTCAGGGTTTGGCCGCAGCACGATGAACAGGTGAGGTTTACCTTTTCCCAGGAGATCGATCAACCGTTGACTCCGGAGGAGATCGCCCGCAATGCATTGGTGATTCTTGAAGCAAGGGCTGTCGATGCATCAGGAAATCAACAAGTTATCTCCGATATAAAATATCTGGGATCTACTGTGGACGAAAACATTAACGGATTCAGTGCATTTCCCGAGAGCCTGTTGTTTAGCGATGTACTGCAATCCGCGCGTATCATTCCGACCCTGGATTATGAATTCCGTGGCCCCACGCCGGTACCGGGCATCGGTCAGGGAATTAGCTATAGTTCGGCGGACCCGAACTCGGTCATGGTGACCACGGAAGGGGTTGTCTATCCACTACAGGAAACTGGTGGTGCGACCGTTGATATCACCGTGTCATTCCCCGGTCAGGATAACATCACCATCCCTGTTACTGTCGATTTTAATCGACAGCTCATCGGGCTTGAATATGTAGGTCAGGAGCAGGGGCCGTTCGAACTGCAACGGCTCAACGAATTCATTGGTCTGCCCCCACTCATCGCGGTGTTTGATGATGGCAGTGAAGCCCCTCTCAATGATTCAGTCGAAGTGGTTTATGGGCTGCCTGATTTCGCGTCAGGTATTCTTTTTTTCGATGAACAGCAGGGGGTTAGTGCGAGTGCATTGATCACCGAAGCGAATCCGTTGTCGATCAACGCGCATCTGTTGCGGGATCCGTCGATCGAAGTGGCTATCCCCATTGTGTCGAACGATGCGCCCCCGGAAATCGCGTTCCAACTGCCGAGGAAGATTTCCGTTGGTGAAACGCTGATTCTGAAGGCCCAGGCAGAGGACGACTTAGGAATTGAGGCGGTAGAGTTTTGGCTTGAGGGGCAAAGAATAGGCAGACGCTTACGAATCCCGTACGAGTTGAGTCTTCCTGTGACTCAGGACATGGAGGGGAAGCAACTCGTCATTTGGTCAATCGCTTATGATAGCGCCGGACAAGCGGTCAGATCGGCGGATCAGCAGGTGATTATCGAAGAGGAGAGTACCTTTGAACTGCCTAATTTTAAGTTTGAAAAACCTATAAACTCACAAAGAATTATCGAATCCACTCCCTACCTGTTACAGGTGGCGTCCGATCTTGGTGAAGATGGAGACGCCTCTTCAAAGAGCGGGATCAGCTATATTGAATTCTTTTCTGAAGGCAGAAAAATAGCTGAAAGTTACTTTTCCTTTGTCGAAGAGAGACCAAGCCCGAGTAATCCGAAGAAAACAAACTATTTTGAGGTATGGCGGACACGTGCCGAAACGCCGTCTATCAGTACGGATGAGAGCAGTTTTAATGTCTATGCACGGATTTACTCCCGCGGTTCCCATGCGGATTCCGATGTCAAACTGGTCCGTGTATTGAAAAATGAGCAACCGATCGTCAACATCACCAGCCCGGTTCCGGGAGCCTCGGCAACCGTCGGCCAGCAATTGGATGTTACCGTGGAAGCGGCCGATGATGTCTTGGCTGCGGGAACTGCGATCAGCCTACTGGTCAATGACGAAGTGGTTGATAACCTTTTTTATCAGGATACTGAGACCAGGGATTCCGGATCATTCAATTATCAGGTGCATCAGCACACATTTCGCCTTGATGTAAAGGATGAGTGGCAGGGAAGCACTCTGAACCTGAGAGCCAAAGCGGTCGATTTCCATCAGACCGTTTCCCATTCCGAAGTGTTGCGTATTCCTGTGAAGGGCGACCAAGCGCCCACTGTTGCAGTCAGTCATCCGGCAGAAGGCGCTCATTTGGTATCGGGTTTGCCGGTTGAACTGCGGGCCAATGCGACAGATGACCTGAGTCTCTCCCACGTCAGCTTCTACGTCAACGATAACCTGGTTGGAACGGCTCATCGCGCACCCTATGCCTTTCTCTATCAAACCCAGGAGAATATCTCCGGTGAGCAGCCCTTGATGATCCATGCGGTTGCGGTTGATTCAGCGGGACAGAGTGCAACCAGTAACCAGGTCAATGTCACCTTGGGGCAGGATGAGCAGCTACCCGTGGTAAATATCGCATCACCACCTATCAACGAGTCAGATGCCGGGGATGACATCGCCGCGATTGTGGAAGAGAGCCAGTTTGTTTTCAAAGTGACCGGTTACGATAACGTGGGGGTCGAGGAACTGGAACTGACCGGCATCAGAAAAATAGACGGTCAGGGTTACCTGCTGACGGGGAACAGCGCAGATGTATTGAGCGGAGTGGATTTCTCTCCCCAGGCGATACCTGGGGCGCTGAAGGCTTTTTCCGCCCTGAAACTGGTCTCCGCCCCGGCATTCAGGCGCCTGGATTCGGTGAATTACGATCGTTACCCGGTCGTGGTTAGGGCGAGAGACAAGACGGGCAATACGAGCGAGGCCCAATTCATTATTGGTGTTTATGCCGACCAGCCTCCGGTAATACGCGCCGTAACGGCCAATCAAACCACATTCTATAATTCCGATGAGCTGCGTTTGGATGTGGTGGCCAGGGACGACAGGTTTCTGGCTTCGGTGCATCTGGATATGTTTGTCGATGCTGAAACATCTCCTCGGCTATCCTTGGTCAGGGATGATTCAAACGGTTTTATTCAAACCCCGGAACTTGTTGAACGCATGGTCGTGCCGTTGGCCGATCTGGGTTTGAGCAACAGCGCACACAATCTTAGAGCAGTTGTTACCGTAGCTGATGATCAGGGGCAGGAGTCGGCTCCTTTCGAGCTGTCGCTTGATTTGATTGCCGATGCGGTCACTCCGAATGTGGCCATTACCAACCCGATACAAAATACCAATTTATTTGCAGGCTCAAGAATTTCTGTTGAGGTCAGTGCCGCAGATGAGACGGGAATCAGAAGCCTCCAGGTTTCATCTGCGGGTGTGCCCCTCTATCAGCAAAGCTATTCGACGCCGGCGAAAACGGTTGAGGAGTCGTTTACTTACCAGGTGCCTTCTGCGACGGGTGAGTTGGTATTGCAGCTTACCGCAGAGGATATACATGGAAATCAGGCGCCCGTAACCAACTGGCGTTACAACATAGTGCAAAACGATCCGCCACAGCTCGAGATCAGATCGCCTGCGCCAGGATCCCGTCTGGTGGAGGGAGAGCTGTTCAATATCAATTTTTCGGTGACGGACGATCAGTCTGTAGCACGTGTCGAGGTTTTTTTCAGAGACAGTGCCAGTGAGCAGGTTATCGAAACCATGGCTGGCCGTGATATCAATGAAGACCAGGAAGCCGGCGCCTACTCAACCATCAGCGTCAGAGCGCCCCACTTGCCGGACTCATCAACCGGAATGCTCGGCGTACGCGCCGTCGATAGCACCGGACTGTCAACGGAAGTAGACCTCGAGATCGAAATACTCAATGATGAAGAGGCGCCGACCGTTGTACTTTCAGATCCGATCGATCCTTTCAATATCTTACCCGGTGAGAGTTTCGAACTGGAGGGAACGGTCAGTGACAATATCTATGTCAACGAAATAGAGCCTTTCTTCATCGATACGGCCAACAACACAGAAATCCCGGTAGAGTGGGAAGTGTTCTCCCGTGTCGATAGGCAGGAGAGCGTAACAGTGCCGAACCCCGGGTCATTCGGCAACGTTATCGTGGCAACCCGCTTCTATAGTGATTACAAGGGGCGGGTGCGCGTGCCGCGTACTTTCATTGAGAGTTATTCCGGACAGACATTAAGTTTTGTACTCAAAGCCCGTGACATGGGGATTAATGAGACAGCTACGAGCGGTCTGGATGTTACCATATTGGCGGATAGCGTTGGCCCTGATGTAAAGCTGTCGAGCCCCGCTGCTGATCTATACGACCGACAACCAGTTTATTTGGATGCCTCGATCCGTGATGAGATTTCGGTTGCTTCCTATGAGATTAGAGTCATCGACGATCAAGGCCGGGATGAGCTGATCGCGTCTGACGCGAATCTCAACGAGGTTCTGGTGACGGTTGATAACATAAATATTGATATATCAGCCTATCAGCCGAGTGAGAACCAGCCTGAATCTTTCGACATCGTGGTGCGGGCTACGGATCTCGCGGGTAATGAAACAGTTCTCACCAGCCGTCATCTGGTGCACGTGGATCAACCACCCTTGGTCTGGATTGAAGAGCTGGAGCCTGGACAGACGGTTGTCACCGGGCAGCCGACCAGAGGTGTCTATGTTGTTGAAGACGACTATGTTGATAGTCAGGAATCTTCCGTGAGGCTGTTGCCGGTATTCTCATCCCTGACAGGTATTGGCGAGCAACGGCTGGTCATGGGACATACGCTTCGCGTCGAAGAGGAAAACAAACCAATCGTACAGATCGCCTATCCGGAAGCCGGCGCATGGTCTGGTCAGATTCTTATCAATGATATTGTCTATGCCGATATTGCCTCGGGCAGTCTCTCTTTGCATGCTCTAGTTGAACACGTGTATAGCGTAGCTACGGTCGATATAGAGTCTCTCGAGATTAGAACGGATACCCCACTGAATATCACCTACCATGTCAGGCTCTACTCGGATAATGCCTGCACAGGAAGTCCTGAGGTATTGCATATCGAGACTGACGGTCGGCTTAATCTTGAAACACTCCTCACCCCTGAGACTACACGTGCCGTGATAACGCCGGAATATCTAGGCGGGCCTGCTCCAACATTCTTGCATGAAATAGATCTGTCCTTGAAAGAGATTGAGGAGATACGTAGTTTCGATACAACCCAGGGGTTACAGAGTATCAATGCCGGTACGGCGGTGACCCTGGTAGTGGATGATAATGTAGAGGGCAGTTCGAGTCAGGGTTTTGTACAAACGGGTATTCAGCATAGTCAGTCTGAGTTAGAGGGACGTTTTGGCTACTTTATGCCAAGTGTCGCCAACCCGGCATTTAGTCGTATTGTCTCCCTGGGGCATGCTACTGACCGCTTCTCCCATGAAAGAGGCCCTCTAGAACTGACACAATTAGCCAGGCAGATCGTCATTCCCGACGATGTCACCCCTGAACTGACCATCACCGCTCCGGCTGAAGGGGTTGTGGTTGTGCCGCAGCAAAATATCCTGTTAGAAGCCGATTTCTCCGATAACACAGAAACCCTGGAGTCGCTGAATCTGATAGAGAACCGTCAGTCTGAAATCGCACTGTTCGGGGTCAACTACAGTCAAACATCATTCGCCATTCCCTATGTTGTTCCCATTGATTACAGTGCGGGTGAATTGGAACTTACCCTGCTTGCAGAAGACAGAAACGGAAATATCGCCGAGCAAAGTATCCGGCTTCCGGTAGAGCAGAATGAGAAACCTTTATTGGATTTGAAAGGGTTTCACTCTTATTTGACCTCACAAGGCTATAAGAAGAATTACACCGAGCCGCAGCGTCTGAATTATGGTGAGTTTTGGGTAAGGAGCGGTGAAACTTTCCGCATAGACACTGAAATATCCGATGATGCCGGATTGCAGAGTTTTGTCATCAACCAGCTTGCCGCTGATGGTTCGATTGCGCAGGAGGTGTTCGCCGTGGATTACACGACGACCTGTCCGGTGCGGCCGGTTGTGCATGATCTTGTGAAGGCTGAAATCCAGTTTGACCGGGCTGAGCCTACCGAGTACGAGGAGGTGGTTACCGACACCTACGGTAATCAGGAACACAGAAGGTTCCTGGTTCATCCGCAGGTTAATGTCGTGCCGGAAGTCAGGATAACCTCACCGGCCCAGGGTCAGCAGATTGCCGCGGGAACCTTTCAGGTCAAGCTTGGTGTCGTTGCCTCCGACGACCGGTTGTTGACGGATGCCAGCATCAAAGTCTTTGCGAATGGCGTACCCTTGAGTGTTACAAGCAAGAGTATCATTGAAGATATCGCCGGCGGCGATGTCGCGGTATCCCAGGCGTTTGCCTCGATCTATGACAGTTTCGAGCAGAACTACGACATTGAAACAGCGGACGCATACGGCCATGCGGACAATCCTTATGCGGTAATGAGCAATTATGCTCTGGCGGTGCCGGATGGACTGATTCGCAGTGACCAGCCGTTGGTGCTCACCGCATATGTACACGATACCGATGGTGCGGTGGGTGCTCACGAAATAACCATGCTGGTGGCGGTGGATGACATTTTGCCCGAGCCGGCGATTACCAGGCCGGAAGTAGGCTATGGTGCAGTCGAGGACTCGGATTTCACGCTGGGTTTTCGCGGATATGACAATGTCAAAGTCAATCGTCTGGATATTTATACGGCCTATGGGATATTGCATAACGATGGCAGTTATGCCCAGGGTGATTTCACTTTATTAAGATCGATTACCGGTATCCCTTCCGGGGACTTTGAGCCGGTCACGACCGTCAATATCGATACCCCGGAATATCTGCAAAAGCTCCATGTCGATCGGTTGAACGAGATACTGCCGCAGTTTGGCGTGAATATCGCCGATGTTCAGAGAACCGATTACTGGGTCCGTGTTGTCGCTTTCGATGCAGCCAATTCACAGGCTAGAGAGCTTCACTACCCGATTCGCGTGGATGAACGGCCGGTTATTGATGTGATCGAACCGCTTCCGGGGGCAAAGGTTGTCGAAGAGACCAGTCTCTATGTAAATGTACAGGCATTTGACGATGTCGGTATCGAGTATGTTCGCCTGGTCGCCAATTACGCGGATGGCAGGCCACCCTACGAAATGCGGCTGAGACAGTCACCTTATAGTTTCATGGTTCCCATGCCGGGCTTTGATGGTCAAAACTCTGCCAACAACCAGGTGACCCTGAATATCGAAGCCATAGACACCTATGGTGTCGCCAATAACGATCCGGATCAACATAGAGCGGAAGAGTCGCTCACGGTTGAGGTTGTCGAAGATCAGCCCCCTGTCGTGGCGATCGGACTGCCCCGGGATGGTGACGAGATTATAGAAGGCCAGCATATGTTGGTGCAGGTCAACGCTGCAGACGATGCGGGCGTTGACCGGGTTGTGCTGAACATTTCAGGATTTAACAATGGCGACCGCAGTTTTACCGACATGGTGTTCCCTTATGAATACCTGGTCGAAGTACCTTACGGTCAGGCGGGGTCGGATCTTTCCCTGACCGCCTCGGTAACGGAAAAGCGGCAAGGTGGCGAACCGCGTTCCGTTGAAACCCCGGAAACAGTTGTGGTGCATGTGCTCAAGGATGAACAGGCCCCCGAGATACAGGTGATGGCGCCGCCGTTGACGGGCGCCGCGATCGCGGAAAAACGACCTCTACCCTTTAATCTGGACGTCAACGACAATGTACGTGTCGATTCTGTCAGGATTTCGCTATATGTGGACGTTAATTCAGACGGATTGTTCACTGACAATGAACAGGTTTCCGATCATTTGATGTTGTCCGCTCCCTATTCGGGATCCCGGCCGATAAAAACCATTCGTGAATATTTGGGACTGCAAAGCGAAGATCCCGCTCCCGAGAGGCTGGACATGCAGTTTCGTGTTACCGCCCGGGATGGTATAGGCAATGAGAGTGTTGCGGATATTCCGGTTCAACTGGTGGGCAATAATCCACCCGAAGTGAATGACATCACTATCCTGGATTCCCGGGGATTCAGTCTTGGCGACATCGATGAAATTACCGAAGGACGCGAGATTGTCGTCAATGTCGTCGCAAGCGATCCGGAAGTCGGCGTGGATACCGCGACGCTCTATTACGCCATCGGTCCTCCCGGTGTTGAATCCGAGTATCAACTTGTCGGTGAAGACGCGAGTCTGCCCTTTCATTTTCATCTCAAGGTGCCGACAGGGGAGGTCGGTAAACTAGTGCGTTTCAGGGCGAAGGCGCGTGACATCGACGGCTATGAGTCACCTTTACACGATTCGCCCATGGAACTGCTGATCACGGCGGATAAGCCTCCTGAGGTTACGATTACCCAGCCGGATAACGACAGTTCAGTCATTATCGATGGTCAGAATATCGATGTGGTGGCCGAGGTTTTTGACGACCTTGGACCCGAAGGTATCGATCATGTTGTTTTCTACGTTAACGGCCAGCCTGCTTCTGTTGTCTATAGCAGTCGTGGGAAACTCAGCGGAAGCCATGCGCAAGAACATGTCTATGAGGCTTCTCTAGCCGCTCCTAGCGGTGTCAACGGATTTATCATACAGGCGATAGCCTACGATGTTTTAGGTCAGACCGGTGAAAGCCAAGAAGTATTGGTCGGTCGGGTCGAAGATACCGTGGTACCACGAGTATCCATATTGTCTCCGCTGGATCATGAGATCCTGACCACTGCCGAAACTATAAGGGCTGTTGTTGCCATTGAGGATATCGGCGCGACGAATCAGCAGGTCACCATGACCTGGCGTCGCGAATTTCAGAATGCCCTGGGTCTTTGGGAACCCCTCAATGAAAGTGTGCTTGAGCTGTTTCGCGATGATACCCGGGCTCCGGACGACAATACCCCGGTCAGCGACCCTGCCAATCACTACTATATTTACTGGGCTGATTTTACCGACGGCAATATCCTGCAAAGAAGCGATGGGCGTAATGAACGGGTGCGTATCACCACCAGTGTGGTGACGCCAAACCATACAGTTACCGATGAGACCTTATATGAGGTTGGCCTGCCGATCAGTGAGCGGCGTTTTATCTCGCCGGACGAGACATCCTTCGAACAGGGCAAAGATGTTTACTATACCTCGGTGCAACAATACCGTTCGCTGGACCGGGAAAATGCGATGGTCGCCGCCTGGTCGTCGGTCGATCCGATGCGCATCGAGCAGGGCTTGGGACAGAACTTCCGAACGGAAGATGATGGTACCGACCTGGATAGCCTCTACCAACGAACCGGCATTTTTATCCTGGATGCGGTGGATGAGGCAGAAGGTACTCAGGATGGTGATCGTTTTGTCTACTCAGCGTTGTTGAACGGGGCTGCAGAGATATTCAGCGGAACCATCGGAGAGATCGTTGCGGATGAGAATCTGGTGCTGGCTGCCAAATCAGGTGTGATCGAACTCTCCGATCAGCGATCCGAGCGGTTTGATGAGGCCGGGTTTGTGACTGAGTTGCAAACCGAGATTCAGAGAGACTGGATCGACGGTCCCAACGGTAGTGAAGGAAGCGGCGAATTATACCTGCAGAACGAAAGCGCCGAACTGCTGCTGTTCAGCAACCAAAATGGCGATAATCAATTCGGTCTGCCTTTCCTCAAGCTGGGTAGGATCGATCTGCCCTATCCCGATACCTATGGCTTGGCGCGTAAGGACGATCTGGTTTTGGTTGCCAACGGACACGGTGGCATCCAAGTTATCGATATCAGTAATCTGAGGGCGCCCTACCATGTCGGTTATATCAAGCCGGACGGCTTTGCCAGGGACGTCAAGATCAAAGGCCGGTTCGCCTATATCGCAGCCTCCCATCAGGGGGTTGTCGTTGCGGATGTCAGCGATCCGGCTCTACCCATCGTCGCCTATGCAGATACCCTGGGTGTGGCCAATCGGCTATATCTGCTCGGGGATCGATTATTCGTAACCGATATGGCCGGGGACGGTGGGAGTTCAAGACTTAATATTCTGGATATCAGCGACCCCTTCCATCCTCAGGTCACGAAAACGGTTGAACTGCATCCCGCACGCCCGGATCTTGTGCCGGATGGTGTCTATGATGTCCATGTTTCCGGGAATCTGGCCTATGTCACCGTGCACTATTCAGATCAGGAGGATCTGCCGGCGCAGTCTGTTGTAGAGATCATCGACCTGGCGCGGCTTGAGCAGGTCGACCTCGACGTTACGGTTCCGGCGATGATTCATCGACAGGCTACCCTGGACAATTTTGCATCCCGTGATATTACCCTGGCGCGGGGCGCTATCCAGGTGGCGGCGGGTCGCTCCGGTGTCAACCGGATCGAAATGCCGGCGTTGACGGTCTTGAACCATCAGCCCTATTCCGATCAAACAAATGTCGCGACCCGGCTTTCGGAAATTACCATTGAGCTCTCTTCTGTGCTGCCTGCGGATGTGGTGTTGTCCGATTTCATCGAGGTTCTGGAGGGAGATCCGCTGGTGGGTACGCCGGTTACCGACCGTTTCGATATCGGTTTCGCGGCCCGTGGTTCCGGTGTGACCCATCGGATCATCGAGTTGACGAGAAGGGACGGTGTATGGTTGTCACCCAATCAGCGCTACTATGTGCGCATCTTGTCAGGCTTGGCACCGCTGACCGGCCAGGCATTGGCCGCTGACTATCTGTTTGCGTTTTCGACGGCGATCGCGGATGGTGCGGACTATCCCGAGATCACCTCGATCTGCACCGAGGAGAGCCATATATCCGGTGGTCCCTGTATCGCGGCGGGGGATATACGCGGCGGCACCGGGATCGTGGTGAGTGGTTATGGTTTTGGTGACGATCCGCAAGTGATACTTGGCGGCCAGCCGCTGGTCGTCACCAATATTGTGACAACGGATATAGAGGGACTGCTACAACTTCACGCAACGACAGTGCCGAACTATGCGGGACCGGCTGCTGTTTCCGTGACCAATGTACACCAACTCACCGATACCGTGTTGGGCAGCTTTACTTATGTCGATCAACTCAGTATCAGTTTCATCACACCTGCGGTGGTGCGCACCGATCAGGCCGGCAGGAATGATCAGATCGAGATTGTCGGCTATGGATTTCACAGCGGGGTCAGCCTCAAGGCCTATAAGAGCGGGATGCCTGAAAGCGCGATCATCGATGAGATAGATGGCGATCGGCTGCAGCTCTATAGCGCGGAACGTATGGTCTGGGCGGCGCCTGATTTTCGCGATGAGAACGGAGCCGGCTATCGGGGGTTCATCGATGTGGAAATCAGTGATGTGCTTGGCCGAAGGTATGTACAGCCAAGGGCTCTTTTCTACGGAAGGCTCAGCGTCAACCGTACGCTTCAGACAGAGTTCAGCTTTACCCAGGGAGATATCGATAGTCTGATTGACGAGTTAAATAACTATATCCCTGACGCGGGCAAGCTGCCTCCGGGAGAGATCGTCGATTTGGCGGTCGATAGTGAGTTGGATCTGCTCTACGTGCTTGGCCGTGGACTGACGGATGGGGATGTGCCCCGGCCGCGATCGGTTACCGATCCCGAGACTGTCCAGCGCTACTACGCGCCCGGCTGGATCAGTCTTGTCAAATATCTGCCGGATACCATCGCTGATAGCGCGCCGATGCATGGTCTGGGTTATTACAATCTGCCTCAGGATCTTGAGCCGACTGCAATACTCCTGGGCGACCGTCATGTCTATGTGACTGCCAAGGGGTATCACTTTCCTCATATCGATACCGCTTACGACGGACAGTCCCTGCTGCTTGTTTATGATCGGGAGATCCGCGATCCCGCTGACTATACGGAGCAGCCGCCCGGGAAGGACCGGGATATCATTTATGCCTTGCCCCTGCCGTTCAACACTTTCCCGACGCGTCTTGCGCAGAAGGACGACTTGCTGTTCGTGGCGGGTGGAAGCGAAGGTGTTGCCATCCTGAGCGCCACCAATCCCTCGCGGCCATCGGTGATTCGCAGAATCGATCAAGTGCTCCACGAAGGGGAGCAGATCCGTTTGAACGCCAAGGATGTCGCGGTCGTCAATGGCGAGCTTCATGTGGTGTCGATCGGTGGCTGGCGCTATCTCTTCGATTTGACCAAACCTTCGCTGCCCCAACTCAGCGTTTCGGAGTTTGGCGGTCAGACTGCTGCGATGCAGGGTGATCGGCAGTTCGCTACCGGAGATGGGCTTGAGATCGTCGACGTATCGACACCTGAAGTGCTGCGCAAGGTGGGTGAATATAACGGTAACGGGTTTGTGGTTCCCGGTCACAGCAACGGCATGTCGGCATTGTCCACAACAGCGGTAAACCTGACACGCCTGGAAAACGAAGATTCGACTGTTTGTGGTGGTAAGTATCTCGAGACATATCTTTCACTCTACGACGCCAGCCGTAACAATCAGGTGACCCTGCTTGACGCGCTTTGGCTGAATCAAGGGTGCCTTAAAACCAATCTGGTTGTGACAAACAGGGACGGCATTCAAACCTTGCCCGATCCGGTGCTGATGACAGATGAAGGATTTGCCGTATTCGCCTTACCGAAACTGGACGAGGACGGCAAGCGGATATCCTATCTCAATTTTGTCGATACCCTGACTCAGGAGCTGGTCAGCGCATCGCCCTCACAGGGTGAGCGAGGTGTTTACCTGGACAGCGTAATTGAGTTGCGCTTCACACGCCCATTGCCTTCCGACTTGACCACCCTGACGCCCTATATATCGCTGGAGATGGATGACGGCAGCGGTGGTTTTCAGGCCGTGCCTTTCACCTTGCAATCAGGAACTGATGCCAGCACTCTCTTTGTCGCGCCAGACAGTGTACTCATGGCCAACAGTAGTCATCGCCTGTTGTTGAGTGGGGATATCGATAGTCGCCGCACTGTAGGACTGTTCAATCACGAGATCAGCTTTGCCACAGGCAGCGTCACGGGCCCCAGACTGGAGCTGGTGGAGATGTCTCCAAGGGCCTTGGAAGTTTCAGGCGGTGAGTTCTTTGTAACGTTGCGCAATGTCGTGGCCCTGCCGCAATTCACACTCTCCGGTGGAGCGGCGCCGGTCACTTCCCAGGAGGTGTTGCCCAACGGCGATATTCAATATCGGTTGCAAGCGCCTCAGAACCTTCCGGGACCGGCAACCCTGCGGGTCGCCACCGCCGACGGAACCTCAATCACCCGCATCGGCGCGGTTCACTATGTCCAGCCGTTGTTGGTGTCGAGTCTGTCGCCAAGCCAGGGTTCACTCACCGGGGGCACGAGGGTCCACATCAAAGGGCAGGGATTCCGCCAGGAGGATGGCCAGATAGAGGTACTGTTCGGTGGCTTTCCCGTGGCCAACGGAGAGGTCAAGGTGCTCGATACGGAAACCCTGGAGGTGATCACGCCCGGCGGAGCGATCGGAACCGTGGATGTGACCGTGATTCTGCCCAACGGCCAGCAAGGGGTGCTGGAGCAGGCCTACTCCTATCAACAACCCGTGCAGGGCAATATCGAGTCCATCGGCCGCATATATGACTTGGTGCTGGATCCCACCGGAAGCTTCCTGATTGCCGCGCAAGGCAATGAGGGGGTTTATATCTATGACGTGAATGCCGGAAATTTCACGGCGGATCAGGAGAATCTGCTCAACCTGGATGATCTGCTGAATTATATCGATCGTGACGGTGATGGAAGGGATGATCGCATCCTGACCAATGTCTCCCTGCCGGGCGGCTATATCGCAGTGGGTGTCGTACCCTACTTCGAACGGGGAGCCGACCGGATTTTTGTTACCGGCGTACGCCTGGCCGACGGGGTGCCACAAGCTGCAAGTCTCTTTGTCATTGCCTTCGACTCGGTCGATATCGGCAACTCAACGCTGATCCGTCAGCTGGAACTGCCCTCGGCATCGGCCCGCGGTCTCAGCTCGATGAATAATCGCGTGTTGGTAGCGATGGGCGAGGCGGGATTCGGTATCGTCGATACCTATCTGCACAATAAGATCTATCTCACCGACGCACTGGCGATGCCTGCTGATAAACCGTTGCTGGATCTAGCTCAATTGCCTGTTTCCACGGGCGAGAACAGCCGATATGTTGCGGTCGGCGGTGATTTTGATTTCGCAAATAATCGCCTGGTTGAGATGGAACGCGTGGGTGGTGGCGGCTTCTATGTCATCGAGCTGGATGATGAACTGGGATTGCAGGTTATCGCCAGCCTCGATATTCCCGCCAGCCGGGTGCGTGTCCTGGGTGATTACGCCTATCTTGCCGCAGGGGACGGCGGGTTGGTTGTCGTCGATCTGCGCAACCTGGAGCAACCGGCCATCGTTGCGCGCCTCACGGATGTGGGTTTCATCTATGACCTCGATGTGAATGGCAATACCCTCTATCTGGCGCGTGGGGGTGCCGGTGTGTTGACGGTGGATATCACCAATCCAATGACTCCGCGGATCAGTGAAGGGATGGAGGCATTTGACGGGAATTTCATCGATGCCGTTGCCGGCGGCCGCTATGCGGTGATCTCCGGCGGATTGAGCGGCGATGACGGAGCGACCGTGGTACAGATCGCTCAGGATGTGATCCTGAAGCTGGTGGATGTGATACCCGGTGAATTCCTCGACAGACAGCCCGACGGTTCGGTGGAGATACGCGCACGTTTCAACAAGGCGGTCGATCTGTATACGCAGAATAACGGTCTGTTTCACCTGCTTGATGCACAGGGCCAACCCCTATCCACGACAGTCGCAATCACCAACAATGATGCACTGCTCGCCCTGAGTAATAGCGCAATTCAGTCACTCTCCGTGGGGGATCGGGTGACACTGGTTGTTGAAGCCGGCGTGGCGTCCGTCAAACCGGAAGCGAACGGGGTCGATTATCTGACACTCTATGAATTGGGCAGTGAGCAGCGCACCGAACTGCTCTACAGAGGTTCGAGACCGGACCGGATCTCTATCGAAGCGGTTGTCCCCCGGCGTGTGCGGTTGGCGCAGGCGGAGACCATTACCGTGTCTGTGCTTGGCGCACCGTTGGATCCGCAACGGCTCCGGCTGTTTGTCGGTGACCGGCCGCTGAACATCGAGGCTGTCTACAGTGAAGACGATGCGGAGGCTGTCGCCATTCTGAGTGCGCAAGTGCCGCCCATTCTCCATCCGGGACAGTTTGATGTGACTGTCGAGGTTGAAAAGGACGGCCTCTGGCAACCGGCGACCCTGTTTGGCGGTCTGGTGGTCGATGCGCCGATCAGCTTTGATTCGATTACGCCGCTCTGGGGGCCGGTAACGGGCGATACGATCGTTACCCTGACCGGCCGTGGATTTGAGCCGGGCAATACCGTAATGGATGGTTTGAGGATTCGCATCGGCTCCCTACCGGTACGGGAGATTGATGTGCTGTCGAGCAGCCTGATCAAGATTACCACACCGCGGGGCGTTGCCGGGCTGCATGATGTGCATGGCGAGGATCGCTACGGAAATACCACAACACTCTCCGGCAGCGAGGGCTTCGGCTACGGCCTCAGACAGCTGGCCGCAGTCAGGCCGTCGCTGGTATTCCCCAGTGATATCTGGATCGACCGGGAGACCGGGGTTGCCGTCACCAATGGCGGTTATCTGCATCAAGGCTATGAGCTGCAGAATGCCGGAGGCGTCAATTTTCCTGATACCACCCGCGCCGCGACCTTTGATATCCAGGACCCCTACCAGCCGATGCTGGTCGGCGGTGAGTCTTCGCTTCCCTCGGGCGCCGAAGGAAGAGGCCAGCTGTTGATGAGGGTCGCCGCCCTGGCGATCGAAGCCAAACGTATGGCCATCGAACTATTGGGTGAAGAGCTGGAACTCACACCTGAAGAGCTACAGTTGCTCGAGAGACAGAAAGCGATGGATTTTGCCGTGGCGCTTGATTCCATCGATATACAACCGGTGGTTGAACATGAAGAGGGGGTCGATAGAAAACGACTCTATGTGGCGAGCGGCAACGGTGGTGTCGCACGCCTCAATCTGGATGACCAGAACGGTCTGCAGTTCATGCATGAAGAACCGGTAGTCGACAAAGTGACCAATGTAGAGAAACAGGGAGATGCCCTGTTTGCCGTAACCGCTTCGTTCGATGGTGACCCACCGGATAGCCGAGACTGTGTAACTGGCGGTGCGGAGAGCGAACCCCGCCGGGTGGAGCAGTTCAATTACCAGGTCGGCCGTGATCCGGTTAATCTCGGAGCGCTTTCCGGGGCAGTAGGCGGTACCGCCGCCCATCTGCATCAGGGATGGCTTTATAGTGGAGGCAATCATGGCGCCGTTTCTTGGAGCGAGCCCTGTATGCCTGCATGGAACCTCTATACGGCCGCCGCTCCCCAGGATGGGCCGAGCGTGTTGTCTGCCGTCAATCTTTACGATCCCGCTTTGATCCGCCAGTTCGGCTTCGAGGGTAATGTGCATGATCTGGTGATCTATGGCGATTACATCATTGCAGCCGTGGGCGATGTCGGTATCGAAATTTTCCGTGTGGAGAGACCTGAGTCCAGGGTTCGTCTACCCATCGACACCACGCTGCAAGCGCACGCCGGACGGGCAGTGCAGCTGAAGCTCTACGGCAGTCTGTTGTTTGCGGCGACCGACACTGGTGTTCTGGTCGTCGATCTGGCTCAACCGATGAATCCACGGGTCGTCTCCGCCGGTAATGAGGAACTCATCAAGAGCATCGATGTGTATAAGAACAGACTGGTTGCCGGTGGTGGTGAAAGCGGGTTGCGTATACTGGAATTGCCGGCCGCTCTGGTGACCGGCGCCTCGATCGCTGAAGGAGGTCTGCTCTCATCGAATCAGTCTCATGAGCTGACGGTAACCTTCAATGAACTGATGACGACGGTATCCCTCGAACAGCCCGACGCTATCCGTCTGGTGAGCATCGATGGCAACAGCGGGCAAGAGACCGATGTGGCCTTCACGCTATCCGCCGTTGGTGGAGATGCTGAGGGTTCGGATCGCTATGGGCTGACATTTGATCGTGTTCCAGGCTCGGCTATGCGCCTGCAGATCGATGATGGGCGCAATCGACGCGGCAGCGGTTTGTGGGCGCCCTATGTGTTGCATTTTCAGATTACCGAAGAACCGGCGCTTCAGCCCAGTATCGAGGCGATCGAGAACGGTAACTTCCATCTCGGACGTCAGGAGACGATCACCATCAGAGGTGATGGTTTCAGACAGAACGGTCTGCAGCTGTCGGTCAATCAATATCCTGTTTCACACCAGTGGATCGACCCGCAGACCATCCAGATTCCCGCCCATGCGTTGGATCTGCTTCCGATTCAAGTGGGTCAGCAGCATCTGCGCCTGAATGACAATGGTTTGGTGACCGATTGGCTGGGTGGTCTTGTGGTGGGCGATGGAGCATTGTTATCCGATGTACAGTTCGAGATCGTTCCGGATGCCGGCGACCAGGATGGCGGGCTGCTGATCGAGGTCAACGCATCGGAATCCGTGATGCTTCCCGGCACCCGAGTTGTGTTGCGCGCCAACAGCAGCGCTACGGAGATCTATACGGGCCGGAGTCCTTTGGATGAAGCGGAGGGTCAGGAGACGATCGATTTAAAGGACAATGTGGTGACCCTGGATCAATTCACTTTTGTCCTGCCCGGTGTAGTGGACCCGGATCTCTATAATGTTTATCTGCAGATTCCGGCCAATGACGGTTTGCATGAGATCCATGTCGGTGATTTCTCCTATACCCTACCAAACGGACTGGGTATAGATCTGCCAAATTATCCGCCGATGCAGATCGGCGCCTCGATGGTTGTGGGAGACCTGATGTATGTCGGAGTCAAGGCCGGCGCAAGGCCGACCCCGACCAACCGTTTCCTGATGGAAGCCGGTCTCGAAATCTACGATATCGCTCTCTGGGAAAGGCCGGTCAGGTTATCGCAGTTGCCTATGGCCTATGCGGTCAACGGTCTTGATCTGTCGGACGCGCAGCTCTTTCTTGCCAACGATCTCGGCGGCTTGCAGCTGCTCGATGTCAATGATCCGGAAGAGCCTCTGCTGATCACCACTTTCCATCTGCCCAGTCACCGAGCCATGGATGTGGCGGTCGACAGGCAGCGGGAAGTGCTCGCGGTGGCCGCGGCAAACGACTTGGGTACCGGATACATTCGTTTCTTCGACCTGCGCAAGGATGATCTGGGCGCCGCCGACGGTTACCCGAATATCGATTTCAACGGTCTGAGCGGCAGTGAGGAGTTGTTTGGCGCGCCTGTCGATATTCAGTGGTCCAACGGGCAGCTCTACGTGCTGTTTACTCGCGACCGGCAACTCCATGTCGCTGTGTTCAGTGAGTTCGGCGCAAACCCTGTATACGATGTACATCCTTTGGAGCGCGCCGATTTGGATGGCCGTCTCGACCCGGTTACCCGGCTGCAAACGCCATCGATGCAGATTCAGCAAGGCCTGCTTGCCGTCACCACCGGCAGTCAATATCTGATGTACGCACCGGACAGCAATGGCGATTACCAGGTGAGTTACTGGCAGCAGATTCCCGAAGGGGGCGGCAGCGAACTGCTGAGATACCAGGGTAGCCTGATGCAGGCGAATTCTGATGGTGTTGGGGTGAATATCACCCCGGATCTGGTTATCAGCGACATCATGCCGGCTAGCGGAAGCCAGATCGATGGTGATGATACGATCACGGTTCATTTCAACAATCTGATCAACACCGATCCGGTACATATTGGGCAGGCGGTTCAGGTACTTGACGCAAATACCCAACCTGTGGCCGATGCGGTCATCACAGCGATAAACACCCTCTATGGCGCGCAGCTCGAGGTCTCTTTCGCCGGCAGTTTCAGTGGCGACCTGACGCTGAATGTCAGCCAGGATCTGCTGGATATCCATGGTCACAACCTGCGCCAGCCCGTGAGCTTAGGGTATAGCAGGGTGGCGGAGCTCGGACCTGTCGTGGACTCGGTGGCGCTGCTGACCAACGAGGGACCGGCATCCCACTTCTTCCATGGTGACGGTAGCGAGTCCGGTCTGATCAGAGGGGCGAACTTCGGCAGCGACTGGGTCAATATACGGATCAGGGTCGGTGAAACCCTGCTCGACAATAGTGCGATCACTATGGTCAGTGATAACGCGATCGAGTTCCAGATGCCCGATCTTATGTTCGGTAGCCGTTCGGTGAACCTGCCGGTTGAGGTGGAGCGCACCGATTCGGGATTGAGCTATCTGTTGTATGGCGCCGTATCGATTCTGCCTCAGTTCGAGATCGATGATATTTACCCCCATACCGGTCCGCCCCAGGGCGGCAACAGGGTCAGTATCTATGGCCGTGGATTCAGCCATCGTAATCTGGTCAGGTTTGCCGGCGCCCTGGCCGGGGATCTGCGGGTATACAGCAGTAATCACATCGAAGTCCAGGCGCCTGCCGGAAGCTTCGGGCCCGCACCGGTCACGTTGGAGAGCGAACTCTTTCCGGGTGAGACCGCCACCTCGCCGGTCGACTATTTCTACTCAGGCAACAGCACCGGTTCAGTCAATCTCTCTGATGATAAATCATCGCCTGTTGCGGCGATCGAGCAAGGCGATCAGCTGATCTACTTGGTTACCGGCGGATCTTTCGATGTCGTCAATGAACAGGGAGTCACCACCAATCGTCTGACCAGCCCTGTCGCGAGACTGGTGGTTGCCGATGTTTCCGATCCCGTACACCCGGTTATTATCAACAAGCCCTTCGCCGATGGTGAGAAGCCCTACCATTTCGATGTCACTGGCGGCCTGGCGCCGACTGGTTTCGCAGATATCGCACGGGAAGGCAACAACCTCTATCTGGTAGGGGCAAACCGGTTCTACCATTTCGATACGACCTTGCCGGCCGACCCGCTACTGCTCAACAGTAGGACACTGGTTGCCGATGCCAGCAGCCTGGCGGTTAAGGACGGTATGATCTATATCGCCGGTTCCAATGGTGTGGAACTCTACCGGGTTACCGCCGACCGGCAGTTGCGCCACCTCGGCATTATCTCCAGTGAACGATTGCAAGGGGTGCCCGGAAAACTGCATATCGACGGTAACAGCCTGTGGGTTACCCTGCCTCAGGCTCAGCAGGTCGTCGAAGTTGAGTTGCAGAGTGGGCAACATAACCTGGTGCGCAGCTTTGTCACCGAAGATCGGGCCGGTAACCGTTTTCTACCCGAGGACCTGCTGGTTGTGCGCGATAAGGTACTGGTATCTAGCGGTGTCACCGCCAGTGTACAGCTCTATCATCTGGACAGCGATCATTCCGCAAGCCCGGTCGCCGAATTGAGGCTTGCCTATCTGGTGCCCAACGGCGACCTGTACGCCGGACAGCTTGTTCTTACGGGACAGACTTTGCTGGTGGCTTCCGGGCAGGGGGATGTTCAGCTGTTTGATATATCCGCCTGGCTCGATAACCGTCCCCTCGATGCCACGCCGTTAACGAACTATTTCGCCTTGACCGGCAATACCAATACCGTGGCTTTTACTCCCGCTGCTATCTACGCGGGTACCTCTTTTGTCTATGCCGATGGCGAGGCGGTGGAAAACCCGGTACCCGACAGTGTAGTGGCCAATCATCTGGGCGGCGGTCTCAACACCATAGCCAATGAGATGTTGATGATAACCGGCCAGCATCCTGTGCCGGGTGGAGAACTGGCCGTGGACCGGGATCTGGCGGTGCAGTTCAATCGGGTGCTCGATTTCTCCCAGGTTGAAGATCAGAATGCCAACCTGATCGAGGTTACGCTGGATGGTGTGCCGGTTGCAGGCAATGTTTCTCAAATGGTCAATAATGATGGTTCACGCCTGATTTTCAGACCCTTGCAGGAATTCCAGGACGCCACACAGTACCAGGTCCGGATTTCACACCTGGTCAGGGATCTGCACGGCAATGAACTGGGTGAAGCGTATCGCTTCCGGTTTGTCGCCAGTAGCCAGACGACGCCGCAGGTCACCTCCGTACTGCCCGTCTCCGGCAGTTGGCGGGGCGGTGAGGTCATCACCCTGAGAGGTAGCGGTTTTGGCGGCGATACCGAGGTCGAAATCGGCGGTCTGCCATTAGCGGCCAGTGACATCCTGGTGCGGCATCAAGATGAGATTCAGTTCCGGGTGCCCGGACTGGTCGCTTCTCCGCAGCAGAATCTGCTGGTCGGACTGACGCTGCGCAACGGGCCGAATGAATTCTTCCGCGGCGGCGCATTTACTTACGTGGCCGATCCGTTCATCGATGCGATTGGCCAGTACGACAGAAGTACCGGTGTTTTCAATGGTGCGGATCATCTGTTTGTCTACAACGCCGGGGAAGCGTTCGCAATCCGTGGTCGAGGTTTGGGTGAATTCACCCGGGTACGAATCAACGGTAGAGAAGTTACAGATGTTCGCTTAGAAGCGGCTGATCTGCTCAGCATGCCTCTGCCGCATAACACCCTTGGCGCGTTGCTGGTTGAAATCAGCAACGGGGATTTCGGCGACGATACGCTGCAGAACCGGGATCTCAATATCGAACTCGATTTCACCCTGCGTATCGATGAGGGAGCGCAATACGCTGTACAACATGGCGATCTGCTCGCTACGGCCTATTCGAATGAGGTCAGACTGTTCAGCGTGCGGGACTCGGCGGCGCCTCTCTTTCTGTCAATACTCGATGCTTCCGGAGTGATCCATGGTCTTACTATGGATGAACAGAGCCTGGTGGTGTTGACGGGGGATCGCCGGGATGTGCAGGTTTTCGATATCAGTAATCTCTACGCGCCCCAAAGCGCCAATAGCCTGATCAACAACCGGGGTGTCGATTATCAGGATCTCCATCTTGCTGCCGGAAATCTCTACATCCATGCGGGGGACGAGCTTCACTACGGCAATACCTTCAGTCCGGAACTCGCTTCCCTGGCCCTGCGTCAGGCCGGTGATCCGCAGCTGGTCTCTGTCAATGCCGATTCCAAGGCGCTCTACATACTCTACGCTGATCGCCTGGAAGCGCGGGACCTGCAGGATCCCTCAAGGCTTGTCGCCAGCTACTATCACGGTTTCGCAGCCGCGGACGGTATGCTACTCAGCGATAACAGAATTGCCGTTACCGCCATCAGTCAACTGGAGTTGTTGAGCATCAATCGCCTGCTGACCGCCAGCGGCGATCCGCTGGTGGGTCTTTTGGATCTGCAGAACGGTTCGGCAAGAGAAGCGGTCATCAACGGTGAATTGCTGGCCATGGTGAGTGACCGTGTGCTGGAAATATTCGATATGAATCTGTCTGGCGGGCATCAGCTTAACCTCAACCTGATGGCGAGGGTTCGCCGTAACCAATCGGTGATGAGCAATCTGGCCTCTCTTCAGTTCAATGCCGGCCTGCTTGGCTGGGTCAGTCGCGACAGCTACTACAATGTCCCGGTTCCCGTGGCCAACACCTGGCGTCTCGATCCGCAGACTATTGCAACTGCGAATGAGACCTTGTCAATCCGTATCGCAGGTGATCTTGAACCCTGGAATCAGGCAGAGGTCAGTGTCGTCTCCCTGACCGACAGCAGCGAAGTGCCGGGTACGACCCTGCTGGAAGGACAAATGCTCAGCTTTATCCCGCAGGGAGATCTCTTTGCTTTGGGTGAAGTCTATCAGGTGGCCTTGTCACAATCGCCCGGCGAGTCGGTAGACGGTGCAGCGGTTGTTTTCGATCTGCCGTACTACATCACTACCGAACCGCTCTTCGGCGTGACGGCGTTCGATTTGGAGTCCCTGTCACCGGGTATAGTAACAGCGGGTTCGGTCAACCGTTTTGAACTCAGGGGACGTCATCTCCAGCAGGTGGAAGAGCTGCAAGTCGGCAGCATGATTCTGAGCGCCGGTCAGTTCGAGATCGGTGCATCAGGCCAGACCATCTATTTTGACGCCGTCCTTAATGAAATCGGTTTTCACTCCCTGCAGGCGCGCCAACCCTCCCAGCGGGATGTGATTCCCATAGCCGTATCGGTTGTTGAACCCTTGGTAATCAGTGCTATCTCCAGCGACCATGCGGATGGGGTCGACCGGGTTGGCGATACCGGTGGAGACCAGGTCACCATCATGGCGGGTGGGTTGTCCGCGGGCATCGAGCTGCATTGGTATCCGGCCGGCCAGGGTATCGTGCCGAATCAAAGCAACCGACTCGATTACCAGATGCTGGATGACCGGATTGAGTTTGTCTCTCCCGGTGGACTGCCCGGTCAGGTCTATCAGGTCACTCTGGTGAGAGAGAGCACCGGTGAGCAGGTCGAAGCCGCTACGGATCAACTGCTGATGGTGATCGACGATACGTCACCGGAAGTCAATGTCATCAATCAGCTCGATTATTTGACACCGCTGATATTGGAAGGCTCAGAGCCGATCAGGGCTGCATCACCCAGCAGCTATCGGGTCATCAAGACCTACAAGGACTATCAGACTCACGCCCAGCCGGCACTCGATATCAGCGATCGCTTCGAGCCCTTGATCAGTCAAGGCAATAACCTGATCCTGCGCCTTATCGAAGGCGCCAGTCTTGAGCACAATGCGATCTATCAGATCACGATAGAGGGCATTCAGGATCTGCAAGGCAATCAAGCCTTGGGCGAGGCCTTGACGGACGGAACCTATAGCGGGCGCTTCACCGCCCGGGATCTACTGGCGCCCAGCTATGACAGCATGAGCGTCACTCTGGCGGACGGAGCCGTGTTGACCGATGCAACCCAGCTCAAGCGCGGCAATCAATATACCCTGAGCTTCAGTGCGACAGACAACTATATGGAGTCGGATCAAATCGGCTTTACCTACCGTGTTTCCAGCGATGGCGGACTCAGCTATCGTACCGGATGGTTGATTGTGGAGCGGGGTGAGATCGAGCTTAACATCGGCAGCGATTTTCACAGCCTGCAACTGCTTGTACGCGCCAGCGATGGGGTCAACAGCGTCGATCGTATCTTTAGCGCGATGGTCGTCGATCCGAGTATTCAGCTGGGCAGCCCGGGTTTTGTCACAGAACCTTCGCCGGTGGAAGAGTTGCAACGAGCCGATCTGGTCTTCAACCTCAGCGGTGATGTGGATCTGATTACCTCCACGCAGATCAGAGTACTCGAAGAAAGCTGGACCAATGTCGCCTACGATCCATTGAGTCACCAGGCGCGTCTCTCCTATGTGCATCCCAGACTGAGTGATCTGCTGCCTGAAGGCGCAGCGATCGAACCCGTGTCGGTACCGGTTTCGTTGCGTATCGGTTATGGTCAACCCGGTCAGGAGAGCTATATCAGGTTTGATCAACAATATATGTTGATGCCGGACGACACGCCTCCAAGCCTGCAGATCGTGACGCCGCGGGATGGCGATTTCATACAACGGGGCGGTCAGGTCGATCTTCTGCTGAGCAGTTTTGACCGCTTCGGTATCGACTACGTGGAACTCTGTCTGAACAGCAGTGCGACGCCGGATCCGTTTGCCGATGTTGCCGCCTGTCAACAGCTGCCCAATCCCAACCGCTTCAGTTTCGATGTCGCGGTGGATGAGACGGCGGATCAGGTGATCGTTGCCAGGGCTGTGGATTTGAACGGCCATCAGAGTCCGGTGGTGAGCATCACCCTGCATCCCTACGATGGACAAGAGGGTGCGCCGGAACTGAGCTTGCTGGAACCCGATAACGGCACCCAGGTGCATGGTGGAGAACCGCTACCGCTGCGCTTGAGGATGCGTCGTCTGACTTCGGCGACGCTGTATGCTGAAATTGGCGCTGATCCCGCGCATGCGGATAATCCCGCTCCCCTGGAGATCAGCCGTCTGGCGGATGATCCGGAGGTTGTCGATCTGGAGATTACCGTACCTGCGGTTGCACAAAGCACCGTGGTATTGCTCAGAGCCGAGGGTGTTTTCGATAGCGGTGTATTGGGTAGTGAGCTCTATCTCAATGTAGTCGCCGATCACGGTATCGACGAAGATATCGATCTGGTTCTGACGCCTCAGAGCAGAATATTGTCGGGCACCGATCTTTGGGTCACCGGTTCACAACCGGCGGGTATGGATGATTTCAACAGTGACTCTGTGCTGGAAGTCAGAGACCCCGCCGATTCGGTCGACCCGCAAGCATTTCCGATGGATGGTAACCGGCAAACGGTTTCGGTCGATGCATCCGGTGCTGAAGTCGAGGTCAGTGCGCTGTTGATGGATCGCTCCGGACATACTAAATCGAGGGTGGAGCGGCTGCAGAAGATCGCCTATCTGCAATCACAACGCGATCCGGTTTATCAGCTGTCCGACAGCCAATACCGGATTTCTGACCTGACAAGCCTACCCGGCGCCGACAGTGAGATGGTATGGGTGGAGAACCATCACAACGATGGCTATCGCATACGTGGCGTCGCGACGGTGCTCGATCAACAGAGTTCCGGACAGGTCAGCGGGATCAGCTTCACGGGTAGCGGCCTGGCGGCGCAAATTCGCCGCAATGGTGAGGACTGGGTGCGTTTTATTCCGCTTGAGAATGGTGCCTTCGGTACCCCGGTAGAGCAAAAGATACTGGGCGACCTGGTTGGAGCCAGCGGGGACTATCTCTATTTACGCCATGGCGGTTTTATCAGCGCGCTGAACTATCGGATGGGCGTTCTGATCCCTGTCGCCGGCGTGACGGTTACGGATCAGATCATCGGTCTCACGGCAGACCGGGGACGTCTGGCGGTACATACCCAAACCGGTATGACAATGCTGCGATCAGGCGGCACCCATATACCGCGACTTGAGGTGGCCGCCCAGTTGCCTTTGCCCGGTGTTACGAAGTTGTCTCTCAATGGCGCCAGATTGTTGGCCTGGGATATGGC
Source organism: Candidatus Thiodiazotropha sp. (assembly GCA_040506195.1). GTDB lineage: Bacteria > Pseudomonadota > Gammaproteobacteria > Chromatiales > Chromatiaceae > Thiodiazotropha. The sequence continues at coordinate 25,069 of JBEVXH010000012.1, read as the reverse complement.
TAACCAGGCTGCACTCTACGACCTGGTCTGGAGTAATGGCGAACTGACGGCCAATCTGCTGCATAGCTTCGACACTCGGGGAGCGGTCAGCGATATCATATGGGATGGCGAGCTGGTCTGGCTCAAGGTTGCCGGGGACCGGGGAGAGGTGCATTGGCAGCAATGGCTGGATGGCGAACGCCTGGGCTCCTTGTCGGCCGATGATGATGAGATCGAGATTACCGCCGGTCTTCTTTACCGTGTTAAGAACAGCTATGACGGAGCTACTATTGAACGCCAGACTATCGCCGGTGGGGATACAACGACCAGTGCGGTTGTTACCAGCCACGCGCTGCCGTTCGGCTTGCTGATCACGGAAAATACGGCAACCGACGCCGTGGGATTGAGAGAAGCCTATTTTACCGACCAGGCCGGCCGGTTGCTGCCGGCGTCACAACTCCAATACGCCGGTGAACTGGACAGTTACCTGGGTGTTCAGGTTGCCCAGGGTGATGCCTGGTTCATTGCCGCCGACCAACTGCCTGCCGAGCTGGTGATGCACATCCGCGACCACTCTGCTCAGGCGCAGAGTCATTCACTGATCCCCGATATCACCGAAAGTGGCGCGCCAAGTGTCGTTTGGCCCGCCGATGGCGAGAGCATCGTCAGTGGCGCTCAGCTTCCGGTAAAAGTCGAGTTTGCCGCAGGCGCCCGGACAAACCAGGTCTCAATCATCCATCAGGGCGAGACCTTCCCGTCTCTGCTGACAACGGAAGGTGTTGCTTATCATTGGGTGCCGACCGCTGAGGATGCGGTCAGCCTGGAGTATCTTCTCAACTATGCCGGGTTGCAGCAGACGGTCAGTCTCAATCCCGCGGCTAATGTCCAGAGTGCATCCATCACGATTTCCGGATTGCAGAACAATCAGTTGCTGGCGGAAGGCGAGACCCTTTCGTTCGGCTACCAGGTCGCCGTTGAGGATGGCCATCTCTTCAACTATGGGGAAGTGAGCCTGGAAGATTTCAACGGCAACCGAGTGGTCACTCTGCCGGTTAGTGAAGCCCAGGGAACGCTTAGTCTCAGGCTGCCTGCTGTCCAGGTGCAGGATAACTACTTCCTGCGTATAAGGGCCTATCTGGATGCCGACTACCGCTATACCGAGACACAGGTCGGTATCCGGGTTGCCCCCAGACTCGATCTGCCCGAGATGAATCTGGTCGGGTTCTCTTCCCATATCGCGGACGGCTCCGAACTTGATCTGCAGTTGACGGGATTCGATCCGGCCCGTTATCAGGGTGCTATCACGATCTACGATGGACAAGGCGGGCTGTTGTTTACCGGTAACGAAAGCCTGTTCGTCACCCTGCCCGAAGGCTTGAGTGAAATCGAAGTCGTGACGAGTCTCGACGACGGTTTCGGGAATGTTACCGAGGAGCGCTACAGCGCCAGTATCACCAACGGTCTGAATCTCACGCTTGATGCGGCTTCGCTTGCGTTTGACGTATTCGAACCCGATGTGGGCGGTTACTGGTATAGCAATGGTCGCGAGCTGTATAACCAGAGTGATCTGGTTTACGCAGCTGATGGCGAGATTACGGCCATTGCCCATATAGATCGCTATCTACTGATTGCGGTGCAAGGCTTCGGTCTCTATATGCTTGACCCGGCCAATGGTTATGGTGTGATCAGTACTGAACCCCTTGCGGTTGGTGTTTCACTTTTGGCCGCGGGTGAAAACGGCGTAGCGGTCGGTTATGGTTCGAATCTGGATCTCTATTCAGTCCAGGGGGCTGATCTGAGACTCGAACAACATCTGGATCTCGGGGAGGGCGTGCTCGATGCCCGTGCCTATGGTTCCGGCTATCTACTCCTCACCGCGTCGCAACTGACCTCGATCGATAGCGACGGCACAACCCTGGCTGCGCTGCAGGGCGAGCACTTCACCGCCATGGCGCTATCGGGCAAACGGATATTCGTGACCGATGCTGCCGGCAACCTGCGGCAACTTGATTCCCAGCTCCGGGGAGAGGCTTTTGCCCTGGCGGTCGATGCGGAGCGTCTGTTAAGCCTGAGTGGCAAACTGCTTGCGTTGAGTGGCAGCCAGGGGCGGGCGCAACTGGTCGATATCGCATCTGAAACAGGTTTACAGAAAACGGCCCAATGGACGCTGGCGATCCAGCCGGATATATCCAGGGCGGAAATGGCCGGTGGCCGTATCTGGTTGGGCGGTACGGTTGGACAGATCCTGCAAATCGACCCGGGTACAGGGGCATTCGTTACCCTGTACGATAGTAACCTGACTGGCGCCGGCGTAAGCGGACGGTTAGTGGACCTCACTCTGCATCGCGGTCAACTGATTGCCGCAGCGGATAATTATGGATCCCAGGTGTTCACCCAGAATCCTGACCAGGGTTGGACGATGCGCGGTTATCCTGCCCGGGCCTATACGGAATCGGCCGCGGCCGTCGGTGGGGCGGGGGACTATCTGTTCGTTCTCCAGCCCGAATTGCAGCGTCTGGTGGCCCTTGAACAGGGGAGCCTGACACCAGCGGTTCTGTTCGACCAGCTCATGGTGAACGGCCTGGCGGTTGTTAATGATGAAGTTGCGGTCTCCGCGGGTGGTTCGCTACACCTGGCTCATCTCAATGACTTCAGTGTGCAACGCACGATTTTCGTAAGCGATGAATCACTGGCGGAGATCGATGCCAGTGGTTCATTGCTGACCGCTGTGACCGACACCGGACGTCTGCTGCTTATCGACACCACGCCAGAGCGGCTGGAGCGTGAGCGGGTTGTCGATCTGAGCAGCCATATGGGATTCGGTGTCTCGCAGGTCAGCCTCAGCGGTGACCTGATCTTTGGCCGGATAGGTGATCAGTTACAGCAGCTCAATCTGACTGACTACACAGTGGATACCGTACCTGTTAGCGGCTCCCTGGTGTTCCATGCCTTGCAAAGAGGGCGTCTGTGGGTTGTGACCGAAGAGACAGGCCAGTTTGTCTTGCGGGCATTCGATCCCTATCAGTTGCAGGCGATAGACAGTGGCGTGACCTTGACACTGGATGGTGTTCCTACCGCACTGTCGGTGGAACATGACCGTATCGCCATTGCCTACGGCTCCGACAGGCTGCAGATCTTACGTCTGCCCAGGCAATTGTCGGTCGGTGAGCGGGCGTCGGATAATCCCGCGCCGAAGAGCAGTTATCATGCGACTCAGCCTGTTGCTGCTACCCTTGACGATCAGAACCTGGCCGCTGTCGCTTACCTGATCAACGGAACCCCGGTAGCTACCGTCACCGACGCGCCTTTCGATCGTCATCTGCCGATTCCGCCACAACTGCCGAATGGTCAGTCTTTCTATTTGACCACCCGGGTTGAGTTTGAGTCCGGGTTGGTGGCCGAGTCCGATCCGAGACAGCTCTACCTGCAATCGGAAAACAGTGTGACCAACGCGTTTGATGTAGCACTCTCCTTTAATGAGCATAGTTGGGAGCCTGTACCGTTGACCCTGAGCGCCGAAGTGGTGGGCAGCAGTCAGCCGATCGCCGCGGTTGAGTTCCTCATGGCGGCTGAAGAGACAGGTCCCTGGCAGCAGATCGAACAACAGTTTGGGCCGGTATTCGAGCTGAGCCTGAGTATCGGTAGCGAATACAGCGGTTACTATTTCAAGGCCAGAGGCGTGGATGTCTTCGGTAACGCGGCAGAGTCGATGCCAAGACGTTTCTTCCGCCATCAGGATGTGGTGGCACCCACTGCAACCCTATCGTTGATCGGCAACGAGGTTCAGTCCGATCTGGGACCCGTGGTCGCCGGATATCCCTACCGCCTGCATATCGCATTGAACGACGAGGGCAGCGGAGTGGCGCGCGCATTGCTGCGTCGGGGCGGTGAGCTTGTCAGCGCCGCTTTCTCCGACGGGGTGATCGAATATCATGACATTCTGAACGGCATCGCTACGGTCAACTATTCGCTGGAGGTCATCGATCAGGCGGGTAACGCTTCAACCAGTGAACTCACGGTCAGCTCCGTGGCGGACGGACATCCGGTTATCCAGGATGTCGATCTACCCGCCGATATCCGTGAGCAGGGCCGCTTCAGCGTTACCCTTTCCGCGACTGACGATCTGGCCATTGATGCGGTGGAATTCGAGTGGAACGGCTTTACCCGCCGCTTCGAGATCAGTGGAAACGCACTGACGCAGCAGGTCTTCGAACTGGTCGACCAGCGCACCGATCGTATCGGAACGGCGCAACAGCAGCCGCTCAATATCCGGGTTATCGATAGCCAGGGCCAGACGGCTTTGATGCAGCAGATGGTTACCGTTACCCCTGACCAGGCGCCCGATATCAATAACCTGGCGGTTAGCTTGCCCGATCAGGGATTCTATGGCGGCACGGCGACGGTCGTGCTGGGCAATCTGGACGCGGTTGACGATGCGCCGGGCGGACTCGTGCTGCGACTGCTGCATCCGGATGGCCAGCAGGTTCACGAATTGGCCGTTTTCAACCAGACGGTAGAGAACAGTTTCAGCCATCGTTTCAGTCTGCCCCTGGCGGCGCAAGTCAACGACGAGTACCGCCTTAAGGTCGAGGTGGCGGATGCGCTTGGTCAGACCGTCGAGACGCCGGAGTATGTCATTCCACTGAGACAGGCTCCCAATCAACTGCAGTTCGTCAATAACGATCCATCGGTCAACAGTCAGAACGTCAATGTCGGCGAGACCGCCCAATACCGGGTGCAGGTGCTCGATACTTCAGCCAGGCCGGTGCCCGGACAAAATATCCACTGGCGCCTGCGTCAGGCGAATGGCGCGACGACCTATGTGATTGGCGATACCCTGAGTGATAACAACGGCGAGAGCACCTTACCTGTCGATATTGCGTTCAGCGCCGGCGATTACTTCCTGAGGGCGGAACTGACACAACATCCTCTGGTGCAACATGCCGAGCTGCCGTTGACCGTCGCCGCGGGTGATACAGCAAATCTGCTGTTTGCTCACCTGCCGCCGGTGGTGGTGAATGAACCCTTCACCCTGCATGTTCAGGCTCGCGACGAGCAGAACAACCCAGTGACGAATGACAGTCAGACAGCGTTCTCACTATTGCTGCCCACCGGTTTCAGTTTCATACCTGCCGCCGGACTGGAAGTGGTCACAATCAACGATGGCCAGCATTCCGAGCGGGGTAACGTCAACCTGGTTGCCGGTCAGGCCGAGGTACAGATTACGGCTGCCGTGACCGCTGGAGATTACCAATTGCCATTGGTGCTTTCCGATGGTTTGGGGGCCTACTACGATAATAGCGGAGCAGGGGGGATCTCTCCGGTTTCGGCCATACCCTTGCGCTTGATCGCCTCCGCACCCGCCAGCTTGAGATTCCTGGACGAGCATGGGGAGCCCCAGGGCGCCGTGCCTGCCACTTATGGCACCAAGCATGTGGTCCCGGTACAGCTGCAACTGGTCGATAGCTACGACAACCCGGTCGCCGAAGTGGCCGGTGCGGATGCCGATTATACAGTGGATCTTGCTGTAAGCGGCGCCGCGATGATCGATGGTGAGGCCGCTGCGGCGAGTGTCGCACTGCAGCGTGGAACGGCGACCTTCAGCGTCACCGACAACAGCTTCGAATCGGTGGTTGTGACTATCGCCGCTGTGCCCGAGGCCCTTGCCACTGTGGATACCTCCAGCGAATTCCACATCATATTCAGCGAACAGCCGCCTGAAATCGTCTCAGCCGTGATCGATGCCGGTTTCAGCCGTGATTTGAGCGCAAGATTTGAATACGACGAGGCCGTGGAAACCATCGCCGCCAGTCCGCTGATCTCGATGAGTGACAACCAGGCGGCGCTCGCAGGCTCGGCGCAGCTCGACCAGCAGACGGTGATCTTTACGCCCGAGACGGCATTTGAGTTGAACCGCTGTTACGCCTATAGCACCACCGGCTCGGTGCTGGTGGGCAGTGTGCGCGGCGATGCTGTACTGGATCAGCAGGGTGAGCTCTGCGCGCCCAATGTATTGATCGACCTGGACAGCCCGCTGCAGGTGCTGGAAGGTCAGCAGATCACACTGCCGATCCGCTTCGGCAACGGCATCAACGCATACCGGATCAGCAGCGGAAGGGCGTGGCTGAATGAAGAAGAGCAAACCTTTTCCTGGTTGGCAGGCTACCGTTCGGTATCGATCCCGCTCTACTCGGCCCGCAGCGACAATACCCTGGCCGACGGTGATAACGTCGAGTTGTCTTTAAGCGGATTACTGGATGGCGGTGAAGCGCTGTTGGTCGGTAATCGCCTCAGACTGCAGGTCTTTGTCGAAGATGCGGACTTCGATGGTGACGGCTTGAGCAACGGCGACGAGGTAATCTACGAAGGACTCGATCCGACCCTGGCCGATAGCGACGGTGACACTGTGCCGGACAGTCAGGAAGATCTGGATGGCGACGGATTGCTGAATGTGGATGAAGTGACCGCGGGAACCCGACTTGATCAACGCGATACTGATCAGGACGGCCTGTTTGACGGCACCGAAGTGTTGACCCATGGCACCGACCCGCTACTGGTCGATAGTGACGGTGACGGTCTCAGCGATAACTTCGAAGTGAGCAATATTCCTTCATCCTCGCCGATTGATCGGGATACCGACGATGACGGTATCGATGACAATATTGAGATCGCAGACGGCCTGAATCCCAACGATCCGGCCGATGCCGATGCCGACGAAGATGGCGACGGACTGACCAATCTGCAAGAGGTTCAGCAGGGCACCGGCATTCGTGATACGGATAGTGATGATGACGGCGTGACCGATGGCGAAGAGGTCAATAACCTCGGTACCGACCCGACCAATCCCGATCATGATGGCGATGGACTACTCGATGGGGAGGACAGCGAACCCGCCGTAGCGGATATCACACCGCCAAGCGTAACGCTGACTTCACCGGCGTCCGGCGCCTCACTGTTGAAAGGGCAGACCGTCACCCTGTCGGCCGATGCGACAGATAACGGACGTATCGAGGAGCTGGTATTTCTGGTCAACCACAGCCAGATCGCTATACTGACAGCGCAACCCTATGCGGTCGAATTCCAGCTGCCCAGTAGTCTCGATCAGGTCAGCCTGCAAGTCAGCGCCACAGACACTAACGGTAATACCACACTTACAGAAGAAGCTCTGTTCGACCTCGTTGACGATCCCTATACCACAGTGATCGGTTCGGTTGTGAATGCACAGAGCGAACCGCTGGCCAATGTTACTGTCAGCAGTTACGGCCGCACTTCACTCACTCAGGCCGATGGTACCTTCGTCATTACCCAGGTACCGGTAGCGGCCGGTGAAATCCTGGTCTCCGCCAGCGGCGATTTGGGCGGTGAAACAGTCAATGCGGTCAGCACTTCCGTAACCCCTGTGTGGAGCGGAACCACTGACGTTGGTCAGATACTGCTGGAGCGCACCACCGTCAATGTCGGCTACTTCTCCAGTGTCGGTAATACCGGCCAGGAGTGGCAGCGCCAGATTATCGAGCGGGCGGGTTATGACGCGATCAATACCGGTTCCCTGGCGACAGCGGATCTGACCAGGCTCGATATGCTGATGGTCGATACGAGCGACTATTCGAGTTACGAATACTACTTCAGGAATCATAGGCAGAAGGTCTTCGATTTTGTCAGCGCCGGCGGCTTGCTGGTGCTGCATAACGACCATCCCTACACGTCCGGGCTGCAGGATCTGCCCGGCTCGCCGGCCAGTGCGATACAGGAAGACACCTACCTCTACCGCACGAGGACCAACGGCGCCATCGACACGACTTCGCTGATCTACGAAGGCGTTGCGGGTCCGCTCGGTTCCCTGTACGAGAATTATTCGGTCTACGGCTATATCAATCTGGCTGATCTGGCACCCGAGGTTACGCCGTTGATGTACCGCGAGTCGTTCTCGAGAGGACGCATCTCTGCAATCACCTATGCCTACGGCGAGGGCCATATCTACTTCTCAACCATCCGCTTGAGAAACCTCTCCCAGACAGGCCGTTATCACCAGGTCTATGCACCGAATGTGTTGGCCTATATGTACGACAAGAGTCTGGTCGATAGCGATAACGATCGGTTGAAGGATATCTACGAGTTTGTGGCGGGTACCGATCCTTACACCCAGGACCATGACGGCGATGGTTTGTTGGATGGCTTTGAGTATCGCTATGGATTCGATCCGCTGGTCAATGGCGAAGCTGATCCAGCGACCTGGGAGGCGGCAGCTGACAGCGATAATGATGGTTTGAACAACCTGGCTGAACAGCAGCACAATACCCATCCGCGCCTCAGCGATACCGATCTCGACGGATTGTCGGATGGCGCGGAAGTCGATCTGCACGGCACCGATCCGAAAGAGTACGATACCGACCGGGACGGCCTGGCGGATGGCCAGGAGATCTCCAGAGGCGCCGATCCGTTCGATACCGACAGCGACGACGATGGATTGAGCGATGGCGATGAGGTCAATAACTATTCGACCAATCCGGTACTGGCCGACACCGATGGGGATGGCTTGTCCGATGCGGTGGAAGTGGCGACACAGGTCTTCTGCGACAATGGCCAGCAGTGTCTCAGTCCCACGAACTCCACGGATGCCGGCCAGGACTTCGACGATGACGGTCTGACCAACAAGCAGGAGATCCAGGTCTATCTGACCGACTGGGTCGATACCCCGGATACCGATGGAGACGGCATGCTCGACGGTACCGAGGTACTGCTCGGCCTCGATCCCCACAATGAGGATACGGATGGTGATGGCTTGCTGGATGGGGAAGACAATGATCCCCTCTCAGTCGATACCGAATTGCCCAGCGTAGCGCTTGTGGAGCCGCTCAGCGGCGAGACCCTGGTCTATGAGCAGCAGCTCACCCTGCGAGCGGATGTAATTGACAACGGTCAGATCGCTGAGGTGCGCTTCTTTGCCGATAGTGTTGAAATCGGCACCGTTACCACTGCGCCCTACGAACTGCCCTATACGGTTCCCGTGTCGGGAGCGACCCTGACACTGGAGGTTCGCGCAACAGACAGTAATGGCAATAGCGAAACCACCGGTCCGGTGGAATTTACCTTGGGTAATGATCCCTACACCACCGTTACCGGGCGTGTCGTGGATGTGTTGAACAATCCGGTCGCCGCTGCGACGGTGACGGTTGGCGGCCTTTCAGAGGTGACCGATGCCGAGGGGCTCTTCACCATCGCCGCGCTGCCGACAACCTCGCAGAGCCTGCTCGTCCATGCGGAAACCCTGTTCGGTAACGAGCCCATGCAGGCCGACTCTGCCGCTTTTGCACCGCCGCGTGGCGCTGTCCATGATGTGGGTGATCTGGTGTTGAGGGCTGTGGGCCTGACCCCGGTCGATCTGGTGGCTGAGCAGGATCTTGCCTACGAGGGTGATGTCAATCTGACCCATGCGCTCACAGGGGCCGGATACCGCTGGGATATCACCAGTTACGGGACTCTTTATGATGGCACCGACAATGCCTTCGATCATGCCCAATATCTCTACATCAATGGCAGTCGCTATCAGTCCGGATCGCCGGCAAGCCTGAGAATACAAGGGCGCGAGTTGACCTTGCGGACACAGCAGATCGGCAGCCTCAATGTGGCGCGCAAGATCTATGTGCCGGAAGAGGATATCTACGCCCGTTACCTGGAGCTGATCGAAAACACCTCCGCCACGGAGCAGGTCGTGACGATCTCTGTGCGGGGCAACTTCGGCGCGAATGCGGCGACCCAGGTGATTGCAACATCCGGTGGTTCAATCGAACGCGACATCGACGGCAATTTCATCGAGGCGACCGATTACTTCCTGGTCGATGATGAGTGCGAGGGATGCGGCACACCGGCAGTCGCTCTGCTGCTGAGCGACTCGAATGGCGGCGTGACTCCCGGGGTTGTTCGTCTCTACAACAGTGACGACTATATCGTGGATTACCAGGTCACCGTGCCCGCCGGGGAACGGCGCGTGCTGATGCACTACGTGGTGCAGCATCATGATCGCGCCACCGCCCAGGCCCGTGTGGCGGCCCTGCACGCCGCCAATTTCGATATTCAAGGATTGACGGTTGAGGAAGCAGAGCAACTGGTCAACTTCCATCTGCTCGCAGACAGCGATAGCGACGGCCTCTTCGATGCGGAAGAGGTGCCACTTGGACTCGATCCCTTCAATGATGATAGTGATGGTGATCAGCTGCTGGATGGCTTTGAGGTCAACTACGGTCTGAACCCGGCTTCGGAGAGTGGTCTTGGAGAGACCGACGATGACAGCGATTCGGACGGATTGAGCAATCTTGATGAGCAGAGCAACGGTACCAATCCTAACTTCGATGATAGTGATGGGGATAACCTCTCCGACGGCGACGAAGTCAACATCCATGGCTCGGATCCGAATTCAGCGGATTCGGATGGCGACGGCCTGACCGACGATGTCGAGGTCGGACTGGGCACCAATCCGCAATTGGTCGATAGCGATGGCGACGGGCTGGATGACAATGCGGAAATCTACAACCACGCCACCGATCCGACCCTTGAGGATAGCGATGGGGACGGTATGGGCGACGGTTTTGAGGTCACTTACGACATGACCGCCGTCGATGCGGCCGACGACACCGACCAGGATGGTCTCACCAATCTGCAAGAGTTCACCGCGGGCACCAATCCACGCAGTGAGGATACCGACGGTGACTTGCTGCTCGATCGTTGGGAGATTGCGACCTATCTGACAGATCCTCTCCTGGCCGACAGCGACAGCGGCGGCCGCAGGGACGGGGATGAGCTGTTTACCGACGACAGCGATGCCATGGACGGGGCGGATGAGCTGGCCTCCATTCGCTACAATCAGAATCTCACGGATGAAAACGGGCGCTACTGGGATGTGGAAGACTTGGACGGCCGTGTACGCGGTTCGACCTCTTACGCAACAAGCTTCGCTTTCGATCTGCGCGTCAACGGGCAAGATTACACCAACGCCATTTACGATAACTATTACGAAATGGCCACCAGTGCCGATGGCCGTGAGTTGCGCTATTCGGCGATGGCGGTAGGGGATCTGCGGGTCAGCCGCCGGGTCTTCGTACCCAGCGTGGGAGGAGCCTTCATCCGTTACCTGGAGGTGATCCACAATCCGGGCGACCTGACTCGTGAAGTCAATCTCCAACTTGATTCCCGTTACTACGGCACCAACCTGGAGGTGGTGACCTCGGATGGGGACGATGTGCTGACGGACACCGACAACTATGTCATCTTCCGCGACCTTAGCTCTACATCCAGACCGGTCATGGGCCACATCTTCGCCGGCCCCAACCGCAATATCGGTCCAGATAGTCAGACCGCACGTCCGGACAACAACTGGCAAGTCAACTATCGCTTAACTATACCGGCCGGCGGACGGCGTATCGTCATGCATCTGGGCATCCTGGAAGGGGCGATGAGCAATGCGCAGAACAACGCCGAACAACTGCTACTGGCTGAAGGGGCTGTGCTCACTCACCTCACTGAGCAGGACCAGGCCGACATCGTCAACTTCTTCGCCTATGAGGATGCCGATCAGGATGGTCTCAGCGATGCTCAGGAATCGATCCTGGGAACCGATCCCGCCAATCCTGATCATGATGGTGACGGCACGCCTGATGGTGTGGATCCCGCTCCCCTGGATGCGGATGCCCTGGCGCCGGTTATCGCAGCGGTTACACCGCCCGATACGCAGATGCTGGTCGTCGGCGAGACGCTGACGCTCACGGCGCAGGTGACCGACGATACCGGTTTGGCCTCGGTCGAGTTCCTGGTGGATGGCAGCGCCGTTGCACAGGATTCCGCGGAGGGAGACCTCTACTCGGCGACAGTCAGCGTAGCGGATGCCGCCACCCTGCAACTGACGGTGCGCGCGACGGACAATGCGGGGCTGTCGTCCGAGACATCCCAGACTTATACGATCTCCACAGATCCGGGCGCTACGGTTACCGGCCGTGTTGTGGATAGCGCCCAACATCCCATCGCCGGCGCGACGGTTTCGATCGGCAGCCGCACCACGACCACCGATGCGGACGGACTGTTTGCCCTGACCGATGTGGCCACCGTTGATCAACTCATGCAGGTTCATGCCGAGGCCATGTTCGGTAACGAACGGGTTGTGGCGGACTCCGCACGCTTTGCACCGCCCCGCGGAACTTCCCACGATGTGGGCGACATGATCCTGCAATCCCTGCTGTTGAAGCCGGTGAATGTGATTCCTGAGCGGGATCTGACCTACGAGGGTGAAGTCCCGCTGCCACATCTTCTTACAGGAAGTGGTTATCGCTGGGATATCGATACCGTAGGTCGCATCGACAGCGGTACGGACAGCGCCTTCTCCCGGGCGGGACTGCTCTATATCAACGGCAGTGACTATACAGACGGGTCGCCCGTCGGTGTGAGAATGCAGGGCCGTGAGTTGACCCTACAAGCCAGGCAGATGGGTGACTTCAATGTGGTGCGTAAGATCTATGTGCCGGAAAACGATATCTATGCCCGTTATATCGAGTTGATCGAAAACAGCTCGGCGATCGAACAGAGTGTCACGGTTCGACTCAGCGGTTGGGTCGGATCCACCTATGATACGCAGCTTCTCGCCAGTTCCACTGACAGCGTTGAACTCGATCAAAACAACCGGTTTGTGGAGCCCACGGACTATTTTGTCACCGATGATGACTGCGATGGTTGCGGAACACCGGCGGTCGGTCTGCTGTTCAAGGGCGTCAGTTCACAATACGCCCCGGATAGCGTTGTCCTCAATCCGGTTTATGGCGACTACTCCGTGACCTACCAGCTGACGATTCCGGCCGGTGAGCGCCGGGCGCTGATGCACTATATGGTGCAGCACAGCGATCCGGTGACGACCCTGGGCAGAATCGACGAGCTGCATGCGGCCGACTATGAGATCGAAGGGCTTACTGCTGAAGAGACAGAGCAACTGGTCAATTTCCGCATCCAACTCGACAGTGACGCAGATGGTGTTTATGACGCCGACGAGATACCTCTGGGTCTCGATCCGCTCAATCCGGATACGGACAACGATGCGCTGAGCGACGGTTTCGAGCGCTACTACGGCTTCAATCCCGATTCGCCCGCCGGTAGCGAAGAGACCCATCTCGACGGCGACAACGATGGCCTCGACAATCAGCAGGAGCAGAATTACGGCTCGCAACCGGATAATCCCGATAGCGATGGCGACGGCCTGTCGGACGGAGACGAGGTCAATCTCTATCAATCCGATCCTGTATCCACCGATAGCGACAGCGATGGCCTGGCCGATACCCTTGAAATCACCCTGGGTACCCTGCCGGGTAATGCCGACAGTGACGGTGACGGCTTGGACGACCGGTCGGAAATCTACGACTACTATCTGGATCCCCTCGAAGCGGATTCCGATGCTGACGGTATGTCGGATGCATTCGAGATCAACTACGATCTGCTGGGCGTGTCGCCCTATGCCGATAGCGACGATGACGCGTTGACGAACCTGGAGGAATATACTCAGGGTACCAACCCGCGCAGCCAGGACAGTGACAGCGACGGACGCAGCGATGCAGTGGAAATCCTTGTCGATCATACCGATCCGCTGGATGCCGCTCAGTTCGGTGAGCAGGTCAACTACACCCATAGCCTGACCGATGCTGACGGTGATTATTGGTCCTTCTACAGCTATACCGGCGTCGTTCAGGACACCACCAACGGCTCCACCGGCAATGCGTTCAATTTGACGGTCAACGGACTGTCTTACCAAGCAGGCTACGCCATGGGCCTGGGCCAGGCGGGAAGAGAGGTTCACTTTACCCCGGATCTGCTCGACGGCCTGCGTGTCTATCGCCGTGCCTATGTTCCGCAGGCCACAGACGCCTTCGTGCGCTATATCGAAGTGATCGAAAACCCGAGCGATAGCGACAAGACGGTGGAACTGGCGCTCGCGTCAACCTACGGCAGCAACGCTAACGGCGTCGAATACATGACCTCGGACGGCGACGCCCTGTTGGATCAGCATGATGACTATGTGGCGATGCACGATCCGGCCAATACCACCACCAGGTCACTGCTGCATCTCTTCAATGGCGAGTACAGTCAACTGGAACCGGATGCCAGTACCGCAGCGGTTGGCCGCGACTGGACCGTTGGATACACCTTCGTCGTGCCCGCGGGCGAGCGGCGGATGATCATGCACCTGGCGGCCATGGAGACCGGTCTCGCCAATGCGCTGACGGTCGCCGAGAGTCTGCATGGCGTGCAGGGACAGGCGCTGGACGGACTGACTCCGCAAGAGCAGGCTGAGGTGATCAACTTCTTCGCCTATCCCGATCAGGATGGCGATGGCTTGAGTGACGCGGCCGAGACCCAGTTGGGCACCCTGGTCGACAATCGGGATAGTGACGGCGACGGACTGTTCGATGGATTCGAAGTCGAATACGGTTTCGATCCGCTCACCCTCTCAGACGAAGCTTCCGCCGATACCGACAGCGATGGTTTGAGCAATCTCCAGGAACAGGAGCAGGGTAGCGATCCTCATCAGGAGGATACGGACGGCGACGGCTTGTCGGACAGCAGCGAGGTCAACGAACACGGATCGAATCCCAACGCCGCCGACAGCGACGGGGATGGCGTTGAAGATGCCGTCGAGGTGGCCATGGGGACCGATCCCGCTGCTGCGGATAGCGACGGCGACAACCTGGATGATTACGCCGAGATATATACCCATCCCACCGATCCGCTGCTCGAGGATACCGACGGGGATCTATTGTCGGACGGTTTCGAAATCAGCCATGGCTTCGACCCCCTCAACGACACGGGTGTGACGGCATCGGACAACGATCTGGATGGACTCGACAACCGGGCTGAGTCGCTGGCCGGCACCGACCCATTCTCCGCTGATAGCGATGGAGATCTGTTGGGCGACGGGGAGGAAAGCGGTTATTACAATACCGATCCGGCCCTCAGGGATAGCGATGGTGCGGGTTTATGGGACATCGACGAGCTGTTTGTCACGGAGACCGATCCTCTGATGGCGGGCGATGACGCCAGCGTTGCGCTGACCTACAACTCCAGCTTGTACGATCACTATGGCCATGATTGGGAGGTCTCTGCCAGAGACGGAGAGTTGAGCGCCTACTACGGTGAAGGTCAGCTTAAAGCCCTGACACTGTCGGTCAATGGTGTCGAATACACAGCTCACAACCAAGGCCAGGATTCCGGCGAAGGGAATAATGCTCCGCTGGTGGAGACCGGTGTCGGCCGGTTGAGTACGACGGCCGGCGCCATCGACGATCTGGTGATTCAGCGCCGTATCTACGTACAGGGCGCCGCTTCTGGCGGTGGTGAGGAAGGACCGCCCGAAGGCGCGGGTGATTTCACCGGTTTCGTACGTTATCTCGATATGGTGGACAACCCCACGGATCAGGCGAAACAGTTGACCCTCACTGTTACGACGGCGTTGCCCTACGGTCTGAACGGATCACCGCAGACATCGAGTGGCGATGCCCTGCTTACGGATGAGGACCGCTATATCCTGCTGCCGGACTACGGTACCACCATCGGTTATCTGTTCGCCGGTCGGCAAACCGCGGCTCGGCCGTCGGTGAGCATGGCTGACACCGGCCTATCGGTCACTTATCAGTTATTCGTGCCGCCCCATAGCCGTCGTTCGGTGATGAGTTTCGTCACCTACGACTATGACAATACCCAGGTCGAATCCACATTGGTGGATCTGATGAGTATGCAGCCTGGCGCGTTGGATGGTCTGAGCGAAGCGGAAAAAGCCACGATCACCAACTTCTTCCCCGCTGAAGATCGTGATGACGATCGCTTGAGCGACAGTGACGAGGCGCAGCATGCCACCGATCCGGACGACCCGGATTCCGACGGTGATCAACTCGAAGATGGCTTCGAGGTCCGTTACGGTTTCGATCCGCTGTCGCCGGCGAACAGCGGTGAAACGGATCAGGACGGCGATCTCGACAATCTGACCAATCTTCAGGAGCAGTCGCTCGGCACCGATCCGACCGATAGCGACAGTGATGGCGACGGTGTCAGCGACGGTGATGAATATCTGATTCACAATACCGAACCGACTCTGCCGGATAGTGACTTCGATGGTCTGAGCGATGCAGAGGAGCTGGCTTTGGGCACTGATCCGTTACTATCAGATAGCGATCAGGATGGTCTCACCGATGCCGAAGAGATTCAGCAACACGGCACCGATCCTTTGCTGACCGATAGTGATGGCGACAACCTGAGCGACGGTTTCGAAATCACCTACAACCTTAACGACCCGCTGGCTGACGAGGATGGTGACGGCCTCAATAACGCGCAGGAGTCGTCGGCCGGAACCGATCCATTCAATCGGGACAGTGACGCCGATCTTCTGTGGGACAGCCGGGAGGTGAATGAGTATCGGACCGACCCGAACCACACCGACACGGACCTTGGCGGCCGCAGCGACACCAATGAACTGATTGTCGATGGCACTGACGCCGCGCTTGCGACGGACGATCTTGCAACCCTGTCGGGCCATCAGACACTGTATGAAGAGAGTGGTCGTTATTGGCGCATCGACAACTACCGTGGCCGAGTCAGTTCAACGACCGATAGCGCCACCCGGAATAGCTTCCTCCTCAGGGTCAACGGCATTGAATACACTAATCCCAGCTATCGCATGGGACAGAGCAGTGACGGCCGGGAACTCTATTTCAATGCGGCTGGCCAGGATAACCTGATTTTCAGTCGCCGGGTTCGGGTACCCGAATCGGGACAGGGGTTGATCCGCTATCTGGAAATCGTGCATAACCCGACAACGATGCCGCAGGTAGTTCGGCTGGAGATAGAGAGCGACTACCGCGCATCGGATGAGGATACGGCGATTTTGACCTCCTCAGCCGATGGGCAATTGACGCCGGAAGATGATTTCCTGGTGCTTAGCGATATCGCGTCAACCAGTAACCGCCCCAGTCTTGGCCATCTGTTCGCAGGAACCAACGGCAGGGTCAGGCCTGATGCCACTACCCTGGTCGGCGGACGTTGGACCCTGGCCTATCGCTTTATGGTGCCGCCGGGCGAGAGCCGTATGGTTCTGCACACCGGGGTGATGCAGAACAGTAGTGACGCCACCCGGATTCTGCTGGATAGCCTGCGCCGCCCCGGTGATCATCTGCTCGCCGGTATGAGCGATACAGATCGGGCGTCGGTGGTGAATTTCTTCGCCTATGTCGATCGGGATGAGGATGGGTTGAGCGATGAGGATGAGCTGGCGGTCGGCACGGACAACAGTCTGCGTGATACGGATGACGACGGCCTGTTGGATGGCTTTGAGTTCCACAACGGCTTTAATCCGTTGTCGCAGGATGGCGGTGAGGCCGCGCTGGATGAAGATGGCGATGGCCTGAATAATCTGGATGAGCAGACCTTCGGAACAGACCCGCGTGCGGTGGATAGCGATGGCGATGGCCTCGACGATGGGGCAGAAGTTCACGATCACGGCACGGACCCGATGCTGACCGATACCGACGGTGACGGCTTGTCGGATGCCCAGGAGATAGCCGCGGGTACGAATCCGGTATTGGCCGACAGCGATAGCGATGGTCTGTCGGACAGGGATGAGTTGCAGCTGCATAACACCGATCCTCTGGAACCCGACACAGATCACGACGGTATGAACGACGGTTTCGAGATTATTTACGACATGAGCACCGCCAATGCGGCCGACGATCCAGACCAGGATGGCCTGAGCAACGCTGAAGAGTCCGCCGCGGGCAGTAATCCTCACGTAGCGGATACGGATGGCGACCAGCTTCTCGACCGCTGGGAAGTGGTGCTTTACGGTACGGACCCCAGCCAGGCGGATAGCGACAACGGCGGCCGCCGGGATGGGGATGAATTGTTCTCCGACGACAGCGACGCCCTGAATGGCGCCGATGAACTTGCCACTCTCCACTACAATCAGAATCTCACGGATGAAAACAATCGTTATTGGTCCGTGGAAGATTCGGACGGGCGTGTGCTTGGCTCGAGTTCGACGGCGACAACCTTTGCTTTCGATCTGCGGGTCAACGAAGTGGAGTACACCAATCTGCTTGACGGCGGCTCTTACTACATGGCCACCAGCGCCGATGGCCGCGAGCTGCGCTATTCAACGATGGCGGTAGGGGATCTGCGGGTCAGCCGCCGGGTCTTCGTACCCAGCGTGGGCGGGGCCTTCATCCGTTACCTGGAGGTGATCCACAATCCGGGAGAAGAGGCCCGTGAAGTCAATCTGCAACTCGATTCCCGATACTATGGCACCAACCTGGAAGTAGCGACCTCCGATGGTGACGATCTGCTGACGGATGCTGACAACTATGTCATCTTCCGTGACCTCAGCAGCTCATCCAGGCCGGTCCTGGGTCACGTCTTCGCCGGCCCCAACCGTGATATCGGTCCGCACAGTCAGACCGCCCGTCCGGACAACAACTGGAACGTCAACTATCGCTTCACCGTACCGGCCGGCGGACGGCGCATCATCATGCATCTGGGCATCCTGGAAGGAGCGATGAGCAATGCGCAGAGCAATGCCGAGCAGCTGCTGTTGGCGGAGGGCGCGGTGCTCGATTACCTCACCGAGCAGGACCAGGCGGATATCGTCAATTTCTATGCCTATACGGATGCCGATCAGGATGGCCTCAGTAATGCACAAGAGACGGCTGCCGGTACCTCCTCCAATAATCCGGATAGCGATGGCGACGGCCTGAGCGATCGTTTTGAGGTCAGATACGGTCTGGATCCGTTATCCGACACAGGGGAGGCGCTTGCCGACGCGGACGGGGATGGCTTGACAGCGCTGCAGGAACAGCAGTCAGGCTCCTCTCCCGACGACGCCGACAGTGACGGCGACCTGCTCGACGATGGTGCGGAATCCGCCGCGGGAACCGATCCGGCAAACCCCGACACTGACCAGGATGGTCTCACTGATCATGAGGAGATCAACAGCCACAACACCGATCCGCTGGCGGTGGATTCCGATCTGGACGGCATGGACGACCAATTTGAAGTGGTGTACGGCCTGCAAAACGAATCTGCGTTCAACGACTTCGATGGGGATGGTTTGAGCAACCTGGCCGAGTTTGATTTCAGTACCGATCCGACGCTGCCCGATACGGACGGCGATGGTTTGGGTGATTACCAGGAAGTGTTTGTCCACCAGACCAACCCCAACAGTCAGGACAGTGACGGCGATGGCTTGAGTGATGGCAGCGAGATCACAACCCACAATACCGATCCGACAGAGCGCGATACGGAGTGGGACGGACTGGATGATTACCAGGAAGTCATGGTCTATTTCACCGACCCGAATAACTGGGATACCGATGGCGACGGCGCAGCGGACCAGGAAGAGATTATGGAGGGCACAGACCCTTTGGACAGCACCAGCGTGCCGGACTACATCGGTGAAGGGGCATATTGATGAGACAGAACTTCTCCCCAAGCTATATGAATTACTCCACGGAGGTAAATTGAATGAGATTGAAACATCTGATACCGGCAGCGTTGCTGACGCTGTTGGGGCCGCTGGCCCTGACCGGTTGCAGTGATACGGGCAAACCCGCTGTTGTTGGGCAAGTGGTGGCGGAGGTCAATGGCAAGGCGATTCACAAACAGACCTTTGACGCCTATCTCAACCATAAGCGTATCGCCGAGGATGACGAAAAGCGGATCGAACGTGAACTGAATACTTACCTGGAGCGTGAAGGTCTGGCGGAGGTCATTCTTCAGCAAAAGGTACTGGACGCTGAACAGATCCAGGTGGAGGTCAATGAGTTTAAGAAGCAGATGCTGACCTCCCGCTATTTCGAACAGTATCTG
Source organism: Candidatus Thiodiazotropha sp. (assembly GCA_040506195.1). Lineage (GTDB taxonomy): Bacteria > Pseudomonadota > Gammaproteobacteria > Chromatiales > Chromatiaceae > Thiodiazotropha. The sequence continues at coordinate 5,212 of JBEVXH010000012.1, read as the reverse complement.
CGTGACAAGGTCAACGAGGCCGCGATCCGTAATTTCTATACGGCCAACCCCGCGCGGTTTCAGAGCCGAAAGGTCCATGTCGCCCATGTGCTGATCCGCACCAATCCGAAAATGAGCCAACAGGAGAGAGAGGCGCTGCTGACCAAGGCCCAAGAAGCCTATAGCAAGGCAGTGAGCAATCAGGATTTCGAACTCCTGGCCAAGCACTACTCCGAAGATCTGATGTCGGCCAAAAAGGGCGGGGATCTGGGCTGGATCACGGAAGGCTCTATCGATCCGGCCTTTACCAAGGCGGCGTTCGGCATGAAGAGCGGGGAGGTCTCCCCGCCTGTCACCACGCCGTTCGGCTTCCATATCATCAAGGTGCTGGAGGCGGCGCAAATCGTGAAGCAGCCTTATGAAAGCGTCAAGGGCGATATCAGCTTCGAGCTGCGTCAGCAGGCGAAACAGGCCGAGATGAAACGTCTCTTGTCCCTGGTTTCCATCGACAAGCGTGGTTCGTAACGTGATGGATCGATGCTACAGCTTTGGCTTGATCGCACCCCTTTGCGGTCTGCTGCTGTTGAGCGCCTGCAGCCGGGATGAGGCGCCTTCCGGAGAGCCAGTTCAACCTCGGCGGGAAGTGACGAATAAAGGCGCTGAACCGGTGGCTCTGGCCTATGTCAATGGTTCGCCGATTACCGAAAACGAGGCGCAGCGGGCGATGCGGAAATTGTTTGCGGACCGGGTGCCTCAAGTCGGTGGGGAGCAGGTAAGAAAGCGTATTCTCGAGAGTCTCATCAGCAGCCGGGCCATCTCCCTGTTGGCCCAGGAAGAACTCGATGGGGAAGCGCTTCAGAATCTGGATGCGAAGGTAAAGGCCTATCGTGAAGAGCTGTTGGTGCAGGATTACCTGTCTCGCCATGCTGCTCCGGAGCCGGTATCGGGCGATATGGTGAGCGACTATTACCGGGATCATCCGGACGAGTTCGGGGGCGGTGTCAGCAAACGCTTCGAAATGATCCAGACCTATCGTCAGATTGAGGAGGATGAGCGCAAGACACTGATCGGCAGGCTGTCTGAGCTCGGCAAGGTGGAGGATTGGAATCGTTGGCTGGAAGAGAACAAATCCCTCCCGGTCAATCTGCGCCAGCTGACCGCCAGGGTCGAGGTGCTGGATCAGCCGATACAGGCGCTGGTCGCCTCCACGAGTGAGGGTGAAACCTCGCCGCTGCACATCGACGATGTCATTACGGTCGTCCGGGTCAATGCCGTCGAGCGGCATCCGCCGCAACCCCTGGCGGAAGTCAGCGCTGAAATACGCAAACGGCTTGCGCCGATCAAGATGCGCGCGGCGATCAAGCGATTGGCCGAGGATGCCTTGCTAAAAGTCAAAGTCGATGTCGTGGCGGACAGGCCGGACAACAGCGGATAGAAAGCATTTAAGGATAGAGCGGGTTCATGAAATCTCTTTTCGACACTAGTCAGAGCAGCTTTTTTGGCAGCGGTCACGCCCAGCCCATGAGGCTGCAGAAGCGTCTGCGCGGATTGATCTGCCTGTTCATGCTGCTGGTCACAGGCGCCAACCTGCAAGCGGCAGTTGATGTTCCCTATCCCTATGCCACCGGCTTTGACACGGCGGATGAGCAGGCCCTATGGCTAGTGAACGGACATTGGGGCATCACCACCGGCACGCCGGACAGACCAAGCCAAAGCGGCGACTATCACCTGGACAACAACCCCGACGCCCTGGATCAGTATGCGGCCAACAGCAACCATGACGCTGTTGCAGACTGGCGTGTCGCCATTCCGCTTAGCGCCGTTAACCCGGTGTTGAGCTACCGCTATCAACTTCATCTCCTGAGCAGCGACAATTTTTATGTCGAGGTCAGAGACTCTGAGACTTCACCCTGGACAAGATTGAAGGTCTATACCCGTAAAAACAACCACAGCAGCTATGTGCGCGAGACGCTGGATCTGAGCAGTTTCCGTGGCCAATCGATTCAACTGCGCTTCAACCAGCGCAACTCGTATAATCACGGCGCACGGCTCTGGCTGATCGACGATCTGCAGGTGGGAGAGGAGCAGCTGCCGGCCCTGACCTATCCCTATGTCAACGGTTTCGAGACGGTGGCGGAACAGGCCGACTGGAACCGCCAGGGGACCTGGGAGGTGCTGGACGAGCAGGGCGCCAGGGTCAACCACGGCGGCGGTTATCATCTGGACAACAACCCGGGCGAGTTGGATCAATACGCCTACAACTCGGGCCAGCTGGCGACCCTGAACGGCACCATCGCCATACCGGCGGACGCGATCCGGCCGGTGCTGAGTTACTGGTATCAGCTCGAACTGGGGAACAGCGACAACTACTATGTGGATATCCGGCCGTTGGGCGAGACCGCCTGGACGCTGCTGAAGAAATACACCCGCAAAGACAACCACGGCGGCTATGTGCGCGAGACCCTGGATCTGAGCGCCTACCTGGGTCAGTCGATCCAACTGCGTTTCCGCCAGGGCAACGCCTACAACCACGCGGTACGGCTCTGGCTGATCGACGATCTGCAGGTGGGAGAGGAGCAGCTGCCGGCCCTGACCTATCCCTATGTCAACGGTTTCGAGACGGTGGCG
>JBEVXH010000012.1:0-2505 GCA_040506195.1 Candidatus Thiodiazotropha sp. | reverse complement strand
GGGCAACGCCTACAACCACGCGGTACGGCTCTGGCTGATCGACGATCTGCAGGTGGGAGAGGAGCAGCTGCCGGCCCTGACCTATCCCTATATCAACGGTTTCGAGACGGTGGCGGAACAGGCCGACTGGAACCGCCAGGGGACCTGGGAGGTGCTGGACGAGCAGGGTGCCAGGGTCAACCACGGCGGCGGTTATCATCTGGACAACAACCCGGGCGAGTTGGATCAATACGCTTACAACTCGGGCCAGCTGGCGACCCTGAACGGCACCATCGCCATACCGGCGGATGCGATCCGGCCTGCGTTGAATTTCTGGTTGCGACTGCAGCTCAACAGTAGCGACAACTACTATGTGGATATCCGGCTATTGGGCGAGGTCGCCTGGACAACGCTGCAAAACTACAGGGCAGCCAACAACAATTCCGTCTATCAACTCGAAGTGCTGGATCTGAGCGCCTACCGCGGTCAATCGATCCAACTGCGCTTCCGTCAAAGAAACGCCTACAACCACGGCGCGCGGATCTGGCTGATCGATGATCTGCGTGTCGGCGTCGACGCCACCTACGACCAGGATGGCGACGGCACCCCGGACTTCGAAGATTCCGACCGGGATGGCGATGGGGTCGAGAACGCCCAGGATGTCTTTCCCGACAATAGCAATGAGTGGTCGGACCTGGACAGCGACGGCATCGGCGATAACAGCGATCCGGACCGGGATGGGGACGGGGTGGTCAACGAACAGGACGCTTTTCCCGACAATCCCGGTGAATCCTCCGACCTGGACGGCGATGGCGTCGGCGACAACAGCGACCCCGACCGGGATGGCGACGGCATCGGCAACGACTATGAGACCCAGCTCGGTTTCGATCCCGACAATGCCGCCAGCGTTCCCCCGGACCTGGATGGCGACCGGATACCCGACGCGCTGGACGACGACCGGGACGGGGATGGTGTGAACAATACCCAGGACGCCTTTCCCGATGATGCCGCCGAGTCCTCGGACCTGGATGGAGACGGTATCGGCGACAACAGTGATCCGGACCGGGACGGGGATGGCTTCAGCAATGAAGAAGAGATTCAGGCGGGCACCAATCCCGATAACCCTCAACACTACCCCGACCAGGTCGCCCCCCAGCTCACCCTGGATGGTCTGACGGAGCGGGTGACCGATGCCGCGACCATCGACCTGCGCGGAGGGGTGTCCGACGACAACAGCGGGCTGGCGTCTCTGACCCTTGCCTCGGACCGTTTTCCCGGGGTCGCCATGGCGGCCATCGTCAATAACGGACAGTGGACGGCCAATGTACCCCTGGAGATCGGCATCAATCTGATCACCCTCACCGCATTGGACCAGGCCGGCAATCAGGCGCAGCTCGGCCTCAGCGTGGAACGGCAGAGCGCCGACAGCCAGGTCGCGCTGGTCATCGACTATCCCCAGAGCAACAGCGTGGTCAATGAACCCGAGATAGTGATTCGCGGCCTGTTCCGCATCGAAACTCCGGCTCAGGTCATGAGTGTGACGGTCGACGGCGCACCCCTGGTGCTGACCGATACGGCGCTCAATACCGAGTTCCGCTTCGAGTCCGCCCCCCTGGCCCTGAGCGAAGGCCTGAACAGCTTCCTGGTGCGGGGCGAGGCGGACGGGCAGGTGGCGACCCGGCAGGTCAGCGTGACCTACCAACCCGAGCAGCAAACCCCGGCAGCGCCGCAGATCAGGGTCCTGACTCCCGTCTCAGGGAGCTATCTCTATGAATCCGGTTTCACCCTGGCAGGTGAGATCGACGCCCCCGGACAGCTCGCCAGTTTGACCCTCAACGGCACGCCCGTTGCATTCACCGATCTGCACAGCGGTCTGTACGCCTTTCGCGAGGCGGTCGGCTTTGAGAGTGGTGCTTTTCAATTGACTATCGATCTGGTGGCGGAAGACGAGCAGGGCCAGGTCGCCACACTGCAAGTGGAGTACCTGCGGGATCAGGAGGCTCCGGTGATCGTCATCGACCAGGCCCTGGATCCGGCTCCGGTAGAGAATCAGGTCAACGAGCAGCCCTACCGCCTGCAGGGCAGCATCATGGAGGCGAACCTCTCCGCATTCACCATCAATGATATCCCGGTAGCGCTCACCCCGGGGGTTGTGGATGGAGAGTACCGTTTCGATACCGCCCTCCAGCTCAATCCGGGTGAGTCCCTGCCTCTGGTCCTTACCGCGCATGATCTGGCGGGTAATCGCAGCAGCCTGGATTACCTGCTGCGTCTCGACGCCAGCGTCTCCCTCGCCATGTTGCTGCCCGCCACCGGCACCGAGCTGATTCAGACCGGTGCGCCGATACCCTTGCAGCTGGCCGTGGAGATCAGTGGCGTCGGTGCGGCGGACGCCCTGGCCAATGCCGAGCTGCACAATGCCGGCGGCAGCGTGGTGGCGACGGCCGCACTGCTTGGAGACGCCGGTGTCAAGGGTGGCGAGATCGAGGTGCCCGCCCAGGCGGGAGATTACGAAATCACGGTGAC
>JBEVXH010000011.1:0-116286 GCA_040506195.1 Candidatus Thiodiazotropha sp. | reverse complement strand
TTGTATGCCTGTATTGGAATAATACTTGATCATTTGACTGCATTTTTCGTTGTCACGAGAAATCCTGCTATGCAATAACCGCGACGCTAGGGCCTGTTTACACTCATCCAATCGGCTCTGCCGGGACTATTTTCGTCCAGCAAGACAGCACGTACGAGGCGTTGTTCTACATGAGCGAAGACAATACCACCGGGCGGAAAATAGCCCCAGGCATTTAAGCACCTGCAAAACCTTGCCTAACTCCATGGTGGGATACCGTTTTCCAGTGCCGAGATGAAGTGGACGCCGATCCCGCAGAGGGCGGCGAATTCAGCCTGGGCGGCACTTTGCGCCCTGTTTCGGGCACATATGTTGCGCCCCAGCTTCCCGGTGGAAGGAATATTCCCGCACGGTAATGAATTGACGCATTATACTGGCGGCGACCTTGAAAATTCCCGTTCGGAAAATATAGGCGGCCTGTGTCCTCGTGGCAAGCATTTTCCCGTTCGGCAACAATTCAGATTGTCATACGAAATGGTCAGTTCGAAGAGCCGAAAGCGATAAGCGGTCAGAGACCTGGGTTGCAGACTGCCCACTTCAAATAGGGAGGCCCTGAATTCCATGCCTAGCGAAGACCGGGCTTGAGAAAAGTCAGCAGGTCGCTATGCCACTTTATTTCTGACTCTCCTGTTGCAGGTGAAGTAGTATTGGCGTTAGAAACCTGATCGGAAGTATCTGAAAGTACAATATCCCAGTCTATTGGATCGTCATTATCCAAATGCTGCGACTTTGAAATATCTGCTGCCTGTGGCGAACTTTGTTTTTCAGGGTTTCTTTCTTTAGTGTGAGGTTGTTCTCGTATAGAAGTATCAGCTACCAGGCTTTTTTCCACTCTGATAAGAAGCTGTTTGGCACGTTTTGTAGAGCGGTGATGTAATTCCTCCTCTAACTCTTCCAGCAAACCACAGTCATCACCGGCATTTGCATAAATTTCTTCAAGTTGCTCAATTCTGTACTTAAAGTATTTCCGCTGTGCTATAGAATTCGAATTTCCTTTTTCGCTGCTGTGTGTGGAACAATATCACCCTAAAAGCACCAAATTCCCCATATGTTTTTCAAGCCACTCCTGGATTTTACCGGGAAGTGCATAGTTCGTTTTATTATTACGCCACGCATCCAGTGCCCGGTCTATGGTTTCATTTACGGTTGATAACACCAGGTATTCGGGCAGGCCTGCTTTTTTAGCCAGCGTTCTGAAATGCTCCAGCGTAATGGCGCTCATATTTTTTTCACCCGACAGATTGAGCGCCAGTCGATCATTCGGGATATAAGGAACCGTCGAGACAAAGTCATATGCCGGGGCTAATTCCGGGTTACGCCCGTCCGGGTATATGAATGACCAGTTTTTCAGATGCATATCCCCGTTGCCAATTATAATGGTAAAGACCTGCCGCCGGATAAAATCGACCAGCCCGTCCTCCCCCGTCAGTGTCCAGACCATATTCGCAATATTGGCCGTGCCGACGCCCTCATATTTATCCGGTGGAAATACATTATAAACTTGCGCGAAATCTTCGATATGAATCCTGTTCTTGCCTTCACGATCAAAACGCTTGACAGCCAGCGCGGTTTTCCCCGATAAAACGCCAAGTTCAGGCAATCCGGCTATTTCATCCAGCGGGACCAGCCTTGTTTCAGGAACGGGAATCCCGATCTCTCCGGCCCAGTGGAGCATCGCCCATTCATTTTCCGGCACATGGGTAAAATTCTGAGCAGGCATTTTGATAATCCAGTCGCCTCCCACGCCGCTAGCCGGGATGGTCAATCCCCCCGTGCTTTCCGCCAGCGCCGAGAATTTCAACTGTACCCCGGCCAATGAGAAGCGGTAGGGCTGGCTGCTGGAAGCAGACAGCTCTTCCGGTGCTTCGGTCTCCGCCACGACACCCCTGCCCTCAAGCGGCTTTATGACGACGGCTCCTGGAAGGTCTTCTCCCAGAAGCTCGATCAGCTTAAATTCCCGTGCAGGCTTGATCCCGCCGCGCGCCGCCAGGTATTCACGCAGATGCCCCTCAGGCAGGAGGTTTGAAAAAAAGGCGGGGAGCCTGGTCTGAAAGGGCCGGGTTTCAGGGATAATATCGCCTGACGCGGTAAAGAATGATTGGCTTAAAACCGGACGATCCGGATCATTCAGATAATCTTCTTCAAAGGCAAAGAATGCACGGTCGCCCGTGAGCAAGGTGAGCTTGCCCACACCTTTATCGCCCAGCCGTACATCCAGCACGTCCGTCATCCACCCTCCTCTTCATCAAGCCGCCATTTCGGCTTTTGCGTATCCTCACCGGAAAGGATCGCCCGGATGGCTGGGAGCATCACGCGGGGGATCAAGACGAGTTCCTGATCAACCAACCGGGCCATGTCTTCCACCGTGGAAAGACGCGGGTCAGCACCGCCTTTTTCGATCTTGGAGATGTGGCTTTGCGGCAGTCCGAGCTTGCCCCCAAGCTCCGATTGCTTGAGTTTTTTGTCTTGTCGGGCGCGTTTAAGCTGTGTAATGATCTCACTCATATATATATGTTAATGCATATACTCATTTTAGTAAATATGTTTTTACATATATTTAATACTTTTCCATTTGTACCCTTTTAATCTACAAATTACCGCTCCACTAGATGCCATGCTCACTATCAACCACCCTCCGAACGCCGAAAACGACATTGCTAAATAGTTGTGTCTTGTATAATGGTAGTTTGAGTAAACAAGATCAGAGAACCCTTTAATCCATCCGGGACAAATAAAACATAGAGCCAATAGATGAGCAGTTTGAAAAATGACCTTCTGGAGAGTTACAAAAAGGGAAAGATGCTCCGCACCCTAAGTGAAAAGCAATCTGAAGGACGAGAAACAAAAGATAGCCTACCTTCAGAGCTCACAAAATTGCACAATGAAGGCTCAATTGATGTTGTTGCGGTCGGGCTTTGCGGACTATTTTGAGCCAGAAAAATGGAAACGGTGAAGCACGGGTAATCGTGCGCTCTTTGATTGAGAAAATCATGCTTACGCCTGCCAAAGGCAAGAAGGATTTAAGCCTCGATCTCTATGGCGACCTGGCCGGGATTTTAGCCGTCGCAACGCAGGAGAAAAACCATGAAGCACAAATGGAAACGGCCCGGAAAAACTGCCAGTAATGACAATATTTCCGGGCCGTCTGCTAAGTTGGTAGCGGGGGCTGGATTTGAACCAACGACCTTCGGGTTATGAGCCCGACGAGCTACCAGACTGCTCCACCCCGCATCAAGGAGGGGGCATACTACCCGTCTTGCAACCGGATGACAAGTCCTTTACAGCAGAAAACTCAGTTGCCGATCGCGCTGCTGCAGAGTGAGAGTAATCCGGCCGGAAACAGGCCTAGAATCAGCATCGCCAGACCATTCAGGGAAAGCACAACTTGAGTATCCATACCCACTGTCAACGGCGATTCATCCACCGGCTCGTCGAAATAGATCAGCTTGATGACCCGGATGTAATAGAAAGCCCCGATAATGGAGAAGAAAACCCCCACCACGGCCAGCCAGGTCAGATTGACCGAGACTACGGCGTCGAGCACAAACAGCTTGGCGAAGAAACCCACGGTGGGAGGCACTCCCGCCATGGAGAACATCAACAGCAGCATCATACCGGCAAACCAGGGGTTACGCTGGTTGAGCCCCTTGAAATCATCCAGGTTCTCCGCCTCAAAGCCTTTGCGGCTAAGTGCGATCACCACACCGAAGCCACCAGCCGACATCAGCGCATAGACCAGGGTATAGAACATCGCCGCGGTATAACCCTCTTTGGTACCTGCCAGGATTCCGAGCAGGATAAAACCCACATGAGAGATGGTGGAATAGGCCAGCATACGTTTGATATTGGTCTGGGCGATGGCGATCAGATTACCGATGGCCATGGAGAGAACCGAGAGGATGATCAGCATCCCCTGCCAACCCTCCCAGCCGGCGTGCAGATCGGCCAAACCATCCACCAGCAGGCGCATCGCGAGAGCGAAAGCGGCAATCTTTGGCGCGCTGCCGATAAACAGGGTAACCGCGGTGGGCGCACCGTGATAGATATCGGGCACCCACATATGGAAAGGGACCGCACCCAGTTTGAAGGCCAGGCCGATCACCAGGAAAACGATACCAAACACCATCACCAGTTGATTCAGGTCGCCCTTATCCACCACCTGCGCCAATTCGTCAAAGCGTAGCGTGCCGGTGGCGCCGTAGATCATCGAGATACCATAGAGCAACATGCCGGAGGCGAGTGCGCCCAGGACAAAGTATTTCATGGCCGCCTCGGCGCCATGGGGTGAATTTCTGTTGAAGGCCACCAGGGCGTAAAGACAGAGCGCCAGCAGTTCAAGGCCCAGATAGATGGTCAGGAAACTGTTGGCGGAGGTCATGATCATCATGCCCAGCACTGCGAACAGTCCGAGGGTATAGAATTCGCCTTTAAACAGATCCCGGTCGCGTAGATAGTCTTTTGCGTAGAGAAAGGCAAGAAAGCTGATAACCAGTATCCCCAGCTTCAACAGATCACTCATCGGGTCGCGAATGTAGCTGCCGTCAAAAAGGATCTGGGTATCCGGCTGGGAGACAAGCAAGGTAACGACCGCGGTGATCATCAGGCCCACCTGGGTGATACCGTAACTGACGATACGCTGGCTCTCGCGGATGAACAAATCGACCACCAGCACTACACAGGCCAGGGTCAGCAGAGATATTTCCGGCAGTACCGGGATCAGTTGTGTTGTATCGAATTGCATTTGAACGCTACCGAGTCGGGCTCCGCCAGTTAAAGTTTCGACACTGCGATATGCTGCAGCAGGTTATTGACGGAGGCATCCATTACCTCAACCAGGGGTGCCGGCCACAAACCCAACAGCAGCACTGCCGCCGCCAGAGTACCCAGCACGATATATTCACGTTGATTCATATCCTCCAACGCCGCCACGCCCTCGTTGGTGACATCGCCGAAGACCACCCGCTTGACCATCCACAGGGTGTAGGCGGCACCGATAATCAGGGTCGTGGCCGCAAGGAAGGCATACCAGAAATCGGCGCGGAAACTGGCCAGGATGACCATGAACTCGCCGACGAAGCCGGAGGTGCCCGGCAGACCCGCATTGGCCATGGCGAAGAAGACCATGAAGGCGCCGAATACAGGCATGGTGTTCACCACACCACCGTAATCCTTGATCTCGCGGCTATGCAGTCGATCGTAGAGCACTCCGACACAGAGGAACAGGGCCGCCGAGATGAAACCGTGGGAGATCATCTGCACCATACCGCCTTCCATGCCCAGGGCGGCGCCGCTGCCCGCGTTGTTCTGGCTGATGATGAAGACGATGAAGAAACCCAGGGTGACGAAACCCATGTGAGCAATCGACGAATAGGCGATCAATTTCTTCATATCCTGCTGGATCAGGGCGACGAAGCCGATGTAGACCACCGCAATCAAGGACATGCCGATGATGAGCCAATCCAATGTGTGGCTGGCGTCCGGGGTGATCGGCAGACTGAAACGCAGAAAACCGTAGCCGCCGATCTTCAACATGATCGCCGCCAGAATCACCGATCCACCTGTCGGCGCCTCCACATGGGCATCCGGCAGCCAGGTGTGAACCGGCCACATCGGCACCTTTACCGCAAACGCCAGGAGGAAGGCGATGAAGATCAGGATTTGCTCGGTCAGGTTCAGTTTAAGGGTATGAAAGCCTAGGATATCGAAGCTGCCTGACTGGAAGTACATGTAGATCAGGGCGACCAGCATGAACACGGAACCGAAAAAGGTATAGAGGAAGAACTTGATGGTGGCATAGACCCGGTTGGCGCCACCCCAGATGCCGATGATGAGAAACATCGGAATCAGCATGGCTTCCCAGAAAACGTAGAAAAGCATCGCATCCAGGGCCGAGAAGACGCCCACCATCACCCCCTCCATGATCAGGAAGGCGGCCATGTATTGAGAAGGACGATACTTGATCACCTCCCAACCGGCGATGACCACCAGCGGGGTAATGAAAGTGGTGAGGATGATCAGCGGCATGGAGATGCCGTCAATGCCCATGTAGTACTCTACATCGAATGAGGGTATCCATGGCACCCGCTCCACGAACTGCATCGACGAGGTCGAACTGTCGAAGGCGAACCAGAGCGGAAGACTGACGATAAAGGTCAGGATAGCGATAATCAGGGCGGTCCACTTGGTTGCGTTCGCCTCACGGTCTCCACTCGCGAGTACCATGAAACCTCCGATGATCGGAAGCCAGACCGTAAGACTTAAGATAGGCCAATCGGCAATCATGCTAAAGATCCTTTACAAGAATACAAACCAGGTCAGCAACAACAGCAGACCCAGAATCATGGCAATGGCATAGTGGTAGAGGTAGCCGCTTTGCAGATGGCGTACCACCGATGCGAGCCAACCCACCGAGTAGGCGGAACCGTTCACCGCCAGTCCGTCGATAAGACCGCGATCACCCACCAGCCAGAGAAACTTGCCCAGTCCGCGGCTGCCGGCAGCGAAGACTGCCTGATAGGCCTCGTCGAACCAGTACTTCCTGTCCAGCAGGGCATGGAGGGGTGACAGGGTCGACTTGATCTTTTCGGCAAGGGCCGGGTTCAACATGTAGATGTAGAAGGCCAAACCCAGGCCGGCCATGGCCAGATAGAACGCAGGACTCGCATAAGTATGCGCCAGCATGCCATTGCCGCTATGGACTACCGCCTGTACCGCCGCCAGCGTATTGTGCTCAGGCAGAACATAGAGCACATCCTTGAACCAGTCGCCAAACAGTATCGGATCGATAGTCAGGTAACCTAGGATCACCGAGGGAATAGCCAGCAGGATCAGCGGTATCGTCACCACCTTGGGCGATTCGTGCAGATGCGCCTTGGCGTGCTCGTCCCGTGGACCCTCGCCATGGAAGACCAGGAAGAACATGCGGAAGCTGTAGAGGGCGGTTACAAAGACTCCGGCCAGCACCAACACATAGGCATAGGTCGAACCACCGATGGTTGAGTGGTGTACCGCCTCGATAATGGCATCCTTGGAGAAGAAACCGGAAAAGAAAGGAAAACCGATCAGCGCCAGGGATCCCAGTAACGATGTCCAGTAGGTGATTGGCATATATTTACGCACACCGCCCATGTTGCGGATATCCTGGTCATGGTGCATGCCGATAATAACCGAACCGGCCGCGAGGAAGAGCAGTGCCTTGAAGAAGGCGTGGGTCATAAGGTGGAAGATACCGGCGGCATAGGCAGAGGCCCCCAGCGCGACCATCATGTAGCCTAATTGGGACAGTGTCGAATAGGCTACGACACGCTTGATGTCATTCTGCACGATGCCGATCAGACCGGTGAAGAAGGCGGTTGTGGCGCCGATCACAAGCACGAAGCTGAGCGCCGTTTCCGAAAGCTCATACAGGGGTGACATACGCGCCACCATAAAGATACCGGCGGTAACCATGGTTGCCGCATGGATCAAGGCGGAGATCGGGGTCGGACCCTCCATCGAGTCGGGCAGCCACACATGCAGCGGCACCTGCGCGGATTTGCCCATAGCCCCGATGAACAGCAGGATACCGATCACCGACATCAGCGACCAACTGCTCGTTCCCCAGATCTGGATCTGGGTATCGGCCAATCCCGGCGCCTTGGCAAAGACCTCTGCATAGTCGAGGCTGTTGGTGTACATGGCGATGGCGGCGATACCGAGAATGAAACCGAAGTCACCCACACGGTTGACCAAAAATGCCTTCAGGTTGGCGAAGATCGCCGTCGGACGCACCGACCAGAAGCCGATCAGCAGATAGGAGACCAGGCCTACCGCTTCCCAACCGAAGAACAGCTGCAGGAAGTTGTTGGACATGACCAGCATCAGCATAGAGAAGGTAAACAGTGAAATGTAGCTGAAGAAGCGCTGATAGGAGTTGCGCCCCGCCAGACTTGTCTTGGGCCAGTTGTGCGCATCGTCAGCCATGTAGCCGATGGTGTAGATATGGACACAGAAGGAGACGAAGGTCACCACGCTGATCATCACTGCGGTCAGCTGATCCACCAGGAAACCCACCTCCATGTTGATGCCGTCGCTTACCATCCAGGTATAGACAGAGCCGTTGAAGACTTCGGCATCGTCGAACATGAAGCCCTTGAGCACGTAAAGCGAGAGCAACGTCGAGATGCCAACGCCCGTGCTCGTCACCCAATGAGACCAGCTGCGACCGATGGAACCACCGAAAAAGCCGGCTATGATGGCGCCCAGCAACGGCGCCAGCACAATTGTCAGATAGATATTTTCCATAACCGTTTCTTTTAAAAAATCCGCAAATGAACGCAAATGAACGCTAATATTGTTAATGCATCTGATATATCATCCAGCGAACCAATATACCTAGTGTTCAAACTCGTTCTCTTATAAAGCCAAGTCTCGAAAATGAAACACTAAAAAACCATTTGCGTTTATTAGCGTTCATTTGCGGACTGATTAACCCCTACCCTCTCAATACATCCATATCCTCAACATTGATGCTCCGCTTGCTGCGGAACAGCACCACCAGAATGGCCAGGCCGATAGCAGCCTCGGCAGCGGCCACAGTGAGGATAAAGAAGACAAAAACCTGTCCGGCGGTATCGCCGAGAAAATGGGAGAAGGCGACAAAATTGATGTTCACCGCCAACAGCATCAACTCCACGCACATCAACAGAACGATGACGTTCTTACGGTTGATGAAGATCCCCGCGATGCTGATTGCGAACAGGATGGCGCCCAGAATGAGATAGTCGGAAAGTGCAATCATGTCTACATCATCCCTTTTCAGCATCCATGGAGACCATCCGTACCCGGTCATCGCGCTTGACCACCACCTGAGTGGCGGGATCGAGATACTTGGTGTCGGGGCGCTTACGCATGGTCAGACCGATGGCCGCGATAATGGCGACCAGCAGAATAACCGCAGCGATCTCGAACGGATACATATAGACCGTATAGAGCACGCTACCCAGCTCTTCCGTATTGCTGTAATCCGCCGCATGCCTGGCCGGTGCGGCATATCGTTCCAGGCCGAAATTGTCGGGGCCGACGATCAGTATCAGTTCCGCAGCCATGGCGATCGCCATGATCACACCCAGCGGCAGCATCTTGATGAATCCCGCGCGCAAGACAGCAAGGTCGATATCCAGCATCATCAGTACGAAGAGGAACAGCACCATTACCGCCCCCACGTAGACCAGGACCAGGACAATGGCGAGAAACTCCGCCTCCGCAAGCAGCCAGATACCGCTGCAGGCGACGAAGGCAAGAATCAGGAACAGAGCTGAATGAACAGGATTACGCCGGGTCACAACCATTATCGCTGCAGCGATGATCACCGCAGAGAGGGCATAGAAAATCAGCTTTTCAAGTGTCATTTATTGGGTTTCCCTTGTCTGTTTCAAAGGTTGCCTGTGCCAGGGCCTGTTGACAGGTCCTAGCGATACTTCGCCTGGGCCTCGATATCGGCAGCAATCTGCGTCTCATGTTTATCGCCCACCGCCAATAACTTCTCTTTGGTCATTATATTTTCACCGCGATTCTCGAAGTGGTACTCGTAGATGCGGGTCTCGACAATGGCATCCACCGGACAGGCCTCCTGGCAATAGCCGCAGTAGATACACTTAAACAGGTCGATGTCGTAACGGGTCGTGCGCCGCGAGCCGTCTTCCCTCGGCTCGGCCTCTATGGTGATTGCCAGCGCAGGACAGGTCGCCTCGCACAACTTGCAGGCAATGCAGCGCTCCTCACCGCTTGGATAGCGACGCAACGCATGAAGACCACGAAATCTAGGTGAGACCGGCGCCTTCTCTTCCGGATACATCACGGTGAACTTTTTACGGAACAGATAGCGTCCGGTGACACTCAAGCCACGAAACAGCTCCAGCAGGAAAAGGCTCTTAAGATAGTTTGAAAGCACTTTCATAGCAGGGCTCCTCAGTCGAACCACCAGGGCATTTGATAGACCACAGCGAGACCTACAACAGCAATCCAGACAATGGTTATCGGAATGAACACCTTCCATCCCAGGCGCATGATCTGGTCATAGCGGTAGCGGGGAAAAGTGGCACGCAACCAGAGAAAGAGAAACATGAAAATGGCAGTCTTCATCACCAACCAGACAAATCCCGGCACCCAGTCGAACAACGGACCGAGCAGCGGCCAGCCATGAAAGGGTGAGAGCCAGCCACCGAGAAACATGACTGCCGTCAGTGCGGAGATCAGGATCATGTTGGCGTATTCAGCGAGAAAGAATACCGCGAATACCATGCCGGAATATTCGACGTGGAAACCGGCGACGATCTCCGATTCACCCTCCGCCACGTCAAAGGGCGCACGGTTGGTCTCGGCAACACCGGAGATCACATAGACACCGAACAGGGGCAGCAGCGGCAACCAGAACCAGGAGAAGATTCCCCCCTCCTGCGCCCTGACGATATCACCCAGATTGAGACTGCCGGCGGCCACCAAGACACCGACCAGGGCAAAACCCATGGCGATCTCATAGGAGACTATCTGTGCGGAGGAACGTAGCGCACCGAGAAAGGCGTATTTCGAGTTGGACGCCCATCCGGCAATGATGACGCCATACACACCGACCGAAGTGAGCGCCAGGATATATAGCAGCCCGGCATTGATATCCGCCAACACCAGCTCTTCATCAAAGGGAAAAACCGCCCAGGCGGCCAATGCCGGTCCCAGGGTAATTACAGGCGCAATAACAAACAGCAGTTTATTGGCCTTTGCCGGGATCACGATCTCCTTGAACATCAACTTCACCGCATCAGCAATCGGTTGCAACCAACCCTTCGGACCAACGCGGTTGGGGCCGATGCGTACCTGCATATAACCGATGATCTTGCGTTCGGCATAGGTGAAGTAAGCGACCGACAGCATGATCGGCGCGATGATGACGATGATCTTGATCAAGGTCCAGATCAGATACTGCAGTTCGGCGGGAAGGGATCCCCAGAGGCTGATAAAGAATTCCATCGGTTATGCCTTCTCCACTGTCACTTCACCAAAGGGTTGGCCGAGCATTGAGGTGTCTCTCAGTCCTGTGGAAATCCACACACACCCTTCCGGAATGGAATCGTCCAATGCTACAGGGAGTGTTGCCTGGTAGCCATTCTGCTTGATCAATGCGTTTTCTGCGGAGTTGAGGCCCTGGCGTTCGGCCTCTATCGGATGCAGCCGAATCACCGCCTCGCCGGCATCCTTGGTCTGCTGCAGTGCCGTTGCCCGGCGTACCAGGGGATCGGTTGCATAGAGCGGCGTATCTCCGCCACGCTGCAGACCATCCATGCCGAGTCTTGGTTCTAGATCCGTTGCTTGAGATATCTTGTTATCCAGCGACACGTTCTCACAGAGGACACGCAGTTCATCACCTATCTCGCCGGGATCGGTATAATCGAATCCCTGTTGATTCAGTAAATTGCCCAGAACACGAAGTATCTTCCATCCGGGTCGCGCCTCACCCTGGGGTCTGACCGCCCCCCGGCACTGCTGCCAGGCACCCTCGGCATTCACATAGGTGCCGGAAGTCTCGGTGAATATCGCCATCGGCAACAGGATATCGCAACAGGCTTCCAGTTCCGGGCTGCGATAGGCGCTGATAGCCACGACTGTATCTGCGCTCTGCAATGCTGTTTGCGAGAGTGCGCCGTTATAGAAATCCATACCGGGTTCAACGCCCAGCAGCAGATAACCTCTGCGTGGCTGCTGAAGCATGCCTAGCGCATTTAGGCCGGTACTCTCTGCCGGTTTGCCACCCGCCTGCAGGTATGGGACTGCGCCGGCCAGCTGCGCACCAACACTGTTGACAGCTGCCGGCACGATCGACAGCTTGGCGCCAGTGGCCTCTGCCAGGGTGGCCGCGAGTGAATACAACAGGGAGAAGTCGGGATGCGATTGAGCCATGGCCCCCAGCATCACGGCTGATGTATCACCGTCTTTAAGTCCCTCGGCAGCTGCCTTGGCGTACTCATTCGCAGCGGCTGCATCGAGCAGCTTACCGATCGAGCCTCCCTGTTTGACACCGGCGGCCTTGGCGACCGCCGCCAAGTGATTGACCATTTCACCCGGCGTGCATATCGATTGCCGGGATTTGTAATTAAGTTCCAGCTGCTGTGGCGTGATGACATGGATATCGGCGCCGGCCAGTGCAGCCTTGCGCAGGCGATGAGCCAGAATCGGTTGCTCCTTGCGCAGGTTGCCGCCTACCACGAGAGCGGCGTCCAGACTGTCGATTTCACCGATCTTCATGCCCAGCCAGTTGACCTGTTTGAGACTGATGTCGAGACGGAAATCACCTTGGCGCAAACGGCTGTCGATATTGTTGCAACCCATTCCGTTCATCAGTTTCCGTGTCAGATAGAGCTCTTCCAGGGTCGCGGTGGGTGAAACCAACGCACCGATCTGATCGGCCGCATCGATCTCCCCAAGACTCGCCGCAGCCATCTCGAGCGCCATATCCCAACTCACATCCTTCCATTCGCCATCCTTCTTGATCATCGGCGTGGTCAGACGGTCGCTGCTGTAGAGCCCCTCGTAGCTGAAACGATCTCGATCGGAAATCCAGGTTTCATTGATCGACTCATTGTCCCTGGGGTGTACCCGCATGACCTTGTTGCCACGAAGATGCAGATTGATATTCGAGCCCAGGCTGTCGTGAGGGGCTATGGCATCCACCTGGGTCAACTCCCAGGCCCGCGCATTGAAACGGAAGGGCTTGGAGGTCAGCGCGCCTACCGGGCAGAGGTCGATGACGTTGCCGGAGAGTTCAGAATCCACACTTTTCTCGATGTAGGTACCGATAACGGTGTGTTCTCCCCGACCCGTGGCCCCCATCTCACGAATACCCGCGATCTCGTCACCGAAACGCACACAGCGAGTACAGTGGATGCAACGGGTCATATCGGTAGCAATCAACGGCCCGATATTCTTATCCGCCACGACACGTTTGCCCTCGCTATAGCGGGAGACATCCCGGCCGTAACCGATAGCGACATCCTGTAGTTCACACTCGCCGCCCTGATCGCAGATCGGGCAGTCCAGCGGGTGGTTGATGAGCAGAAATTCCATGGTCCCCTTCTGGGCGGCCAGCGCCTTGGGGGAACGGGTGAAGACCTTCATGCCGTCAGCGACCGGCGTCGCACAGGCCGGCAGTGGCTTCGGCACCTTCTCCACCTCGACCAGACACATCCGGCAGTTGGCTGAAACAGAGAGCTTCTTATGGTAGCAAAACCGCGGAATACGGATACCTGCCGCATCGGTGACATCGATGAGCATGCTGCCGGCCTCTGCCTGCAACGCCCGGCCGTCTATTTCAATGGTGACTGTAGAATCTGTCATCTTCGTGTTCTATCTCTTCAAGACCTCAGCCGAGCCCGACCATGCAACGCTTATGGTCGATGTGATGCTGAAATTCATGCCGATAATGGCGCAACATTCCCTGTACCGGCATCGCCGCCGCATCGCCCAGGGCGCAGATTGTTTTGCCGCTGATCTTATCCGCCACGTCATCAAGCAGATCCAGATCCTCCTGGCGGCCCTGGCCGGTTTCGATACGATGCACAATCCGATAGAGCCAGCCCGTGCCTTCGCGGCAGGGCGTGCATTGGCCGCAAGACTCTTCATGGTAGAAATAGGACATGCGCTCGAGGACCTTGACCATACAGTTGGTATCATCCAGAACGATGACGGCACCGGAACCGAGCATCGAACCCGCCCCGGCGATGGCGTCATAATCCATAGTCAGTTCCATCATCTGATCACCCGGAATCACCGGAGCGGAGGATCCACCGGGTATGACCGCCTTGATCTTGCGCCCATCCTTCATGCCACCGGCCATCGCCAGCAGTTCGGAGAAAGGCGTACCCATGGGTATCTCAAACACACCCGGATTATTGATATTGCCGGAGATGGAGAACAGCTTTGAGCCACCGCTGTTTTTCACACCGATGTCGGCGAACCACTCACCACCCTTCTCCATGATCATCGGAATCGAGGCCAGACTCTCGGTATTGTTGATGATGGTGGGGCAGCCATAGAGACCAAAATGGGCCGGGAATGGGGGCTTGTAACGGGGCTGACCCTTCTTGCCTTCGATGGATTCCAGCAGGGCCGTCTCCTCACCGCAGATATAGGCGCCGGCACCCAGATGGGTGTATAATTCGAAGTCAAATCCGGATCCCAGCAGATCCTTACCGAGATAACCCGCTTTCCGCGCCTCTTCCAGGGCCTGCTCGAAACGCTCGTAGGGCTCCCAGAACTCGCCACGGATGTAGTTGTATCCACGGGTCGCGCCGATGGCATAACCGGCGATCACCATCCCTTCAATCAATTGGTGGGGGTTGTAGCGCAGAATATCCCGGTCCTTGAAGGTACCGGGCTCACCCTCATCCGAATTACAGACAACATATTTCTGACCAGGCGCATTGCGCGAGATGAAACTCCACTTCAGTCCGGTAGGAAATCCCGCACCACCACGTCCTCGCAATCCCGATTTCTTAACCTCATCGATAATCGCTTCTGGGGCCGTCTTCTCGGTGAGGATCTTCTTAAGCATCTCGTAGCCGCCACGACTCTGGTACTGCTCAAGCAGCCAGGGGCGTTCGAGATCCAGAGTTCGTAAACAGACTTCATTGGCCATCCGATTTACTCCAGGCCTTCCAGGATCGCATCGACGATCTCCGGGGTCAGATTTTCATAATATTGCCTGCCGATCTGCATCATCGGCGCGCCACCGCAGGCACCCAGGCACTCCACCTCTTTGAGAGAGAAACGGCCATCCTCTGTCACCTCGCCGAAACCGATACCGAGCTTCTTCTCCAGGTGCTCCACGATCAGATCCGATTTGTTGGTCATGCATGAAACATTGGTACAGACACAGATCTTGTGCTTGCCCACCGGTTTGAGCTCGTACATCGAGTAGAAGGTCGCCACTTCATAGACGGCGATCGGCGGCATATCAAGGTAAGTCGCGACCTGATCCATCAACTCCGTGGTAAGCCAGCCACCATTACTGTCCTGCACCACCATCAACGCACCCATTACGGCGGACTGTCTCCACTCCACCGGGTATTTGGCGATCCAACGGTCTATCTCCGCCCGGATTTCAGGGGTGAAGAGCTCCTTTTTTTCATTTGCAGTTGTTGTCGTCATCTATTTTCTTTCTTAACGATCTATTTCACCGAACACCACATCCATGGTGCCGATTACCGCGACCACATCGGCCAGCATATGCCCCTTGACCATCTCATCCATGGCCGCAAGATGGGGAAATCCGGGTGCGCGTATCTTCAGGCGATAGGGTTTGTTGGCGCCATCGGAGACGATGTAGCAACCGAACTCCCCTTTGGGCGCCTCGACCGCCGCATACGCCTCGCCTACGGGTGGGCAGTATCCCTCAGTGAAAAGCTTGAAGTGGTGTATCAGTCCTTCCATGTCCTCCTTCATGTCATTCCTTGAGGGTGCGACAATCTTGTTGTCATCCAGCATCACCGGACCCGGATTGGCCCGCAACCAATCGATGCACTGTTTGATAATGCGGTTGGATTGACGCATCTCTTCGATCCGCACCAGGTAACGGTCATAACAGTCGCCGTTTTTCCCGATGGGGATATCGAAGTCCACCTGATCGTAGGCGGCGTAGGACTGCTTTTTGCGAAGGTCCCAGGCCACGCCTGAACCACGCAGCATGGGGCCGGTAAACCCGAGTTGCATCGCCCGCTCCGGCGAGACGACACCGATGCCCACTGTACGCTGTTTCCAGATACGGTTGTCGGTCAGCAGGGTTTCGTACTCATCCACCAGCCCAGGGAAACGGTTGCTGAAATCTTCGATGAAATCGAGTACCGATCCCTGCCTGGCCTCATTTCTTATCTCTACGTCGCGTCCGGTGACCCACTGACTGGCCTGGTACTGGGGCATCTGATCCGGCAGATCCCGATAGACACCACCCGGCCTGTAGTAGGCCGCATGCATACGTGCGCCGGACACGGCTTCGTAACAGTCGAACAGATCCTCTCGCTCACGAAAGGCATACAGGAAAACGGTCATGGCGCCGACATCCAGGGCATGGGTGCCCAGCCACATCAGATGATTGAGGACGCGCGTTATCTCGTCGAACATGGTACGGATATATTGCGCGCGTACAGGCGCCTCTATACCCAGCAGCTTTTCGATCGCCCTGACATATCCGTGCTCGTTACACATCATCGATACATAATCGAGGCGGTCCATATAGGGAATGCTTTGATTGTAGGGCTTGCTCTCGGCCAATTTCTCGGTGGCGCGGTGGAGTAGACCAACATGCGGATCAGCTCGTGCGATCACTTCCCCATCCATCTCCAGCACCAGGCGTAGAACACCGTGGGCCGCGGGGTGCTGAGGGCCGAAATTGAGGGTGTAGTTACGGATCTCAGGCATCGCCGGCACCCTGCATGGCGCTATCCTCATCGAGATAGCGGTTATCCTCACGTGTCACTCGCGGTACCAGAGTACGCGGATCGATACTCACAGGCTCGTAAATGACGCGCTTCAGATTCGGGTCATAGCGCATCTCCACCTGGCCGATAAGCGGGAAGTCCTTGCGGAATGGATGACCGATAAAGCCGTAGTCGGTAAGAATTCGTCGCAGATCGGGGTGACCGTCGAACAGGATGCCGTAGAGATCGAATGCCTCTCGTTCAAACCAATCCGCACTCTGCCACACTGGGACTACCGAGGCGACGATCGGTTGTTCGGTATCGACAAATACCCGCAAACGCAATCGTGTGTTTTGGCTGATGGAGAGCAGATGATAGACGGCCGCAAAACGATTCGACTCCATCGACTCCAACTCTCCCAGCGGAATCACACCTCGCCCGAATCCGCTATTGGGGGCGCTGTCGGTTTGCCATTCGGATTGACCATAAGTGGAATAGTCGACACCGCAGACATCGATCAACTCCTCAAAACCGAACTGCTGGTCATCCCTGAGTCGTAACGCCACATCGCTCAGCTGTTCTGCCGGCACCACCAGAGTCACTTCGCCACAGCTGCGTTCGACGCTGCAGCCTGTCTCTTCAAATGCGCGGGTAAGGTCCTCCGCCAGCCGGTCAAGGCGGTCATGCATCCCGTTCTGTGCACTGCTGCTCATGTTATCTCCACCTTAGCGTGCAATGGTACTGGTACGGCGAATCTTGTCCTGAAGTTGGAGCACGCCATACAGCAGTGCTTCGGCGGTAGGCGGACAACCCGGTACGTAAATATCGACCGGGACCACCCGGTCACAGCCCCTTACGACGGAGTAGGAGTAGTGGTAGTAACCACCTCCGTTGGCGCAAGAACCCATGGAGATGACCCAACGAGGCTCTGCCATCTGATCGTAGACCTTGCGCAGAGCGGGGGCCATTTTATTAACCAGGGTGCCCGCTACTATCATCACGTCTGACTGCCGGGGGCTGGGCCGGAATATGATGCCGAAGCGATCCATGTCGTACCGTGCTGCTGCGGCATGCATCATCTCCACCGCGCAGCATGCCAGGCCGAAAGTCATCGGCCACATCGAACCGGTGCGTGCCCAGTTGATCAATTTATCTGCAGAAGTGGTAATGACTCCCTTCTCCAGAATACCCTCAATTCCCACTATCCACCTCCACAAACAGTCGTGAATACTCTCCTGATTCCGAGCCGATTATTCCCATTCCAAGGCTCCCTTCTTCCACTCATAAATGAAACCTATGACGAGAATCACGAGAAAAACCATCATGGCGATGAATCCGACCATACCGATCTGATCCAATACCACAGCCCAGGGAAAGAGGAAGGCGATCTCAAGATCGAAGATAATGAACAGGATGGCAACCAGGTAGTAACGCACATCGAATTTCATGCGTGAATTCTCGAATGCCTCGAATCCACATTCATAGGGAGAGAGTTTTTCGTCATCGGGTTTTCTTGTACCCAACAAAAAACCGAGTGCTATTACAACACCACCCATCACAAAGGCTACCGAGAGAAATATCAAGATGGGTAGATAGTTTTCGAGCATCAGTATGCAGCCCCCTCGTGTCGTTCAATCATTATATTTTTAAGCGAATTCCAGGGAAGGCACGCAGTCTATCCTTTGCCGCATTATCGTGTCAAGTAGTAAGAAAAGTAATATCCCCAATAAATTCAATTAGTTATTATACTTTTGCGCCCATAAAAAAACGGTATTGGGTAGAAATTACCCAATACCGTTTTCATTGTTGGTACCGATGGCCGGATTTGAACCGGCACGGCTTTCGCCACTACCCCCTCAAGATAGCGTGTCTACCAATTCCACCACATCGGCAATAATCTAATCGACACTTACTCCTTCAGCTGCCCCTTCGACTCCTCCGCAGTTGCAGCAGCCTCGGTTTTTGAGGTCGTCTCAGCCGGCTCGACCGGCGGCACAGCCTCGATCACAGGCGCAGCCTCCTCAGCCGGTTGGATAATGGCGGGTATGTCGCTCTCTACCGGTACAGGCGGTATGTCACTCTGCTGAACCTCCTCCACCTGAACTGCAGGCGCCTGATCCAGTGCCTCCATGACACCGACCTGTTCGTTTCTCTGGGAAGCAAAATAGGCCATCACCATACTGGTGATAAAAAACAGGGTCGCCAGCAAGGCTGTTGTACGGGTCAGAAACGAGGCGGACCCCTTGGCACCAAATACCGTGCCCGAGGCACCACTGCCGAAGGCAGCACCCATGTCCGCACCCTTCCCGTGCTGTATCAGGATCAATCCCACCAGGCCAACGGCCAGGAAGATATGAAACACGGTCAATATAGTTTGCATTTGCTTAATGTCCTAATTGGGCCTGTTATCACGAATTCAATCCGCTGCGGTACAGATACCCAGGAAATCCTCGGCCGTAAGGGAGGCTCCCCCGATCAAACCACCATCGATATCGGGCTTCCCGATCAATTCTGCGGCGTTACCAGGCTTCATGGAGCCACCATAGAGTATACGCAACCCTTCTGCGACTTCACTGCTCTTCTCAGCCACCCGGGAACGAATGAAGGCATGCACTTCCTGCGCCTGATCGGGGGTAGCTGTCTTCCCTGTGCCGATGGCCCAAACCGGCTCATAGGCGATAACACCGCCAGCCAGGGCATCGACACCCTCAAGCGCAATCACTGCATCGAGTTGTCGGGCCACGACTTCGTTAGTGGTGCCCGCTTCCCGTTCCTCGAGCGTCTCGCCGATGCAGAGTATGGGTACCAATCCGGCAGCACGCGCCACTGCGTATTTCTTTGCCACCAGTTGATCGCTCTCGGCATGGTAGGTGCGGCGCTCGGAGTGCCCTACGATGACATATTTGCATCCGAAATCGTTGAGCATGGAGGCGGCAACCTCACCGGTATAGGCGCCGGACGACTCTGTCGAGAGATCCTGGCCGCCCCAAGCGATATCGCTGCCCGAAAGCAGTTTCTCCACCTCAGGTAGGTAGATATAGGGTGGACAGACGGCCACCTCTGCACTCTTGACATCACCGACACCACGACTGATGCCGTCAAGCAAGCTGCGAACACTCTCGAGAGAACCGTTCATTTTCCAGTTTCCGGCAACCAGTGGTCTACGCATGCCTTCACTCCTGCGATCAAAAGAAAGCGCGCTAGCTTAACGGTCAATGGGTTTGAAATCAATCTCAATCGATGGCGAACCCGCTCAGCTTCGCAGTTCTTACTCGTTGGTGACCAGTTCCTTGACCGTGGCGGCGATATGGTCTGACAGGTCATCAACCTTTGTCCCGTCATTCCCCTCCACCATGACACGTATCAGTGGCTCGGTACCCGAGGGCCTGAGCAGAATTCGTCCACTGCTGCCCATTTCGACTTCAGCTTCACGAACCGAGCGCCTCACCTGTTCCGAATCCATGATCTCTTGCGGGTTTCGGCTGCCGAGATGGACATTCGTCAGTTTTTGCGGGTATTTACTCATACCGGCACACAACTCACGCAAGGTACTGTTTGTCGCGTACATCTCTTCCAAAACCTGCAGGGCGGCGATAATTCCGTCGCCGGTGGTAGTGCGGTCAAGGCAGATGATGTGCCCCGACTGCTCGCCGCCGAGCACCCAGCCTTTTTCAGTAAGGCGTTCCATGATGTAGCGATCCCCCACCTGGGTCCGCTCGAAAACCACCCCATGATCCCTCAGCGCATGTTCGAGTCCGAGATTACTCATCAGGGTACCGACAACCGCTCCCTTGAGCACACCATGCCTCATCCTGGAACAGGCGATGATATAGAGGATTTCATCACCATCCACCTCATTACCCTGATCATCCACCATGATCAGTCGATCGCCATCGCCATCCAGGGCAATGCCCAGGTCCGCTTTGTGTTCCAACACCGCTTGTTTCAGGTGCTCCGGATAGGTCGAGCCGACTCCATCATTGATATTGAATCCATTGGGCTGGTTTCCAATGGCAATCACATCCGCGCCCATCTCATCAAACACATAGGGTGCAATGTTATAGGTAGCTCCATTGGCGCAATCGACCACTATCTTCATGCCTTTGAAACGGGTTTTGAGGGGAATCGTACTTTTGCAGAATTCGATATAGCGACCTTCCGCCGCCATCTTCTCCGCCCTTCCAAGGTCGGATGAGTCGACCGTCAACAACGGCTTCTCCATCTCCGCCTCGATCGCGGTCTCAAGCTCATCCGGCAGTTTGAGCCCCTCGGCCGAGAAGAATTTGATGCCATTGTCCTGATAGGGATTATGGGAAGCACTGATAACGACTCCTGCCTGTGCATGCAGGGTACGGGTCAGATAGGCAACACTGGGAGTCGGCATGGGTCCCAACAAGGTGATATTCACCCCGGCCGCAGTCAGACCGGCCTCGAGCGCCGATTCCAACAAGTAGCCGGAGATACGGGTATCTTTTCCGATCAGCACCCTGCTTTTAGCCTCTGTACCCAGAACCCTGCCCACGGCCCAGCCTAGCTTCAGCACAAATTCAGGTGTGATCGGCCCCTCACCGAATCGCCCGCGCACCCCGTCTGTTCCAAAATATTTCCGACTCACTAAATCATCCTCAATTAGCTATATGGCGGATCTGACCGCCGACACCACTTTGAGTGCATCAACCGTTTCACGTACATCATGTACCCTGATAATAGCGGCGCCTCCCATAACGGCAACCACTGCCGCCGCGACACTCCCCATGAGTCGTTCATTCACAGGCAGATTCCCGAGTATCGACCCGATCATCGATTTTCTTGATATCCCCACCAGTACCGGAGCAGCGAGTTCATCCAACGCCTGCAGTTCTTTCAACAGGATCAGATTATGCTCAAGTGACTTACCGAAGCCAAACCCCGGATCGACTATCATATTATGGCGTGTGATACCTGCTGCTTCGCCCGCGTCCAGACGCTGCCGCAGGAATCGCCTGACCTCGTCCACCACGTTCCCGTAGTGAGGCGCATCCTGCATGGTTCTCGGTTTCCCCTGCATATGCATGAGACAGACAGGAACGGCTATCTCGGCCGCCGTCTCCAATGCACCGGGTTCCTGCAGCGCCAGGACGTCATTGACCATGCCGGCACCGGCAGACACCGCTTCACGCATCACCAACGGTTTACTGGTATCGATGGAGATCGGTACGGGAACGGCCTGCGCCAGCCTTTCTATGATGGGAATAACTCGATCCAGTTCTTCATCTACCGATACTGGCTGCGCACCTGGACGGGTGGACTCCCCGCCAATATCGATAACGGCTGCACCCTCCCCCACCATGTTCAGGGCGTGCTTTAATGCCACATCTGGGTTCAGGAAACGCCCGCCATCCGAAAACGAGTCGGGTGTCAGGTTGAGAATACCCATGACCTGGGGTGAGCCCAGGTCCAGTAGTTTTCCTGCACAATCGAGAATCAATGAGAAACAGCTATATCAGTGCTGGCCGGCGGGGCCGCCGATAGTCCCCGAGACATCATCAGAAGAGGGAGATTCGCCGGAAGGACGGGTATCATCATCAGAACCGATATCGCCCTCATCCCAATCCTTTGGCGGTCGCGGCGTCTTGCCTGCCATGATGTCGTCGATCTGTTCCGTATCGATGGTCTCGTATTTCATCAACGCCTTGGCCATGACATGGAGCTTTTCCAGATTCTCGTCGAGAATCTTCTCAGCGCGCTCATAGTTACGGTCTATAAAGCTACGGATCTCCTCATCGATGGTATGCGCCGTATCGTCGGATACATTTTTGTGCTGGGTCACCGAGCGTCCAAGAAAAACTTCCTCTTCCTCCTCACTGTACATCAGCGGTCCGAGGCGTTCCGACAGGCCCCATTTGGTGACCATGTTGCGTGCCAGATCGGTGGCACGCTTGATATCGTTGGAGGCGCCGGTGGTGACCTTGTCGATTCCGAAGATCAGCTCTTCGGCGATACGCCCACCGAACAGACTGGATATCTGACTCTCCAGATGCTCTTTACTGTAGCTGTAACGATCAGCCTCGGGGAGAAACATGGTAACGCCGAGCGCTCTACCACGGGGGATGATGCTCACTTTGTAGACCGGATCGTGAGACGGCACCAGGCGGCCGACGATGGCATGACCCGACTCATGATAGGCGGTCAGTTTCTTCTCATCTTCACTCATCACCATGGTACGGCGCTCCGTACCCATCATGATCTTGTCTTTCGCCTTCTCCATCTCCTCCATGCCGACCAGGGTCTTGTTGGCGCGGGCGGCAAACAGGGCGGCCTCATTCACCAGATTGGCCAGATCGGCGCCGGAGAAACCGGGTGTGCCACGGGCAATGATGGCGGGTTTCACATCTTCGGATGCAGCCACCTTGCGCAGATGGACCTTGAGAATCTGTTCACGTCCGCGCACATCAGGCAGGGGCACCACCACCTGGCGGTCGAATCGGCCCGGGCGCAACAACGCCGGATCCAACACGTCCGGACGGTTGGTCGCAGCAATCACGATAACCCCTTCATTACCCTCGAAACCATCCATCTCCACCAGCAGTTGGTTCAGGGTCTGCTCGCGCTCATCATGACCGCCGCCGAGTCCTGCGCCACGATGCCGTCCCACGGCATCGATCTCGTCGATAAAAATGATACAGGGCGCATGCTTCTTGGCCTGTTCAAACATATCGCGAACCCGGGAGGCACCGACACCCACGAACATCTCCACGAAATCTGAACCCGAGATGGTGAAAAACGGTACCTTGGCTTCACCGGCGATCGCCTTGGCAAGCAGGGTCTTACCGGTACCGGGAGAACCGACCATCAACACACCTTTGGGGATCTTGCCGCCGAGTTTCTGGAATTTTGAGGGATCACGCAGGAAGTCGACCATCTCGGATACCTCTTCCTTGGCCTCCTCGACACCCGCCACATCGTTAAAGGTCACCTTGACCTGGTCCTCACTCAACATCCGAGCCTTGCTCTTACCGAATGACATGGCGCCACGGCCAGCCCCACCACCCTGCATTTGACGCATGAAAAATATCCACAGGCCGATCAGCACAAACAGCGGAAACCAGTTGATCAGAATGTTCATCAACAGAGAGGGTTTCTCCGGCGGATTCGCCTTGATCTCAACATTACTGTTGAGCAGGTCGCTGACCAGCATGTCGTCACCCGGACTGTAGGTGGAGAAGCGCTGCCCTGAGGTCAATGTGCCGGTAATATCGCGTCCATTGCCACTGAACTCGACCTCTTTCACCTGCCCCGATTTCACATTGACAATGAACTCGGAATAGCTCATTGGTTGTGCCTTCGGCTGGGTAGTCGAGAAATTATTGAAGACCGTCATCAAAACGATGGCGATCACTACCCAGAGAATCAAATTTTTTGCCATGTCGTTCAAAATCTAAAAACCTCTTTATCAATCCCGTCATTGTGCGGGATCTAAATCTTCCAAATCGGCATTTGCAGATCGGGGAATGGCTTTACGCCATCCGGCACGGCCGATTTGTCAATAATACCCCGAAAAACCCTAATTATCTGTGCAAATTACTGATTTTCTAGACTTACTGGTTGGTACGGTACACCATCTTAAAGTTCCCCGCTACCAGATAGACCTCACGGCTTTTGGCCCGCGATGAGCTGGGTTTACGGCTCACCACCCGCTTAAAATCGCGACGAAGCGCCTTCAGGTAAGTGTCGAATCCCTCCCCCTGGAATATCTTAACGACTAGACTGCCGCCTGGCTTTAACACTTCACGAGCAAAATCAAGGGCCAGCTCGCAAAGATAGATAGCCCTTGGCTGATCAACGCTCGCTATACCTGTAACATTGGGAGCCATATCTGAAATTACAAGGTCCACGGCCTCCCCATCCAGGGATTTTTCCAGTTCCTCAAGTGGCTGCGTTTCACGAAAATCCCCCTGAATAAACTCCACACCGGCCATGGGCTCCATCGGCAGTATATCCATCGCCACGATGCGCCCCTTCTCCCCTACCAGTTCCCGGGCCACCTGACACCACCCACCAGGGGCGGCACCCAGATCCACAACCTTCATGCCTGGCTTGAAAATATTATCTTTTTGCTGGATTTCCAGTAACTTAAATGCAGCCCGGGAACGATAACCCGCCTTTTGCGCCCGCTTTACATATTCGTCTTTGAAATGACGGTCCAGCCATTGGCGACTGCTTTTACTGCGCTTCATGAGACTGCCGAGTCCTTAATGACTGTATAACCTACAGGTTAGATGATAATTGGCGTTCATTTCACACCAAATTGCATGGATTGGATAATTTAACCGAATCCTATTCCTTAAAACCTATTATTTTTAGCCGCAAATGGACGCCAACATAGTGATGGCCGACCCGTCATCTATAGATACGGCTCGACAAGTAAACTCTCGAGTCAAAAAAAGAATCAGGTCTTTGCCCATGTCAATCACCGGATTTCATAGACATGGGTTTCAATTTGCGTACGTTTGCGGCCTGCTTACCTCTTAGAACCCGTTAGCCCTAATCAGGCCTCAATGTTCCACTCGACGGGGAAAAGATATAGAATCCGCCTCCCCACTCATAACAAGATGTCCGCCATGCCGCTTACAGCCGCGCAAAACCGCTCATTGAAAAAACTCGCCCACGACCTCAAGCCAGTGGTCATCATAGGTCAGCACGGCCTGAGTGAAAATGTGCTCAAAGAAATCGACACCACACTCAACACCCATGAGCTGATCAAGGTCAAACTGGCGGGTGCCGACAAGGAGGATCGGAAAGCACTCAGCAGCGAAATCATCGCACGCCTGTCAGCGGAGCTGGTGCAGATCATCGGCCGGGTGGCTATCTTCTATCGCCCCAATCCAAAGAAAAAGAAGAACAGAATCGTGGTTTAATTTTAAATCGATGCGTGCGCTTGGCGCACGTTTACTTTTTAAAACCCGTGAGCGAAGCGAGCACTTAAATTAAAAAAAATTCACACTTCAAAATAATTACTCGTATCTCACTTCCAGAATCTCAAACTCCCTCGGCCCGCCCGGGGTCTCGAGGAATACATCATCCCCCTCCTGTTTGCCGATCAGTGCACGTGCGATTGGTGAACTGATAGAGACCAGGCCATGCTTGATGTCGGCTTCGTCATCGCCGACTATCTGATAGGTAAACTCCTTCTCATTGTCCAGCTCCAACACCACAACCGTTGCACCGAATACCACCTTCCCGCCGGCATCCAGTTTTGTTACATCGATGATCTGGGCATGGGAGAGTTTGCCTTCAATATCCTTTATACGCCCCTCGACGAAACCCTGCTGCTCACGGGCGGCATGATACTCCGCATTCTCCTTCAGATCGCCATGCGCTCTCGCTTCCGCAATAGCTTTGATGACTTTCGGCCGCTCGACGATTTTCAACTGCTTCAGTTCCTCTTGCAGTTTTGCAGCGCCTTTGGCTGTCAACGGTACCTTACTCATCGGATCTATCCTCTGTAATCCTGTCTTTCTCTATCAGAAAATATTGTTAATACTCAGTCCGCAAATGAACGCGAATTAATGCAAATGTCAATTAAACTAGGCTATTTCAGTGGCAATCGGTTTATAGGCGCCATGGAATCTCTCACTATCCATTTGATAAGGTTTGATTACAAGCAATCTATCTCCCGTAACCCTCAAGTGTCTTATGTTTGCATTAATTGGTGATGATTAGCGTCTATTTGCGGCTTGTTTACTCTTTTTCTACATGCATCTATTGATGCAGGTCCTGCAGTCGGTTGACGTTCAGATCATCCAGCTGTTTCAGCGCCAGACAGGTCGCTTCTGCACCGGAGATTGTGGTGGTATAGCTGACCTTGTACTGCAGTGCGGTACGGCGTATCTCCGCCGAGTCGGCTATCGCCTGGGCGCCTTCAGTGGTATTCACGATAAAACTGACTTCCTGGTTCTTGATGGAGTCGACGATATGGGGTCTCCCCTCCATCACCTTGTTGATTCGCGCGCATTCGAGGCCGGCATCCTGAATCGCCTTACAGGTGCCCCCGGTAGCCATCAGGGTAAAACCCAGATCGATCAGATCCTGCGCCACCTGTACGGCCCTCGCCTTGTCGGCGTTACGTACACTCAACAGTGCCCGCCCCCCCTGGGGAAGTACGGAGCCGGCGCCCATAATCGACTTATTGTAGGCCTCACCAAAGGTCCTGCCGACCCCCATCACTTCACCGGTGGATTTCATCTCGGGCCCGAGTACGGTATCCACACCGGGAAATTTCACAAAGGGGAAGACCGCCTCTTTGACGAAATAGTTCTCCGGAATCACCTCTTTTGTGATGCCCTGGTCCTTGAGGGATGTTCCCGCCATGCAGCGGGCGGCGACCTTCGCCAACTGCACGCCGGTCGCCTTGGAGACGAACGGCACGGTGCGCGAGGCGCGGGGATTGACCTCCAACAGATAGATCATGTCATCCTTGATCGCAAACTGTGCGTTCATCAGCCCGATTACCTTCAGTTCCAGGGCCATCTTGCGCATCTGTTCCCGCATACGATCCTGGACTGCCGCCGACAGGGTGTAGGGGGGCAGTGAGCATGCAGAGTCCCCGGAGTGGACGCCCGCCTGCTCGATATGTTCCATAATGCCGCCGATGAGCACTTCCTTGCCGTCACTGATGGCGTCGATATCGACCTCGATGGCATCGTCCAGAAACCGATCCAGCAGTACCGGCGAATCGTTTGAGACACTCACCGCCTCGCGCATGTATCGCCGCAGTTCGTTCTCGTTATAGACGATCTCCATGGCCCGCCCACCCAGTACATAGGAGGGACGCACCACCAGGGGATAGCCGATCTCATCGGCCAGTTTAACGGCACTCTCAGTGTCTCTTGCCGTCCTGTTGGGCGGCTGCCTGAGGTTGAGCTTTTCCACCAGTTGCTGAAAACGCTCGCGATCCTCGGCGAGATCGATCGAGTCGGGGCTGGTGCCGATGATCGGCGCACCCGCCGCCTCCAGGTCATTGGCCAGCTTGAGCGGGGTCTGGCCGCCATACTGCACGATCACGCCGGCGGGTTGTTCCTTGTGGATGACTTCCAGCACATCCTCCAGGGTGAGGGGCTCGAAATAGAGCCGGTCTGAGGTGTCGTAATCGGTGGAGACCGTCTCCGGGTTACAGTTGACCATGATCGTTTCATAGCCGTCGTCGCGCATCGCAAAGGCCGCGTGGACACAACAGTAGTCGAACTCAATACCCTGTCCGATGCGGTTGGGGCCGCCACCCAGGACCATGATCTTTTTCCGGCTCGAAGGTTCAGCCTCGCACTCCTCCTCATAGGTGGAATACATATAGGCTGTACTGGTGGCAAATTCGGCGGCGCAGGTGTCGACCCGCTTGAAGACCGGTCGGATGCCGGCATCGTGACGCCGCTGACGAATCTCGGCCTCACTGCTGTCAACCAGCTCGGCGATACGCCGGTCGGCGAATCCCTTACGCTTGAGAAAGCGCAGCCGCTCACCATCCAGTGCCTCCAGCCCCTGACCGGAGAGTTCGCGTTCGATATTCACAAGCTCCTCGATCTGCACCAGGAACCAGGGGTCGATGGCGCAAATCTCGAAGATCTCTTCCAGACTCATACCGAAGCGGAAGCACTCGGCCACATACCAGAGCCGCTCGGGACCGGGCAGGCGGATCTCCCTGACCAGGGTGTCGCGCACATCCTCTTCGTTGAGATCGAGGATCTCGTTGAGACCGTATTTACCTGTCTCGAGACCACGCAGCGCCTTTTGCAGCGACTCCTGGAAGGTGCGGCCAATGGCCATCACCTCGCCCACCGACTTCATCTGCGTGGTCAGACGATCGTCGGCCAGGGGAAACTTCTCGAAGGCGAAACGGGGTACCTTGGTCACCACATAGTCGATGCTGGGCTCGAAGGAGGCCGGCGTGGCGCCGCCGGTGATCTCGTTCTGCAGTTCGTCCAGGGTGTAGCCCACCGCCAGCTTGGCCGCCACTTTGGCGATGGGGAAACCGGTGGCCTTGGAGGCCAGCGCGGAGGAACGGGAAACCCGGGGATTCATCTCGATGATGATCATGCGCCCGTTCTCTGGATTGATCGCGAACTGTACGTTGGAACCACCGGTCTCCACGCCGATCTCGCGCAACACCGCCAGCGAGGCGTCGCGCATGATCTGGTACTCCTTATCGGTCAGGGTCTGGGCCGGGGCCACGGTGATGGAGTCGCCGGTATGGACTCCCATGGGGTCCAGGTTCTCGATGGAGCAGATGATGATGCAGTTGTCGTTGCGGTCCCGCACCACCTCCATCTCATACTCTTTCCAACCGAGGATCGACTCCTCGATCAGCAATTCGTTGGTGGGCGAAAGGTCGAGGCCGCGCTCGCAGATCTCCTCGAACTCATCCGGGTTATAGGCGATACCGCCGCCGCTGCCGCCCATTGTGAAAGAGGGACGGATAATGGTGGGGAAGCCGATCTGCGCCTGAACCTGTTTCGCCTCCTCCATGCTGTGGGCGATGGCGGAACGGGGCATATCCAGGCCGATCTTACGCATCGCCTTACGAAACAGATCCCGGTCTTCCGCCTTGTCGATCGCCTCTCGCGAGGCGCCGATCATCTCCACACCGTACTTCTCCAGCACCCCTTCGCGCACCAGGTCGAGGGCCGAGTTGAGCGCGGTCTGCCCGCCCATGGTGGGCAGCAGGACATCCGGCCGCTCCTTTTCGATGATGCGCTCGAGGGTTTTCCAGGTGATCGGTTCGATATAGATCGCATCCGCCATGTCCGGATCGGTCATGATCGTCGCCGGGTTGGAGTTCACCAGCACCACCCGGAAACCCTCCTCCCGCAACGCCTTACACGCCTGCGCCCCGGAGTAGTCGAATTCACACGCCTGCCCGATAACGATCGGACCGGCGCCTATGATCATGATGCTATTTATGTCTGTACGTTTTGGCATTTATCTACCGTCGAACCTCAAATTAGCCGCAAATGGACGCTAATCACCGCAAATTTTCGCTAAATCACTTTTGAATCGTCATGCTGCCAGACGATACGTTTAATTTCGGTTCTGGGTGTTCCGAAATTTATGAGCAGCGAAACAGTTAAATCTGTTGCCTTTAAATAATTAATGACTTGTGCCTTATGCTCTGGTGACAATCTTGCAACCGCCTTCACTTCAAGCAACAGGCAATTTTCAACAAGAATATCTGCAAAGTACTTCCCAACAACTTCCCCCTTATAGGTAACGTTCAACTGTTTCTGTCGCTCTACCTCGAGACCATTCCTAACCATTTCTACACATAGTGCTTTCTCATAAACACTCTCTAGAAATCCCGGTCCCAACTCATTACCGACGGTGTAGGCGCATCCAATAACCCGTTCCGAAATCCTTTTCGTACTATTTGTGTCCATTTGCGGTGATTAGCGTCTATTCGCGGCTTGAATCTCTTTCTTTCATCAATTCGATAAAATGATCGAATACCGGCGCCACGTCATGGGGTCCCGGGCTGGCTTCCGGGTGGCCCTGGAAGCTGAAGGCGGGTTTGTCGCTGCGATGAATGCCCTGCAGCGTGCCGTCGAACAGGGACCGATGGGTGGCGGTCAGGTGATCGGGAAGGCTCTGCTCATCCACCGCAAAACCGTGGTTCTGGCTGCTGATCATCACCGTGCCCTGCTCCAGATCCTGCACCGGATGGTTGGCGCCGTGATGGCCGAATTTCATCTTCACAGTCTTGGCGCCGGAGGCCAATGCCAGCAACTGGTGCCCCAAACAGATGCCGAACACAGGCATACCTGTTTCGACGATCTTGCCGATGGCATCGATGGCGTAGTCGCAGGGCTCAGGATCACCCGGTCCATTGGAGAGAAAGACCCCATCGGGCTGCAACGCCAGAACATCTTCCGCCGGCATCTGCGCCGGCACCACGGTGACACGGCACTCCCTGTCGACCAACATGCGCAGGATATTGCGCTTGACACCGTAATCGTAAGCCACTACATGATACGGCAGCTTCTCGTCGATCGGATGGGGCGCCTCGGGATGGCCCTCTTCCAGCGACCAGGAGCCCTGAGCCCATTCATAGGGTAATGAGATAGTGACTTCCTTTGCCAAGTCCATACCTTTCAGCCCGGGGAAGCCCTTGGCCAACTCCAGTCCCTTGGCGGAATCGATATTGTCTCCCGCTATGATTGCGCCGTTTTGAGCACCTTTCTCCCGCAGAATACGGGTCAGCTTGCGGGTATCGATGCCGGCAATGGCGACGATGCCGTGACGCTGCAGGTAGTGCTCGAGGGACTCCTCGGAGCGCCAATTGCTGGTGATCAGCGGCAGGTCCCGTATCACCAGGCCGGCGGCGTGGATCTGAGTGGACTCTTCATCCTCCTGGTTGATGCCGGTGTTGCCGATATGGGGATAGGTCAGGGTAACGATCTGCCGGCGATAGGAGGGATCGGTCAGAATCTCCTGATAACCGGTCATCGCCGTATTGAAAACCACTTCGCCGACGGTCTCACCCTCGGCACCGATGGCTTCGCCTCTGAACCGGCTGCCATCTTCCAGGACCAGAATTGCGGGTTTTCTCAAGAGTCTCTCCACTACAGGCGTGCAAAAAGGGGCAGGTCACGAAGTGCCTGCCCCAATGTCTGCGTAAATCAGTAGGTTCCGGGCGTGTCGATCGAGGAGAACACCCGAAATAGTTGAGCGGGTATTGTACTGATGGCGAAGGTGGCTGTCTATCCTACCGGGGCCTTGGCACCGGGCAATGACTGCGCAGCCGTATCGAAGGTATAGCTCCCTTGAAACCGCTGCTTCTTTCTGACTGCTATGGATTTGGCCTTGTTGACGATCAGTGCATCGGCAAAATCCGCTTCTTCACTTTTGACCGGCTTAGATTTGCGGTAATCGTTCAATGCCATCCATACCACTTGTCCATCCTCGAACCTGATATTGGGCTCCTGAAAAAGAGCCAGAATGATAGCAATTGTATCGGGCTTGTTGAGCTGGTACTTTTTTCCTCTCAGTGTCCAAATCAACTCCACCAACACAACATCTGTGACCAATACAGGGCGCTTACCCGTAATCAACCTTGCCGCAATGACAGATTGACCAGCATCATCTTCAAGTAGGTAACGTAGTATTACATTAGTATCGACTGCTATCACTTCAATGCACTTTGCAAAGAGTCTTCATCCGTCATATCGCGATTTACACGAATTGATTTCAATAGCCCCTTAGCGGAGCCCTTACGTTTCTTGATAATTGTCAACTGACCGTCAGCAATAAAACTCTCTACCTCGTCACCTGGCTCTATTCCAAGCGCCACGCATTGACTGATCGGAAGCGTAATCTGCCTTTTCGCGCTTACCTTTGGCATGACTCATACCCATTTTAATAATCGATATTCATAATGATATCAATATCTTTACTTATTAGCAATAGTAAAGATACATAAAGCATCACCTAGCTTTGTCGGGTCTACCATTACAATAGTCAGGTGTCGTTCCTCACTCAACTATGTTGTAAAAGACCCATTTACCTGTGTTCTTATGACCTGTTAACACTAAGTAAGCATCTGCCAATTCTCTGCCAATACCGGCTGTAGGTTATCCCTTACATCTTGAGGTACCACATTACCAACACCTGAGGGTACATCGTAGGCTGCCATGGCAGTGACCAGTTGATCCACTTGATTGTTGAGCAACACCAAACCTGCAGCCTCGATCCGGTCAACCTCATTGGCCGGCGCATCGTACCAATGGGCCAATGTCACTTGGTCATCCGTACCTGCCTGGGTAATCAACAGATCATTGCCTTCGCGGTTGAACCAGAGATCCTCAATGGCAGCCGTCTCGAAACGCAGGGTATCGCTCCCCGTATCATCGGCATCGTGATTGTTGATGATATCTTGACCCGAAGCCGCACCAACCAGATAGGTGTCGCTGCCATACCCGCCGATCAGGTAGTCGTTACCCACACCACCGTCGAGCAGATCGTCACCCGCTCCGGCATCGATGAAGTCGGCGTCGGATCCGGCCAGGTAGTTGTCATTGCCCACACCACCCAACGTTATCGTGCCGTAGTTACGTTCGTCCGGTAAACCGGAATAGTTGGGAGAACCGGCCGGATCGGGATCGGTCACACCGAAGACACCAAAGAGCTGGGCGGAGGTAAGTTCACCACCGCTGGCAAAAACAATCCGGTCGACTGCCTGATCGCCCCCTTTTAAATAGTCCCGCAAGGTCACCTGATCACTGCCGCCACTCACACGCAAAATCAGGTTATCCCCCGAGCGCATCAGACCGCTGGCCACCTGATTGAAATCGATACCCTCGAAGCGCAGGGTATCGAGCCCACCACCCAGGTTGTCGATGATCTCCTGACCATCACCCGCGTTGAAGATATAGGTATCGTTGCCTCTTCCGCCCACAAGCTGATCATTGCCGGCGCCCCCCGTAAGCGTATCGGCGCCATTGCCTCCTTCAAGGCGATCATCCCCGGCGCCGCCGATCAAGGCGTCGTCGCCGTTGTAGCCGGCGATCAAATCAGCCTGGTCACCGCCGCTTAATGCGCCGTCGCTAGCGGATGTCCCATGGATGGTTTGAAAAAAGTCACTCGTCTCAACCGGCATGGCAAGGCCGAAGGCGCCGAAGATCTGCTCCGCCGTCAACGCACCGCCTGTGGCGAACTCGATAGTCTCAACCAGATGATCGCCACCCAGGAAGAAGTTGCGCAGGGTGATCTGGTCCGGGCCCCCATTGACCCGCAAGACCAGGTCGTCACCCGATTTGATCAGGCCGGAAGCGACCTGATTGAAGGTGATGCCGTTTTCAAAACGCAGGCGATCGATACCTGCCCTCTCTTCCAGAGTATCCTGGCCGCCTGTATAGAGGTAGGTGTCGTCGCCTTCGCCGCCCAAGAGGCGGTCGTTGCCGAGACCACCGCTTAAGGTGTCATTGCCGGCACCTGCAATCAGGGTCTCGTCGGCATCGGTGCCGATAAGCGAGTCATCGCCACCGGGTTGAGGCGTTATCACCGTATTTGTCGAATCACCATCGGTATGAGGCTGTGACGTGTCGGTGTCGGAATTGCTTCCATCATCGGGTGTGGAATTGTCCCCACTTTCAACACCATTGTCCGGCACGCTACCGCTGGTGTCTATGTCAGGAACAGGCAGTGGCGTCAGCTGGGCGCCGATATCGGCAGCCGGGATTTCGGTGCCGTCACCGGGCCGGATGAAGTCTATTGCAGCATCACCGCCGAGAAAGTGATTCGTCACCCGTACGGACTGGCCAAAATCGCCATCCACCCACACCACCAGATCGTCGCCGTCTTGGCTGAAGCTGAGGCGTTCTGTGCTTGCATCCAAGAACGAGAGGCTGTCGATGCCGCCCCCGGTGGTGTCGATGAGATCCACGCCATCCCCGAGACTGTAGCGGTAATCGTCATTGCCGGCGCCACCCTGTAGGGTGTCGTCGCCCAGGCCGCCGAAGAGGGTGTCGTTACCACTCCCTCCACTCAGGCTGTCGCCCCCACTGCCGCCCATCAGCGTATCATCACCGGCGTCACCAACCAGTGTGTCTTGGCCGTCCTGCCCAAAAAGACGGTCACCACCTTCGCCACCGGTCAGCGAATCATCACCCCCGGCGCCAAAGATATTGTCGTTACCGCCAAGTCCGTCCAGGGCATCCCCGGTCGAGTCTCCATAGAGGACGTCCGCTTGCACCGTACCCAATGTCAAACGGGCCAGGATCTCCTCCCGGTTCCAGCTCGCACCATCGGCGAACTCGATGGCGTCCAGGGCATAATCATTCCGGCCATCATTCTGGAACTGGCCGACAACCGTTATAGTTTCGCCATGTATGGTGAGCTGCAGGTTAGTTCTGTCACGGGTCAGGATAACATCTTCAGGGGAGATCCCTTCGAGAAACCGCAGAACGTCTACACCACCGTCGCCGTCCTCGTTGAGGATGAAACAGCCGCCATCACCAAGGCCATATAAGTAGGCATCGCCGCCTTCGCCACCTCGCATGGTACCGTTACCCGCAGCATCTCTCAGAATGTCGTCGCCACCCAAACCACGTAAATGATCAATACCACCCTGACCGTCCAGAACGTCATTACCCGTCCCCCCGATCAGTACATTGTATCCTTCGTCTCCAATCAGTGTTTGATCTTCACCTAACGGTTGCTGTGCTTCATCACCACCCGTCGGATCACTCGTGTCACCCAGACCCGACTCCGCCTCATCGGATGTAATAACCGCGCCATCGGCGAATTCGAAACGATCTATCTTACCAGGGTATGTCGCGGAGGAGCTGCCGAGCGTAAACCAGCCACTGACGGTGATCTGGTCATTCACGCCACCATAACGCACAACCATGTCATTACCCTGGCGTACGAAACTCACGTCTGATACAGCTACTGTCGCACCGAACCGCACACTAAATTCATTTTCGGAATACGGCAGGTTTTCGATAGTGTCGAGGCCATCACCACGATTAAATAAATAGCTAACCCGACCTTTTCCTCGCAGGACATCATTTCCCCGTCCTCCCACGATGGTGTCGTTATCCCCATACTCCGTGTAGTAACTTTCATAGGCGTTGTTGCCTGTCTCATAGGTCCAATCGTCAACACTTTGCACAATAATCAGATCGTCTCCCATCCCACCATATAACACTCCACCACCCAGCAGCCTGTCGCCACCCGCACCGCCATAGAGTTCACCCGTGCCGACAAGCACATCCGATCCCTCCCCGCCGAGCAATACGTCATACCCGGCTTGGGTGTCCCGAACCCACAAAGGATGATTCCAGCTGTCCCAACTGTAGTTGTCATAGGCTATATACTCTCTTGGATCCGTAATCTGATAATGGTTAGGTATATATTGGTGGCCGAACAGAAAATCATTGCCCACGCCACCCTGAAGATAATCATTCCCATCCTTGCCGAACAGGAAGTCACTGTCGGCCCCGCCCAGTAGTAGATCGTTACCTGTATCGCCCATCAGGTAGTCGTCTCCCGCACCACCATCGACGCGATCGTCACCTTCGAAGACAAAAACATCATCGTTCCCGGCCAGCGCCTCGATATTATCCGCTTCGACCGTTCCATTGAGCACATCATCACCGGCACTACCTTGAGTGACCTGATCCAATAAGGCTTCTGCATTCCAGACAACACCATCGGAAAAGTGGATCTCCTGAACAGTGTTGGCGACAGATGAACTGCTCGACCCCGTGTACTGATCCGTCACCGTCACCTGACCGCTGCCTTCGAGATCGGTAAGGATCAGATCGTCACCCGAACGACCGGCATGGATTTGTGTCGAGGTCAGATCGAGGTATTCGATTGTGTTATGACCGTCCGCATCAATGATGACATCCTGACCATCCCCGCTACTGATACGATAGATGTCACTTCCGTAGCCGCCGTCAAGGTGGTCATGGCCGGCGCCGCCATCCAGAATGTCATTCCCGCTGAAGCCTTCCAGTGTGTCGTTACCCGCTGCTCCGATGAGCTGGTCGTCACCTCGCATACCGTTGATCGTGTCGTCTCCCGCTCTGCCATCGATCAGGTCATTCGAGTCATACCCTATCAACACCTGATCGGTAGCATCGCCCTCCAGCAATATCGCTCTGACGTCATCGTAGCTCCAGTAGTCGCCGTCATGGAATTCGATTAGGTCTATTCTTCTCGACAAACTCGCAGTGAAATAGCGCTCTACCCGCGTTACAGCATCCCCATACTCTAAAACCAGATCATCTTCTGTGCGGGATAGCACGACCATCTCCATGGTAATCCCTTCATCGAACACGATCCTGTCAAACGCGTTTTCGTTAAATCCATTTCTGTTGATGATGGTATTCTCACCGGCGGCCGAACCCAACATATAGACGTCGTTCCCCGCCCCCCCTCTCAGGGTATTGCTCCCTTCAGAAGCACTCAACAGATCATCGCCTTCACCACCATCAAGCTGATCAACCCCGGCACCGCCCGTCAGCCGATCATTGCCTTGTCCTCCATCTAGTAGATCATCACCTGTGTCGCCGGCCATGATGTCATTACCCAGACCGCCATGAATCTCATCGTTGTCGCCATTTCCCAATAGCACATCGTCACCTGCGCCGCCGTCCAAATGATCGTTACCGCTGCCACCGGAAAGCCGGTCGTCACCCTCCGCACCCAACAGGGTGTCGTTACCGCCCTGACCGTCCAACACACTGCCCTCAGTATCGGCATAGAGAAGATCGTCGCCGGCGCTCGGCCGCAACAGCCTGTCCTGAATGGTCTGCGCATCCCAAACCGTACCATCCGCGAACTCAATGGCGTTGAGTGCATAATCGCCGAGCCCACCGTCGAGGAAATAATCTGTTACGGTAACCTTCTCACCCGTACCCGTCAGGGTGACGATCAAATCCCTCTCTTCTCTGGCAAGAGTGACATTTTCCACCAACACACCGGGGAGAAAGCGCAAGACATCCTGCCTTGTTGCGTGGCCAGGATCATAATTGTCAATCGTACATTGACCGTCTCCACTCCCGAACAGATAGACGTCGTTGCCGAATTCGCCCTTGAGATAATCGTTACCGCCGCCGCCCCGGAGTATGTCGTCTCCATGCGAGCCCAAGAGTTCGTCATCCCCCTCACCGCCGTTCAAGCGGTCATTTCCACCCCCACCTAAAAGCTCGTCGGTGCCGCTGCCCCCATTCAGCTCGTCATCGCCCTGATAGCCTAACAGCTGGTCATTTCCGCTACCCCCAATCAGATCGTCATTGCCCTGATGGCCCAACAGCCTGTCATTTCCACTACCCCCATTCAGCACATCATCGCCTAACCCACCATAAAGTCCATCGCTTCCATCATCACCGAACAACCGATCATTCCCATTTGCTCCATTGGCCTGATCGTCACCCTGCTGGAGATACACGGTATTCGCATTGATATCGCCAATATAGTTGTCGGACGCATCAGTCGACTGGGTAAATTGTGCAATCAGTTCTTCTCTCGATATCCGGGCACCATCTGAAAATTCAATCTCATAGGGGTATCGATAGTTGCTATCCGGATTCATATATTCGGAGAAATAGTTGACCAGGAGGAGGGTGTCATCCGAAATCCGCGACTCGATCAGTAGCGAGTCTCCCGTCATACTTCCGTAGGTTGGCTGAGCAATGTATCCGGACATGATTAGCGGTGAGGCAGAGACCGGACGGAAATTGACGTTTTCTCTCGTCAAACCCTCGCCAAACCTGATCAGATTAACTTCATCCGGGTTATTCAGCGCAACATCGAGGAGCCGATCGTGCCCGTCACCAAGATTGAATAGGTAGAGGTCGGAGCCCTCGCCGCCAAGCAGCCTGTCGTTGCCCGGCCCACCTGAAAGCGTGTCGTCGCCGCGATCACCTGCCAGATAGTCTCTGCCTGCATCGCCGAAAAACTGGTCATTACCCTCGGCGCCATGCAGATTGTCATTACCCCCCAAACCATGAAAAGCATCACCACTGCTATCAGCATAGAAATTGTCCTGACCCTCAGTCGCTTGTCGCACTTCGACATAGACCGCATCGAACTCCCATGAGACGCCATCATCGAAGGTAATGCGATCAAGCGCTTGTACGCTTGTCCCGTTTCGATTGAAATAGCCATGGATGGTTATCCTCTCGGTCCTGCCGTCAACCACATAACTCAATACCAGATCATTCTCCCTGCTGAGCAATCCCCGCTTCCTTGCTACGTCCGTACTCGCTATGCCATGCAACAGTAGTTCATCGAAGCCACTGCCGTCCGGATCGGCGTTGGCTATCCAAACATGACCTTGGCCAGCGGTATGGATGTAAGTGTCGTCGCCAGCATTGCCTTGGCAAAAACCACCCTGACATTCCAGGATGTCATTACCGTCGCCGCCAAACAACTGCTGGTCCCATTGCCCGCCGCCCTCACCACTGATCAAATGATCATCGCCGGCATGCCCCCATAGCATGTCGTCTCCCGCACCGCCCTCCAGCCGGTCGTTGCCGTCATTGCCATAAATCCAGTCATATCCATCGCCACCGATAAGGTTGTCATCCCCTACGCCACCGAACAGCCGGTCGTTCCCCGCATCCCCTGAGAGTTCGTCATTACCACTCTCGCCATGCAGCGCATCGCTTCCATCACCCCCGCTCAGCATGTCATTTCCCGCACCTCCGTACAGCCCGTCATCGCCGGCACGGCCCTCCAGCAGATCCGCGGCATCGGTACCTGTCAGGTCATCGTCACCATTGCCGGTCCTGTCGATCCAGTCCTGAATCGTCGTACTGTGCCATTGGCTGCCGTCGGTGAATTCGATCGCATCCAAACTGAATTCAACCTCGGGCCAATTGGAAAAATAGCCCGCCACGGTCACATCCCCACTACCCTGTACAGTCAAGCACAGATCATTTGCGTAACGGTTTATCGTGACATCGCTCTGGTCGATGCCTTGAAGAAACTGCAGGGTATCCTGGTTACCAGTATTGGTATCGTAATTGCCGATCCTGATATTTCCATCTCCCCTTGCATAGAGGTAACGGTCGTTACCAAGCCCACCTGTGAGCACATCCCCATTGCCGCCACGCAATCGA
This sequence comes from Candidatus Thiodiazotropha sp., assembly GCA_040506195.1. Taxonomy (GTDB): domain Bacteria; phylum Pseudomonadota; class Gammaproteobacteria; order Chromatiales; family Chromatiaceae; genus Thiodiazotropha. Next base: position 77,207 of record JBEVXH010000011.1, on the reverse strand, counting down.
TCGTCACCATCTCCCCCATTCAGGATGTCGGCACCCTCGCCACCATCCAGATTATCGTCACCGTCGCCACCGAACAGCCAGTCGTCGCCATCGCCGCCATCCAGATCATCGTTTCCTTCACCGCCTTCCAGCCAATCGTTTCCCGCATCACCCGATAGGATGTCTTCACCCCTACCACCATCCATCCGGTCGTCTTGTGGACTACCCTCCATCGACTCGCCCCAATCGGCACCATCGAAAATGTTGGTCGCATCGCCAGGCAACGTCTCCCAGGAAATGGGTATAAAACGGGGTACCATCCTGATCGCATCTTCAAACAGATTGACGCCTGCCGGCCACCAGACATTGTATTGGTCGGCGTGATCTATGCTCCTATACCAGTCGAACCAATAACTGATATGTTCCGGATCAAGCCAATTGGAACGGTTATACTCCCCACCGACATTGATACCCAATGCATGGTCGCTGAAATTCTCAATGTTGATCGAGTTGCCGTTGTTTCCGACATCAGTCACAGTCAGTGTGCTGCCGTTGACGGTGTAGCGGATAGTGGCGTCGTAAAAGGCGTTGTGCTCCTCGTAGACATTGGGGTTGGCGGTTTGACGGAGCATGTTGATGCCCAACATCACATAGGTCTGATCGCCACTCCCGGTCGTCACGTTCATACAGACCGTACCCAGACCATCCGCATCGTTGATCACGTCCCCTGCGCCGGCATAGTAGAGATCGTCACCCAAGCCGCCCTCCAAACGGTCTGATACGCCGTCGTCGACCAGCACATAGCAGTTGGTCGCTTCATCGAAATAGCGGTTGTCGCCGTAGAGATTATCGAAACCGTCGCCGCCGATCAGGTGGTCTTGCCCGAGGCCGCCCACCAACAGGTCGCGGCCGGAGCCGCCGTCGAGGGTGTCGTGGCCGGCTTCGCCGTACAAGGCATCATCACCTTCTCTTCCGTAGAGTCCGGAATCGTGTATGCGGGCATCGTCTCCCGATCCTCCGTACAGTTCGTCATTTCCGATACCACCATCCAGTTTATCGATCCCGGCGTTGCCTTCCAGATAGTCGTCTCCGGTGTTACCGTTCAGGGTGTCGTTGCCGCCACCGCCGTAAATCAGGTCATCTCTATTTTTTCCATCAAGCTCACCATTCCTTTCATCACCGTCACCACCAAAGCGATAATGAACCAGGTCATCCCAATCCTGCCTCACCACAATCTCGGGATCGGATACGGAAGCAAACCCGCCTGTGTCGGCGTCCCAAAAATATAGGCCGTCTCCGGTAATTGTGAGATTCTCAAAATCGAACTCGTTCCTATGCATCATTGCGCGCAGGTAATAAGTACGGTCCTGCAAGTACGCCTCAGTCAGGGTGCCTGTTTGAGTACCTGGATTATAAACCTCTAACTCACCGTTTTGGTTGTGATCGTCGTAGAGTGATTCACGTCCGGTAATTGCGAAGGTATTGAGATTGGTAAGGGCATAGCGATAACTAATATTGCTGTTGGCCTGTGCAACGATTTGGTCTTGGGTAAGATTGGGTAAAGATTCAACTGTGAGATTTTGATAAGCCGGTTTAAGCTGGGGCGTAGATACATTACGATCGATAAATATCTCGGTTTCAATAGCCTGGATCGCTTGGTAGAGCGCGTCACGGTCATCCGTAGGCACTTCGATTGGGTCTATAAGGAGTTCTGATAAGGCATAAACGATCGTTTCAAGGGTTTCATTACCTTGGTTTGAAGCGGCATTCAGAATAGGGGTCAGATCAGGCAGGGTGGCATAGGCATCTATCGAGGAAAACAGGTTATAGATCGCAAGTGCGTCTGTCACCCTAACCATACTATGTGCGCCGAGTGGAGAGCGTGTCTCAACACCCATCATGATCGGCGGCGAAACATACATTCCGGCCGATGACACGACATCACCGGTCGCTATGATATTGCTGATGGGCAACACATCAGGTAGGGTTATTGGGTTGTCAGGCGAGAGTGCGTTGTGGATGGCCTGGAACACACCGAAAACCACACCAGTCAAACCCGGTGCATTATAGAGATAGGTATGTGCCACATCGGTGGAATAATCTATTGCGAGATTGGTCGCGAGAAAGCCGCCCAATGAATGGCCTGTAACACTAAAACCTGATTGCAGTGTACCGCTGTCCAACCATTCACGTACTTTCGCATTAAGCGCAGCATATTGTGACTGCTTTTCTGCTGTCCCGAGAAAACCGATATCAATGATATCGGTAAGCACATCGTTTATATCTGTGGGTTCTGTACCGCGAATCGCGACCACTTGTTCGCCAGTGGTGACATTTTCAAAGGCGGTGACTGATAAGCCGGTTGGATTAAGGTAGGCGTGCTCTTGGCCGAATTCATCAGTGTAGGTCTCTTCCATACGGCCGTCGTATTGGTCTAGGACGCGCCAGTGTTCTGCAAAGTCTCTGGCTTGGGTGAGAGACATGCCTTTATCATCATTCCGTAGAGCAACAATATATGCATCTAAATTCATCCCTTGTACAAACTCAGAGTATGCAGCAAGTGCCAATTCAGAATTATCATAGTAATTACTAACAATACTCATGACTTCTCTCCCTTCTTAAAGACTGATGATTCTAAGCGACCTATTGATTCCATAATTGGTGGGCAGCCGTATGAAGATGGATGCCAAAAACCAGGTAGATCACCACCACCACGACCATAACGAATTGCTTTACCTAGTACTTTATTATCGCTTTTCCTTATAATTCTTAGTGTATATTGAATTATTGTTGGATCATTTTCCCTTATAGCTTTTTCACTAATTTCAGAAAAATAGTTTACAGAGGGCTTAGTTAGTTTTTCACTTGTAAGATTCACATTTCCATATTTGTCAAATTTATCTACTGGTAACTCAACTGTCTCAAACACTGTAATTCCTCCATCCTCCGCACACATTTCCCTAACCTTTGCATCGTAGTACATTTTCTTTCCTGCAAAGGGCCAGAAGCCGCTACCGAACCATACAATGAGTAGCACCCCACCAAGTGCATAGTGTGCGATTTTGTTAAAATCTCTGATTACTATTGCGTTACGCCAGAATCTATAGATCAACCAACCGACGAACAGCCAGATGGCGAACAAACCCAGCAAGTAAATACCACTCATGCTGCATCTCTCCAATATTCTTTATCATTGATCGCGTCACCAGCACCGGCTCCGGCAAAGTAGAGACCATCACCGGCACAACTAAAGAGGTCGTGGCCGTGTATGCGGGCATCGTCTCCTGTTCCGCCAAGTAATACATCATTACCTTCACCCCAATCCAGCTTGTCGACACCGGTGTTGCCTTCCAGATAGTCGTTGCCTGCATTGTCATTCAGGGTGTCGTTGCCGCCACCGCCGTAAATCAGGTCATCTCTATTTTTTCCATCAAGCTCACCATTCCTTTCATCACCGTCACCACCAAAGCGATAATGAACCAGGTCATCCCAATCCTGCCTCACCACAATCTCGGGATCGGATACGGAAGCAAACCCGCCTGTGTCGGCGTCCCAAAAATATAGGCCGTCTCCGGTAATTGTGAGATTCTCAAAATCGAACTCGTTCCTATGCATCATTGCGCGCAGGTAATAAGTACGGTCCTGCAAGTACGCCTCAGTCAGGGTGCCTGTTTGAGTACCTGGATTATAAACCTCTAACTCACCGTTTTGGTTGTGATCGTCGTAGAGTGATTCACGTCCGGTAATTGCGAAGGTATTGAGATTGGTAAGGGCATAGCGATAACTAATATTGCTGTTGGCCTGTGCAACGATTTGGTCTTGGGTAAGATTGGGTAAAGATTCAACTGTGAGATTTTGATAAGCCGGTTTAAGCTGGGGCGTAGATACATTACGATCGATAAATATCTCGGTTTCAATAGCCTGGATCGCTTGGTAGAGCGCGTCACGGTCATCCGTAGGCACTTCGATTGGGTCTATAAGGAGTTCTGATAAGGCATAAACGATCGTTTCAAGGGTTTCATTACCTTGGTTTGAAGCGGCATTCAGAATAGGGGTCAGATCAGGCAGGGTGGCATAGGCATCTATCGAGGAAAACAGGTTATAGATCGCAAGTGCGTCTGTCACCCTAACCATACTATGTGCGCCGAGTGGAGAGCGTGTCTCAACACCCATCATGATCGGCGGCGAAACATACATTCCGGCCGATGACACGACATCACCGGTCGCTATGATATTGCTGATGGGCAACACATCAGGTAGGGTTATTGGGTTGTCAGGCGAGAGTGCGTTGTGGATGGCCTGGAACACACCGAAAACCACACCAGTCAAACCCGGTGCATTATAGAGATAGGTATGTGCCACATCGGTGGAATAATCTATTGCGAGATTGGTCGCGAGAAAGCCGCCCAATGAATGGCCTGTAACACTAAAACCTGATTGCAGTGTACCGCTGTCCAACCATTCACGTACTTTCGCATTAAGCGCAGCATATTGCGACTGCTTTTCTGCTGTCCCGAGAAAACCGGTATCAACGATATCGGTAAGCACATCGTTTATGTCTGTGGGTTCTGTACCGCGAATCGCGACCACTTGTTCGCCAGTGGTGACATTTTCAAAGGCGGTGACTGATAAGCCGGTTGGATTGAGGTAGGTGTGCTCTTGGCCGAATTCATCAGTGTAGGTCTCTTCCATACGGCCGTCGTATTGGTCCAGGACACGCCAGTGCCTTGCGAAATCTTCTGATTGAGTGAGGGACATACCATTACCATCTATCTGAAGTCGATCAATATTTGGTATGCCAGGCTGAAGGTCAGCGTATGCAGCTAGAGCAAGTTCTGCCTGATTGAAATATTCTCTAGTATTACTCATCAATTAATCCCTTTGTAGACGATTTAAATACTTTTACAAGTAGAGGAATATCACCACCATTAACTGGACAGCGATAATTGGATCCTTGCCATGGCCCCGGAAGATCGCCACCGCCCCTTCCATATACCACTGATTCACCAATTAATTTATTATCTGATTTACGTATAACACGATACGATCTTCTTGAGACTGCTGGGTCTTGCTTCCTGTAATATTTTATTTCTTTCCTAAATATATATTCCTGGCCAAGTGCATCTTCACCTAATGTTTGGTTATAAAAATTAGGCTGACCCCATCGGTTAAACATCTCTGCTGGTAATTCCACTGTCTCAAATACTGTTATCCCACCATCCTTCGCACACATTTCCCTCACTTGCACATCGTAGTACATCTTTTTTCCCGCAAAGGCCCAGAAGCCACTTCCAAACCAAACCAAGAACAGCACCCCACCAAGTGCATAGTGTGCGATTTTGTTAAAATCTCTGATAACTATTGCGTTACGCCAGAACCGGTGTATCAACCAACCGACGAACAGCCAGATAGCTATCAAACCCAGCAAGTAAATACCACTCATACTGCATCTCTCCAATACTCTTTATCGCTTATCACGTCGCCAGCACCGACTCCGGCAAAATAGAGACCATCGCCGACACAACCAAAGCGATAATGAACCAGGTCATCCCAATCCTGCCTCACCACAATCTCGGGCTCGGATACGGAAGCAAATCCGCCTGTGTCGGCGTCCCAAAAATATACGCCGTCTCCGGTAGTCGTGAGGTTTCCCACATCGAACTCGTTCCTATGCATCATTGCGCGCAGAATGTAGGCACGGTCCTGTAGGTAGGCTTGTGTTAGAGCGCCGGTTTGGGTAACCGGGTCATATAGCTCAAGCTCGCTGCTTTGATTGTGTTGTTCGACAATGCCTGCGTCACCGGTCACGACAAATGGATCGAGGTGGGTTAAGGCGTAACGGTAGGCTATAGCAGTTTCACCCGATACAGCATGGTTGACTATTTCCTCCTGCGTGCGGTCTGTGAGTGGAATAATTTCCACCACACCCTTAGCCTGTTCGAAGAGTATAGAGTTACCGATATCCCTGATCACCGTGTAGAGCGCTTCACGGTCATCGATGGCCGGAAGCGACTCACTGACACCGAACAGCCGGCCGAAGGAACGCACCAATCCCTCAATCGAGTGGTCCGCCTCCCAAGAGGCTGCCTTGAAGACCGGCATCAGTTGTTCCAAAGCAGCTTGTGGCGTGGTTGAAGTAAGTGTACTGGAGAGTTCGATAAACAAGTTGTAGACGGCAAGGGTGTCGGTCATCTGACTGGAACCGTGGCCCAGAACATTTTCCCACCATGGGCTCTGCTCGATAAATACGGGTTCGTGACCACCCTGCTGCACCAGACCAAAAAAATTGTTCTGCGTGACGAACTCCGGCATCTTGTCGCCATACAGATTGAGTATGCGAGTGGCATTAAAACTGTCGGCCCCGCCCAGCATGCCGAACAGGTTACGGATATTGAGTGCCGCGTCACCGCCAAGGCCCGGCACTGCCCCCGTGGCAAAACCTGCCCCGTTGATTGTCAGCGCTTCAATTCCCGGCACCAGACGGGTCAAGGCAGTGGAGAGGTGACCACCCAGGGAGTGGCCGGTTACCGCGGCCAGTTCACCTGCCGTCAAGGGATTACTGAGAACCCCGGTAAATTCAGGGTCACCCGGCGCGGGGATGACAGGTTGGATGGTCCGAACTCGTTCGCCTAAGGGACCGTTATCGATGATGATGTCATCTCGCGAGTAGAGCCATTCGAGATAGGCATCCGCCGCCATATTGAAACCCGGCACGAACTGACCCAGCTTGGCGGCGGCTAGTGCGGCTGTCTCCTCTGTAAGGGTCACTAATCTTGAGCCTACAAAGGTCTCACCTTGTGGTGCGGTAAGGCTCTTCCAATAGTTCCAGAGGTCGACAATCTGATCGAGCGCCAGGCCGTCGACAACAATGTCCGAGCCAACCGTGATTACCAGGTCGCGGTAGCCATCCGTACCGCGAATCGTCAGGACATAGGGCTGGTCTGAACTGGCATCTGTGCTTTTGAAAAGGGTTGCGGAGAAACCGGAATCGGTGTCGGGTTGGTGGTGGACTACTTCCCATTTTTCTGTAAATAATTCGGCTTGAGTCAACGAGAATCCTTTATCGGGATCATCGGACTCATTTTCGTCTGTGCCAATACGTTGTAGGGCTACTCTGACCTGATCATCAATAGTGAAATCTACTTTATCAAAACGAGCATAACTAGCTTCTGCCAATAGCGAATTATCTGATATTGCTTCCGTTCTCATAACTTGATTTCCTCTTTAAATTTAATGAAATGGTGGAATTCATTAAACAATCCCTTACTATGATAATCGCTCTCACATGAATCTTTATACATCCAAAACTTGTAATCACTTAAGTCACTACTACCAATACCCAGCGGTGCTATATTCGTCCTGAAATCCACGTATCTGGCAATAACTTCACCAGTATCCATGTCAACTATCCTGTCCTCCAATTCACGAACATGAAATAGATGTTTAGTCCAGATTGTTTCCCAATAGAAACGCTGATTGATCCAGTAAAGGTTTTTCCATCACCACGAATCATACTGGTAGAGCCATGTTTTCCAGCCAGGTTATAGTGAGCAATCAATTCCGTACCATCAGGCAGTCGATAGAAACGACGTTTCCTTCTCTTTTGCCCATGCTTTTCTTTCACAAAATATTCTTCTGGCAGTGCATGCATACTGAGCGTTTCCCACACCCCAGGATTCCCCGTCTTCCACTCTTCAAGCGCCTTGTCCTGAAAGAACCCAGCCTTATTAGCACACTTATAGCTGTGTAGGATTTCCATTGGTAACCAATCCCAAAAAACCAATCCAAGCATCAGCAGAAACACTGCCATACCCTATTTCCTGCCCGAGTGGCCGCGCTTGTTCGCCTGTTTTGCAGCCCACCGTGCTATCCAGACGCTGATCGCCAGGTAGAGCAAGAAGAAAAATAAAAAGCATTTAAGAATCCCTCTATGAATATTTGTGGTATATGATGCAACCTGGAATAGCTGCCATGTAAAGGCGGCATGAATTGGCCGAGCTTAGTTGCCGTCAGCACGACCGTTGCCTCTTCCGGGGAGAACGACGATTGGCAGCCTTAGTATGCGAACGACTGAAAAAGGGTACCGAGGGAAACCGATCGAAGGTTATCAGTAGCCACCAGTTTGCATGAGATGCATCCATCATCATCGATCTTCCTTGGAGATATTTGAGGAGATTATAAAGGACCTACGTTCTGAAGCGAAATGCTATTTGTCACTGCAAGTGATGTAATAGAGTTGAGGCCCAACATCACATAGGTCTGATCGCCACTGCCGATGGTGATGTTCATGCACACACTGCCCAGGCCGTCGGCATCGTTGACCACATCACCTGCGCCGGCATAGTAGAGATCGTCACCCAAGCCGCCCTCCAAACGGTCTGATACGCCGTCGTCGACCAGCACATAGCAGTTGGTCGCTTCATCGAAATAGCGGTTGTCGCCGTAGAGATTATCGAAACCGTCGCCGCCGATCAGGTGGTCTTGCCCGAGGCCGCCCACCAACAGGTCGCGGCCGGAGCCGCCGTCGAGGGTGTCGTGGCCGGCTTCGCCGTACAAGGCATCATCACCTTCTCTTCCGTAGAGTCCGGAATCGTGTATGCGGGCATCGTCTCCCGATCCTCCGTACAGTTCGTCATTTCCGATACCACCATCCAGTTTATCGATCCCGGCGTTGCCTTCCAGATAGTCGTCTCCGGTGTTACCGTTCAGGGTGTCGTTGCCGCCACCGCCGTAAATCAGGTCATCTCTATTTTTTCCATCAAGCTCACCATTCCTTTCATCACCGTCACCACCAAAGCGATAATGAACCAGGTCATCCCAATCCTGCCTCACCACAATCTCGGGATCGGATACGGAAGCAAACCCGCCTGTGTCGGCGTCCCAAAAATATAGGCCGTCTCCGGTAATTGTGAGATTCTCAAAATCGAACTCGTTCCTATGCATCATTGCGCGCAGGTAATAAGTACGGTCCTGCAAGTACGCCTCAGTCAGGGTGCCTGTTTGAGTACCTGGATTATAAACCTCTAACTCACCGTTTTGGTTGTGATCGTCGTAGAGTGATTCACGTCCGGTAATTGCGAAGGTATTGAGATTGGTAAGGGCATAGCGATAACTAATATTGCTGTTGGCCTGTGCAACGATTTGGTCTTGGGTAAGATTGGGTAAAGATTCAACTGTGAGATTTTGATAAGCCGGTTTAAGCTGGGGCGTAGATACATTACGATCGATAAATATCTCGGTTTCAATAGCCTGGATCGCTTGGTAGAGCGCGTCACGGTCATCCGTAGGCACTTCGATTGGGTCTATAAGGAGTTCTGATAAGGCATAAACGATCGTTTCAAGGGTTTCATTACCTTGGTTTGAAGCGGCATTCAGAATAGGGGTCAGATCAGGCAGGGTGGCATAGGCATCTATCGAGGAAAACAGGTTATAGATCGCAAGTGCGTCTGTCACCCTAACCATACTATGTGCGCCGAGTGGAGAGCGTGTCTCAACACCCATCATGATCGGCGGCGAAACATACATTCCGGCCGATGACACGACATCACCGGTCGCTATGATATTGCTGATGGGCAACACATCAGGTAGGGTTATTGGGTTGTCAGGCGAGAGTGCGTTGTGGATGGCCTGGAACACACCGAAAACCACACCAGTCAAACCCGGTGCATTATAGAGATAGGTATGTGCCACATCGGTGGAATAATCTATTGCGAGATTGGTCGCGAGAAAGCCGCCCAATGAATGGCCTGTAACACTAAAACCTGATTGCAGTGTACCGCTGTCCAACCATTCACGTACTTTCGCATTAAGCGCAGCATATTGCGACTGCTTTTCTGCTGTCCCGAGAAAACCGGTATCAACGATATCGGTAAGCACATCGTTTATGTCTGTGGGTTCTGTACCGCGAATCGCGACCACTTGTTCGCCAGTGGTGACATTTTCAAAGGCGGTGACTGATAAGCCGGTTGGATTGAGATAGGTGTGCTCCTGACCGAATTCATCGGTGTAGGTCTCTTCAACTCGGCCATCATATTGGTCTAAGACTCGCCAGTTGGCTGCAAAATCTCTGGCTTGGGTAAGAGACATACCATCTCCATCCATTCGCAAAGCACCGGTATCCGGTGAGCCTGAACTAAGATCAGCATATGATGCTAGTGCAAGTTCGGAATGAACTAAATATTCGGATATACTCATTTTCTATCACTCCTTTGATCTTATGAATATTGATTTAATTAACTGATTAATTCCTGCATCACTATAAGGAGGGCATGAAAAACTTGACCCATACCAAAATCCCGGTAAATCACCTCCGCCACGCCCGTATACAACAGTTTCACCGAGGAGCTTTCTATCAGAACGACGGGATATAGAATAGTAATTTCGGTTTACTGTCGGATTGTTTTTTCTTATTATTGTTGTGGTTTCATGCAAAATATATTTATTAGTCAGTGCGTTTTCACCCTGTAAAGGCTGGTAAAAAACTACCATACCCCATTTATCGAACTGCTCCTCCGATAACTCTACCGTCTCATACACTTTCACTCCTCCATCCTTCGCACACATTTCCATTACCTGGGTATCGTAGTAGATCTTCTTCCCAGCGAAGGGCCAGAAGCCGCTGCCGAACCATACAATGAGCAGCACCCCACCAAGTGCATAGTGTGCGATTTTGTTAAAATCTCTGATAACTATTGCGTTACGCCAGAACCGGTGTATCAACCAACCGACGAACAGCCAGATAGCTATCAAACCCAGCAAGTAAATACCACTCATACTGCATCTCTCCAATACTCTTTATCGCTTATCACGTCGCCAGCACCGACTCCGGCAAAATAGAGACCATCGCCGACACAACCAAAGCGATAATGAAGCGGAAACCATACATAAATCATGCTCCGTTCAGTTTTGTATAGACACATACATGGATCTCGTAATAAACCAATACATTGCAAATAGAATCAGTAACAATATTACTAGAGCACCGATTACTATTTTCTCGAATTTATATGAACGCATTGATTACTCAATCAGATAATTGTATGTAATGAGTTTCTCATTCAACATCACATATGAACTCATATCGATAATGAAGATACCTATCATAACCCCAGAATATACTGTAACCATAAACCCATGTTTTTGATTATGCTTACTGACTACCGCTCCCTCAAACTCTCCTGTCCATGCCTCAATAACGGTGCCAAAAAGTACTCAATCAACCGCCGCTCTCCGGTTTTGATCTCCGCTGTCACCTCCATACCCGGCATCAATCGTACCTCTTTCCCATCAACATCAATGGTCTTCTTTTTCATCGCTAACAACATGCTGTAGGTAAAACCACGCTTTTCATCGAATATGGCATCGTCCGAGATATTCTCAACATTAGCCTCGACAATGCCATACTTGGTAAACGGAAAGGTATGAATCTTCACTTCCGCCGGCATATTTTTTTCGACGAAACCGATATCCTTGTTTTCAATAAAAACCTCGACAACCAGTGACGCTTCATCCGGCACGATCTTCATCAAGGGCTCCGCCTCGGTTACCACGCCACCCTCGGTGTTCACCGCCAATTCCTGCACTTGACCCGATACCGGCGCATAGAGAATCTGTCGTTCGTTTATATCCCTCGCCTTGACCAGTTCTTCTTGAAATGCGGCTATTTCACGCCGGTTTTCCGTGATCTCTGCCAAAACGCCTGCCTTAGTCTCGGCTCGCAGGGTATCTATCTGCTGCTGCGCCTGGTTTCTCGTGGCTTGGAGCTGACTCAATCGTTGTTTTTCTGACCCCAGTTGGTGGGATTGCTCAATTCGTTCCTGTTCAAGTTGCAGGTATTCTGTTTCCGAGGCGAACTTTTTGTCGTAGAGCTCCCTGATAATCTTGGCCCTTTTAGTAATAATCGGCAGCGTCTTCTTCAGTTTCGCTATTTCTATTTTTGTCACCTCATATTCCGCGTCCGCCGCTTCACGGGCACTGACTAATGTGGAAATTCTTGCCTGATATTGCCGCCACTTCTCGTGCAGTAAATTTTTGAAGTGTATTTGCTCATCAGTAAAGCCATGTGACCATTTTTCCGATTCGAGTTTGACTCTATCCGACTGTTCGTTTTGATAATCTTCAATACTTAGTCTTTTCAACAACACCTCATTGACTGTAAGCTTCATCTTTGCATTAGCCAGTTCGCTGTTCAGTCTGTTCTCATCGGCGCTTGTCCGGGTTCCGTCAAGCTCGATCAATGCTTCACCTCTGGCGACATATTCGCCCTCATTGACAAAAATTTTCTTGATGACGCCCTTTTGCAAAGGCTGAACGACTTTCACCCTTGAACCGGGCAGAATCTTGCCCTGCGCACTGGCAACGATATTGACCTCGCCAAACAGCGCCCATAGCAGAAACAATACGAGTAATACCACAATGCTTCTCGCCAGCCATTGGGTAATGGGATTGGGCGGGGTCGCCTCTATTTCGAGTGCGGCGGGAAGGAAGGCATTCAGCTCGCGGCTTTTTTCGCTGTCGCCCATTGCATGCCTGTTGATCCAGGCATCCTTGAATCTGTCGAACAATCCAATCATTGCTTCAAACTAAATCCCTTGTATGAACCGCTGTCATGAATATCTGATACATTCTGTCTACTGCTTTGCCCTGTTTTCATTTTCCCTGTCTTCCCTCTCAAGCGCCTCGAGCATTTCAATCGCCCAGCTTTCATCGACCTCTTCTATCTCTGTCGCGTCGCTGACGACACCCTGCCTGCTATCTGCACTCGGCTTTATAGGTATACCTTTTCCCCCGCTATCCACGGTTGTGTTTTTTGTTCCTACTACCGGGTCTTGCTTTTTGTCTCTTTGGGGTACCTGGCGCAACACAGGTGTATGATTCTGATAACTGTGCAGTTTGGCATAGTAGCCATTCGCCTTGAGCAGGCCTTCGTGATCCCCTTGCTCAACGATGCGCCCCTTCTCCAATACGATGATGCGGTCGCACTGCCTGACCGTGCTGAGGCGGTGGGCGATGATGAACACGGTGCGACCCCGGCAGATCGCCGCCATGTTGTCCTGGATAAGCCGTTCCGATTCATAGTCCAGGGCGCTGGTGGCCTCGTCGAAGATCAGTAACCTTGGATTACCGATCAACGCCCGGGCGATGGCGAGGCGTTGCCGTTGTCCGCCGGATAGGTTGCTGCCTTGCTCACCCACTAAGGTGTCGTAGCCTTCGGGCAGGTCGACGATGAACTCATGGGCACCGGAGAGTTTCGCCGCATGGATGACCTGTTCCATCGGCAAAGCCGGGTTGGCCAGAGCGATGTTCTCCCTGATGGTGCGGTTGAAGAGGAAGTTCTCCTGCAACACCACACCGATCTGCTGGCGCAGCCAGGTGGTGTCGATCATGGAGAGATCGACCCCGTCGATGAGCACCCGTCCCGACTCGGGGATGTAGAGCCTTTGAATCAGTTTGGTGATGGTGCTCTTGCCGGAGCCGGAGCGGCCGACGATGCCGATCACCTCCCCCGGCCGGCAGCGCAGGTTGAGATCGTCGAGGATGACCGGACCGTCGGGACGGTAACGAAAACGGAGATACTCCAGTGACACTTCGCCCTTCAAGGCCGGCAACCGGGAGCGGTTGGGATTGAAGCCGGGCTCCCGCGGGGTATTCAGGATGTCGCCCAACCGGGCCAGTGAGATACCGGCCTGCTGGAAATCCTGCCACAGCTGCACCAGTTTGAGGATCGGGCTGCTGACCCGCCCAGCCAGCATGTTGAAGGCCACCAGTTGACCGACGGTGAGTTCGCTGGCGATCACCAGGTGGGCGCCCCACCAGATGATGCCGAGGGTCATCAGCTTGTTGATCAGCCCCGCCACCTGATTGGCTACATTGTTGAGGTTCTGGCTGCGGAACGAGGCGTGGACATAGTTGGCGAGGTAGTCCTCCAGTTTTCGCTGCATCTGCGGTTCCACCGCCATCGACTTGACGGTACCGATACCGGTGATCGATTCTGTGAGAAAGGCGGTGTTGGCCGCTCCATGCTTGAACTTGTCGTTGAGCCGGTGACGCAGGATGGGGGTGATAAAGACAGACAACACCACATACAAAGGTATGGTCGCCAGCACGATCCAGGTCAGGGTGGGACTGTAGTACCACATCACCGCGAGGAAGACGAAGACGAAAAAGAGATCGATGACCAGGGTCAGGGCGGTGCCGGTGATGAAGTTGCGGATGGTGTCGAGTTCCCTCACCCGGGCCACATTCTGCCCCACCTGGCGTGACTCGAAATAGGCCATCGGCAAGGCCATCAAATGATTGTAGAGCCGGGAACCCAGGGTGACATCCACCCGGTTGGTGGTGTGGCTGAACAGGTAGTTGCGGATACCGCCCATCAGGGCATCGAAGACCACCAGGACAAAGAAACCCACCGCCAGTACGTCCAGGGTAGTGAAACCGCGATGCACAAGCACCTTGTCCATCACCACCTGAAAGAAGAGCGGCGTAACCAGGGCGAAGAGCTGGAGGAAAAAAGAGGCGATCAAAACCTCGGCGAAGAGCTTCCTGTATTTGACCAGGGCGGGGATGAACCAGGAGATGTCGAACTTTTGTTGCAGACTCTCGCCCAAGCCCTGCCTTCTGGCCAACAGGATCAGTTCGCCTGACCAGATGGCATCGAAGGCCTCCAACGCCATACTCTTCGGGCTGCTTTCACGAAGATCTTGCACCAATACGCCGGTTTCTGCCGGCTGCCTGTCCCCATTCGGATCTGCTTTGGCGATTTTGGCGAGAATGACATAGCTGCCATCCTTAAGCTTCGCAACCGCCGGTAATACGCTGTTATCCAGGTCAGCCAATGAAGGCTTCAGGCGCCTGGTCTTCAGGGTGAGGGCCTTGGCCGCCTGTAGCAGTTCGCTATCGGTAAAGGGAAGACCGGGTTTACCGAACTGGTGGGCTATCTGCTCGGGTTCGGCAGGCAGTTGGTGGAAGCGCGCGATGGCAATGAGCGTACTGAGTCCGGTATCCATACCAGTTTCGCATTGGACGGCCCAACCTTGGGTAGTCCCTGCGTTTGTCCTTATTAGACATCACTAGAAAATGAGCGATTAATAATATAACGGTATTGATTTGTGTCAAGACCCATTCACACGAATTCCGCCGATCGAACTGTACAATACCGCCCGGCACCCTGCCGGCGGAACTAGCTATCCCCAAGCTTGGATTCCACAATCGACTGAATGAGAGCCGGCGCACTTTCCAGCTGGCGCACACGCTTCCATAGACGACCCGGCCTGTTCGCGTAGAGGGCAAGCAATTCATCCGATGCCACCCACGTCAGCTCACGTCTTTTCTTGAATCTGCCCACCGAATCCTGCTGCCATTCACGATTCAGCGCTTGGATGTCCCGGTACGGAAATTCAATGAAGTAGGTTCTCCACTTTTTAGGCTGCAGCCGGCTGCCTGGCGCCCTGTTGCACCACCAATCGGGATGGTCCGAGAGGGTTTTTTCAAACAAGGCGTCCACAATTGGAATCTGATGATCGACCTTTTCGGTATTCCGGCTCGCCTGTTGCAGATCGTCGGAGAAATACATGGTTTCCGTCTCCTCGACGAATTCCCTGACTGCGGTCTGTCTGAAACTCTCACCTTCGCCCAGGCCACCGCCGAAATCGATCAGATAGCCTGTCTTGCGGCCACTGAAAGTTGATTGAAACAGGAAGCAGACATCATCTTCATGTAGAGAGAAGGGTATAACACCGGCACCCATATCGACTCCTCGTCATGGCGACTTGGTATTGTTGGCATCCGCCAGAGGCGGTGACGCAACAGAGACGCGGCCTCTTAAAAAAAGACCCTCCGAAGAGCTTGTGGGCAGGCTTCACTGATCCCGCCATTCCGGCGCAGGCCGGAATGGCGGGATCATAGGATATTAGGGCCTGTTGACACTAATCCGTCGGAATGGGAAAACGGCCACAATAGACGCCCTGCTGCGCATGCTCGCATTTGCAGACCTTGTAGGGATCTTTCCAGCACATGATCTCATTAAACTGACCATCGCTCGAGCCTGGTTTGGCTTCAACATGCTGCTGTTGATCGTTATCATGATCGGATTGTTTGGTCGTCATTAATTTCCAATGCCTCCTCACACTGAGCTATACCGGCATCTGACGTCCACTATTGTGTAACTGCTTTTTTATACTGTCCCTGAATCGGCATGCCGGCCCTGCACCACTCATCGAAATGAGATGATGTTTATCTGAAACAATAGTCCATCAACTGCACAATTGTCGGTTTGACCGAAAAATGGAGCGGGATGATTCCTGATCCTTGATGTTAGTCCCGCTCTGTCTCGCTTGACGCGGAATGAGCGCAGGAACCGCATCCTGAGCAGTTGTCCGAGGACGCTTCTCTCTCAGGATCGAGTCTGTTCAACCATAATTGGAATACCACCCAGCCTGCACACAAGGCCACTAATCCCAATATGGCTAACACGTGTATCCACATGGTCATGCCGCACTGAACAGGCCGGCAAATCCCATGAATGCCATGGAGAGAATACCGGCAATAATCAGGTTCATGGCAGTCCCTTTAATCAGTCGAGGCACTTCGGCCAGCTCGGTCTCCTCCCGCAATCCGGCCATCAGCACCAGAGCCAGGGTAAAGCCCAACCCTGCTCCCAAAGCATAGGTCATACCCTGTATGAATCCATACCCTTTGTTGGTGGCGAAGATCGCCAGACCGAGAATCGCGCAGTTGGTGGTGATCAGGGGCAGAAATATCCCCAATGCCTTGAACAGGCCCGGACTCAGCTTTTTTATCACCATCTCGATGAATTGAACCGTGCTGGCAATCACCACGATAAAACTGATCAACCTCAGATAAGGTGCATAAATCAGAATATAGGTATTGAGCAGCCAGGCGCACAATGCGGTAATCAGCATCACGAATATGGTGGCCAGGCCCAATCGGAAGGCGGTTTCCAATCGCTGCGATACCCCCAGAAAAGGACACAAACCGAGAAAATAGGCCAATACAAAATTGTTGATTAGCAGGGCGCTGATGAAAATCCACACAAGTTCGTTCATGATGCTTCAATCTCCATCTGATCCAGTTGTTGCGCCAGTCTGTCCTTACGCTCTTTCAGCCAGTTGAAGAAAAGCAATAAAAGGCCCAAAGTGATGAAACCGCCGGGCGGCAGGATCATGATCACCCAGGGTTCGAAGTTCTCACTGAAGAGTTTGAATCCGAACAGCGCTCCCTCTCCCAGTAATTCACGAACCGCACCCAGGGAGAACAGGGCGAACAGGAAACCACTGGCCATGCCCAGCGCATCCACCAGGGCGAAGCGCACCGAGTTACGAGCGGCAAAGGCCTCCTGCCGTCCCAGGATCATGCAGTTGGCTACGATCAGGGGTATGAAGGCCCCCAGCTCTTTGTGGACCTTTGGCATCAGCGCCTCAAGGGTAAAGTCGGTGACGGTGACAAAAGTGGCGATGATAATGATATACGTGGAGATACGTACCTGTTTGGGTATCCAGTTTTTCAATGATGAAACGAAAAAACTCGAGGCCACCAGCACAAAAAAAGTCGCCCCTCCCATAACCAGCGCATTCATCGCAGAGTTGGTGACCGCAAGCATGGGACACATACCCAGCACCTGGACAAAAACCGGGTTGTCGCGCCAAAGCCCCTTGATGAACTCCTGATAAGCGTCTTGTTTTTTCTCAGGCATGCTCTTCACCCTGTTTGAACAATAATCCTAGAAACGCTGTAACCACTGTTGGTTCGCCTGGTTGATAATCCGCACCACCGCCTTGGAGGAGATAGTCGCACCGGTGATGGCGTCAACCTCGTTCGGCGCTGCTTTAGCCCCTCGCTTCACGGTCACTATTTCCGGTTCGACGGATAAGGCATCGAAATTCGAAACGAACGCGGCATCCTTGTAGATCTTGTCCCCCAGACCCGGCGTTTCCCGGCTCTCGAGTATCTCCATGCCGACCACCTTGCGCTGCTTGGGCCGATAGCCATAGAGCAATCGAATGGTGTCCTGGAAACCGGGACCTGATCCGGGAATGGCATACCCCACCAGCACCCCCTCTGCATCTTGGCCGCCGAAGACGAATTCCTCACCCTTCCCAACCTCTTCCACCGGCGTCAATCGACCATCCCGGTAGACCAATCGCTGCAGTTGCGTGGAGCCGGGCAACACTTTGAATACCGCCTCCTGCAGAACTTTCGCCTTATAGGCGGTAATAGTGGGCAGGGTGGCTTCAAATACGGAGACGATGATCAGGCCGGACAGCAGTCCCGCAAAGCCAAGGGTCGCCACCAAACGGGTGGATCCGGGTTCGCTGACCTTCATCTGTTGTCGGCTCTGCTGATTCAACTGAATGTCACTCCTTGCCGAACACGCGGGGCTGAGTGTAGCGGTCGATCAGCGGCGTGGCCGCATTCATCAACAAGATGGCGTACATCACCCCCTCGGGAAAGCCGCCGAAAAGCCGGATCAGTACAACCAGCAGTCCGATACCTATGGCGAAGATCCAGGCGCCGCGCGGGGTCAGGGGGGAGGTAACCGGGTCCGTCGCCATATAGAAAGCCGCCAGCAACAATCCTCCGGACAACAGGGTGAATAAAGGATCCGGATACCGCACTGTATCGATGGCGTAAAGCACACCCGAAAAGAGTGCAGCCGAAAGCATGATACCCGCAGGAATACGCCAGTCGATATCTCGACGCAACAGCAGATAGATCCCTCCCGCCAGCAACAACACCCCGCTTGTCTCGCCGATACAGCCTGCGCTATTACCCAATGCCAAATCGACCAGCGGGGTCGGCTGCTGCTCGAATTTCATCAATCCCAGGGGGGTGGCCGCGGATACCGCATCGTAATGAGGTTGCATGAATGGCAGTGCGAAGTTGGAGGGATACCACAACAGAAAGCCTTCTCCACTTGCCTGGACACTCCAGGTCGTCATGGCATTAGGGAAGGTCGCAAGCAGAAAGGCCCGCCCGACCAGGGCCGGATTGAACAGATTGTGCCCCAGTCCACCCCAGATCACCTTGCCAATGCCAATGGAGACTACACCACCGAGAAAAGCCATCCACAGCGGTAGCGCGGGGGGCAGGGTCAGGCCCAGCAACAGACCCGTCAGCACGCCGCTGCCATCGAGCAGTCGCTGCCATCGTTGGTCTCCCGGGGAGAAGAGCCATTCTGTAAGCACCGCCCCCAGGACACTCGCCACAATAACCAGAAGCGCTCCCATACCGAACAGCCAAATTCCGGCCAGAGTGGCTGGCAACAACGCATACAGCAGATCCTTCATGGTCTGAGCGGTTGTCATCTCCTGTTTCAGCAGGGGGGATGGCTGCACCAGTAATCTCGGATCCTTGTCGTTCATCAGTGCCTGCCCCGCTTTCCGCGCAACTCGCTTTTAGCGCTGCGTATCAGTTGCACGATGGGAATACCCGAGGGGCAGGAGTAGGTGCACGAGCCACACTCCACACACTCCGTGACATTGGCCTGTTTGATCTGATCGAACTGACGCGCTCTGGCCAGACGGGCCAGTTTGGACGGATTGAGAAAATAGGGGCATGCCTCCACACACCTGCCGCAACGTATGCAGGGGTACTCCTTCGGACGGGTTGTCTGGTCCGCGGTAAAGGCCAGTATTCCGGAGCTGGACTTGATGATCGGCGCATCCAGACTGGCAATGGGAGTACCCATCATGGGCCCTCCCATGAGTACCTCTTTGGTATCCTGCTTGAGCCCGCCACAGAATCGAAGCACCTCCCTGACGGGGGTACCCAGTGGGACGATCAGGTTGGCGGGATATTCAATACCGGGCCCTGATACCGTCACCATGCGGTCGATATAGGGCATGCCGGACTCGAAATAGTCAGCGACAGCGACAAGGGTGCTGACATTGTTCATGATGATACCCATGTCCGCCGCATGCAGTCCCTTGGGTATCTCTACATTCAGCAGGGATTTGATCATCATTTTGGAATCCCCCTGTGGGTATTTGACCCTCAGGGGAGCCACACGGAACGGCTTGCCGGAGGGGATACGCCTATCCAGGGCCTCGATGGCGTCCGGCTTGTTGAGTTCGATACCGAGAATGGACTCCTCGGCCCCCAACAGGGTGTGCAGAATCTCAACGCCCCGCAGTAACGCCTCAGGACGCTCCACCATGATTCGATGGTCGTTGGTCAGATATGGTTCGCACTCGGCGCCGTTGGCAATCAGGTGTTTGATCTTCACACCTTCACGCAAAGAGTATTTGACATGCGCGGGAAGCGAAGCCCCTCCCAGCCCCACGATGCCTGTCCGTTGAATAACGGAGACCAAATCCTCCAGCGACAGTCCCCGCCAGTCGGGCGGCTGCTCAACATCGAGACGCTGGGTGGCATACAGATCGGCTTCGATCTCGATGGCCTGTTCATATCGTCCGCCGGGAAAACGCCGTCTACCAATGGCCTTGACCCGGCCGGTGACCGGGCTATGCAGACTGGCGGATACGAATGCCCCGGGCTCGGCAATCAGCTGACCTCGCCCTACCTGTTGCCCCGCCTCCACCACCGCCTTCGCGGGTGCTCCCAAGTGCTGGTGCAACGGCAGTATGTAGCGCTCTACAAAGGGCATTCTCTGGGTATGCAGGGAGGCGGTCCGGTGCTTGTATTCCTGCGGGTGAATACCGTGTGAGAAGCTGCGTTTGAACAGTGTGGAGAGCGTTGGCATATCGTGTTTACTGTGCCGGTTCCCTATACCCGGCAAGCCTCATCAGACGCTCATGCATCGCTTTGCGGGTCTCCTGTTGGAGTTGATCGGTCAGATCACTGATGCGTTGTTCATACTTATCCGCCTGCATCTGCAGAGCCTCTTCATGCTCTGCAGCCACGGCTGCTTCCGCTTCCTCGCGCACCCGTGCGGTAAACGGCGTTACCAGTCCCGCCAGCTCCTGCAGCATGCGCCATGTCCGCTGCCGCTTCTCGGTGATCTCCAGCAAATGCCTGTCTATACTGAAACGCCGGGCCTCATCCCCCTGCCGGTTCAGTTCAATGTAAACCGATTTGTTTTCTCTCTCCCCGGCTGACAGACCGAGATACTCAGCAACCCTTACAGCTTCCTCGTCACGATTGAGCGGCGAGAAATAGCCACTGAAGCGCATCTCGCCGAGTGCCCAATCGACAGGTGTAAACAGCCCCACACCGGCATCTTTTACCCACGGCTCCGTAAGCGCCCGATTGCCCTCAAGGCTGATCCGGGAACCGAACACGCCTTCCGCTTGCGGATCGTATCGGAACAATGGGAAAAGTCGGCTCATCACTGCAGTCCGGGCACGATAGAGTGTCTGATCGGGCGCGAAACCGTGTCGCGAGGGGCTCGGGGCATGCAAGTGCACCAGCGCCGGACCCCTGTGGGCCAGGGCAGACTGGATGCATTCTGCAAAATGCTCCCTATCACTGACTGAGGTCTGGGCAATAAATGACTCCCGCTGGACAAGCGACAGCAGCGCCAAATCGATAGCCACGTCATCCACAGAGGTCAGCGGCGACTCCAGGCCCGTCCGTTCCGCAAGCCCCAGATCCAGGTCGGCGAGCAATACTGTTTTTATCGGCAGCTCATTGCCCAAAACCCGGATCAGCTGGCCCAGGCCGTGACCTGCCAGCTGACCGCTGTCACCCACCAGCAGCAGGGTTGGACACAATACTCTCTCTTCATCATCGAGATCGCGCCAGGTCATTGTCTCGAGATCGGACCAGAGGCGCGCCGCATCCGCGGACTGCTCCAGTTCCGCACGCGCCTTGCGCATCAGCACGAAGCCTTCCGTCGCCTGCCGCAGTTGGCCCTCCAGCAGACCGGCGGCCAACTGTGCGCCGTCTCCGGTGGCATCGAGTGTGACAGGCGTCGAGAAAGGGTTGTGAGGAAAACTACCGGCCCAGCCGACCACTGAACCTGGAGAAAGCACAATGCTTACCCTGGCACGCCCCATATCCTGACGTCCACTGCTGAGTCGCCAGGCGAGATCGATCAGGTCACGCGCCAGATCCACCAGGCGGCGTAACCGGGCTGCATCCACCTGATTGCTGATGGCATCCTCCGCCTCACCGATCAGGCTGGTCATGTCAGCCTGCCTCGCATCGCTCTTTTCCAGGCCACGTGAGAGTGCATCCAGGTCATCGGCAGGAAGGGCATCCGCCAATAGACCGCGGATCGATCCGGTGATCTTTTCCCGGATTGTCTCGACCTGTTGCAGAAACGATTCAAACCGTGGTGTCTGCTGAGCCTCGACAATGGCAAGGGCCAGACGCAGCGCCAACTTCGCCCCGCTTCCAGGTTCGACACCATCGCCACCGGCCATCGCCAACCCTGCGCTGTGCGCCAGATGGGCGGCGGCCGCCACACCGACTTGTGGATCCCCTGCCAGCCTGCGAACTGTATTCAGCTCACTGTCGGGCAACCCATGCCACGCCTTCTGAATCCGGCGCGCTCGGGATAGAGATTGGGTGCTGTGCGGTATGAACTGCAACGCTTGCTCTCCACAGGCTTGAATACAGATTCCGCAACCCTTGCAACCATCCGGCTCCACGGCAAGCGCCAATAATTCACCACTCCCCCTGTTTTCTGTTTCAGGTTCATTGAACATGGGATTGGTGACGGCAACCTGCAGACTGCCCATGTCGTTTCGCAATTGCTCAATACCCTGCGCAATCGCTTGTTGCCGGTCTTGAGGAAAGGGCAGTTTCTCTTTGATCCCGTCATAGCTGATGACAAGCATCTCTTCCAGTGTGGAATAGCCCGTCTCCCGCTGTCGGCAGAGTGAAGTAATAGCGGCAGCGAGTTTTGAGGCCACCGGTCTGAGCGCCTCGGCGCCACTGCACCGGATTGCGGCATCCATCAGGCGCGTGGGAGATATCGAGACGACCTTGATGGCTGAATCGGGACAGGCGCACCAGCAGTCGCCGCATCCGGTGCATAACAGCGGATTGAATTGCGGCAGTTGCTTGCGAAACCTGCTCAGATCACGAAATCCCGCTGACAAGGGAGGTACAGCCCCCACCGCCAGATAGGGGTCAGGCGCCAGTTCACCGCTCTTGCCCTGTTTATACAATACCCCGACCTGATCCCAGAACCGGGGCAGGCTGTCATAGGCATCATCCAGGCTTCCCAGTCGTCGAACCAGGGCCGGGACTTCATCGTCGACATCCGAACTCGAGCGCGCCGGAACCAGAGGAAGACGTTTCAGGCTGATCTCCCTGACCTGATTCATACCCCCTTCGAAGCGTTGCATATAGGCATCGACATCGGCCACCGACTCTCCCAGCAGCTCTTCACGCAGACTCAGCAACCGGCGTGGTGTCGTCGTCAACCGCTCAGTCTTGATCAATACGGCGGCAACAGCACCTAAAAGATATTCATTCGGCAGGGAGTCGGATTCCTCTGTCGGGGCCACTCTAAACAGGCGTATCCCGCTTTCCCTGATGTGGGAGCGTGCCGCCCCGGACAGCTGAGTCCAAACCGACTCATCGGGAAGCGCGCTCTGCACAAGCAACGTTCCTCCCTTCGCGAGGCCATGGTGCGGCATCAACCGCTGCATGCCGGTAGTTGACACCAGTATCGACAGATCCACGGGGGTGTCGTCTCCGGGATCTCTGAGTTCATCGCTGCAGAAGCTTATCAGGTCGCTGCAGACACCGCTCCAGGATTTGCCGAACAACGCCGGTCGGCTCCGCACACCACCATCGAAGATTCGATGCAGGAAGGTTGCCGTTTCCACCATCAATCCCTCTCCGGCTGCTCCCGACAACCGGTGCAGTGCCAGCGTCAGGGCGCCTTCCGGCCGCAGGTCGGGTGAGACGGCTTCATCGTAGAGCCCCATCGACTCGAGCCCCGGATAGCTGCGGCGTAAACGGTCCAACAAGACCTGTCGTTTCGGATAGTCGCTGGATGTTTGGGAAAAGTTGATGCCCAGATAGACCCGCTGCTGTTTGATCCTATCCAGATTTCTACACAGTGAAGCCAGATCCGAACCACGCAGGGGAAGCCCGCCCAATCCATATATGGCTGAGAGAAACCTGGGGCGCTGCTTATCGCTTATCGATGGATAGCCCGGATGCGCTTCGAGCCCGAATCGATGGTTTTCCGCGGCATGGTCAAACGCGCCACGCACCTCTCTCATCAATGGCGGGTCTGTTGCCAGCGGGACATCCATGCGTTCCAGTACGCAAACACTGGCGCCGCCTGCAAGACAGCGTGCTATCTCTTTTGCTGGGAAGGGACGCAGACAGCGCACACCCAACACGCCAACCTTCAAACGGTCGCTGGCACGCAGGTGGTCCGCCAGTGCCTCGAGGACCTCTATTGCCGCACCCTGCGCCACCAGAATCAATTTGGCGTCATCAACCCGGTAAGCTGAAAGTGATCGATGACGCCGACCCGTCTGTTCGGAAAAAAGATCAAAGGCGTCATCAAGGCAATCCGACAGCGCATCGTCAAAGAAGACACGCCCCGACGCTTTGGCCTGCCCCCACACATCCGGGGCCTGAAGCCCACCCAGCATGACAGGCCGGTCAGGGTTATGCCAACGGGTTACCCGTCGGCGCGACTCACCCAGCAACAACTGCTGTGCCGCAGTCGGGGATGCAATCAGATCATCCGGCCGTCCCAGGTAGCGCTCCGCCAAGCCCGGAGGCGGCAGGCTGACCTCCTGCAGAGCGAGCGCCGTCTGTTCACCATCCATACCGACCAGGCCGGGTATCAGTGACTGCTCGGCAACACGTCGCACGATCAGGGAGAAATCCACAGACTCCTGGACATTCGCTGCAATCAACTGGAAACAGCCGGAATCGGCTGCCAGATGAAAGGCTTCATGACCACTGCCCAGCGCCGGTGCATGACCGGCAAGACTGCGTGCAGTGAGGTGTATGACCAACGGCAGCCTGCGACCGGCGGCGATGGTCAACAGGTCACTGCTGCAAGCCAGATCGGGCCCGGATAAAAAGCCGGTAGCCCGTACGCCGCTCATCGACATACCGATGCTCGCAGCCAGCACCCCACGCGCTCCTTCCGTCGACTGCATGCTGACAGGCGAACCCAGGAAATTCAGCCGTTGCCGCTTCAGTTCGCTGCGCCAGGCCAGGTCAGCTGTCAGTGCCGGGTAGGAAGCCCCCAGCCCGGCCCCTTCACTGATTCCCGCTTCCAATACAGACACGGCCGTATTACCGTCCAACAATGTGCCGTTACCCGCATAGGGACCCTGGGTGCGCGAGGGCGCCCCAAGCAGGCGTTTCAATAACCGTAAAGCCGAATTAACCAAGTCGGGCATAACGGTTCTCACTCTGAATCCGTGGAGGGGCCTGGTTTGCGAACTGGCCCCCTTCCAACCATTGAATGGCGCCGGTAGGACAACGGTAGGTCGCCGCAGGACGGGCCGGTCCACCCCCGGAGTAGTCCACAACCGGCAGGTTATCCTTCATGCGGATCAGACCGGGCGCCGCATCCGCTACACAGCGCTCACAGGCATCGCACGCCGTGGTGCAGAGCGCTACTGCCATATCACCGGCAAGGGGTGCCATGCATTGTACGAAGAGATGCTGGCTCAACGGCACCAGTTCGAACAGATCCCTTGGGCAGACATCCACACAATCACCACAGGCGGTACAGTGCTCGATATCGACCACAGGCAGCCCGTTTGAATTGGTAGTGATCGCATTGAAGCTGCAGGCTCGCTGGCAGTCGCCGAGGCCGAAACATCCCCAGGAACAACCTTTGCCGCCGCCGGAAACCACGGATGCCGCAAGACAGCTTTCGAATCCCCTGTATTCGGCGATCTGGTATGCCTGGCCTTTACCCCCGGCACAATGCAGTCGCGCCACCCGCTTCTCTTGCTGCCCCGGATCCACATCCAGTAGTTCAGCCACGGCATCGATCGTCTCCTGGCTGGCTACAGTGCACTTGCTCGGTGATGTGGTGAGTTGCACCAGCTGCTCGGCAAATGCATGGCAGCCCGGCTGCCCACAGGCACCGCAATTTGAGCCGGGCAGCAGGTCTTCGGTCTCTTCGATCCGGGGATCCTCCTGTACTTTCAGAAATCTGTAGGCCACCGCCAGGATAACCGCAAAAACCAGACCGATGCCGGTCATGATGGCGGGTGCGACAACAAAGCTGTTCATTGGTTGAACGGCGCCGCTCGTTCAATCAATGAGTCCAGATCGGGCTCATCGTGATTGAGGGGCTTCCCAGGGTGAATGCATTTCGCCGGACAGAGTTCAGCCGCCTGCACCAGCTGAGCATAAGAGGCATTGCCGAGATCCCCGAGTATGGCCTGCTTCTCGTCGTTATAGATAAACAGCTGCGGATTGATCGGCAGGCAGTCATTGCAACTGGTGCAAAGAGGGGTATCGATCCAGGGGTCGTCAAAGCTTAGGCTCTCCTGCTCTTCTTCATCAGGCGGCTCGCTCTCTTCGGCTTCCTCGCTCTGTTTTTCCGGCATCACTTCATCACTGCCCGTGGCGATAGGCCCGGAGGGTATATCGCTGCGACGCAACCCTCCCTCGACATCAAGGCCAAGCAACACATCCGTGAGTCGCTGCATGGCCTCGCCGGCGGCTTCGTTTCTCACCCGCTCCACCTCTTCGGCATGCGCGGCCTGTATGCGAACCAGCTCATTGCTGGCTAACTCACGCTCCTCCGCACGGGTTTTTTCCACCGCCATATCGACATAACGGTTGCGCACGCCCGCCATCTCCTGCAGGGTGTGCCAATAGTTGAGGCGGTCACGGCAAGCCAGTGCGAGCTCCCTTGAGATCACCACACGATGCAGCATGGCGTTGCCGTCGATAGCCCAGACAAACGGCACGCGTCTATAGGCCTCCTCCGGGCTCATGGCCAGATAGTCCTGTATCGATAACAGCCCGTCTGAATCGCAACCGGCCGGGATCAGTCGAAAGTGGTCTCGTAGACGCTCGATCAGCAGGGCATGATCGGCGAAGGTGAATGCCAGTTCTGTGGTGACACTATTGCCGTTGTCATCCAGGTACTGAAACGGGTGCAAAGGCCAGTCCCGATCGGCCTGGGGATTACCGCTGAAATCCATCCGCACCGCTGCCGAATCGCCTGCCTCCGGGTTGATGCGGAAAAAGGGGTGGGCCCGGCTTTCGATGGCGGCGCCGGCCACCAGCCAGGCATTCAGCGGCAGCAGTCTGCCGGGTGGACGCATGCCCGTATTGATGACATGCAGACTGGTGCGGGTGGCATCCAAAGCCATCAGGTAGCACTTCAACAGGTGCTGATGCCGGGCAGCGGATGACTGGTCGACAACGGCTTGGCGATGACTGATGCCCAGATAACTCAATTCGGTCCGGTAACTCTTGAGTGGATCGCCATCGAGACCGGCACCGGGATCGGCATGCGCCAACACCCGGATCAGAATCTGTACAGGCCGCCCCGAACTGAGCAGCCGGGAAAAGGTGCGCAATCCCTCACCGGCCACCTGATCGGCCGATCCCAACGCGATCACCGAGGGCACCATTCGCAGCTCTTCTTGTGAAAAGGCCTCCCAGCTGAAATTGGCGAACCAGGGGTCGTGAATCTCCGGGTTGTAGATAGCGTCGATCTCCAGCTGCGCGATACGCACCGCACTGTAGATCGAGGTCAGCTTCTCAGCCTCACGATCGAATATCTCCATCGCTTTGGCGCAGGGGTCATGATCGGTGATCTCCTGGCAGAAATCGACCTCCTGAAGCCAGGGATCGGTAAGCGTGCCAATGTGCAGGAAACGGACCAGCACCGGGTCGGGATGCCAGCCTTGCATGATCGCAAGCGCATGTTCGATACGCTCACGTCGTTCCTCTGAAATAGACCGGGTGCCCCGGGAATGATCCATCACCGCGGAGAGTATCACGGGGTCGAAGCGTTCACCGCCCAGGCCGACGCTGTCCCGGGCCATCTTGGGTTCGATCGACTCATCGGATTTGATCCATTCGACTTCGAGGAGCTCCTTCAGACCGCGTATGGAGGCATCGATTCGCTCCTGAAAACGTCGTTGCATGTGGAGAAACTGACTGCGTACCGCATGAATCAGAAGATGGAGCGATGGATAGCGGCCATAACCCAACAGCTGAGCGCCCTCCGGCACAGACTGCAGCAACAGGTTCAGGTCATCTTCCAGTCTCTTTCTCTCCTGCTCATCGAGACCTAGATGCGTCTGTAGCGCGATGCAGGACTCCGCCAATGTCGCTCCGGCATCCACCGGACCTTCGCGTTGTTGCAACAGCTTGCGAATATGGTGTTCCAGCCAGGGCAGATGGTGTTTCAGAATCCTTGCCTTCCCCT
The DNA here is from genome assembly GCA_040506195.1 of Candidatus Thiodiazotropha sp. GTDB lineage: Bacteria > Pseudomonadota > Gammaproteobacteria > Chromatiales > Chromatiaceae > Thiodiazotropha. The sequence continues at coordinate 48,913 of JBEVXH010000011.1, read as the reverse complement.
CCTCCGGTGCATTGGCGGCCACGGCCTCCTGAAGCCATTGCACAAGGGGACAGGCAAGTTCTTCGGCTGTCTGATAGGTCTCTTCGCTATTTGGGGGAAAAAGGAACAGGGGGTAGTCATAACGTAGCCTGGACGTATCGCGATAGGGATCGAGCAGGGCCGGGAGATAGTCGTCGCCAATCGATTCCAACTGCGCCTTGGCCGCAGGGTCACCCAGGTGGAAATGGCGCAGAAGAAACATCAACTCACGGGTTGCCCGGGCATCCTTGACTGCCGTCGGCAGGGATGGCACACGCCCCGATTCATTGCTGGGCAACTGGGTCGATTGCTCCTCTGCAGCCTTTTGTATCGTTGTCATTTCAGAAAAACTCTCGTTGCGATCAGGAGTTCGTCAAGCTTTCCCGATTTCGTGATCAGATAGTGATTCGGTCCAACACTGCGTTGAAGCCCTCCAGCCTTTTCTCAGGCGTCATCTCCACACCCTGACTCGACAGATCCTCATAACACTGGGCATCCGGGTTATGGTAAAGCAGTCCCAACGGCAGTCTCGCGGTGTCTGCAGCGAGCTGGAAGGCCCGGGCCAGATCCGATGGATCGTGTTCCATCCGATTGGGGAATTGACGGCTGACACTCTTGTCCACTGGAATTCCCCGCTGATGCTGCAACAGCAGGAACCGGTCCGGGTTCTGCTGCAGCTCTTTAGAAAAACTGTCCGCATAGACCGGGCAACGCTGAATAATGCGAACAAACCCAGTCCCTTTGTGTCGGTATGCGGCTTTTAATGTTTCGTAGAGTAAAGGGGGATTCCAGTCAGCCACCTGTGCCACGAAAGAGACGTTGGTGACACCCAGCGTTACCGTTAACGGATTATGCGGCTCGAGTATGGCGCCGAAAGGATGGGTGTTGGTCTTAAAGCCGTGGGGGCTGGTGGGAGATGTCTGGGCCTTGGTCAAGCCGTAGATGGCATTGTCAAACACCATCAGAGTCATATCCATGTTGTAGCGCAGAGCATGGATCCAATGAGCGGTGCCGATAGAAAAACAATCACCGTCTCCCGTAGCCACCCACACATCCAATTCAGGCCGTCTGGCCTTGATGCCGCAGGCAACGGGCAGCGCACGTCCGTGCAGGCCATGAAAACCGAACGTGCCGAGATAATGGGGCATACGGCTGGAGCAGCCGATACCGGAAACGCATACAGACATCTCCGGCCGCTGCTGCTCGTCACGCAAGACCTTTTGTGCGGCTGTCAGCACCGCATGATCACCACAGCCGGGACACCATCGGGCCTCGCCTCCCGCATAGTCGCCCATGGTGAAATAGCGTTCAAAGAGTTCGAGTGACCAGTCAGCTTTCAATCCGAACATCAGCCCTCTCCTTGCAATGCTTCGAGTCTTTTTACGAGTTCATTCTTGATCATCCCCGGCTGCAGCGGGTGTCCATATACCACCGACCAGCAATCGATATCGATCAGTGTGTGGGCGCGTAACAGCAGGGCAAGCTGGGCATAACGGCGAGTCTCGTCGGTAATCAGCGGTGAACCGGGATCATCACTGTAGTTGATCTCCACCGTCATCACTTTGCGAAAACCCTTGAAGATCTCTTTCAGCCCGGGCTCCATGGGTAAGATAAAGCGAAGATGCAGGGAAGAGACTTGATGGCCGTCAGCGCGCGCGCGATCCACCGCCTCCTCAATGGCGCCAAGGGTTGATCCCCACCCAACCACCAGCAGATCGCCTGAATCATCGCCGTGCACGACGGGTGGCTTCAAGGTACTGGCCAGGGCGGCAAATTTCCGGCTGCGCATATTCGCGCCGTGCTGATTTGAATCGGAATCGTAGGCCACCTTGCTGTGGTTGGTGTGGGCAAGGCCGGTGAGGATGTATTGGCCACCCGGCATACCCGGCACAGGTCGAGGGGAGAGCCCACTCTCCGAATCCCAATTGTAGGGAGGAATATGCTCATCCCAGTCCGATTGGTCGATTGGCGGCGCCATCCAGTCCAGGCTTGGCTCCGGTCTCTGGTAGGGTTGAACCCCGGTTGCCAGATTCGCGTCTGTCAGCAGTATCACCGGGGTTCGGAACGCCTCGGCAAGCCGTCGCGACATCACCACAAAATGCAGGCACTCCTCAATCGTGGCCGCGGCGATAACCACCTTGGGTGCATCGCCAGGTTCCCCGAAAAGCGCAGCCAGCAAGTCACCCTGCTCTACCTTGGTGGGCAGGCCGGTGGATGGGCCACCCCGCTGCACGACGCACACCACCAGGGGGAGTTCCGCCATCACCGCCAATGCCAGCATCTCTGTCTTGAGGGCCAGTCCCGGTCCTGAGGTGATGGTACAGGCGGTCTTTCCGGCAAACGAGGACCCAATGGCGAAACCGGCGGCGGCTATCTCATCCTCGGCCTGATGCACAAAGCCCCCGACCTCATGATAGACATCCGCCAGATAATGGGATGCCGAGGTCGCCGGCGTGATCGGGTACATGGAAACCAGTTCCATACCGGATGCCATTACCCCGAGTCCCAATGCTGTATTACCATTGGTGACGATGTAACGCTTCCCCTCCCTGTCCTCTGCCGGCTGTGCTGGAACCTGGTAACTCAGACCCAGTTTCTCTACGGCAAACCGGTAACCGGCGTCGAACAAGCGGTGATTCATATCGATCACCTTATCGCCCTTGCGTTTGAAGGTGGTGGCGATCTCGCCTTTGGCAAGTTCCACATCCCGCGAATAGATACAGCACAACATCCCCAGCACGAACATATTCTTACCGCGCCGGGGATTCGGCGTAATCTCCAGACAGGCCGTTTCAATCGGCAATTCGTGAACGATCAGGCCGTTTCTACGAAACTCGGCAACCGCCTTCGCATACTGCTCACGGATTTCAGGCACGCTGTCGTCGCGCCATTTATCCTCCAACAGCACTTGGGTACCCTCCTTGTAAGCGCCGTTGACAATACGTGAATAGAGAACCTGTTCGTTGAAGGCGACCACAATATCGGCTTCGTCGCCCATATTGGTAACCGCATGTGATGCCAGACGAATCCGAATACCGCTGGCGCCGGCCGGTGAGCGTGCGGGGGGTTGAATCTCGGCGGGAATGATCTCCACCGTCCAGACACCATTGCCCATTCGGGCGGATACCGTGCCAAAGGTCTGGCCGGCTTTTTGTGCGCCTTCACCGGAGTCGCTGACGATCTCCACGATGTGCTCACGGGTTAGCGTCAACCTCGGAGCAAGCTCCTCGGCAGTTGTTGCATCCACCACATCATTGGCCCTCGTTACAAAGAAGTGAAACGATTTCCTGCGCCCTGTTAATTCTGTTTCTGTCAGGGCTTCATCATGAAAAAAGCCTGGTATCTTCCCTGCTGTTTAAGTCCACATTAAACGCAGTGGTATTAAGAAGTCAATTTCGAAAAATCCAATCGGCCAGCGAACCGGGCAGAGCCAGGCCAAGAATTGACCGGTTTTTTTACAGCTAAAACTTCACTTACCGGCAACCAGCATCAGTGGCCTTCACCACATCAAATCGTCAGGCACGATATAGTCGGCATAGGGATCGTCGCTATCATCCTGCTGTTCACGATCATTGCGTACAACGATACAATCGCGGTTTCTCATACTGATTTTGTCTGCCACTGCGGTAGGGATAACGTCATAGTGATCATCTATCTTGACAATCGCCAGCCGCCCGCCGGTCAGTTGGCCATGAATCTCGTCTGTGATAAAAATCCGCCGCACCTTGGTTTCGTCATTGAAATGGTAAGCTACCTCGCCCTCCTCCAACGGAAGACGATTCATCTCAATCAACTGCCTGATCTGGGCGGCTATAGCTTTTTGCTTCGCCTGCTCATTCTTTTTCTGATTCAGCGCACGATCCCGTTCGACATCCTTGGCTTTCGCCTGTTTTGCCCAACGCACGGCTTCGTCGTCCGCTTTCTGCTTGCGATGCCGCTGCTCTTTCTCCCTGCGTTGTTTTGCCTTCTTCGCCTTGTTGACTTTGTTCTTGTCAGTCAAGCCGGCCTTGAGCAGCTGATCTTGTAGTGAGTTAGCCAATACAATCTCCGGTACTAATCGTGGTCATAAAGCGCAGATCGATCAGTCAGCATCATACCGCAGTTGCGTATTGCTCTCCATCCAATCCGTCGCTAACCGAATGTTTCGCATTCGGCGCATATGGTGTCGATCAAGTTGGCAGAACCTTACATTTCATACATCGTATACCCCGGAACCTGATATTGCTCTGTAGCTGCTCGATAATTATTCCTTTGTTGTGTAAACCGTAATCACACTACACATTTTCTAACAACCTGGACGTTATCCACAATTTACTACCTAATCTGCTTTTTTCTGCTAAAGTCAACATTTGAGCATAATGCCGTTGCCCGGCTGCTTCATAACTGCACCCTAAGAATGAAACCTGCTCGCTTTGTGGTTTTTCAGAAATGACAAAAAAAAACAAATCGCCTGCACCCATCGATACTGATCAAACCGTCAGCGAAGCTGTCCAGGTCATTCTCAAACATAATTACAATTATCTGCTTGCATGGGAACAGAGTGCACGTTCCTGGGACGACATAGAGGGTGTGCACCAAACACGAGTCGCGTTCAGGCGGATGCGTTCAGCCCTGTCGGCCTTTCGTACAGCCATTCCTCGCAAAGTCAGTAAACCCTGGTCCAACGAGTTACGGGACCTTGCCGGTCGGTTGGGGATGGCGCGGGACCTGGATGTCTTCATCGACGAAGGGCTTGGTGCGATACGAGGCAAACTACCGCTTCGGGGGGAAGAGGGGGTTACCCAAATCGCCCGCCAGCACAGGGAACAGGCCTACCTGCAAGTCAACGCCATGCTCGATAGTGACCAATACAAACAATTCAAAGATAATTTTCCTATATGGATCGACGGTAAGGAGTGGGAACAGGCGGAATTGAAGGCTAAACACCGAAACAACCTATCAACCAACATTGCCCCCTTTTCCCGTAAGTTGCTGGACAGCCTGGAACGAGGCGTATTGGAAGCCGGCAGCCATGTGAATAAGGAATCAGCACACGAGATGCATAAACTGCGCATCAAATGCAAAAAACTACGCTACGCAGCCGAATTCTTCATTCCGGTACTGAAAGGATTGGATGACTTTATTCGCCACATGAAAAGATTGCAGGATCTACTGGGTATCTTGAATGATGTATCGGTCATGAAGCATCTTCTGGATATCATGATGGAAAATGAAGACAACCATGAAATTCTGGAGTATGCCGGAGGCCTGGTAGGCTGGCGCACGCGTCAATATTATGAAATGCTGGATACCTTTGATGAGCGTTGGGAGGAGTTCATCAATGCAAAGCAACCCTGGTGGAGAAAATATCCCTGATAGTTATCGGATCTCTGTTGATAATTCACTCTGATCGGCAGCAAGATATTCAGATACGATTTTACGCTGTTTTTTAGACTTGTTTTTGGTATTGATGAACAGAATATCGGTATTTCCGTCCGCACACGATCGAATCACGGTTGCACCCAATCCCTTACGCCTCACCATGGTGTCATTACCGATCATTCTTACATCCGGCAGCCACTTACTGAACTCATAGTCAATCTGCACACCTGAACGTTGCGGCCTGTGTCCGTGGATTACGATTTCTATTTTCAATCTCTTGAATAGCATATTTATCGATTTACCGTGCTTCTTATAATACTGCGCTGCATCCTTAACGTCATAGAGTAGATAATTCTTCCGTTTGCTGTCTCGCGCATATGCATATAGCTGCATTGCTTCAGGGCTTTTGAAGGCTTTCTCATAGTGGTCCGAATTAAATTGATTTAGATTATTTCCCGTCACCTCACAGTAGTGTTGTAATGTACGCAAAAACTCCAGCGTCGGATAACCATGAATAAAAAGAATTCCTCTCTCCAGATGAAACAGATCCAGAGATTCAATAAACAGTTTTAAATCCTCCAAGTGACCCGCTTCAAGACCGATATTCTTGCCGGCCTCGATTTTTTGCCAGATCTCCTGTTCATGATTACCGACAATTATCTTCACGCGCCCTCCTTTCAACTCCGCTTGTCGCCGAATCCGACACCAGAAATCCACAACCGAGGGATCGGGGTTCTTTTTATCCACCAGGTCACCTGTGTGAAATAGAGTGATACCATTCAGATCGTCTGCCAGCTCTTCCTGGTCATTGAGGAGAGTGGCGTAACCTAATGTATTTTTGACCGAGACTATTTCATTGTCAGTATCGGACAACACGATGCATCTGAGGTTTTTTTCAACAGTTTTATCAGAAGACCTTGGTTCTTCCTCTTGAATAGGCGCCGTTGACTGTGTCGATGAATCAGTATCTTTTTGCCTCTTTATTGAAGGGGGATATGGGCGTTTCAACAGGTGCCGGGCAAGGTGAAATAATCGTTGAAAAAGGCTAAGCAGGCCTGCCTCCTTTATTCGTTTATTCATCGTTCAGAAGAAATTGGTCAGTTGCAACTCAAATACCGCCCCAGTAGTCAGGTAGTGCACATTGACGTCCAGATCCAATTCTATCTTGATTTTTTTCAAGGCCATACCCTGGCCGCCGGTATAGGCGATCCTTTGGTCCACCACTTCTCCGCTTTTACCGAATTTTTTGATGCACCACTCGATGATCCTGTTGGACAAGTTGTCTTCCATATCCTCACCCAAGTATGATTTTTTTGGCTTCGCGACATTCTTACCGTAGCCATTATCAACAACCAACAATACGGTATGCTTCCTTTTCTGATCGAGATAGAGAATGACCTTAAAACCGGGAAATCTGCTTGTATACTTCTGCTGTATATAGGCGGCGTGAGAAAAGCTATCTATTGAATTCTGATAGGCATCCTTGACAACCGAGCTTATTATCTGTGCATCCCCTGCGGTTTTACCGATCTTACCGATCAGTTCATTGTAAACTTCAGGCAATATCACCAGTTCCGAGAGTGCAACGTTCTGTTCACGCTTATTGAAGCTATGCCATTCCGCCATGCGGCTATCGTTGAAAATCACAGAGAACTGTCCCAGAATGGACAGGTCCGTGAGGCGTGAATTTTTTTTTGCCAGGTAAAGCTTGAAAATATGATTAAGTTCAGCCAGGGTAAGATCCTTTTTAACTCGATCCTCATCGAGCAGAGAATCTTCCGACTGATAGATGACAGGCCCCTCTTTCAGCGACTTGGCAGTTTTCGAAAAATCACTCTGCCTACTCATAAAACAGACTATGCATATTGAGATAAGACCTCGGATTAATCATCCCCATTCCGGAGTTCATTAAGTACCGGCAACAGCGGTTCGCTGCGATATCGAATCGGAATCATTTGTCCGGCGACGCTGGTGAACAGGCCGATCCAGGGAAGATTACCACTGAATACGACATCGTGATGGTCAATGCCGCCAACATTGTGCCACAGGGTATCGTGTCGGGTTAATGGGGTATGTCCGACAAAAAGCTCTGCATCCGGTTTCAAGCTGAGTGAACTCCGGAAGCGTTTCACGTCGCCTTTGGTATAACCAGCCAGTCGATTCGGCCTGTAGAGCCGGTTACAGGTCAACTCTTCCATCAGGCTGGGATAGCTGTGTACATTTACCAGCATATCCATTGTCACCTTGCTCTTCGGCGGTGCCGCGTGGCAGGCCACATAATCTTTCGATACCGCCACATAGGGGAGCAGCTCATAAAAATATTCCATTGCCTTCTTGTAGGCCTCACCGCGAACACGTTTCACCTCCTTGGCCCACAGCAATCCTTGCGGTACGCCATCCTTACCGATCTCTTCAGAAAAACTGTCGTGGTTGCCACGCACATAGAATACCTGCTGAGGAAACCACAACTTGAGTCGAAAGATCAGATCCATGATCAGTAGCGAACTCTCCATTTCCGCCAGCTTGCCGTCCATTTCCGAATGGACCGCATCGCCCAAAAAGACCATCGCCGCCTTTCCGTCACCCATCATTTCGAGAAATTCATTATGACTCAGTATGGTAAGCAGATTATCTACCTGGGCATGCAGGTCGCCTAGAATGACGGGTATCATCTTTCTTGGCAGCTCTACCACACCGCCAGGCATTCCCCGCTCGTTTCTCGGGCGCAAAGGCTCTTTTTCCAGAATTTCATTAACAGCCTTGAGATCCGCCAACGCCTCCTCGGGAGGCAGAAGTTGGATGGGGCCACCGAAGATGCGACGTATCTCCCGGAGATTCGCCAACCGCCTTCTGTTGGCCCTGCTCTTCTCTTTCTCATTCAATAACGGGACCAACCGTGTACCGTTATCGACTTCCAGGTCTTTAAACAATAGCGCATCGCCGTCATGGATAATCGATAGCTGACGTTTAGCCAAGTTACGTGGATACTTGAAGATACGCCTCTGCAGTTCATCCTCATATCCAAGAATGAGATGATCCCCTTTGCTCAGACGTAGAAATCCACTGATCTCCTTGAAATAGTGTTCCGGATTGATGAGCAGGAAACCGGCTTGCTCCTGTAAAACGTCTCCATGCACTGACTGTTCCGCATAGAGCAGGAGCCGAAAATCTTTCCCGAATTCGATTTCGATGGGAATACCTTCATAGGGAACACGGATACTGCCGCCTTGCAGCAATAAACTTTCCTGCAGTCGATGCTCCGTGTATTGGGAGGCCTGAGAAAATGCAGATTTCAGCTTGGCGAAGAATCCTTTCCTGGCGTTTTCTGGACCGTTCGCCATTATATACCTCGTATCAAGCACTGCCAAAAAACACAGCATACAACTTAGTGCCTGTTAACACTAATCCAATGCAGCCTGCTGTCCCGTGAGATGTTGACGGGTCCAATTTACTATACCCCCCTGATCCATCGCCCCCGCCTGCCGGGCAACCTCTCTGCCGCCGTGCATCAGCATCAGTGTGGGAATACTGCGGATGCCGAAGCGGGCCCCAAGCTGTTGAACCTCTTCCGTGTTGACCTTGACCAGCCTCACTGCCGGCTCAAGCTGAGCGGCCGCCCGTTCGAAGGCGGGAGCCATCATTTGGCAGGGTCCACACCAGGGAGCCCAGAAATCGATGAGCAGGGGGATGTCGTTTTTCTGTGCGTGGCGTTGGAATCGCCCTTCATCCAATGCCAGGGGTTGGCCGGTGAATAGTGACTGGTGGCATTTGCCGCATTTCGCCACATCACGCAGCCGGTCGGCTGGAACCCGGTTGATGCCATCGCAATGAGGGCAGACGATATGTAGGGCTTCACTCATGATACTGATTCCAATGCTCTGAATTTTTCCCTTAAATGGGGCGCAACATGAGAGATTTCAAGTCCAACATTTCGATCTGAATTCAGTATAATGCGCCCCTTATGGGCTGACACACAGGAGCATTCACAGTATGGCGGACCAATCCTTTGTCTTTGATGTCACGACAGACCGTTTTCAGCAGTTGGTGCTGGAGAACTCCATGCACGTTCCTGTGCTGGTCGATTTCTGGGCCGAGTGGTGTAATCCCTGTAAGACCCTGATGCCTACGTTGGCGAAACTGGCCGATGAATATCAGGGAAAATTCCTGGTGGCGAAGGTCAATACCGAGCAGGAACAGCAGCTGGCCGCCCATTTCCAGGTCCGCAGCATTCCCAGTGTCAAGCTGTTCCACCAGGGACAGGTGGTGGATGAATTCATGGGGGCGCTGCCGGAAGCGGAGATCCGCAGTTTTCTCGACAAGCACATACCCCGTGAGTCCGACGCTCTATTGGCCCAGGCGGATGCAATGCTGCTTCAGGGGGATACCGAGGGAGCCGGCACCCTGCTCAAACAGGCCAGTGAGATCGATCCTGAAAGTCCGCGGGTCAAAATTTCCCACGCCCGCTATATGGCCACCACAGGCAAACTGGACGAAGCCGAGCAGCTGCTCAGGGCTCTGCCCATTGAGGAGCGGAACAAGCCAGAAGTGGCCTCCATGCTGGCGCGGATCGAAATCGACCGGGCGACGGCCGACAGCCCGCCAACCGAGGAGCTCGAAAAGCGCCTGCTGGAGAATCCGGCTGACAGTGAGGCCATCCACATGCTGGCGTCCCACAAGGTCATGGAAAACGATTACGAAGGGGCACTGGAGTTGCTCATGACCCTGTTGCAGAAGGATCGCAGTTATGGCGACAATGCCGCCCAGAAAGAGATGCTGCGGATCTTCGAGTTATTGGGCGGACAGGGCGATCTGGTAAAGCGTTACCGCAATAGGATGTTTAACTTCCTGCACTGACACTCATCCAATTCGCTCTAACTGGGGCCTCATCGCAGGACCATGATTTAACCGAGCATCCAACGGTGTTGGCAAATCCGGCCAAAGACGGGTGCTTTTTACAATAGAAGAGATGCGAATCGCAGCCACAGTCGCTACAACCGAAACCATGGACCGGTTCTGTATTGCCCCATGTCGTCAGCGCCTTCGCCCATCGGTGCTCCAGGCGAGTCCGCCCATGGCTGTACCAGACCGATTCTAGTGCTGCTACCTCACGCAGATGGTCGATGTGCCAATGCTTCGGCTTCACTTCCCGGCAATGTCTCGAGACTCGTGCCAGCACGCCACCCGGACCAAATGCACTACCAATGTAGATATAGAAACCGGGCTTTATATCGATAACGTCCCAACGTCCAATCTGCACAACAGTGCTGGTATCTGTCTGCAGCACCAGGCCATAGGTACCGGATTCTGTTTTCATTCAAACTTACCAATATTATTTCCGTTTGTGCGTTGGTACTACAAGGATCGGGAATTTTGTCGCATGAAGAACTCCTTCCGTAACACTACCCATAAGGAGATGATAGATGGCGCTTCGCCCATGAGAGCCAATGACAATCATATCCACACCGAGCCTGGAGGCCTCTTGCAGAATGGTTTCAACCGTTGGCCCCTGAATAAGAAGTGCTGTTGCATCAATACCATTGCCCCTCATTCGTTCAGCGATCTCTTGTATCTGCCTGTGTTCTTCGTGGAATTTCTTCGGAAGAGTATCCCGTACTGATTGCGGCCCTACATCATACCCAACGAAGTAAGGTTCCGGCTCTGCCGCATGCAATAGCCATAATGTCGCAGGTAGCGTAGCCGCCAACTGTTTGGCCATCTCTACTGTTTTCGTTGTCGATTCAGAAAGATCAACAGCCACCAGGATCTTCATATCTTGCCTCCGTCAGCCAAACTATCAAGCAGTATTGTTCATATCCAACCCTAAGTATGGCTATTCGGGTTCCTGTTTGCGTAATAAGCCCCCGATAAGGGTTTTATAAAGGGCCTATTCGCTCTATGTCGGAGCAGATAGGCCACGCAGACCCACCCAATCGCCTGCAATTACGAGATCACGACCATTGTCGGTGTAGCATGTCACGCCATCAAGATCTTCATCTCTGACCAAACAATGCAGTGGAATCGGTTAATAATCCGGTTTAGATCCTTCACACAACCGCTCGAAGTTTCTGTTTTCTGTTGACTGGTAAATATGCGGCGTGCAAAAAAGGCAATGAACAATAATCCGATTACAATGCCTGTATTGAAAAATAAACCATTCGCGAAACTCCGTCTGACCATATGTCAACACATACCCATTAAGTAGTGATACACAACATTATCAACAATCCAGGCCTTAGAGTACACTTCCGCATTGATCGTTATCCAATCATATCTACAGCTTTAGACAGTCGTTTATCTACTTGTTCTTTTCAAGACTGGTTATGAATATTATGCTTATCTCTCAGCAGCGCCTTTAACACACTACCGACTTGGTTTTTAAATTTTGATCTATTTCTTTCCCAACCCATAAAGTCTATCGCGTAACGCGATGTCAAAAATGATGCCTTCTCGCTTTCCCACTCAAAGAGATAGTCATCCAATTTCACTGGAATTATGACTGATTCATCAGTTCTATTCAGCTGCCATTGTCTTTCCTCTTTCTCGATTGCCTTATCTAATTCTCTACTCACCCAAATACTCTCCGACAACGCTGATTTAGAACAGCACAAAATTATCCTCTCACCAAATCTGATTCCATCATGGACCCCTTTTAGAATACTTTGACCGCCGATCATTTCATGCTCATCAAACCAACACTTGACTCCATAGGAGATTAGAGCGTCATAAAGATTTTTTGCGAACTGATGATCGTAATGTGAATAGCTGATGAAACATGACATGTATTCCCTGGGCTTATCGATACAAGTCGGCATATACTTTATTAACTCCTCCGGCACACCACACTTCTGCAAAAAATTATGGTTATAACTGCCTGATGCCAACATTGTCTTAATGGTTCTGTGATCGATAATGGACGGCCCTCCATGACGACAGCGGCTTAACCCGACAGCCCCCGTCAAAACAACAGCTCCAAGGTTTGTTTGCCAAAGGATTGCGTCAGTTAAATCCACATTAATCAAAAATGCGCCATTAAAGTTCACCTCCGCCAAATTAGAACCTTTTAATGACGACTCACTTAAATCAGAAAACAAAAAATTAGCGCCTTGGCAATCTGCACCATCAAATACGCATTGATTCAATATTGAACTGGTAAGGTTAGTATCCTTAAGATTCGCATTTGAGAAATTCGAATTGCTCGCATTCGCTCCTCTGAAGTTACAGCTTGACAGATCATATCCTGCGTAATTACCAACAGTTAGCTGTGAATATGACAAGTCAGGTATTATATGTCTTTGTTCCAATCTCCATTGGTTCCAGAAGGACTTCCCTTTTTTAAGTATTCTGACATGATTTCTTATTGCCATTTTAAATCCTTTGCCAGACTAAAAAGTTGTAACTATTCAGTCTAATATTTAAAGCGCAATGCCATACAGGTACTCAATTTAGCATTATCAATCCTTGCGCAAACACGAACAAACAGTCATAACAGCATGCAGAATAATAGTGCGTTGAAAAAACCTCATGTCCAAGGTTGGAGAACCATCGACAGATAAATTCTGCACTCGGCCACACAGATTATTACCTAAAAATGGTTGCGTTTTGAGCAATAGCCTGTAACAGTTCCGCACTCATGTTTATCGGTCGTTTACTTTAAAGCTAAGCCAATTCAGATTCCCATTCAATAACCACCGTTTGCCCATCGGACTGAGCATGTGTCGTATTACAAAGACAATACCCCGCTATTACCGTCAATTCCCCATCCAAATACACCAACGGTATGTATTCTCGTTCCCAAGGCGGCACACCCCACTCCTGGAACAGTTTTTTTAGAGAGCGATGGCAGGCTTGCCCAGGCACTTGACACCGTTCACCGCCTCGGCGAAAACGCACTTCCACTTTGCCCTCCTTCCAACAATGCGCAGAGATTCCGCCTTCACCGGGTCGTGCAATCAGCCGACCCAACCCCTCGGGTAATACCAGCTCGTTTCCGCTAATCCAGGTAAGTGGCTCACTGGGTAGATCGTATTTTTGGGCGCGATGTAAAAATAACCGATCGCGGTAACGGCGCACTTCCCATCCCTTCCAGCCAATCAACGGCTTGGCGTCTATACGGCTATGTATCGCCTCAAGTTCAATGCGGGCAAGCTTTTTCGAACTGGGCAGAGGCGCACCGGTGGCATTGATCCAGTGACGCAGCAGATTTCTGACTCGTGCGGAATTCAATTGTCTCAAGGCTGAAATTGAAAGGGTATCTCCATCTTTTGTACGAGCCCTTGCCAGATCCTGGTCTGCTTCTTCTCTGATCAACATCAACATTTCGCCACTGAAGCGGGCCGCCCGGGAGAGTGTCTTCGAGACCGCCGGCCAACGGGAACGGAGTAACGGCATGACCTGGTGACGAATGAAGTTTCGATCGAAACGCTGATCCTGGTTGGAGGGATCCTCCTGCCAGTTTAGATTGTGATGTCCGGCATACGCTTCCAACGACTGGCGGGGAAATGCCAGCAGCGGTCGGGCCAGCCAGCCGGGGCCGAAGCGGGTCAGGATCGGCATCGAGGCAAGCCCGGCGGGGCCGCTGCCACGCATCAGTTGTAATAGGAGGGTCTCAGCCTGATCGTCTTGGTGCTGGGCCGTCAGCAGCAGGTCCCCATCCGCCATCGTTTCAGCCATTGCCCGGTAGCGTGCTTCCCTGGCCACTGCCTCCAGACTCTCGCCGCTGTTCACATTGAGGGTCAGTCGCAGGGTCTGCATGGGGACAGCGTAACCCTTGCACAGGCGCTCGCAGTGGGCTTGCCAGCTATCGGCCTGATGTTGCAGTCCATGGTGTGCATGGATCGCATAAAGATCAAAGGGAAGTTGAGACCTGAGTTCAGCGAGCAGATGGAGCAATACACAGGAGTCGAGTCCGCCGCTGAGCGCCAGATGACAACGGGACGCACTCGGCAGCTGCCTGAGCGTCTCAAACAGCCGGGCAGCGGAGAGATTCACAACGAAACCCTGTCAGTCTCCGGAAAACTGGCCATACTGCATGAGCCGCTGATAGCGGGTGTCGAGCAGTTTGTCGATGGCCATGCTGGTAATATTGTCGATTCCCTCCACCAGTGCATGTTTGAGGTTCTTGGCCATGGTTTCGATATCGCGATGGGCACCGCCCAAGGGTTCCGGCACGATCTCGTCGATCAGCCCCAATTCCTTGAGTCGGTCCGAGGTGATCGCCATCGCTTCGGCAGCCAGAGGTGCCTTTTCCGCACTCTTCCAGAGAATCGAGGCACATCCCTCGGGGGAGATCACAGAGTAGGTGCTGTATTGCAGCATCAGGATACGGTCGCCGACGCCAACCGCCAGTGCGCCACCGGAACCGCCCTCCCCGATCACTGTACAGATGACCGGTGTACGCAGGCCCGACATCACCTTGAGGTTGCGGGCGATGGCCTCGCTCTGTCCCCGTTCTTCGGCGCCGACACCTGGATAGGCGCCCGGGGTGTCGATGAAGGTCATGACCGGCAGCTTGAAACGCTCCGCCAGTTCCATCAGACGCAATGCCTTGCGATAGCCCTCGGGACGGGGCATGCCGAAGTTACGAAAGAGTTTGTCCTTGGTGTCTCTGCCCTTCTGATGGCCGATCACCATCACCGGACGCCCCTCGAGGCGCGCCACACCACCGACAATGGCATGATCGTCGGCAAAGGCACGGTCACCGTGCAGCTCATGGAACTCATCGAAGATGCGGTCGATATAGTCGAACACATAGGGCCGCTGGGGGTGACGCGACAGTTGCGAGATATCCCACGGCTTAAGATTGGAGAAGATCGATTCGGTCAAAGTCTGACACTTGTTCTCCAGCCGGGCGATCTCATCCTGGATGTTGATCTCGTTGTCGGTACCGACCAGGCGGAGCTCTTCGATCTTCGCTTCGAGTTCGGCGATGGGTTGTTCAAATTCTAGAAAATTCAGATCCATGCGCGAAATATACCGGAATCATATTAGTTAGGACAGCCTCAGGTTGAGGAAACAGCGGACATCGCCGTCCACAACCAAATACCACTGCATAACAGTCTAAAATCAATGTACGGCCTGCCGGCCGCCCGCACTACCGCCCACTTGCTGAGAGTGGCGGTAAGCGACCCGCACCGAACCGGGCCCGAAGAACCGTTCAAGGCGACGCAATAGCTCATCGGAAGGAGTGACCTGCCACTCCTTGCCAAGCTGAATGTCGCCACAGGCATCGTTTGTCTGGTAGTGCAGACGTATGCCGGTGGTACCCCCACGGAAGGGGGAGAGTATCTGTTGCAACTGCTCACTGAACCCGACTACCTGGAGACCATTTTGTGAGACTCTGACATTCAACAGGCCCGCATAGTGTGACCGTGCCTGCTCAAAGGTCAGCAGATTGTCGGCACGGATACTGAGTCCGCCGCGGAATTCGTCATAGTTCAGGCTGCCCGAAACCACCAGTATATTATCCGCAGCGATCAGATCCCGATGCTGTTCATAGACTTCGCTGAAGAGGGTACATTCGATACGTCCGCTACGATCGTCCAATACCAGGGTGCCCATGCGGCCCCGTTGGGTCTGCCGGTGGCTGGCGCTGACTACCAGACCTGTCACCACCACCGGTACACCGCGACGTCGTTGACCCGGTTCCGGGGTTCCATCGAGGCTGAGATCGCCGATACGACAGCTGCTGATATGGCTCAGCTCCTCCGCATAGCGGTCGATGGGATGGCCGGTAAGGTAGAGACCGAGGGTCTCTTTTTCACCCTGCAGGCGCTGCTCCTCCTCCCATTCATCCACATCCTTGGGTATCACCTGGGCATGGCTGGCCTCCTCCGGTTGCGGATCTCCCATACCGAAGAGGTCGTTCTGACCAACTGCCTGCATGGCGCTGTGCTGTTCGGCCAGCTTCAACGCCAGCGGCAGCTGCATCATCAGAGTGGCGCGATTGGCGCCGAGCCCGTCGAGGGCTCCGGCACGGATCAGCGACTCGATTACCCTCCGGTTGACCTTGCGCAGGTCGATGCGGCGACAGAATTCGAAGATATCCTGGTAGGGACCGTTGCTGCTGCGTTCATCGATCACTGCCTCGATGGCTGCCTCACCCACCCCCTTGATGGCGCCGAGACCATAGACCACGGTCTTTTTATCGGTAGCGGTAAACTTGTACTCCGACAAGTTGACCTGGGGCGCCTCGACCCTGAGCCGCATACGGCGACACTCTTCAATCAACGGCACCACCTTGTCGGTATTGTCCATGTCGGCGGAACAGACCGCGGCCATGAAGGCGGCTGGATAGTGCGCCTTCAGCCACATGGTCTGGTAGGAGACCAAAGCATAGGCGGCGGAGTGGGATTTATTGAAGCCGTACCCGGCAAACTTCTCCATCAGGTCGAAGATGTAGGTGGCGGTCTCCTCCTCAACCCCCCGCTCAACGGCGCCCTTGCGAAAGATCTCACCCTGCTTCGCCATCTCCTCCGGCTTCTTCTTGCCCATGGCCCGGCGTAGCAGATCCGCTCCCCCAAGGGAATAGCCCGCCAACACCTGGGCGATCTGCATAACCTGCTCCTGATAGAGAATGACGCCGTAGGTCGGTTTCAGGATCGGTTCCAGATCCGGGTGCGGGTAGGAGACCTTGGCCCGGCCATGTTTACGGTTGATGAAGTCGTCCACCATGCCTGATTGCAGGGGACCCGGGCGAAATAGCGCCACCAGGGCGGTGATATCCTCGAAGCAATCGGGTTGGAGTTTTTTGATCAGCTCCTTCATACCGCGGGATTCCAACTGGAATACGGCTGTGGTCTCGGCACTCTTGAGTAATTTGAAGGAAACCTCGTCATCCATGGCAATGGCATTGATATCGATCGGCTCCTCGCCCCGCCTGGCGCGTTCCCCATTGACCGTCTTCAATGCCCAGTCGACAATGGTCAGAGTGCGCAGACCGAGAAAATCGAATTTCACCAGGCCGACCTTCTCCACATCATCCTTATCGAACTGGGTAACCAGTCCCTCTCCGTTGGCCTCACAATAGAGGGGTGTGAAATCGGTCAACAACCCGGGCGAGATGACCACGCCGCCGGCATGCTTGCCCGCATTCCTGGCGCATCCCTCCAGCTTCTTCGCCATATCGATGAGTTCATTCACCTCATCATCGGTGGCGTAGGCCTGTTTCAGATCGTCGCTCTCCACCAGCGCCTTGTCGAGGGTCATGCCGATCTCGAAGGGGATCATCTTCGCCACCCGGTCGGTGAAGCCGTAGGGATGGCCCAGCACCCGGCCCACGTCACGCACCACCGCCTTGGCCGCCATCGAACCGTAGGTAATGATTTGGGATACCGAATCGCGTCCATAGCGTTGGGCTACGTAATCGATCACCTGATCGCGTTTATCCATGCAGAAATCGACATCGAAATCTGGCATGGAGACACGCTCCGGATTGAGAAAGCGCTCGAACAGCAGCTCGTGCTCGATGGGATCAAGATCAGTGATCTTCAGGGCATAGGCGACCAGCGAACCCGCACCCGAGCCACGACCGGGGCCCACCGGAATGTCATTGTCTTTGGCCCACCGGATAAAGTCGGCAACGATAAGAAAGTAGCCGGGAAAACCCATCGTGTTGATGACATCCAGCTCCACCTGCAGACGATCATCGTAGATCTTTCTCTGTTGTGGAAAGTCGGCGCACTGGGTATCGAAGGTGGAGTGCAGCCGCCACTCCAGCCCCTTGCGGGATTCGACCGCCAGAAACTCCTCGATGGTCATCCCCTCGGGAATGGGAAAATCGGGGAGATAGTTTTCACCCAGTGTCAGTTCGATGGTGCAGCGTTTGGCGATTTCCACCGTATTCCGCAGGGCCTCCGGGATATCGGAAAACAGCTCCGCCATCTCTTCCGGGGTGCGTAGATATTGCTGCTGGCTGTAATTTCTCGGCCGTCTCGGATCGTCGAGGGTGCGGCCTTCATGAATACAGACCCGCACCTCGTGGGCATCGAAATCCTCTGCTTGCAGGAAATGCACATCATTGGTGGCCACCACGGGAACACCGTAATCGGCTGCCAGGACTACACTGTCATGCAGGCAGCGCTCCTCATCGGTGCGGCCTGTGCGTTGCAGCTCCAGATAATAGCGGTCACCAAACAGCTCCAACCATTGACTGAGCAGCCGCTCCGCCTCTGCCTGGTTGCCTGCCAGCAGGGCACGGCCCACATCCCCCTGACGAGCCGCGGAGAGGGCTATCAGCCCATCCGTATTGCCATTCAGCCATTCCCGCTCCATCAATGGACGCCCAAGGTGCTGGCCCTCGCGGTAGCTGCGTGATACCAGACGCGTCAGATTCTTGTAGCCCGCCTGGCTCTGCACCAACAACACCAGACGGAAGGGTGTATTGATATCCTCAGGATTGCGAATCCAGGCGTCGACACCGGCAATCGGTTTGACCCCGGCGGCCAGGGCGGCCTGATAAAATCGAACAAGAGCGAAGAGGTTTGACTGATCGGTCAGGGCTACTGCCGGCATGCCCGTCTCGGCCACCTGTCTGACGAGGGGTTTGACACGCACCAGGCCGTCTACCAGAGAGTACTCGGAGTGAACGCGAAGATGAACAAAGGGGACTTCCATAGTTGCCTATTCTACCCCGAAACGGTCTCAGGTCATGAGCCTCTTGACCGGCCCGAACGAACGCCGGTGAATGGGGGTGATACCCAGGGCCAGCAGGCCTTCCAGGTGCTGCTTGGTCGGATAGCCTTTGTGGCGGGCGAGACCATAACCGGGATAGCGGCGGTCCAATTCCACCATCTCCCGATCCCGCGCCACCTTGGCAATGATCGATGCCGCACTGATCGCCTCGACTAGGGCATCCCCGCCGATCACCGTATCCACCCTGCATGCCAGTCGCGGAGCATGCTTGCCGTCCACCATGGCCAGACCGGGCATGCTTGGAAGCCCCTCGACAGCCCGTTTCATGGCCAACAGGCTTGCCTGCAGGATATTGATCCGATCGATCTCCTCCACTTCAGCCCGTCCCAAACACCAGCTGTGGGCCTGTTCCTTGATCAATTGGGAGAGTTGTTCCCGGCGTTTTTCACTCAGCTTCTTGGAATCGGCCAGTCCCTCGATGGGTCGCTCCGGATGAAGAATCACTGCAGCTGCGACAACCGGTCCCGCCAGGGGCCCTCTTCCTACCTCATCAACACCCGCAACCAGATCAAACGCTTTTGACATGCTCCAACTCGCTGAATATAGAGTTACAAACCAAGGCTTAATTTCATTGTGTAGACAGGAATCGATCGGACGTTTACTTCATTCGGATGTCGACGCCATTATCTCCAATCTAAGTTGTTTCCTATCGACCTTGCCATTGGGGTTCGTCGGCAGCATGGTACGTAATATAACTTCGGCCGGCATCATGTAGTTCGCCAATCGCTGCTTACAGTTATCGAGTAGTTGTTTTTCCGTCACTTCCGAACCGTTTTTGAGGATTGCTACCAGAACGATCGATTGGCCCATAGTGGTGTGGGGTATGCCCAATGCAACCGCTTCAGATATCAGGCCGGTGCGGTAGAATACCTCTTCAATCTCATTCGGGCTTACCCGGTAACCCATCGTTTTGATCAATTCATCATCTCTTCGTAAGAAATAGAGATAGCCTTCGCCGTCCATCTTGACGATGTCCCCCGACCAGACTGCCAGCTCATCGCCGGGTAAGCCATCAAGCCGATTGGGGATAGGTCGAAAACGCTGCCGGGTAGCCTCGACATCATTCCAGTAGCCCATGGCCACCAACGATCCACGATGCACCAGTTCGCCGGGTTCATCCACGGCACAGGGGGTACCGTCACTTCTCAACACCAGTACTTCGGCATTCGGAATGGCTTTGCCGATTGAAGTGGGTCTTTTATCTATTTGATCCGGTGCCAGGTAGGTTGATCGAAACGCTTCTGTGAGGCCATACATGAGAAAGATCTCAGTATTGGGCAGTACCTGACGTAACAGCTCCGTGGTCTCAACCGGCACCACGCCACCGGAGCTGGTGATATAACGCAGGCTAGATGCGACCTCAGTCGGCCAGGGCAGCTCGACCAACAGATTCCATAACGGGGGCACCGCCGCCAACCCGGTAATCTTTTCCTGGGCAAGGGTGTTGAGTACCTCCATAGGCAACAGGTAGTTGATCAATATGACAGTGGCACCGACCAGAAATGCGGTTGTCAACTGGCTCATGCCATAGTCGAAGCTGAGAGGTAGTACGGCCAGTATCCTGTCTGATGAGGTGTTTTTCAGGTATTGGGCGACACTTTTTGCACCGGTCACCATATTACGATGGGAGAGGATCACACCCTTCGGATCACCGGTACTCCCTGACGTATAGATGAGTGAAACCATATCCGAATCGATCACGCGATGGCCGTGAGGAGTGACAGGATTGGCGATCAGCTCATCCCAGGCAAGCAAGCGCTGGGCATGCAATCCTTCTTCTTCGCTGTCCACTCCATCGATCAGGACCACGGTCTGCAGATCGACGCAATAACCGAGAGCCGTATTCAAGGCCCTGCATTTGCCCTGTGCAGTAATCAGAACCTTGGCATCGCAATCCAACAGAATGTGCGACACCTGGTGGGACTTAAGGGCTGGATTGATCGGTACGAACACAGCACCGGCTGCGGCTGCCGCGAAGATAGCGATGACATTCTCCAGACACTTCGGTAGATAGATCGCAATGCGATCCTGTTTCTTAATACCGATGTCGACTAATGCCCGTGATAAGCAGCCGACCTGTTGCGCCAGTTCGGCATAGGTCAGCGAGGTCGATTTGTACTTTATAGCCGTCTTTGACGGAGTGCGGGTGGCCGATTCGAAGATCAGATCATGGAGTAGTACAGCCATCGCTAACTATCGGTATCCCTGCACTGAAAATTGATGTGTTCTGTATGATTTTCCGGATGTGACAATAAGAGCAAAAAAACCTCTCCCTGTCTAATCAATTGATGGGTGATGCCCGCATTGACAGATCCTAACTATCTGCCAGCATCTCAAGAACTGCATTGGCGGCGGCATGGGCGGCGTTTTGGCGTAATTTCTTATGGACCTCCGTATAGGCCTTTGTTATCTGTCCACACTTTATCGGGTTATCGAGAAAATCCAGCAAGGCCCTGCCCATGGAATCAGGTTTACACGCCTCCTGGATAAATTCAGGCGCGTAGGGTTTATCCGCAAGCAGATTTGCCAAGGCCACGTGAGGCGTTTTTAATAGGTTAAAGCGACGAATCAACCAAACCGTGAGGGGTGAAAGCCGGTAGGCCACCACCATGGGACGCTTCAACAGCATGGTCTCGAGGGTAGCCGTACCCGATGCGGTCAACACCACATCCGAAGAACGGATCGCCTCTCTGGGCCTGCCGTTCAACAGCATAATCGGCAGTTCCGGTGCGGTCGTTTCTATCTGTTCCTGAAAAAGCTGCTTGACCCTCTGATCCACCATGGGCGCGATAAACCGCAGATCCGGCTTATGTTTTTGCAGCCACAGCGCTGTCCGCAGAAACAGCGGGCCCAGCCTGCTTACCTCGCTCATGCGGCTTCCGGGTAATAGCGCTACGACAGGCTTTTCCCTGTCAAGGCCCAATCCATCCCGAATCACCCCGGGGTCTGCGGGTTGCAGCGGGATCTGGTCCGCCAGGGGGTGTCCCACATAGACCGCCGGCACATTGTGTCGCAACAGGAAATCGACCTCGAAATCAAAGATGCAGAGCATCAGGTCAACCGCCTTTTGCAGCTTCTTCACTCTTCCCTGCCGCCACGCCCAAACCGTTGGGCTGACAAAATGCGCTGTCGGGATACCGGCCGCTTTGAGTTGCGCCTCCAGTGCCAGGTTGAAATCGGGAGCATCGACACCCAATACCAGATCGGGTGGATCGTCAAGAAAATAGGCCGCCAGTTTTCTACGGCTGCGCAGCAATCCTGGCAGATGAGCGATCACCTCGGCAAACCCCATTACCGGATCCATCTTGGCAAGGGAGCGGCATCCCGCAGCCTCCATCAACGGTCCTGTCATGCCCTCAAACTCGATATCCGCCCGTTGGGCATGCAAGGCATCGATCAATGCCGCCGCCAGCTGATCCCCTGACACTTCATTGGCCAGGAGACCAATCCTCGGCGGGCGCTGTTGTTGCGTGTTCTGCATAGACGGGGAGAGAGACATTCGCGTTCTACTGGTGTATCCCCTGTGCCAGGGCAGAAGGGCCTAACGTAAAATACCCCGGCCCTTATGTTTGAGAAAATCGGAAAGAATTTCAAGCTCAGGGGTTTCATTCAACATCCCGTCGATTCCCTCCCGTGCCTCTTCCAGACGCTTTTTGGAAAAGTAGAGCAGCTTGTAGGCTCGCTTGATCTGCTGAATTGTTTCATCACTGAATCCGCGGCGGCTCAATCCCTCCCGGTTGATACCATGTGGTTTCGCCGGTTGCCCCGATGCCATCACATAGGGCGGCAGATCCATGCTGATAGCCGACCCCATCCCGGAGAAGCTGTGTGCGCCCACCCGGCAGAATTGGTGCACTTTCGTGAACCCACCCAGGATGGCGTGCCTTCCGACCTTCACATGGCCGCCCAGGGATGCGGCATTGGCCATGATGATATGGTCCTCCAGCAGACAATCGTGGGCGACATGGATATAGGCCATCAGCAGATTGTCATTGCCGATCCGTGTCACGCCCTGGTCCTGCACGGTGCCGCGATGCAGGGTGGCGAATTCACGGATAACGTTGCGGTCGCCGATCTCCAGGATGGTCGGCTCGCCGGCGTATTTCATATCCTGGGGATTCTCCCCAACCGAGGCGAACTGGTAGATCCTGTTGTCCCGGCCAATTTGGGTCGGCCCTTTGATCACCACATGGGGGCCGACTTCGGTACCTGCTGCAATCTTGACCCCGGCGCCAATGATGGAGAAGGGACCGATACTGACCCCTTCATCGAGCTCGGCATCGGGATCGATAACTGCGCGTGGATCGATCAGCTGCCTATCTCCCGTGCCGTACACATGATATCCGCCGTCGCTACGGTTTTATCCTCGACTTTCGCGGAGCAGGTGAAAAAGCCGATGCCTCGCTTCATCTTGGTCTGAACGACTTCGATGATCAGCTGATCACCAGGCTCCACCTGATGCTTGAAACGAGCCTTATCGATGCCGACGAAAAGATAGATGGTCGTCTCATTGACTGTTTCCGGATTGGACTCCATCGCCAACAGACCGGTCGCCTGCGCCATCGCTTCGACAATCAGGACACCCGGCATCACCGGTTGAATGGGAAAGTGACCGTTGAAAAAGGGTTCATTGTAAGTGACATTTTTCAACGCCAGGAGGCGTGTATCCTTTTCGTATTCAAGAACCCGATCGATTAGCAGGAAAGGATAGCGATGCGGCAGCAGGCTCAGCACCTTGTTGATATCCATTGCGATCAAACTGTCCTCCAGTTACTCATGCCATTCATTTCAACGGCTCTTTATTGGTTGTTCAGGTTTTTCTTCAGAAATTTCATCTCTTTTGCCATCGACTCCAGATTTCGCAGCCGGGTAATCACACGCTTCCAGGCGCCATTTTCCATGGCGGGTATGTTACCGCTGTAGTACCCCGCCTCGGTGAATGAGCGGGTAACCAGGGTGGCCGCCGAAAAGTGCACATTATCACCTATCGTCAAATGCCCCACCAGACCTGTTTGACCACCGATGGTGCAATGGTCTCCGATCTTTGTTGATCCGGCTACCGCCGAGCAACCGGCCATCGCCGTATTCCGGCCTATTTCCACGTTGTGCGCAATCTGAATGAGATTATCCAGCTTAACCCCGTCATGCAGAATCGTATCTTCCAGCGCACCACGGTCGATGGTGGTGTTGGCGCCGATTTCCACATCGTCCCCAACCCGTACCCGACCGAGTTGCGGCACTTTGACCCAATGCCCTTCGTCATTTGCCAGGCCGAAGCCGTCCGCACCCAGCACCGCCCCTGGATGAATCAGGCAACGCTGACCCAGGCGGGTGTCGTGACACAGGGTCACATTCGCCACCAACCGGCTATCGGCACCGATCCGGCAATTGTCCTCGACCACACAACCCGGACCTATACAGACACCGGATTCAACAGTCACACCTTCCC
Organism: Candidatus Thiodiazotropha sp.; assembly: GCA_040506195.1. GTDB lineage: Bacteria > Pseudomonadota > Gammaproteobacteria > Chromatiales > Chromatiaceae > Thiodiazotropha. The sequence continues at coordinate 24,396 of JBEVXH010000011.1, read as the reverse complement.
CAACCACAACACAGGGTCCGATCCAGGCACTGCTGTCGATCGATGATGACCGACCCACCACCGCAGTAGCATCGATACCGGGCGTAACGGCTTTGCGGGGAAAGAGTTTTTTTGCCACCCTGGCATAGGCAAGATAGGGGTTATCGGAGACCAATGCTGAAGTCGGGCAAGCGGCGGCATCCTTTTCGTATAGGATCACTGCCGAGGCCTGTGTTGCCGAAAGGTATCTACGATAGGAGGGATTACTGAGAAAACTGATCTCTCCGGGTTGTGCGCTCTGCAGCGTCCCAACCCCTCTGATCATCGTTTCCGGATCACCCAGCAGCTTCGCCCCAACGGCATCCGCCAGGTCCCCGAGACTGGACCCAGATGATCTTGATACCACCTTATTCAGCTTTTAACTGACGCAGTTTTTCCAAAACCTTATCTGAGATGTCGATCTTTTTACTGAAATAGACGACACCATCTGAAACGATAAGGTCTATCTTCTCACTCTTACCCACTTCCCGGATCACTTCGCGCACCTGCTGGCGGAGTTTCTTGAACTCCTCGTTCTGGCGCAGGTTGAGGTCCTCACGAAACTCGGTCTGGGCGTTTTTCAACTTGCGGCTGCGGCTGAGAATATCCCGCTCCAGCCGTTTGACCTCGGACTCGCTCATCACCGAACCGTCCCGCTGCAGCTTCTCTTCGAGCTGTTTCAGCTGCTTCTGAGAGGCGAGCAGGTCTTTCTCCCGTCGGGAAAACTCGGTCTGCAACCGCTCTCTGGCTGATTTGTATTGCGGCGACTCCTCGAAGACTTTTGTGGCGTTCACGAAGCCGATACGATACTCCTCGGCAACAGCACTGCCGGTCACGGAAAATCCAAGGGTCAAAGCAAGTAATATATGTCTTAGCGAATTCACCCATTCACTCCCTAACTGTTTAGAAACCACTACCAATCCTGAATTGAAGGTTCTTGATATCATCACCCTCTTCCTCTTTGATCGGATACCCCCAGCTGAAAGAGAGGGCTCCTACTGGCGAGAACCAGGATAACATCAGACCGGTGGAAGCCCTAAACAGGTCCCACTCGACCTTCTCATCTCCAGCCAGATCGAAGACGTTGCCGACATCGATAAAGAAGCCGGCACGCACCGTGTCCTTAAAGTCATCGCCAAAGGCGGGAAAGAGTAACTCCATCTGACCCACGATTCTAGCATTTGCTCCCAAAGCATCATCCCGGGAGTCCTGCGGTCCCAGGGTATTCTCCTCAAATCCCCTGACCGAACCGATACCGCCGGCGTAGAAATTTCGGAAAAACGGCAGCTCATCATCCTCCCCGTAACCATCGCCATATCCCAGCTCCCCGTTCAGCTTCAAGGTCAGAGAGTTGGTAAGCTGGAAATAGTGGGCATTTGAGTATCTGACACGGTAGTACTGCAGATCACTGCCGGGGGTGTTGGTCTCGATGGTGAAAACCTGCCGATTACCTCGATTGGGAAATATGGCGCGATCCCTGGTATCGTGAATCCAGCTGCCCACCAATTCGAAATCGCTGAACTTATCACCGTTGGTTTCTATGAAATCCTTGATCTCTTCGGAAGGGGAAGAGCCAAGAAAAAAGGTCGTATGCTCGTAGGCCAGACTGAATCTAAAGCGATCGTATTCCGTCAGGGGTATGCCGTAATGGACCCCGAGACGCCCCACGTCGGTGGAATAGCTGGAGATATTCAGTTCTGAGAAATCGGTTTCCCGGTAACTCAGCTCATAACCCTGACTTACACCGTCGATGGTGTAGTAGGGATTGGTGTAGGACAAGGAGAGCTTCTTGGTTGCGTCACTGGTATCGAAGCCAGCGCTGAAGCGGTTCCCCGTACCGAGAAAATTGTTTTCACTGATGCTGGCATTGAAGATCACACCCTGGGTCTGGGTAAATCCGACACCGGCGCTGAACTGCCCGGATGCAGCCTCGGTCACAGCAAGGTTCACATCCAGTTGATCCGTTGAACCCGGTACTGCAGGGGTCTCCATATTCACTTCACTGAAAAAACCCAAACGCTGCAGGCGTTCTCTTGAGAGTCGGGTCTTCTCACCGGAAAACCAGGCTGATTCCATCTGCCTCAACTCCCGACGCAACACCTCATCACGGGTGTTGGTATTACCCGATATATTGATATAGCGGACATAGACCCTTTTTCCCGGATCGACGAAAAATGTGATCGCCACCTGCATCTTTTCACGATCAATATCGGGAATGGTGTTGACATTGGCAAAGGCATATCCCACATCGGAATAGTGCCGGTTCAGCCTGTCTGCGCTGGCTGTCAATTTTTTACGGGAGAAAACAGCCCCCCGTTTGAGGTGAATCAGAGGAAACAGCTCCTCCGGATTGAGTTCCAGGTCTCCGGCCAACTTGATATCGCTGAGGGTGAAAACATCACCCTCGTCGATCACCACGGTAATGTAAATATCCTTCTTGTCCGGTGTTATGGATACCTGGGTGGACTCGATCTTGAAATCGATATAACCCCGATCAAGATAGAATGAGCGCAATGTCTCCAAGTCGCCTGAGAGCGCCTGCTTGGAATATTTGTCACGGCTGGAGAGGATGGCATACCAGGACGGCACGCCCAATTCGAACTTATCCAACAACTCGTCATCTTCATAGGCCCGATTGCCGATAATGTTTATGTGCTTGATCCTGGCGGTCAGGCCCTCTGATATCTCGATATCCAGACCCACACGGTTTCTCTCCAGCGGAGTCACTTTTGATTGGATCTTGATCCCATATTTCCCCCGCGCGAAATATTGTCGGTTGAGCTCCTGCTCGACCTTTTCCAGTAATGCCCGCTTAAAAACCCGGCCCTCGGCGAGACCGATATCCTTTAATCCAGCCATCAATGGCTCTGTATCCAACTCCTTGTTTCCAGTGATATTTATCTCTGCGATAGCAGGTCTTTCACGGACGAACACAATCAGGACATTCCCATCCTGTTCGAGCCTTATATCCTTGAAAAAACCCGTTTTGTAGAGTGTGCGGATAATATGGGAAGAATTGCCTGCATCGACCTCATCACCGGTCTTTATCGGCAGGTAATTGAATACCGTGCCGGCCGAGATCCGTTGCAGACCCTCTACCCGTATATCCTCGACCACAAAGGCGGTGGCCTGCTGGGAGAACAGCAGTCCACCAATCAGAGCCATGAGGATCAAAGTCCGGGAAAATAGAGACATTATCTATAAATACAACAGTGTTTTTTCATATTATCCGTTCTGCGTGATTCATGCTCAGAACGACTACGGCGGTGAAACAGCGCGTTAGTATAAGTGATCTTAATTGATCAGGATACTGAAAGCCTTTATGCGGCTGTACAGCCCAAACTCTCCTAATAATGGCCGACATCTACCCGAGGAACCGGTTTATATCGACATAGAAGGCGAGACTCATAATCGCCAATAGGATCAATAATCCGATTTTTTGGCCTTGTTCCATAAATCGATCCGATAATGGCCGGCCTTTAATCCCTTCTATCAGGAAGAAAAACAGATGTCCGCCATCCAGAACGGGAATCGGCAACAGGTTCAACACGCCCAGACTGACACTCACCACCGCGAGGAATTTGAGAAAATAACTGATACCGTAACTTGCTGATTTACCAGCATAATCCGCAATTGATATCGGACCGCTGAGGTTCTTTACAGAAACCTCGCCGATGATCATCTTACCCAGCATCCGTAACATCAGCAGGGACAGGTCCCAGGTCTTATAGAGAGATTGGCCTATTGCGTCGATCGGTCCATATCTGACAACAGCCCGGTAGTCTTCCATCAAATCATCGGGCACATCCACACTTGCGCCAATACGGCCGTAGCTCTCCCCATCCCCCTCAATCATCAAAGGGGTGACACTCAATGTAATATAATCCCCATTGCGGTCGACCTCCAGATCGAGGTTCTGGCCGGGTCGCTTGCGTACATAATTGACCCAATCACTCCAATCCACCACATCGACACCGTCGACAGTGACGATACGGTCTCCGGGTTTCAGGCCGGCCAATGCAGCCGGTTCTCCATCCAACACCTCACCGATGACAGGTGGCAGAGTGGGTCGATCGGGAGTGAGTCCGAGATTCTGCAACAGCAAACCTTCCTCTGCCAGCCCGGAGAGACCATCACTTGCCACTCGATAGATGTGCTCCACACCCGTCTGACTACGCACTCTGACAGGAAGGTTGGTAGTGTCGAGTGCTTCTGACAACATCACATAGACAACACTCTCCCAGGTCGGTGTAGGTTGATCCGCCACCGCCACTATCTCGTCACCTCCGGTAAATCCCGCCTGTTCTGCGATCGAGCCGCCCTCAACCTCACCCACTATGGGTTTGAGGCCCGTATCGCCGGTGACGAAAATGATCCAGAACGCCAGGATGGCAAAGAGGAAATTGAACAGCGGGCCCGCCACAACAATGGCGCTGCGCACACCCAATGACTGGCGGTTAAACGCACGATGCTGCTCCTCTGCCTCCACCGGCGCCTCGCGTTCATCCAGCATCTTCACATAACCGCCCAGGGGAATGGCGGCAATCACATATTCGGTGCCATCAGCCGCACTGGTGCGCCGCCACAGGGCTCGGCCGAAACCGATCGAGAATCGTAACACCTTGACACCCAATTTTCGCGCAACCCAGAAGTGTCCAAACTCGTGCACTGCAATCAGGATTGCCAGGGCAACGATAAATGAAACGAGGGTGAAGAGTAGTGAGTCCATTGAAAAATGATTAGCCTATACCGCTGGTTATGACCCTGTTATGTACGACTTGTTCCGCGATGGCACGCCCTTGCCTGTCGATATCGAGCAAAGTGCCTAGATCCTCGGCATTTTCAACCGGCATCTGCTGTAAGGTCTCATCAACCACCGAGGCAATATCGGTAAAACCCAAACGCTCCGATAAAAAAGCCTCTACCGCCACCTCATTCGCCGCATTCATGATCACACTCGCCGTGCCACCCGCCTGAATTGCCTGATAGGCAAGTTTCAGGCAAGGGTATCGCTGCAGATCAGGCTGATTAAAGTCTAGCCGTGCAACCTGAAACAGATCGAGGCTGTCGACACCCGATTCAATTCGCTGAGGCCATGCCAGGGCATGTGCGATCGGCGTTCGCATATCGGGATTGCCTAGCTGAGCGAGTACTGAACCATCGACGTACTCAACCATGGAGTGGATGATACTTTGTGGATGCAGAACTACCTGAATCTCTTCTGCATCGGCACCGAACAGCCAATGTGCCTCTATAACCTCCAAGCCCTTGTTCATCATGGTTGCGGAATCAACCGAGATTTTCCGTCCCATATCCCAATTCGGATGGGCACAGGCCTGTGCCGGCGTGACACTTGCCAATTGCTCAATCGGCATGGTGCGAAAAGGCCCGCCAGAGGCAGTCAACAGGATGCGTTTTACCCCGCCTGCGGTCAACTTCCCTTCAACTCCGGGCGGCAGACATTGAAAAACCGCGTTATGTTCACTATCGATCGGCAATATCTCTGCGCCATGGGCCGCCGCTTCCGCCATAAACAGACTACCCGCGACCACCAGCGCCTCTTTATTCGCCATCAACAAACGCTTTCCGGCGCGCACCGCTGCCAGTGCAGGCAACAGCCCTGCCGCACCAACGATAGCTGCCATTACGATTTCGGCATCGGGTATAGCGGCTGCTATCTCCAGCCCCCGCAGTCCGGATAAAACTTCAGTTGATATACCTTTTTGACTTAAGCCTTTAGCCAACAGGTTTGCGGATTCCGTATCTGCCATCACCGCTATTTTGGGCTTGAAACGTTCACACTGATGCAGCATGCCCTCCACATCACTTTTGGCCGTCAGGGCGACGATATGATATTTCTCGGGATGCCTGGCAACCACATCCAGGGTACTCACACCTATTGAGCCGGTGGATCCAAGTACGGTTAAACCCTTCATCACGCCTCTCCCAGAAGGATTAAGCCAAACAGAAAAACAGGGGCTGCTGCTGTAAGGCTGTCTATCCGGTCCAACATGCCGCCATGGCCGGGCAGCAGTTGCCCGCTGTCCTTGACTCCCTGTAGACGTTTTGTCAGGCTTTCAAAAAGATCCCCCACCACTGATGCAAGCATGGTGATCAGACAGAGTAAAACGATCAACAGGGATTGGCCCAAACCACTATCCAACCAAAAAGAGAGTAAAACCGCCCAAAGCATGGTGCTCGCCATAGCACCATAGACACCTTCACGGGTTTTTCCCGGACTCACCCGGGGGGCAAGCTTATGTTTCCCCCAACGGTGCCCGGCAAAATAGGCTCCAATATCCGCGCTCCAAATCAGAATCAGCACAAACAGCAGAAGTCCGGGACCGGTGGTGGGTATACGATGTATCGAGACTAACGCCAACCCGGCAGGCAGCAGTACGATAAAACCTTCAGTTGCCCGCTGCAGTAACCTGTCGGACTGTTGCTGGTCGGCATGATAGCGAGTCAAGCGCCACACGACGAGTAACCACCACGCCACTGAGAACAACATCACTCCCGGTATCCATGCCGACGGCAGCAGATAGTAGAGTGCAGCCAGACAGAGAACCAGCGAACCTGAATAGACCATCTGCAGGAATGAGGTTTCAATGCCGCTCAGCCGAGCCCACTCCCAGCCTCCGACTGAAACCACCAAGGCGACGATCAGCGCCAAGTAATGGTTTGGCAGCAGTAATACCGCTGCGACGACCAATGGCGCAAGTATTAAGGCGGTGATAACGCGCTGTTTCAGCATGGGCTATTGAACGGCATTTTGCTTGTTAGTTGCCAGTAGACTGCACCCCATGTAGACCTGGTATCAAACTGGCTACCGACATTTGACCGATACCTCATATCGAAGGCCTTAAGAGGCCTCTGCGGTCTGATCCTGGACCTGATCGCCGGTGCGGCCGAAGCGTCGCTGTCGGCGGGAAAAATCGTGCAGTGCCTCATCCAGTGCTTTGCGGTTGAAATCAGGCCAAAGCAGGTCGGTAAAATAGAGTTCCGTATAGGCACATTGCCACAATAGAAAATTGCTGATCCGCTGTTCACCGCCGGTACGGATAAACAGGTCCGGTTCGGGTAGATTGGTAATACAGAGATGTTGGGAAAAACGCTCCTCATCGATCTGATCTGGCGATATGTCTCCACTCTCTACCTGTTCAGCCAGCCGTTTTGCAGCCTGTGTTATGTCCCAGCGACCACCGTAGTTGGCTGCCACTTGTAACAACAGGCCCTGATTGGATGCGGTCTGTTGTTCAGCCTCCTCAATCTGCGCCTGCAGATTGGTGGCGAAGGCGCTACGATCACCGATCACTTTGAGCTTAACATGATTCCGATCGAGACGACGAACCTCTTTCTTCAGCGACCTTAAAAAAAGATCCATGATGAGGTTGACCTCCTTCTGAGGCCGCTGCCAGTTCTCACTGCTGAAGGCAAACAGAGTAAGTACCGGAATCTGCAGTTCGACACATGCCTCAACCACCCCACGAACCGCTTCCACCCCTGCAGGATGACCGGCATAGCGCGGAAGGCCGCGCTTCTTAGCCCAACGACCGTTACCATCCATGATTATCGCTATATGCCTCGGCAGTCGTTTCTCGACAGGTACAGATTCCTTTGTTGTGCCGTTAGTCATTACCCTAGAATCCCCGGTTGAGTGTTGCTACCGGCGTTTCGCCGTGGATAGCCGCACAGCGGCTCGTTGAATAAGGTTTTGTGAGGGTTGGGATTGGTAAATTCTGCCCTGTGCGCATTGAAATCATGAACATTGATTCAGTATAGGTGGAATTCACCTGTTGGATGAACCAGATTTTAGGACCTTAAACAGAATTATTGCCAAAAAGACCGTTGCACAGGTCCCGGCTAAATTTCCATGAGGTCTTTCTCTTTCTCAGCCAACAGCTCGTCAACCTGTCCGATATGCCGATCTGTCAAGCCCTGAATTACATCCTGACCCCGTCGCTCGTCATCTTCGGAAATCATCTTCTCCTTCACCAAATCCTTAAGATCATGGTTGGCATCACGACGGATGTTCCGAATCGCCACTTTGGCACCCTCGGCCTCATGGCGTACAACACGTATCAGGTCTTTACGCCGCTCTTCGGTCAAGGGGGGCATAGGCACCCGAATGACAGTGCCTGCACTCATGGGATTGAGGCCTAAATCGGAAGTAAGAATCGCCTTCTCGACAACAGCCACCATGCTCTTTTCCCAAGGGACAACAGTCAATGTTCGCGCATCCTCGACATTGATATTGGCGACCTGACTGATTGGAACGTCTGAACCGTAATAATCCACACGAATGTGATCCAACAGACTGGGATGAGCCCTTCCTGTGCGCACTTTGGCTAATTCATGCACCAAAGACTCAACACTCTTGCCCATACGGGTATTAGCATCTTTCTTAATGTCGTCTATCATGTCAGCCGCCTTTTACCACTAGTGAACCGATCTCTTCTCCCTGCATCAAGCGCATGAGAGCACCTGGATCATTAATATTCATGATGCGAAGTGGCACCTCATTATCCCGACAGAGGACGATTGCCGTTGCATCCATCACCTGCAGGTTTTCCGTCAATGCCCGATCATAAGTCAATTGGGGATAAAAGACAGCTTGTGGATCCTTTACCGGATCAGCCGAATAGACGCCATTGACCTTGGTCGCTTTGATCATCAGGTCGGCTTTTATCTCCACAGCCCGGAGACTGGCTGCCGAATCGGTTGTAAAATAGGGATTGCCTGTACCGGCCGCCAGAATCGCCACCTTACCTTCATCCAGCGCACACCGCGCACCTCTCGCAGTAAAGGTTTCACACACATCAGGCATCTGCAGCGCAGAAAACACCACAGCATCGACATCAATCCTTGATAGTGCATCCTGCATCGCCAAAGAATTCATGACGGTTGCCAACATCCCCATGTGATCGCCGCGCACCCGGTCGAAACCACCCTGCGCCAAGCCCGCACCACGAAAGATATTGCCGCCTCCGATCACCAATCCGATCTGAATGCCTGCATTCACCAGCTCCATGATCTCTTCTGAAACCCGTCGAATGACAGCAGGGTCAATACCGAAATCCCCTCCTCCCATGAGGGCCTCGCCACTGAGCTTAAGGAGAATACGCTGGCAAATCAGATCAGTCATTTATATCCATATCCAGGCTACATTTTTGCCTGCGCCAAAACCTCTTCCGCAAAGTTTTCCTGCTTCTTCTCAATTCCCTCACCGACCTCGAAACGGGTATATTGGATGATCGAGGAGGCGTTGCTCTTCAGCAATTTTTCCACGGTAGTATCCGGATCCTTGACAAAGGCCTGACCAAGCAATGTGTTTTCAGCCAGGTACTTACGCATACGACCATCCACCATTTTGGCGACGATCTCATCCGGCTTTCCACTCTCCTTTGCCTGAGCGGTTACGATATCGCGTTCTTTGTTGAGCAGATCCTGTGGCATCTGCTCAGCAGAGAGACAGATTGGATTGGTAGCCGCAATATGCATCGCCAGATCCTTGCCAAGTGTTTCATCCCCACCATCAAGCTCAAGTACGACACCAATGCGCGAACCGTGTTGATAGCTCGAAAGCCTACCGCTACTGGCCTGGATACAGGAAAAACGACGTACGTTCATATTCTCACCGAGCTTCGATATCAGCGCTTCGCGAGCTTGATTCACCGTGGTGTCCTCGCCCTCGTGCAGCGGCAGCTCCATCAATCCCGCAACATCATCTGCCCCACCAGCCAATACCCGCTCGGCAACCGCTTTTGCAAATGAAGTGAAATTGTCATCTTTTGCGACAAAATCCGTTTCGCAGTTAACCTCAACCATTGCAGCCTGGCCGCAATCTTCGCTGAAGCTGATGACAATCACCCCTTCAGCGGCAATGCGCCCGGCCTTTTTGGCCGCTTTGGCCTGCCCGGATTTGCGCATCTGCTCAATAGCGGCATCGATATCACCACTGGTCTCGACCAGTGCCTTTTTACATTCCATCATGCCTGCGCCTGTACGTTCGCGCAGCTCCTTAACCAGAGAGGCTGTAATCGCCATAGTCTGTCTACCTTAAATAATTAAGCTGAAATTTGTTAATTGCGGAGGCTGGGATATGGACATCAACCAATCGCCAGCTGGCATCCCCGAGCTTAGTCACTGCTTCAGGAACTGCCTTCCGACACCTCTACAAACTCTTCGTTGCCATTGCCGCCAACCATGGTTGCGGCACTCGCACGACCTTCGAGAATGGCTGCAGAAGCCCCTTGCACATAAAGCTGAATTGCTCGAATAGCATCATCGTTGCCGGGGATCACATAGTCGATACCATTAGGGTCGTTGTTGGTATCAACCACACCTATAACAGGTATACCCAATTTACGCGCCTCGGCCACGGCATTCTTTTCGTGGCCAACGTCAACGATAAAAAGCGCATCAGGCAGGCCATTCATATTCTTTATTCCACCCAGGCTCCGCTCGAGCTTTTCCAGCTCTCTGCTCAATCCCAGGGTTTCCTTTTTGTTGAAGCGTTGCTCAACACTTCCGTCTTCAAACATGGCCTCCAGTTCTTTCAGCCGCTTGATTGACTGCTTGATGGTCTTATAGTTTGTCAGCATACCGCCCAACCAGCGATGGTTGACATAGGGCATGCTGCAACGATCTGACTCTTCCCGAATCACATTCTGTGCCGCACGCTTGGTTCCTACGAAAAGAACTTTACCGCCGTTGGCGGAGAGGGACCCGATGAAATTCATCGCATCCTTGAATAGTGGCATGGTCTTCTCAAGATTGACGATATGAATCTTGTTGCGATGACCAAAGATGTAGGAACCCATTTTGGGATTCCAATAACGGGTCTGATGCCCGAAGTGCACGCCAGCCTCAAGCATTTGGCGCATTGATACTTCACTCATGAGTGACTCCTAATTGTATCGGGTTATACCTCCACATATCCCATGGCCCAACCATAAGAGACTGATTAATAAGTAATTATTACTTATAACCACGACATCTTCCGGCACCCAGGCCCACGTGTCGATATGTGTGTGTCGTTTGCCGCCGTAAATACCCTACGTCTTACAGCGGATTTAGTGTACCGAAGCGTTTGCGATTCGGCGGGGCGTTTTATACCATAACCTGCTTGTTGCGACAATCGCGCCGAATCCCCCTAGCCCCTTCATTTCCCCGGATTTTTAAGCATTTTCAAATGGGTATCACAATAAAAACCGCCGAAGAGATCGAAAAGATGCGAATCGCCGGAAGACTGGCGGCTGAGGTATTGGAGATGATCGTTCCTCATGTCCAACCTGGCGTGACCACACAGGAACTAGATCGCATCTGTCATGAGTTCATCGTAAATGAACAAGACGCCATCCCGGCACCGCTCAATTATCGAGGATTCCCCAAATCGATCTGCACCTCGGTGAATCAAGTCGTCTGCCATGGCATACCCGGAGAGAAAAGACTGAAAAAGGGGGATATCGTCAATATCGACATCACTGTCATCAAAGACGGATACCACGGCGATACCAGCAAGATGTTCTGTATCGGCCAGCCATCGGTGTTGGCCAAACGTTTGGTTGAAGTGACGCAGCAGGCGCTCTGGATCGGTATAAACAAGGTAAAACCCGGATGCCATTTGGGTGATATAGGTCATGCCATCCAGACCCATGTGGAGAGCTACAATTACTCAATTGTACGTGAGTACTGCGGGCATGGTATCGGACGTGAGTTTCATGAGGACCCCCAAATTCTCCACTATGGGCAACCCGGTACGGGTGTCGAACTTAAGCCGGGGATGTGTTTTACCATCGAACCCATGGTGAATGCCGGTAAACAACAAGTGAAACTCAAACCCGACGGCTGGACAGTGGTAACCAAGGATCGCAGTCTCTCTGCGCAATTCGAACACACCATACTGGTCAAAGATAATGGTTTTGAAGTACTCACACTGCGGAATGAAGAGCGCGCTAAAATCCCGTCCATGGGATCAAACTGACTGAATAATGATCGACTTCGCGTCACTGAATCAGGCATTCTCAGAAGATGGCTCTCCCATTCAGCCATGCAAAGTCATACTCAAGCACTACAAGGAAGGCGTTGAAGAACGCTTCTCCACCGGACAGACCCCCATCAGCAAGCTTGTCGCCGAACGCGCTCAGCTGATCGATGAACTCCTGGTCCGTGCATGGAATCGCTATCTGGACATCTCCATTGAAGCCTGCCTGGTTGCCGTTGGGGGATATGGGCGTGGTGAGTTACATCCGGCTTCTGATATAGATCTGTTAGTCCTCCTGGACCATGAGGATCTGTTTGAATCTTTCAAGGAACCTCTCACACAGTTTCTTACCCTGCTCTGGGACATCGGTCTTGATGTCGGCCATAGTGTTCGAACTATTGACGACTGCGTTCGAGAGGCTGACCAGGATATCACTGTCATGACCAATCTGATCGAATCCCGTCGCCTGGTAGGTTCGGCGCGGCTATTCAGTGAAATGCTGGAGGTCACCGGACCTGAGCGGATGTGGAACAGCCATGATTTCTTCGAGGCCAAATGGAACGAGCAACGTATTCGCCACGCCAAACACGATGACACTATCAGTAACCTGGAACCAAACATTAAAGAGAGTCCCGGAGGTTTGAGGGATATCCATATGATTGGGTGGGTTGCGAAACGCCATTTCAAGTCCAAAAGTTTGCATGACTTGGTGGAACACGCCTTCCTCACGGAAGCCGAGTATCATACCCTGATCGAAGGACAGGAGCATTTGTGGCGGGTAAGATTCGCACTCCACTTACTTACCGGTCGCCACGACGACCGATTGCTTTTCGATCATCAACGCACACTCGCTTCCTATCTGGGTTATGATGCAGACCATGCCAACATGGCGGTCGAGTGCTTCATGCGCGACTACTATCGTACCGTTATGGAGTTGAGCCGTCTCAATGAAATGCTTTTGCAGCATTTCCAGGAGGATATTCTTTTCAAGGGTGAACTGGGTGAACCGGTTTCCATCAATAAACGCTTTCAAAAACGCGGCTACTTTCTCGAAGTCACCTATAAGAATATATTCAAGAAATATCCTACCGCCCTTTTGGAACTGTTCTTGATAATGCAGGAAAATCCCGAGTTGAGAGGGGTCAGAGCCAGCACTATCCGCCTTGTACGCAATCATACCTATCTGATAGACGAAAAATTCCGCCAAGACATTCGCGCACAAAGCCTTTTTATGGAGATCCTGCGCCAACCGCTTGGTATTACCAGCGCCCTTAGGCGCATGAATATATATGGCATACTGGCAGTCTACATACCAATATTCGAAAATATTGTCGGCCGAATGCAGTATGATCTTTTTCATGTCTATACCGTTGATGAGCACACCCTCATGGTGGTTAGAAATCTGCGGCGTTTGACCACGGAAAAGTATGCTGAAGAGTACCCACTCTGCAGCCAGTTGATGAGCACCCTTCCAAAAGAAGAACTTATTTATATGGCGGCAATATTTCATGATATCGCCAAGGGACGGGGCGGCAATCACTCAGAGCTGGGCGCTATCGATGCCTATGATTTTTGCCGATTACACCATTTAAGTGAATATGACAGCCACTTGGTTGGCTGGCTCGTGCGTAATCATCTGGTGATGTCATTGACCACGCAGCGCAAGGATATCACCGACCCCAAAGTGGTACAGGAGTTCGCCGCGTTGGTTGGCGACATCAATCGACTCACTTACCTCTACCTGCTCACATTTGCCGACAGTAGAGCAACCAACCCTGCTGCCTGGAACTCTTGGAAAGATTCACTGCTGAGGGATCTGTTCACTGCCACTCGGCGAGCACTGATTCGCGGGTTGGATAGCCCACTCGCCCAAGACGAACTGATCCAGGAAAAGCAGGTAGCGGCAATGCAACAACTGTTACACCAGAGTATCCCGGAACAGCGTATCAGGGATTTGTGGTCCACCTTTACAAAGGAGTATTTTCTTACTCATTCGCCGAACGCAATACTACGGCACACAAAGGTCATTCTCGAGACACCTAAAAGTGATTTGCCTCTGATCCGGATGCGCCAGACAGCCAAGCGGGGAGGAACTGAGGTACTCTTCTATGGCGCAGATAGAGACAACCTGTTTGCGGCTGCCACCACATTGCTTGATCAATTGGCATTGTCTATCGTAAATGCCCGCGTGATGAGCACATCCGACGGATATTCACTCAACTCTTTTCTGGTGCTCGAACAGGACGGCAGTCCCGTTGAAATTGGACAGCGCAGTTCAGAGATCATCCAAACACTGCGTGACGGACTATGCCAGGAAGGTAATCATGCACTTACAGTTAGCCGAAGAACACCTCGCAAAAACAAACACTTCGACACTTCCACCAAAATCTATTTTACCCAAGAATCCACTCAGCAACGTACCGTAATGCGCCTGGTAACACTCGACAGGCCAGGCCTGCTATCCGCTGTGGGTCAAGCATTTTCCAGCTGTAATATTAGACTTAAACACGCAAAAATCAGCACCTTAGGCGCTGAGGTTGAAGATATTTTTTTTATTACAGACAGAGAGAATCTACCCATCCTGGACGAATCGAAGCTTGAGTGCCTCAGAAGAGTCGTTGTAGAGAGAATGCCTGACGAAACAAGTTAATATTCCCCGGGATCTATTCCACATTTCAATACTATAATCTGAGATGTGGTCAGTATTTATGTCGTGGTATTATATGTGGGGTAGTGTAGCAAAGAACCCCCTTAACCAGGCGCTCAGCCCGGTTTCCTTGGAAGGCCAGTTTGCCGAATTTGGTACAAACATACCAAATCTTCATCCTGGTATCTGTGTGATACATCGAATATTGATGATAACTGTGATTGACGCCAATCTTAGAGTATTAACATATCGATGTTAAAGGGTGACTTATATGGCAATGAAATTATTAAAACTGACGTTTTCCATTCTCTTGTTACCGCTTCTGTTTAGTTGTGGAGGTGGGGGTGGTGGAGGCGACGATGAACCAGGCGACGGCAATAGCAACCGCACTGTATCACTCTCATGGGTCGCTCCAACCACGCGTACTGATGGTAGCTTTATGCCTCTCAGCAGTCTTATGGGGTATCGGGTTTATGTCGGCACATCCGAAGATGATCTACAGGCCCTACTCGATGTAGAGAATGCCAGCGCCACAGGTTACACAACCGAAGTGCTGGATCCTGGCGCCTACCTGTTTGCTGTTTCTGCTTATGATGTATACGGTTTAGAGAGCGGATTATCGAACATAGTCACAAAAAATGTCGATTAATCACCCAGCGTTATTTCCCAGTAGTCCTTCAGTATCGCTGAAATTCAATAACCGCTGAGCCGGTATGAATCTTCCATAACTGTAGTCGTCAATACCAAACGATGAGAGCACATCGAACACCGCCCGCTCTTCAATATCATCCACTTTGGATTTCCAACGGGTAATCAATTTACGTTTACGTTCAAGATCATCAGGTGCATGCATTATTTCATGCGTGTCTTGCCTTGAGAGCGCGATATTGGCCGCCGGTTCACCAACCGTTTCCAATAAAGTCCCATAGTCGCTGAGGTCGAGGCGTTCATAAAGGAGCTTGCAGCTTTTTACTGAGTTCAACACCAACTCTTCATATGAAATAACCAACCACTTAGAAAGATCACTGGCTTTCAATGCATCGATATTCTCAAAGCACCAACAGAGCGTATGTTTTTGCAGTTTACTACCGGATTGGAAGATCTTCTTAACATTTTCGAACTGACTATCATCAAGATACTTTTCCCGGTAATAGTCCGAATTAATAAAATAATCCAACCTTGGGATCTGGTTTCTTGATAGAGAATTGGGTATTGGATGCCTTACAAGGTAGACAACCTGACAATTACATGCCTGAGCAATTTCATCGATCATGAACTCCAACTCATGGAGTTTATAAACTATCCGATTTGTGACAATACGGTGGTTTTTTCTAAACGGCGGAGGATTCATAAACCGATAGCGGTTATGCGCCAAATCATTCAGTAAAGTGAATAGCTTTTCCTTATCGCACCCTTCAGGTAGAAAATCGGACCACTCATCAAACAAGCCGATTCTTTGGACATTATCGCGTCTTATATTAAAAGGCTCATCGTAATATTTCATACCTGGCTGAGAGGCAATAAGCTCCATCAGCCAGGTAGAACCACCACGTGGTGTTGCATTAATTAGAATATTCTTCTTTGCACCCTGGTTGTGCCAATTCGAAATTGACTTGATAAGATACTTTAACTCCTGCATATTGCTCATGAAGAGGATCTTGCTTTAGTGATAACCTGAGCAGCCCGGGCAGAATTGTACTTCTCAGTAGCGAATGCCGCATACACATCCAACGGTTTTTTACCCGGCTTGAGAAGCTTGAGAAGCAACTTCAGCATTAATGAGACCAGCTTGAGCAAAGGGGTAAACATCCAAAACGCCTTCAATTCCTGTCTCTTTGCTTTTACCATTTTAAACAATTCAGACCTACTTGGAGCATCGGCTTCAACCAAATTCAATACTGATGGCGCGTCTTCGAATTGTTCAACATAGTATCTAATGACATTCGAGGCTGTTCGAACATCACATACACTCAGCTTGTCTTTTGGATTGCCCATTATAACGAACAGCGGACCAACTTCACGACCGAGCCTACCGGGAGGTGTAAAATCCTGAAAATCGACCAGCGGACCCAAACGAATGGTTTTTGCTTCAAAGCCAAACTCACCTGACATATCTTGCACAAGCTGTTCTGCTTTTGCCTTACCCCAGACATACGGTCCACGGCCAATATTATCGTGATCAACCGGCGAGTCCTCGTCAATCGCATGTCCAATCTCACTACTGGGCTTATGCACCGCGATACTGCTGATATTGATAAATTGTTTGATATCGTGCTTACCCGCCGCTTCAAGAAGATATCTGGTAGCTTGAATGGTATTTCTTTCATGAGCCTCCTGCCCCCCAGCTGTCTCTGCGGCCAAATGGATAATGGCTCCTGTATCCTTGAAATATTCATCCGGCAACATTTCTGCAATATCACCTTCGACATACTCGATACCCGGAACCTTATCTCTTGAGGCAGGCGTGCGCCTGGCAACAACTCTTACCGGCCAACCTCTACCACGCAGTTCCTCTATCAACACCTTACCCAGAAAACCCGTTCCCCCTGTGACCAAAACCACTCGCTTGTCGGAGTCGGGGTTGTCCATTTCAGATTCAAGTGACTCCAATCTCTGCTTGGAGACAACTTCATCTTCCTGCTCTGCTTTCTTTAGTTTCTCGTCAATCGCTTCACAAATCCTGACGGTAT
The DNA here is from genome assembly GCA_040506195.1 of Candidatus Thiodiazotropha sp. Classification (GTDB taxonomy): domain Bacteria; phylum Pseudomonadota; class Gammaproteobacteria; order Chromatiales; family Chromatiaceae; genus Thiodiazotropha. The sequence goes on along the minus strand of JBEVXH010000011.1, from coordinate 7,055 downwards.
TCAATAGTGACTGTGTTGGAATAGGAGGTTTTGTACCATCAACTATGCTTTGATAGAAACTTTCGATCAGTTCCGCAAGTCCGGCATAACTTTTTTGCTTCTTGAAAACCATCTTGAAGATAGTGCCGACGGTCCCGAACATCTTTTGAAATGCCTGACTGAATGGCATCAAAACAAGGGAAATCGCAGATGCGCCTGGGCCAGGATTCTTTGTTACGCCGCTTAATATGAAGTCGGCATTGATCAGTCCGTTAGTGCCGATGATTTTAAGGTAGGATTCAATTGGCCTGCCACGTAGTGTAACGGCCAACATACCTGTTTTCTTACCTTGTTTGAAAATAGCGTGGACATCACCATCCGCAGTGGCTTCAACACCTTTCATCTCCAGTTCCTGGTGTTGCTTTTCACTCTCCGTTTCGAATGCACTTAGCATCAGGTAGACTGGATGTGGAAGAATATCAATGAGTTGGTCGATGGGTGTAATAGCACCCTTGCCGTCAGGAGAACGCCTTACCATCTTAAACGAAAAGTAGCTTTCGACATGCACCACATCTCCAATCAAGGACATAAATCTCCGATACTTTCGCCCTGAATCCTGAAACAGTACCTGATGGGCCGGACATATTTTCAAACCCTTCCGCTCAGCAAGTTCAACTACTTTTTCAGCCTCTTCGCTTGTCAGGGAAAAAGGTTTTTCTACATATACATTGGCCCCAGCCTCAAGCGCCATGCTAGCCAAGTCAACATGTGTCGCCGGTGGTGTGACAATATGCACGACTTCAGGTTTTACCTGCTCAAGCAAGTCCTTCGGATCAGCAAATGACTGAACCCCTTTAGGCAATCCCTTTTGAATCTCCCTGCTTTGAATATTTGGGTCAGCGACCGCCACAAGATTAGCGTTTTCCTGAAGCTCAATCGCTTTTACATGGTGCAGCCCCATCTTGCCCAGACCAAAAAGCGCAACCCTTAAATTACCTGCCATTATTGATTCTCTCTATCTGCTTTAAAAGGTTATTTTGTAAGATCCAAATATATTCTTTCGTATCGCCTTACCATGGCATCCACGGTAAAGCCATCGAGATACAAGGAATATGCTCTTTTAGCCATTAACATTGCCTGCTGTTTATCAGTACAAAGAGAGATTAATCCCTGCTCTATCGATTTTGTATCTTTTGGTGAGATTATCAGACCATTCTCACCGTGACTTAATATCTTGCTATTATCTGCCACATCAGTCACTAATACAGGCAATTCAGTCGATATCGCCTCAAGTAAAACCATTGACAGCCCTTCCCATAGCGATGGCTGAACAAAGATATCAAATCCAGTAAATATTTTTAGCGCATCAGGCCGCCATCCGGTGAAGGTCACTACATCATCGATTCCTAGCATCTTGGATTTATCTACCAATTGATCCTGAAGGCGACCACCGCCGACAATTAAAAATTTGGCTCGAGGCACAGAATCCAGGACAGCTTTGACCGCATCCAGTAAATATGTCAAACCTTTTTGCTCGGAAAGTACCGCAATACAGCCAACGACAATGTCTTCTTTAGAATAACCGAATTCTGATCTTATACTATCCCGCACTTCACTATCGTTATGAAACGGATTCTCCTCTACACCGTTAAATACCGTTGTGATTTTATTCTCAGGAACATGGAGGTGTTTGATGACAGAGTCCCGTTGGCTTTCAGAGACAGCAACGAGTTGATCAGCAAACCGAGTCAGGAGAATTTCACCATAGAGATACTTTTTTGCTATATGAGGATAATTGCCAAAATGAAATGTATGCAGCCAGGTCGGTAGTCTTGAATAGGTATATATTGGGCCTGTCGCCAGCAAGGCAGATGTGCCATGTGTATGAACGATATCAGGATTATAGTCATTGATCGCCTTCTTTAACTGCTGCAGTTTACCTAGGCGCCTTTTTGATGAGGGCAAGGTAGTGACTTCAACACCTTCGCCAATCAGCCTATCACCCATTATGCCTGTTTCCTTGACACAGCAAATCTGAACCTCAAATTGACTGCGATCGATATTTCTAACCAAACTGACAACCACATTTTCGGCTCCACCGATATGCAGGCCATGTATGATTTGCAGAATTCTTATTTTACTCATGGTGCTATGTATACAAATCTATCATCTGAAGTAGACCGGCCAAGAGTGTTTTCCAGAGGTCGTGCCGCTCGAATTAGATTCACTGTTGGCCTTAATATCCTGTTGAATGATCCTGTTTGTCGCCATAGTCAATGCAGTCAACAGGAAAATATGGGGGTAATTTACACCCGTGAGAAACATCCCGCCAACAGCAAATGTTACGATACTCATATTCAGATAGCCAGGCCACGCGGGATTAATCGAGTAGTTGTTTTTTTCTTTTGTCAACAAGACGGCATTTCGTCGGTTTTGTGCTAGATTGCTGTAGATAATCAACAAATAGATAATCACACCAAGGAAACTGTACTCACTCAATATCTTGAAGTAGATGTTATGTGTCGATATCCATCTGGAGGGATCGCCGAATTTACGATAAAACCGACCGTATGCCGAATTAAAACTCCCTGCTCCCACACCTAAAACCGGATGATCCAACGCCATGTTAATGGCTGCTTTCCAAGCAGTGATTCGTCCCATGGCGGAACTATCTTCGTCAAAAGTGCTTATCGTGCCAATCCTGTCGTAGTATTCTTGTGGAGCGAATGCAATACCAACAAGCCCGATTATAGCAACGAAGATTATACCACCGAACTTCCTCTTACTGACAAAAATCAAGTAATAGAGCATACCTGAAACCAACGCAAGAAACGCTCCTCTTGAAGCTGTTCCAATAATACCGAGCAATATAATTACAGCACCTGCGATACCAATTAGTTTAAAAAGCCGCTTTTCTGCACTGAAGATCAGGTAGATAGACATGGGTAAAACAATATTCAATCCCCAGGCAAAATCATTTCCATCACCCAAAAAATAGCCCGCGCTAAATGCACCGGCACGCGCGGCGCCTAATTTTTCAAGATTGATAAATACCAAAAGGACATGAAACAACACCAAGGCCGAGAGAAAGTAATCGATCTTTTTTCGCGACTCCAGGAGATAAAAAATGACAATTACCAGAAAAAAATAACCAATCTCCTGCTTCAGGATAGGTACGGCATAACTTCTGATCAACCCGTGAATAAGCGCCAATCCAGTCAAAACGATAAAAAATGTCAGGAGTTTTGACTGCCGATAGTACATGGGTTCGGATAATCCATGCTTGTACCATACCGAGATAAACAGCAATAGAAGTACACTCAAGGTAAGCCGCAGTGCATCGACGATAGGAAAGAACTTCCCCAGACCCAGATAGTCAGAGGCAACGACGAAAAGTAAACCAATAAATGCGATATTCATGGAAAATCGTGAATGCTATGGTTTAATTCAGATGATTATGCCAAACTCCCGCTCATACTACTCTTTCACAACCTGCCAGCCTGACAAATCCCTACCCGTCAATGATGATAATGTATCAATATCATCTCTATAGTTCTCAATAATAGATTGTTGCAATTCCCTGCTCAGTTGCTGTTTCTTGACCTGCTGACGATTAAAATCTCTCAGCTTGTTGATGACGCCAAATCGCTCAATGCCAAATAGAGATTTGACCTTTTGATTCAGATAACCGACGGTTTTTCTCAACGGCGCTGGTGGTCTCTGGGTTAATGTGGCCAACCATTTGTATTTATGAGCCTTTCTTTTATTGATCACCTTAAAATCCTCTGGATAAACCTTTGGCAAGCTGAGAAAATCCAGCACACGGTCATACTCTTTTTTGGTATCTTTCGAAAAATCTTCGAAAAAGATCTCCAAAACTTGCTCTTTTGGGAAGTATTTCAATAACTTTGCATACTGTGAGCCCATCTTTCCCAGTTCATCATAATAGAGAATCTTTGCTTCTCGGCAATCCTTGGGAATCTGTTTTCCATCCTTCCTCTCGCTACATAGCTTCCAGGCCTGCTCAAACTCCTCAACATCCTCATCTCGACTGTAGACCAACTGCGAATGCAGGGAGTGGACCAATTCCAATGGATTTCTGAACATGACGATGAATTTCATCGCTGGATCGAACTCCGATAATAATAGAAATGCAAATTCAGAATAGAGATAGAATACAGATCCCTCACCGACCGCTGATCGGTTCTCACCTGCATGCTCAAAAAGCCCAAGGTAATCCTCTTCTGTTGTTACAAAACGATAGCGAGATAAATCCTTTGCGAAATAATGCGTCTCCTTCGGCTTGCTGATAAATACTTTAGGATGTTGCCGCAAATATTCTGTCAATGCAGTAGTTCCTGCTTTTGGCGCACCCGCTATAACAAAATTAGGCCTAATCATTTTTTCACTCTCGCTAAAATAGTTGGATTCAGCCCTATGTAACGGACTACATAATACAACATGGATAGATTCCACAATACAGTTGCGCAAGCAGTGGCTGATGCGGCCCCTATTAGACCAAACCGAGGAATTAATATGGCATTCAGCGTGATGTTCACTATCGCACTAACAGCCAGTATTTTAGCCTGCTGCGTCTGGTGCCCAGTCATAATCATAAGAAAACCGACTGACCCTGCTAAAGCATTGATAAGTTGCCCAATAAGTAGGACCAGCAATGCTGAGAATCCCTGACTAAATCCCTCTCCAAACAATGCCAATATCCATTCGCCAAAGAATATCAATCCCAGCGCTAAAATCAGGGTGGTCGCAAAGATACCCCATGAGGCCAGCGTTATCATGTGCTGCAATTCTGCTTTTCTGTCAGTATGGTAATACTCGGATATCATTGGCGCGACAATAGAATTGACAGACATCAAGCCAAACGCTACGAGCTCTGTGACACGCGATACCGCACTATAAATACCAACACTTTCCGACCCCATAAAAGGGCCAATCATAACGATGTCGGTCTGACGTAAAACCATGTTCATGCCCGCAATGAACAACATCGGTAAAGCCAACATCATCCACTCCCTATTTTGGAACTTTGCCACCGCCGCTTTCATCTCTTGTGGAATAAGCCTGTACAACAGATATCCGCCAAGTATGAAAGCACATAAAGCAGCTACTACATTCACCGCCATTACAAGAGGCGCAGACAGTTTTTCATCTGATATTAGGTAGACAGCACCTGCAACACCCATCAAAAGCAAGGGCCTTACAACGACATCCGGAAGTTGTGCCTGTACAACTCTCTTAAACGCTTGTATGGTTGATCGTCTCAGTTGAGTTAATGAGACTACAGGAAGCAATAGCAAAGCCAACCAGAAAGTGTGCAATTGTTGTTCGCTCAAGTCTAAGAAAAGTGGCACAAACAGGTAGCTGATCATCCCTATTGCCAGACTTACGAAAAGCACAGACAACGAACTGTTCTTTATTGCCCCTTTAGCCAAACCCCACTCTTTTTGCGCTCTATACTGTGCTACAAGTTTAACCAATGCTGTATTTCTTCCATGTCGCGCGAACAAACCAAGCAGTCCGACCCATGTCAATGCATATATATAGACACCATACTGCTCGACCCCCATCCATCTGGCCAATAACACATGCATAATGAATGAAATTCCAGCACCAAGTATCTTTATCACAAAAGAACCACTTGCTGCTTTTGCAATAAATGCACCTACGTTAGATTCGTTCATATAATTGTTTAAGTTGGAGAGGTGGTAAGTTATCGGGAGAGTTATTTACTGTGTACATGCCAGCCGAATAGATTCAGTTATGTAAAATATCCGCAAAAAAACGGCTTTCAAATGTTTTATAGTAATCATCCTCATTCAATGCTTGCTCTGCTCTTTCTCTCGCATTAACGCTAAGTTCTGCTCTCTTTTTGCTGTTGGTTATTAAATCTGCAAGCGCATTGGCCAATTCCATCTCGTCAGCGGGCGCTACCAGTACTGCATTTTGTTCCTCACCGACTATCTCAGGAATCCCACCTGCTTTTGTGGTAATCAGCGGCTTCCCCGCCGCCAGCGCTTCTGAAACAGACGATGGATAGGCATCACCCCATACGGATGGCACAACAACGATATCGGATTTACATACATTATCTCGAGTATGTTTCAACTGACCGAGAAAAATAAAATTGGACTGCAGATTCAACTTTTTTACCATCTCCTTGAATTCAACGATATCTGGCCCATCTCCAGCATACTCTATACGAAATCGATCAATATTAAAGTCGTGCTTCAATATGGATGCGGCTTTGATCAATATACCTATCCCTTTATATTTCGTGGCACGGGAACCGGTAAATATCGTAATCGCATCGTTTTGCTGTTTGTTATCATCACATTTAAACTTATCGATATTTATTCCATTCAATATTTTTACGGTTTTGGCTGCCGGATAGCAATTCTTATTGATAATTCGATGGCGCACAAACTCCGAAACTGTATAGATATAGTCAGGACAAATCCAAGGTATACGGTGAATAATTGTTTTGATTAATTTTTTGAATCCTTTTTCCGGTACTGCAGGATGGGGATTGGGGACAGATGTTCTGCTGTGAACAATAATTTTCTCAACACCCGATAGACGTAACATCAAGTAGAGGAAGCGAAATGTTCGCTGATCAGTCATATAGACATACTTTATGTTTTTACTCCTCACATTCGCCATGAGATCGAGCAGATTTCTCATATTAACTGAATATGGATCAAACAAAATTGTTTCGAATGATACTTCATTATTTATAAAGTCAATGCTGCCACTAACTTCTTTAAATGATAAGCACACGCCAATGCCCTGCTCATCAAGCCCCTTCGCCAAAATATTAAATAAGCGATAAATATTATTCCATGCATATCCTGTAGTATTGGAATAATTAGCCATCAATAAAACACTATTTTTCATATCAGGCATCTACTTTAGTTATTACTCTGTTAGGGTCTGTTAACACTAATCCAATTGGCCCTGTTGTGCGTGAAAAAGCGCCAATCAAGGCGCACCCCAAGGGCACTTCCTTCGGGGCGCACCCCAAGGGCACTTCCTTCGGGGCGCACCCCAAGGGCACT
>JBEVXH010000010.1:0-123370 GCA_040506195.1 Candidatus Thiodiazotropha sp. | reverse complement strand
ATATGAAAAGCAGTACTATGACAATATTGAAGGGTCTGCCATGGCGGCATGACTCAAACTAAACACCCTCCGGTTTTTCCGGGGCGATTCAGTACACTGTTATCGTCTTGTTTTGATGTAGTGGGAGTTAAATTGAGGTAGAAGGGGTGGGTGGGGTCTATTCAATTATCGGGTGTCCTGACGTTCACACTGACGTTCACTCCTTTATAGCTGATGATGGTAAAAGAGTGCCAGATTGAAAGGGCTTTGGTAAATTAAGGTTGGGTGTCCATGTTATTAATTATTATAATGTTATGAATTATCGGTTTGCTTTTTTTAGAAAGCGCACTGTGAGGATAAACTAGGTTGAATAGCATAACTGAAGTTATCTGGTAATCAGGAATGGGTATGGATCTGTTTAACAATTTAGAGTATTTATCGGACGCAAGATTGAGATTTCTGTTAGAGAAATTGCCGAACCATGATGGTAGTCTTCGAAGTTATTTTGACCTGCTTGACCGGGATGGGACGGATCACCTGGATCAATTACTTGATTTTAAATGCATCTTTGACGATCTTGATCAACGGGCTAAAAAACTTGTAAGCCAGGTCAGGCTGAGTTGGAAAGAGGGTACGGTCTACCATTTGAAAACTTCCAATCTGACCAAGCAACTATTTGCTTTGTTGGTTCTAAAAAAGCAGCCGAATGAACAGGCGAATCAGTTCGTGCTGGAGGCATTGGATTCCAATGAGCCTATGATTCAACTGGCCGCTATCAATGCGCTGGCGGTTATCGATGAGGGTATTTCGAGAGAACGTCTCACTCAGCTCTATGAAACGGTTGATAATCCTGTTCTCAAGCGTCGTGCAGGAGTGGTTATCGGGGTTGAAAAAGAGCAGACCTTGGCTCCTTCGGAAGATGAACGTATAGCGGAGATGGGGGCGTCGTTGAACGATGAATGTTCCGACACCCGCCTGTCCGCTGTGTTGGAACTGGCTGGATCTGAAGCCCCCCAGGCGGTCTCATTATTACGAAAGGCCTTGTCAGATAGGGAGAAATCCGTACAGATAAATGCATTTAAAAGTTTGCTGCAGCGGTGTGAGCTGGATGAACAGGAACTTCTCCAGATGTTGCAGGATAAGCGCTCTCATATACGTACCTTGGCGATCAAGGCGCTCGCTGCTAAAAAGGCGGAGTTTGCTGTACCTGAAATTGCCGACGAACTTCTGAAACCATTCAGTCATGAATCCAGGTTGGCTGCTGCCAGAGCAATACTGAAACTGGGTGGTGAAAATGTTATACCCGTGGTAAGCGAAGCGTTGAGGAGTCTGACCGAGCACCATGATGTACGTATCCCTTTGGTCAACATTATGGGGCGTTTCAAGACGGAAATCTGTTTGCATGAACTGGAGTATCAGCTGGGGTTACCCCTTGAGGATATAGAACCGGCCTGGCAGGCGAGTTCCGTTTGGGTTGCCTGTGTCAGGTCAATCTCCAAATATTCGCAGCCTGATGTCAATGCGGTTTTGGAGCGGGCATTGGAGCACACCTGTGATGAGGTCAGAATAGAGGCGGTAAATGCACTTAAACGCAGAGGGGCCGTAAGTTCGATAGCTTCATTGAAAAGGTGCCTGGAATGTGAAAAAAGCCAGCAGATCTGCGACGTGATCGAATCAGCCCTATATGAACTCGAAAAGCATAGTGCGGAGATTGCGGATGAGACAAGTGGTGACAGTATATTAGAATCATTTGTGTCATTAGATCCGTGTGTGGGCTCGGCACCGGACGTACTTGAGAAGCTGTGGAATGTACTGCTGGGGAGTAACCGGCAGGAGAGGTACAAAGCCGCGCAACTAGCGAACAACTCCGCATGCCGCTCAGAAACCATCAATCGAATGATCGGTGAGCTGTCGAAGAAGCCCAGCCGCCAACGCGCTTATGCAATCGATGTCTTGGCATTGCTCGGTGCGGTTGAGACTTCGGAATTGATCCTGCCAATCATCGATTCAGATGCGACCTATGAGCGCAAGGCCGCGGAAAAGGCCTTGCTTGGCTTTGGTTACGACAAGGAACTGCTAGAAAAGAGGCTACTTGAGTCAAGGGTGGCACGGGCGATGGAGAGTCGGAAACCGCAGTTGCTGGGGTCGATGAAACAGGAAGCTATTCCTCTCCTGCGGGCTGCTCTAGTCGATTATCAAAATGAACCCGGAAGGTGTTACGAGGCACGGCATCTGCTCTTAAATAGTTTGAGTTGGCAGCCTGAGACGCCTTTGGAAGAGGTGGTCTGTTTTGCCTCACTCGATCAAAGGGGCAGACCTTGGGGGACGCTTGAAAAGAGCCATTTACCCTTTTTACTGGACTATATTGCCGGGTCGAAAGATTTTTCCAAGACATTGCTTGAAGAAGTTGCCAGGTTTGATGAGTCCGATGGACGGTATCTGGTATCTCTGTTTCATTCTGTGCCTAATGTCTGGTCATGTTTGACGCTCTCGAATATTGCCGCCCGGTATGTTCCGGAAATACTGCCGTTAATTGAAAAAAGCCTACAGAGCGATCATCCTGCGGAAGTGATGGTTGCCGCGAGAACCTTGATGCGCTGTGATGGCCACAAGCTTGAACAGGCTCTGCTCGACACCCTGGACAGATGGATGAACAGGTGTGAATCAACCGAATTGCAGCAAGTATCGGAGAAGGATGTTGAAACGGCCCTCATAGCGGCCTTAGGGGCGGCCGGATCGCGCAAAGCGCTAACCCCATTAGCCAGTCTGATCCATGGAGCCCGCCGGAGTGCTGTGCCGGCCATTGAGGCATTGACACAAATCGGCGGTAGTGAGGTGGTGATGTTGTTGCGCTCGGCCTTGAATAGCGACTCTCTAGCGGTTCAAGAGGCATGCGCCAAGGCGTTGTATCACCTATCCTGGAAACCGACCAGCCCCAGGGAAATAGCGCTACTGGCGATAGCCGCTAACGATGCTGATCAGTTTCAGCATTCTCTGATGCTGGATAAGGAGAATGTGCTTGAAGTGATTACCGCTCAACCGAAACGCAGGTATCCGAAAGCGATCCGGGATATGGTCTATTTGATAGACGATCCTAGCGTCATTTCCATATTGCTGGATGAGCTTTCAGCATTAGACCACGACAGATCACGTGCAGCAGTGGATGCCCTGGTAAAACATGGAGAGAGAGTGGTTTCCGTGCTGCTTCGGCGATATTTTCCGCAAAATAGAATTGAGTTGACAATCGATACTTACGGTATTCAGGAGTTACCCAGGATCTTCGAGCCACTAAAGTCAAAAAGTACGGTTGAATTTCTCTGCGCATTTTTGGAAGGTTCCGGGAAGTATCAAACAGGACCGGCATTGAAATCCGCTGCACTTGGACTGGGCCGTAAAAAGGATGCAAGGGCTATTCCCGCATTGATGGCAGCGCTGCGTTTCCAGTGGCCTCAAGTCCGCAGGGCCGTGCTCAAGGCCCTCGTGCAGTTAAAAGCGGTAGAGGCCGTAGAGGCTATTGAGCAAGCACCGCCAACCAACAGTGAAACCACCAAGCTGGAGGCCCGTGCACAAGAAGTCATCAACAAGCTGAAGAGCCTGACCTGAGCTGATCCAGGCTAACGAGCCTTGATTTTTCCATGTGAGATTTCACCCTGACCGAATCCAGACACAAAAACATGTTGGTGTTTTTCTTCCGCTTGTTCCACCCAGCGCCCATAATGGCGCATGATCATCTCGGTGGTTTTATGTCCCATCTGCTGGGCAACAAATAGAGGGTTTTCACCCCCAGATAGGAGTTGGCTGGCATAGGTATGACGTGTCTGGTAGGGGTTACGGTAACGTACCTTGGCATGTTTGATGATGTACCTCCAGGGTCGCTCAAGGTGTTCATAGTCGATGAGAGGTCCGCGTTGCTTCATGCGCACGAAGACAAACTCGCCTCCCACATGGCTATATTGTTTTTGATCATTTAAGGCGTCCAGTGCGGCTGGCAGGAGAATTACATCTCGGGTCCCTGCCTTGGTTTTCGTTTCTTTGAGTTTTCTCTCGACAACGGCACGCTGAACACGAACCGTCCCATTACGCCAACCTATGTCACTCCATTTGAGGCCAAAGAGCTCCGATGTGCGTAACCCGGTATAAAACGCAAATTGCAGAAGATTTCGAATCCGTGGGTCGTATCCATTGGCAACGGCCAGCACAGCCTTTATCTCTTCCTCGGTGAACGGATCGACCACATAGTCGGTTTTTGCCTGCGTTCGATTGACTAGCTTGCTGACTTTGATCTTGTCGAGTGGGTTCTTATCGATAATGTCGTCATTCAAAGCCTGGTCGAGAATGGCACGTAGGGGTGTGAGATCATTGCGGATACTTTTCAGGCTACCCGTGCGGTTACGAATCCATTCGCGAATCGCCTGAGGGGTTAGATCACGGGCACGATAATCCCCAAATTCAGGGATAAGATGAGCCTGGCAACTCTTCCTGTAACAACGATAAGTGCTATGGGGGTGCGTCCGCTCGATATCCTTCAACCAGTTTTCAAGCAGTTCTTTAATTGTGATATTGGATTTGGCGTGACCAAATAAACGGGCGCGCTTCGCATTGGGGAAATATTCATTATAACGGAAAGTCTGGCGCTCGATGGCGTTCTCTATTTCCGCCTTAAGATTGATGGCGTAGCGCTGGTCAGCTTTCTTGTCGGGATCAAGGCCAGTCAGGGTCTCTTTGCATTGCACGCCACGATACTGAAACTGGATTTCGATAGAGCGTACACCACTTGCATAGTCCCTGATCCTTACGCCTCTCGCGAGCTTAACAGACCGTTCTCTACCCATTTTTCAACTGCCTCCGTGTTGATCCAGAGATTCTTGTTTCGGACCTGGCAGTGGATGCCGTCCAGCCAAATCCCTTTTTTGCGCCTAGCATGCACCGCATTGGCGGTATCTCCAGAAAGGTCGCAATACTTCATTAGTTTAACCCACTTCATTGTTTCGATCCCTCCTGCTTGCATGGTCATATATCGTCTGGCATTCGCCAGAATGGTCCCAGCTATCTTGGAGCTAGCGCTATACAAATTCAGGCTTGAAAACCCATGCCGAGGGTCGATGTTTTGAGCTTGATTGAGTGCTTCCCAATTGGTAAAGCGAAGGCTTCTACAGTCGCGATGAAATCAGTTACTCATTTTCTTCATGTGTTCGTAAAAAAATTGAAGTGGTTTTCCATCAGTGTTGTCACATAGTCTTTGACGGATTCCTCAGCTACAGTGCCGAGTGTACGTGTGATACCCGGTATACAGATTCCGTGTACCTCGGCCCAAGGGGCACAAGCAACGTGTGCAGTCTCACTTTCGCTTCGGTTGGGTGCAAGTGGTTTAAGTGTGGCTTTAATGACCGCGAATTCCCGAATGATTTTTCTAAGTTCAACTCCGGTAGCGACTTGTCCTCAGTATGACGATGTTCAAATATAAGCGCCCTGTGGTTGGGATCAGCATAAGCATAAGTAAAGTGGAGATGCAGTTGGCCGAGCTAAATGAGACAGATCTTCGTATACCCAGTTCTGTAATTGAACATCGGTCATAACCCGTAATAGCCGATCCAAGGTGCGTGAATTGATATGCTGGATAAGGTCATCAAGGAAAAAACCAGATATAACGAACTTGCTGGGTAACTGATTTCGCTCGCGACATTGCGTGCCGTCAACCCGGCAACGCCCTGTTACAGAAAGAATTTTCAGTCACTTCCAGGGCCGAAGTACTTCTCATGGCTATGGTCGCTCCACCGGGCCATTGTTCGTCCCTCGGAATAGGTTGGCGTCCGTTAGCAATGTAAGCCTTCGCGAAGAGAATGATATAAATCGTAAAACAACTATGAACGTTGTTCACATTAGGCGCTCATATATTAAAAGTTGGTAGTAAACAAGCACAAAAGCGGTTTTATATGGATGGGCTTTCGAGCTCATTTATTTCCATCTAGGTCCCTAACATGGGCAAGGAAGAAGTTCAACAGGGAGAGGTAGCCATGAAAATCGATTTTTCCAGTGTCAATATCGAGTACTTGATTCATGTTCGAGACATCGCCCGTGAAGATCCCGATGTGGCGGCGCCTCTGCTGGGGATGTCACCGGAACTCGCAGGCCTGCTGGCACAAGCACCCGCCGAATATCTGACAAAAATCGCCCAGGTCAAGGTGCCGTTGATAGCGGCTCGTGGTGATACCGTGTGGTGGTACCGGCTTTTCAAGGCACTCACTGAGGGAAATACCGTAGAGGTTGATGCGGTACTCCAGGCCGCCAGTCTGGCTGTTCTCTCCTGATTGAAACCGGTAGCCCACCGATGTGCGTTGGTAATACCAAACGGTTGCTTGCTCTGTTTGCCAAGCAGGAAAAAGAAGCAAGCGTTCCCGAGAACATCGATGTCGTCAATCAAGCACGACATACCCTCGAGGCAGTTCATCTGGTTAAACTGGGCGCCCGGGCTTCCTTGGTATGCCAGTTGACCGGCCTGACGAAAAAGGTCGTCAGCGGGCTCTACCTGCGACTTACCGGGACGTCATCACCTCCCGGGCAAGTCCCGTTCACAGATACCTGGTATTTGAAATGCAATCGTCGCCTGTTACATGCGAACCTGGTGTGGCGATTGTTTCAGCACTTGGGAAAAATCAAGCGCACGGCAGCCAAAGTGCTGATCCATGTCTACGAAGCCTATGTGGGGATTGTAGACAAACCCCTTCTGAACCTGACACGCGCTTTCTTTGTACCCCGCTTGGTCAGGATCAAGGCATGGTACGAACAGACCTGTGATCACTGCAGCATGTCCTACATCGGTCCGCCCGGCAATACAGGATCGACCTGCCCAGCCTGTACGGAATATTTCAATCATCGCTGCCGAAGTTGCGGTGCGGCGCTCGAGTATCGACCTATGGGAAGGCGGAAGGTGGTTTGTTCAGAATGTCATGAACACCAAAGAAGAAAAAAGAAACGCCCAACCTGCGGTGGGATCGATGGATAGCCAGGTGGCAAATGGTGAGCCGGCAAAAGCAGCCATCAAAGAATCGACTGCGATTCTGCTGGATGTGCGCCGTATCATGCCCTACGAGCGCAATCCACGCCATGGCGAGAATCCCGAATATGACCGGATAAAGGCCTCGATACGGGCCAACGGCCTCGATCAGCCGCTGGTCATCACCCAGCGGCCCGGAACCACTGACTACATCGTTCATTCGGGTGGTAATACCCGCTTGCTCATACTCAAAGAGCTGTACGAGGAAACCGGTGATAACCGATTCTCGCAGGTGCAGTGCATTTTCAAACCCTGGAACCGGGAATCTGACGTGCTTCTGGCGCATCTACGGGAAAACGATCTGCGTGGCAGTTTGAACTTTATCGACAAGGCGCGGGCGGTCTTTGATATCAAGCAACTGCTCGAAGCTGAGCTGGGTATCGAAGCACTCTCCCAAAGAAGGCTCGAGATGGCGCTGCATGCCGGTGGATACGCGCTCAGCCAGGGATTGATCTCACGCATGGGCTATGCGGTCAAGCGGCTGCTGCCACTGATCCCGCGGGCATTGAACGGGGGATTGGGCAGACCGCAGGTACAGAGAATCCGTGCGCTGGATGATGCGGCGCTTCAGCTCTGGCAAAGACATGGCCTGGGTGACGAAGCGGCCTTCGATGAGGTATTTGCTGCGTTGTGCCGGCGCTATGATGGTCCCGACTGGGATAACGGGCAGCTACAGGGGGCAATCGAGTCCGAGATCGCGGAGCAGGCAGAGGTCAGCATCAACAGGGTACGCGTGGAACTCGACGCGCAGCTCGCGGGAGAGGTACTAACGATTCCCAAATGCGAAGATGAGGAGGACTCTACCCGTGAGACAGAAGAGGCTGCTACCCCAACAGAAAAATCTCAGCCGCATTCGCACTCGCCGCCAATCGAACCAAATGCTGTCGACCGCAACACCTCCTGCGAAGATCCAGAAAAGAACATAGAGCCTGATAGGTCAACAGAGGGCGATAGAGAGATCATTTCTAAGGTAACGGATCTAGCTGAAGAGGTGTCCCTGGAAGCACCTGGTTCCCCTGTCGAGCAGATCCTGACCCAAAGCCCATCCGCTCCCAGTGATCTCAAATCCTTGCGGGCACGGGCCTGGACCTTGGCGTTCCGCCTGGCACAACGCAACGGCATCGGCGACCTCGTGGAGCCGCTCTCCGGCATGGGGCTGGGATTCATTCTGCGTGACGTACCGGACCCAGCCCTCGCCGATCAGCTGGATGACGAGACCCTGAGCCAGATCTCCATGGTCTGGTGGCACCTGGCCGCGAGCGCGGAGATGACCGTTGCGCCGATCGAGTCCGTGGTGCCGATGCTACCGGCAGAATCGGTGCTGCGTCGGGCCCTTGAACAGCAGGATGCGGGTCTGCTGTTTGGCGGGGTATGGACACTCGATCCAGGCAATACCGGTTACCGGCTGTGGCGCCGCGTGGGTGATCCGGACTGGCATGATCTACTAAACCTGATGGATACCTATCGCCGGATCCGCCATCTGGCGGAAGAGACCGAAACACGGCTTTGGGAGTAGGGGGATGGAAGGCACCAAGGAATCGGATCTGATCACGGCGGTACTCCTGTACGCGATCCGCTGCCTGGCCGAAGGGGACTACCCGGCATTGCGCACCATGAACTTCGGGCCCAGGGAGATTGAGGCCCTGCGGGAGATGAGTCTCTCGGACCTCTACCGTATCGAGTCCCTGCGTGTCCATTGCCTGCAGATCGGCCTCGACCGGCAGAGCTATTGGCCGATGATGGACAATCTGCGCCAACAGCGGGAGTCGGAGGAGACACAGCAAACCCTGATCGCGGCCGATGCCCCGCTGGAGATGATGCAGACGCTGTTTGGCCTGGGTCCGCGCGAGTACAGCCGCATGCGGCGCATGCTCTCGGTGGATCCCTCCGTGGGGCGTCCGCCCGAACCGGATGAGGAGGGCACGCACCGGCTGTGGCATGCCTGGGTGGATCGGGCTGCAGATCAAGCATCCAGGCTACTGACCCCGCAGGCCTATCTCGAACTGCAGGCGGAAACCGGCCTGTCGATGCGCGCGATCTGGAACCTGACCCAACGCTGGGACCAGTATGGCGATTTGAACAACCACAGCGAACCGGATGCGGCGAATCGGTTACGAGTCGATGAATGAGCGTGGCTCAGCGGTCCGCCCTGAAACCCTGGCGCTGGATGCCCTGATACAGGCCACGATCGAACATGCGGGGGAGGGTAGGGTTCATCCCGCCTCGGATACGATGCTGTTTCTCGGCAACCGGCATACCGCCTTTCCCACGCTGGTGGTACAAGACCCGGTACTCGAACCGGTGGACAAGCTGGTATGGATGAGTATCCGGTTGCAGGCCGGCGATACCGGCGGTAATACCGCCTTCCCCAGTTACGCCTCCATTGCGAGGACGGCCAATGTCTCCTCCAAGGCCACCATCTCCCGCGCCATCGCCATTCTGCGGGTCACCCGCTGGTTGACCCTGTGTGCACGCCTCCGGGAGACGAACGGTCGCTTCCAGGGAAATGTCTACGCCCTGCATGACGAGCCCCTGCCACTGGTCGATGCGCTGCATCTCGACTCCGGCTATATGCAGTTCCTGCGGGAATCAATCGGGCATCGCCATGCCCGGGTGCGGGCCGTCGCCCAGGGAGCACTATCCACCATCGATGAGGACATCGAGGCGGGCCGCGATGTCTGCGCCGATGAGCATCCGGTCACCCGGCGCATACAGGCGACTGAAGTGGTGGAAAAGAATATGCCGCATCGCTTCTTCGCCTTCAGCGCCAGGGTCATGACCGAGCTTCGAGGCCATGCATCCAGCCGAAATGGTCCGGGTCACCAGGGTCAAAAACTGAACCCGGTGGAAGAGGGTGGGAAAAATTTGCACCCTCAAAATTTAACCCCGGCCGGTTGTAGTTGTAGTGATAACAAAAAAACTACTACTACCCACCAGGGCGAGCGGAAAAATTTTGTGCTCCGTGGGGAAGGCGAAGCGCCGTTGATCTACCCCCGGCGCCTCTCGGCTAACCAGCGTGAACTGGCTGATCGCTATCTCAGCAGGGTCCCACCGGACCAGCGCCAGGCCATTCTCGATGAGCTGGAGGGGCGGATCCGCTCGGAGCAGCGTGGCATGAAGCCGCTCTACGACGAGATGAGCTTTCTGAATTCCTTGTGCAAAGCGTTGAAAAAAGGCGAGTTTGAATCCAACCTCGGGATCAAGGTGCATGAGGAGCGCAAGGCCCGTGAGCGGACGCGACAGCAGCGCAAGGCACAGTGTACTGATCAACCCGCCAACCAAGGGCTTGAGGATATACGAAGACAGATCCAGGCCGGGGAAGGCCCCATCTCCGAGATGCGCAAGACACTCGGTATTCGCTCTCCCTCCCAGCAGGATGAGGATTCCAATAGATCCTGATCCGCCATGAGATGATGACACTGTAATCATCCGCTCGGTGGGTGTTCAAAATTTGCACTCCCATACCCTCAAACAAGTGATGACACTGTCATCACTTCCCCAGCATAAATCCCAACAACTCGGTACCGAGTTTACGGTTGTCCATCTCGCCTCCCCATGGAGAGATAGCGCCTGGTTACAACAGCCTCGGAGGGTGGGCGTGCCATGAAATCAGAACAAGTCATACCCCTTGAAAACACGGACGCGGCAACCGGTTCAAAGCAGGCTGACGATGGTCCCGGTGCCTTACGCGGCCAGGCCTGGCTGAAGGTCCAGACCCGCCAGGCCCAGCAGCTGATCAAGGGCCGTAGCGGCAGTGCGGACAAACCAGCGATCATCGGACTGGTGGGCTTTGCCGATCGGTTGCGGGTGATCTGGCAGGCGGTACGTGACGACGACCCCTATGCGGACTGGTGGCTGATCAAGGTGCACGAGGCGCTGGAGCAGGCGCGTGAATTCATCGGTCGCCATCAGGAGGAACTGGATAAGCGACTGGCACAGATGTCCGCCATGGAGGTGGAGATCGCACAATCCCTAAAGCCCTACCGGATCCGCCTCCAGTTCGCCAATCCATACGCCTACCAGGGTGCTCAACTGATTGCCGCCTACGACACCCTGGTGCGCACCCTGTTGACCTGTCGCCACATCGGCCTGTTGGACAACGAGACCGCGGAAGGGATCATCAAGCTGGGTGCACGCAAGGTTCGCGGCACCTTCGTCGTGCCGCAAGGGTATCGGCTGTTGGGCATTGATCGAAAATCTCTACAACGAAATTCAGGTATGGATCCAGAGGCCCGCCAGTCGATGGGTGAGCTGCCAGAGGAGGTGCTGAGCGGGGAACGGCGCGCACCGCTCGTGCCCCGCAAGGTGGCGTTCCCGAAGACAGTCGCCAGCTCCCTCGCGCTCGAGCCACTGGATTCTTCAGACCACGAAAACCACGACGGTTAGTGGTACGGGTATTCAATGGCATGCCTGTCTCCTCCACCGATAATGCGTCCCATGGCTAAGGCGAAGAGTCGCCATCGGATCACCCTGCAACTCGAACCCCGTGTCGCGCTGGAGGCGATCATCCTGAACCAGCTGGAGCGGATTCCAAGCACCCGGCGCCAGGAGTGGCTGCGGGGATTGGTGGTACAGGGATTCCTTATCGAGCGCCGGGCGCTGCAGGGGGTTGCCGTAGAACGAGCGTCCCGAATCGAAGCGGGATTCCCCGACTGGCTGGCCGGCAAGTCGTCCAGGCAGGCTGCTTTGCCGAAACGGGAACCGGTGCCGGCAGCAGCTACCGGGACCGATGCCGTTCATGATGCGAGAAAACCCTTCGCCCAATTGCGCCGGGTCATTGGATAGCGGAAATGAACAGACTGGTAGAAGGAACCCATGACCAATAGGAGAGGTAATCCCATGACTGATTCAGCACCCGTCAACCCCATTCCGGTCGGCATCGACGATGGCTACGCCTATACCAAGATCGCGTTACCAAATGGTCGCTTGTTGGCCATTCCCACCCGCGGTCGGATCGGGCAGTCCGGTGTCACCTGGATCCACCAGGGGCAGCAACGCATCTTTGAATACGAGACGGAGGAGACGTGCTATTCGGTTGGCGCCGTGGATGGTGCGCCCACCCATTTCGAGGGCTATCCCTGGTCCGGATTGAACCGGGCAATCGTGCAACATGCCCTGCAGGAGGCGGGACTCGCCGGCCGGACTCTCCATGCGGTTTCAGGTCTCCCCGTCAGTGCCTTCTACCGAAAGAGCGGCGAACGCCGCCAGGAGACAATCAACAAAAAGCAGGAGAGTCTCAAGCAGGCTGTGAGCCCGATGGCAGATATCCTGCCCGCCGGTATCGCCTTCCACGAGGTGATTCCGGAAGCCCTGGCCGCCTGGTACGACTATGTGATCGTGGAGAAGGACGGTAAGGCCTTGCTGGATGACGAGCGGTTGTCCGTTCCGCTCGCCATCGTGGATATCGGCGGGCGCACCACCGATTTCGTGGTGGTGAAGAACCAGGGTGTCATCCATGGATCCTCCGGTTCCCTGCAGGGAGGCCTGTTGGATGTGAAACAACAGGTCGCCAACGGCATCCAGGCATGTTTCGATCTGGAGACCCTGGGCGAGCAGATCGTCTCCCACGCCGTCGAACATCAGCTCGTGCGGCTCCACGGCAAGGACTATGACGTGGCCTCCCTGGTCGATGCGGCCAAGCGCGAGCTGGTGGAGCGGCTCCACGCGGAGACCCGCCGGCAACTGGGTCTCGGGAACGAACTGGACCGCATCCTGTTCGTCGGTGGAGGAGCGGTGGCACTGGCGGAGCATATCACCGACTGGTTTCCCCACCAGGCCATCGCGGAGCATCCCGCCTTTGCCAATGCCCGCGGCATGCTCAAGTACCTGCGCTACGTCTGCGAGGCCTCCAATGCAGCCTGAGTCTGTCCATCATACCGATTTCATCCGTGGTCACTGCGGCTCAGTGGCAACCGAGGCACCCCCGGACCGTGCAACCGGTGCACAACGGCGTTGTTTTATGCAACTGCCGTCGGTCCATCTTCAAGCGAATGGAACGGGTTTCCATACCTACCACCCTGCCCGGGAAGCCTTCCCGCCAGGGATGCGCCGACTCCGGGTCTTAATTCCTTAAGGAGAAAGCGCTATGTCAAACAACGAAACCACCAAGTATTTCGATCTTCACACCACCGGCATCGGTTATCTCAACCGCGTTCGGGAGGTGACGCCCAAGGAAGGCAATCCCTTTTTGAGCGTCACCATCGCGGCCCTCAGGGGCAGCGTCGACAACGTCCAGTACACCCATTTCGAGTGTCACGTGTCCGGCAAGAAGGCGCAGGAGGTCGCGCGCCAGCTCAAACCGGCCGTCGAGGGCAAGTTGAAGGTGCTCATGGGATTCACACTCAGTGATCTGTATGGCGAATCCTTCACCTTCAATAACGGTGACAAGGCCGGCGAGACCGGTATCAGCCTCAAGGCGCGACTGTTGCGTGTGTCCTGGGCCAAGGTCGACGGCCAACCGTTCTACACCGTGAAAGAGGATACGGCATAAGTCCACAACCGGCCGGGTAATGAGATTACCCGGCCACCTTTCAACCCATCGGGGGATCATCCCCCGAGGGACTGGTCTCCCCGTCATTTCGAGGAGATCCGTCATGACAACCACGGAAACATCCGTACCCACGACGGCGGAGGATCGTTTCGAAGGCCTTACGCCGTCTGAACTCAACGATGTGGAGAGGCAATCACTGATGGCACTGGCATTGGCGACATTGGCGGAGCAACACAAACCGGGAGAAATCCTGGGCAGTCCGGAGGATACCCGCCGGTTTCTGCGGATCCGGCTTGCTGATCGTAAGAACGAGGTGTTCGGCTGCCTGTTCCTGGACAACCGGCACAGGATCATCGCCGTGGCCGAGTTGTTTCAGGGCACCATCGATGGCGCATCGGTCCATCCGCGGGTCGTCGTACAGAAGGCACTGGAGCTCAATGCAGCCGCCATGCTCTTTTTTCACAACCATCCGTCGGGCGTTGCGGAACCCAGTAATGCGGATGAGGCAATCACCCGCCGGCTCAAAGAGGCACTCGCCCTGATCGATGTGCGTGTCCTCGACCACTTCGTGGTCACCGCCGGTGAGAGTGTTTCGTTCGCCGAATCGGGACTTATCTGATTTTCACAAACCCTGCCGGGGAAACACGCTACTTCCCCGGCAGGGAAGGAGGTGTGACCCGGTACTTATGCAACCAAGGAGTAACATCATGTCCAGCTCTTCAACAAAGACAGCCGCCGAATCCATTTGCGGTGAGGCGATAGTCAGCTATACCCGTGCCCAGGCCATCGAGGATGGGGTATTGGTCGACACGGGTCCCATGGCAAAAGAGGCCGGGTTCAACTGGCCAGTCGCGCTGACATCCGCAGTCTGGGCCGATTGCGTAGCCTGGAACGACGATGACAGCAGGAAAAAGCCGTTCCAGGACCAGGCGGGCAGGCTTTGGGATCTGCTGTTTATGGCATCCCATGCGAATCGCACCAGCTGTGGATCCGGTGACCGGCTACTGTTCAAGCTCTACCGGGTACCGCGTGAAGGTAAGTCAACGAAAGCGGAGCTCGTAACGCTGAAGCTGATCGTCGGACCGGGTGACCAGGGTGAACCCGTAATCACCATTATGCTACCCGACGAAGATTAACAACGCCGGAATCCTCCGGCATCTTGCCCCTGGCCACTTGGGATAAAGTGGCACTCTCTACTTCTTGGCAGGTAGCAGTCGGTGACTACCCTCTGGCGATCCCGTGACACTGTTTAGTTACAATCTGCTCGATACGCTGCAGCGCCGGATAGTCACCAAATCTTGTCTCAAAGGTTGCTTTCGTCGCAACCAGGTTCTCCAGTAACAGGGCCGCGGTCTCTTCTACCAGTTTGGCTAGAAAGCGTGGCCTGATGTCACACTTTTTGGCAAACTCGTTCCAATGGGCTGGCGTGATTACACTGGGATTTCGCTCGCCGCCAACCTCAAAGGCGAGATGGTAGTCGATACGTTCAATGGCGCGGGTACAGACCAGATCATAGAAAGGGGCCAGGCGGATCTCGCCGCTGGGCAGGTGCAGCAGGGACAGGTTCTTGGCGTGGCCATCGGAGTTACCCGCCAACACATTGAAGATCTGCCAGCGCAGCAGATGAAGGGCGTCGGCGGCCGGGTCACTGGAGGCATCCTGTACCAGGCGATAGCATTGGTCAAAGCTGGGTCCACCGCTCTCCTGGTATTTTTTCTCATGCCCATACCCCAGGGCCTGGCAGAAATCCTCCTGATGCAGCCGTTGCACCTGCCCCTGTTCATCCCAGACACGATCGTAGCGTGTGATCTTTGCATAACGGATCTGCTCGATGGAGTGTAGTTCGATATCCGCCACCGGCAGACCGATCGATCCGGCCAGTAAATTCGTAAAGGTCTCATAGGCGGGCAGGTGACGATAGTCCGCCAACTCGAATTTCAGGATGTGGCTGGACGGCGCTTCTCCCTGGGGCAGGAAATAGATGCCGTCTCTCACCCGTATTGGGCATTTATCCTGGGCACCGGCCAGGGAAAGCCGGGGACGCTCATCCGCCGGCCAGGCGGCATAGATCTGTCCGCGCCGAGCCGCCAGGTTGGCCAACTCCTTATCGGTTAACTGACGATAATGATGCTCGCCCGAAGGCGTTCGCTCAATTGGCAGGATCGACAGCGCACCCGCACACTCGCCACCGATGGCGCGCAGCAGATCAAAATCCGTATTCGGGATCTTGAGGTCGCGGACGATGTGTTCTCTGACGCCCCCCTCCGGGAGCAGGTTGGCGAAAAAACGATGGGCGAGGGCATCTTCGGCCGCGAATTCATCGTGTCTCAAGGGTAGGGTATGAGAGATCGCGAAGCCGCCGGTGGTGATCCACTCAGCATCGTATCGAAACCCGATGGCACCGACCGGGGTACGCCACAGATAGCCGACCAGGCGCTGCTCATGCCAGACGTTGAGGGCATCGGGATCGATCACGACGTCTCCTCTCGGGCATTGCCGGCGCGGGAACCCGGTGAAGGGGAGGGCGAGCCACCCCGTGGCTGAATGATAACCTCCAGCCCCAGGGTTCGTAGCGCCTTCAGGATCTTGCCGATCTCGGCGGTCTCTTTGCCACGTTCGAACTCGGACAGGAAGCGCGTGCTGAGGTTACCGAGCCCGGAGACCGTTTCCAGGGTCAGGTGCCGGTTTTTTCGATGCGCACGCACCAGCCGGCCGAGCGCTTCGGCCGTTTGGACTTTTCCGTATGTGAGGTCATTTTTCATTCGGATCGCACCTACTAAAAGATACCGTACGGTAAAAAATAGCATTTCAAGTAATCGAGATCAATAAAAAGATACCGTACGTGATAAATATGATGTTCAGTACTGTATTGACTCAAATAATATAACGTACGATAAAAAAACAGGCTTAGGCCATTCTATACGACGGTATGAGCAGGCGTAATAGCGTATCCCACGTTCTTCACGTGCGAACATCCATTATCCCGGTCCGCTGTCTAGAGTTGCAGCTGTCCACAGCGTCCCCAGGCCTTGCCCGCCACGGCGTAGCGAGCCTCTCTCTCGCGCAGCCAAGGACGGGGCCGCACCAGCGGCGCCTGTGGACCCCTGTGGGCAGGTGGCAATGCGCCGAAGGATTGCACCAACCGGTGAAAAGCAGGCCCTGTGACAGGCTGTCGCCTGGCGCGCGGCTTGTCTGATCCGAAGAGGCCCTTGTCACTGGCAAGCGCAGCGGGGTAGTGACGAGGGCGGCGACTCCGGAAATGGCGCGCGAAGCCGGCAGGATTTTTCAGTGAAAGGCCAGTGATGACCAGCGATACTGCTGCCCTCGAACGATTTTAACCGTGGCCACTGCGGGTACAGTGGCGCCCGAGCGCACCCGGATCCTTGAACGCGCAGCGGCGAAAGCCGTGGATCCATCTTCCAAGCCGAGCCGATCATAGGATCGGTTCATCCTCGCAGGCGCCAGCCTGCATTCACTCAACGAACCGAGAGACCCGCCCCTGGCGGTGCCGTTGACGTTCATTTTCCACAAACCGCGGATCCATTCCGCCTATCTGAAAGGAGGTGAAGTGTAACCATACTCAATGAGCGCCCGTGAAGGGCATGTTGGTCCACGCCGGACCTGTTCCCTCCGGGAAAAACCGGCGTTGCCTAGACCAGGCAGCTTCAGGTCGCAATGGGCGTAGTGTCCCATGACCGTACCGCATACGCGGGACCGAATGGCTATGGCCACCGGTTGGGTCAGAAACACTTACCGAACTGCGAGAACACTTTTGAGAGATCTGAACTACCAACTCAAGCAGATTTGCCGTCGAAACCGGGACGGCAGTTTTACCACCCAGCGAGATCGGGAGCGGCTGCTGACGCAGATCGCCGACCAACTCCATGAACTGGGTTACCGTCATATGAGCGCGCAGTCGCTCAAGCCCAAGCACATCGAGGCTTTGGTTAAGAACTGGCAAGACAAGGAACTGTCGGCCGGGGCGATGAAGAACCGGCTGGCAGTCATTCGCTGGTGGGCCCAGAAGGTCAATCGCCAGAACGTCGTTGCCCGATCGAACGACCACTATGGTGTTCCGAACCGGCAGTTTGTGGCCAATGAATCCAAGGCCCGTAGCGTGAAGGCGGAAGAACTTGGCAAGATTCGAGATGCCCGTGTCCGGATGAGCCTGGAACTACAGCAGGCCTTTGGCTTGCGCCGCGAAGAGGCGATCAAGTTCATACCGGACTACGCCGATCGCGGTGACCATATCGTCCTCAAGGAGAGCTGGACCAAGGGTGGCAAAGCACGGGCTATCCCTGTAAGAATTGATAAGCAGCGTGCTGCCCTCGATCGGGCGAGACGGTTGGCAGGCAAGGGCTCATTGATCCCGAGTGCGAAGAACTATCGCCAGCAACTGCGCGTGTACGAGGCTGAAACCTCAAGGGCTGGGCTCTCCAGGATGCATGGCTTGCGCCATGCCTATGCCCAGAACCGATACGAGGAGTTGACCGGCTGGCGAGCGCCGGCGGCGGGTGGTCCTCCGGTAAAGGCCCTCACACCGGAGCGAAAGCTGATTGACCAGCAAGCGCGCCTGACGATCAGCCAGGAACTAGGGCACGAGCGTGAGGAGATTACATCGGTTTATCTAGGGAGATAAAGGCTCCCCGATAAGCGCGTGACAAGAATGCTATCAATGATTACAAACCCGTCTAAGAGTGCTATCATTGCAATCAACTGGTCGGAATCTGGTGGGTTAATCCATGGCAAATCTCGTCGTTAGAAATCTTGATCAACGCATCGTTGATGCACTCAAGCAGCGCGCAGCACAACATGGTCGCAGCGCAGAGGCCGAGCACCGCGCCTTGCTGGAAGAGTTCTTACTACGCCCCAAAGGGAAGAGTTTCGCGGAAGCCCTCTCGAGCATGCCCAACGTGGGGCAGGATGAGGATTTCGAGCGGGTAGAGGACGAAGTCGGAAACGAACATGTATTTAGTTGATACCAATATCATCAGCGAGGTGCGAAAAAGGTCAAAGGCAAACAAAGGTGTCCGGGCATTCTTTAAGCAGGCCATCGCGGACGAGACACCGATGTTCATCTCGGTTGTCACCGTAGGTGAACTGCGCCGCGGGATCGAACTTATCCGGCACCGGGGCGATACCCGCCAGGCCAATCAGTTGGAGAAATGGCTGGAGGCATTGCTGGTCGAGTACAAGGATTCTATTCTCGATATCAACCAGGATGTTGCGCAGCTTTGGGGGCGGCTTCGGGTGCCCCATCCGGAAAACGCATTGGACAAACAGATTGCCGCAACGGCACTGATCTATGATCTGACCGTCGTGACGCGCAATCACAAGGATTTCTTTAAAACCGGTGTTCGACTGTTGAATCCCTTTGAGGCGTAGTGATCGTCCCACACGATCAGGAAGATCCCGTATTTACTTACGTGTTGGCAACAGAGCGTCAGGCACTGCTGTCAACAAGGGCCCTGCGTGGCATTCCACAGAAGGCGAAGCGGCTGATACTGTCGCAACACTTCACGTCAATGGGCAGCACTCTTACCGGTGACAAGGATTATGACCAAGTGGCCTTTCATACGGGTGGCATGAAAGAGGCCTACCTGGGCCATCCCGGCGTATTCGATTTTGATCATGCCCCTTTCTTCGTTAATGCTTGGAATATTGTCTCGGTCTATTGCGGGTAGCAATAGGAACAGAACTCATTCCTGGCCACTGTCATTGCGATTCATCTGCTTGGCTTCCCGGATCAATTGATCGATTTCCTGGTCAGTGTGCTTCACCAGGAACAGGGGAGGGAGGTACTCTCGAACCAGCGGGCTGTGTATTTCATTCAGACCAACGAGCAGTCGAACTACCATGGCTTGATCTACCGAGTAGAGCATCTCGGCCACCGGTTTTGTAGAAACCTGCCACAGATACTCCTCATCCTCGTCGGCATTGGATCTTTTCAAAAAACCTGCTTTGAGCAAAAGTGCGGCTGCTTTATTCACATCTGCTGTGGTCACATCACCCCCACAGGATGCCACAGTGGTCTCCAGTAGTTCAGACTTTGGAATTGGACCAATTTTTTGCATCTCTTGATAACACTGGGACAGGACGGCTGTAGGAAGCGATCGCCAATGTTTCTTCCGTAGGATTCTACGATATCCTTCAGACGAATCGATGGTTTGGTTATTCGGTTCCGCAGTATGAGACTGTTGAGGAGGCACTTCGATAGCAGGTTCGTTATCTGCAAAGATCGCGCACCAGGTGTTGTCATCCTGTCTCAGTTCGATCCCGTCAACTGCCTTGACGAAAGCCGTAAAGCTCTTGAAACCCATTGACTTTTCATCGAAGGCGCTATCGAGGTTCAGCATCAGGTTCTTGAGGGCTGAGCAATTGGCGGGACCATCGAAGGTCTTCAGGGCCTTTTCGAGCAGGTCAGCCGCATCGTCGAATGCGGAGGCGCGGGAGGCCTCGTCCTGGTTGGCGGAGGCCTTTTCGGTCTGGGTATAGAAGAACCGGGAGCAGGAACTCTTGACGGATTCACTCAGGGCAGAGCGAGGGCCAATGCCGACCACCTGTTTACCCATTTCCCGCAATCGACGAAACAAAGGACTGAAATCGGAGTCACCGGTCGCCAGCGCGATACAGGCGAGATCGTCACGCCAGGCATACTCCATGACATCCACCGTGATCTGGATGTCGGCCGAATTCTTCCCGCTGACGGGGTGGAAGGTATGGATCAGCTCGAAACCGTGGCGATTCAGGGTTGCCTGGTGGACGGCCAGAGCGCTGTTCGTCCAGCGGCCATAGGCCTTTCGGACCACGACGGTTCCCATGGAACTGAGATCCTCCAGCAGCACCTCGAGACCACCCAGTTTGATCCATTGGGTCAGATTTTCTGCATCTACGAATACCGCCACACGGCTTTCTTGATTCATGCCAGCTTCCTTATATCGGTCGAATTCCGGGTTTTCACCAAGGGCAGATTATAGCCTGCTAGGCAGGTCTGATAGACAGGAACCTCGCAATGGCTTGAAAGGATTAACCCTCCACTGACGCAATGCTGACAGGCAGTATCCAGCCGGTAGTTGAAATCCGACCGACTCTGACTTGATACTGGGAGAATACGATGTACCTGACAGCGACACGACCTCGAAGCCGATACCGGAAAATCATCCTCTCCCTTGGGTTTGTCGCCTCGATCAATCCACTCTGGCTCGAAGCGCAGGAACTCAGAGTCGGCCGGTATACGACTCAGCAAACCACACCGACCTTGGAACAAGCTGACCTGTTGTCTGCAATGGTCAAGGTCAGGTTTCCTGAAACGGTTACCCAGGTCGGTCAGGCCATGGAGTACCTACTGGAATCCAGCGGTTATCGTCTTGTACCCCAAGCCATGGCCGAGGTCTCCAGGGCATGGCTCCTGGTCCTGCCATTACCCGGTCCTCATCGTAATCTGGGGCCTGTGCCTCTACGCACTGCCCTTGAGACCTTGGCAGGTCCGGCCTACCGCTTAGTCGAAGATCCCGTGCACCGCTTAGTGACCTTCGAGCGCTGCGATTCCATCGAATCGATTGCAGTGCCAATCCCGCATAAGGAAACGAGGTGAGTCGATGGAAATCATCATGGCTCTGCTATTCACGATCGGGGTCCTGGTCATCGACTCTCAGACTTCGGAGTCTTGTGATGTGGATAGCATCCAGAAACATGTTGCCGAAACCGACCAGGCTCAAAGTGAACCGTTTGTAGAGACTCAGGTGAGACCTTGCCGATATTCCCATGCTCCCTTGGTCCAACGAGACCTTACGGCGCCATCACCTGACAATAGTGTTGGGTTCAAGCGCCAGGAATGCAGTCGCGATGGGGAGTAACGGTATGAATATTCAGTGTAAACCGCTTCTGCTATCAATCGCTTTTCTGGTAGCCACTCCTGTCTGGGCTGCCGACATCATCAACACTCAAATCGATAGCACGGGTCCCGTGGATACGTCGATAAAAGGCAACACACTATCGAAATCCGATCGACTACGGGCCCAGCTATGGGATTTGTCGCAGACGGAGTGGCGCCGTTACAAACAATTGATGCAGGGCATACGCGGGAGCATCAGCCCGGTGACGATATCGCCCATCGAGGTACTCGGTATTCATGCGCGTGATGATGCGGAGCGGCAGCGATATGCCGAGGTGTGGGCGCAAGCGATGTATGAAGACGCCGGCCGTATCCTTGCGTTCCAGCGCGCCTACGATGCAGCAACCAAGCGCCTGTATCCGAATATGTCGCTGATCGATATCAGCCGGTTGCCGGGGAAGACCGAGATGAAAAATCCCTTTCAGTCCGGAGACCGCCTGTTGTACTTTACTCGTCCGGATTGTCCGGCCTGCGATCTGGTGCTGAATAAGCTGTTAAAGCGGATCGACGAAGTCAACGGTATCGATATCTATCTCACCCATGTGGACAAGGGCGATGATCGCACCGTCAGGGACTGGGCGTCCAATCATCAGATCGATCCCGACTGGGTACGCAGCCGACGGATCACCCTCAATCATGATGGCGGTGCCCTCGACAAACTGACCCAGGGGCAAGGTGACGTCCCGTCCATATTGCGCCGTCGAGGCGAGGACGTTTCAAAACTACTGGTTTCGGAGCTTTAGTGTAGTGAGTCGGAGGTGCATCGTGTTTCAGAGCAACCGAGAGCAATCAAGACAAGGCGCCGTCCGCCGAGAATGGCTCGCCCTTTTCAAGAGCGGCAACGCAGGATTGATCACGCTGAAACGCGATGCACCTCCGACTCACCACACTCACCCATGGTGGCGTTGATGCGAATTTTTGGCTGGCCGGTCGTATTTGCCGCCCTGACGCTTCCTTCCATGGGTAGGGCGAATGAATCCGTGCCAGCGGGCTATCGCATGATTGCGGCAGAGCACGGAATACCCCAGAGCGTTCTGTTCGCTGTGGCACTCACTGAAAGCGGTAAGCAGACGGGACAGACCGATGCAATCCGGCCCTGGCCCTGGACATTGAACGTGGCCGGGCAGGGTTACTTTTTCGATTCCAGACAAGCGGCCTGGCAGGCATTGACGGCGTATCTGGAAGAGGGCAAGCGTTCCATCGATATCGGCCTGATGCAAGTGAACTGGCTTTATCACCAGGATCGGCTCGGAACCCCGTGGCAGGCGCTTGATCCGTATCACAACATACGCGTGGGCGCCGGGATTCTGCAGGATTGTTATGCAGCGCTGCAGGATTGGTGGGGCAGCGTTGGCTGTTATCACGCGCCGAAGGATTCCTATCGTGCAGACCGTTACCGTCGCCGTGTTGTCTCTCACTGGCAGCGCATTGTAAAGGAGGGGTAACACGATGGGTCGATTCAATCCTTGTTGCTGCAAGCTCATGGTCATGAGTTGCCTGCTGGTACCTGTTATGGCCCAGGCTGATCTGACCGTGATCCATGACAGTGGCAATACACAACTCATTGCGCCTTTTCTGGAAGTTTTTCAAACCCAGGATGGTTTGCCACAGCAAAGTCCGGTTCCTACAAAACCCCAGCTCGGGGCCGCTGACCCCAAAGCCTGGTTGCCGATTCAATCACCCGGTCTGACACCGGGACCGGTGCAGGCACGCGCGCATGACCGGCCGTTCACACGACCTTTCTTTTTGATCGGTTCCGATACGAGGTCCCGGCAATGGTTGCAGGCACACCGCGACCGGCTCAAGGAGATCGGTGCGGTCGGGATGCTGGTGCAGGCCGAGACGATGGATGATTTGCGAACGATTGCCAGACTGGCCGACGGCCTGTCTATCCTGCCAGCGTCAGGGAGCGACATCTCGAAGGCACTGAGCGTTTCGCATTATCCGGTGCTGATTTCGGTGCACGGCATCGAGCAGTGAGCACACATCCCATCGAGGCACTGCTGCGGCCCCCGGTCGAGCTGTGGTCGACATTGGTGGCCTTTGCGACGGCAGGGATAGCCATTCTGGCCCCATGGGCGCTGATGATGCCGCCGGGTGTCGCTTATGGCGCCGGCGCCGTACTCGGACTGATCGGCGTGATCCGGGGCCGACAAGCCTGGCGGGTACTGCGCTACCAGGGCAACATGCGCCGGCTGCCCATCTATAAGGTACGTTCCCGCAAGATCCCCCTCAGCCGCCGCAAGCTCTTTCTGGGCCGGGGCTTTCGCTGGACCCAGAAACACACCCAGCGCCTGCGCGATACCATCCGGCCGGAGGTCCAGCGTTATGTCCAGCCGGGTACCCTGTATCAATGGGCGCGCCGCAAGGAGGTCGCCTGGGAATCGGTCCCGATTCTGAGTGTGTTGGCGCGGCTGTTTCGGGTCCGGGCCTGGTGGAATCCGCTGTCCCCGTTGCCGGCCGTCGGTGGCAAACCGGCCCTGCATGCCGTGGAGCCGGACGAGCAGGACGTGTGGATGGACATCGGTGAGCGGGTGGGGCATACCCTGGTGTTGGGGACCACTCGCGTCGGTAAGACCCGGCTGGCCGAGATCCTCATCACCCAAGACATTCGCCGTGGGGACGTGGTGATCGTCTTCGACCCCAAGGGGGATGCGGGTTTGTTGCGGCGAGTGTATGCCGAGGCCAAACGGGCCGGACGGGCCAAAGACTTCACTATGTTCCACCTGGGATTTCCGCAGGTCTCGGCTCGCTACAACGCCATTGGCAACTTCTCGCGCATCACCGAGGTCGCCACCCGCATCGCCAATCAATTGCCCAGTGAAGGAAATTCGGCAGCCTTCAAGGAGTTCGCCTGGCGATTCGTCAACATCATTGCCCGCGCACTGGTGGCGCTGAACCGCCGTCCGGACTATCAGCAGGTCCGACGCTACATCAACGATATCGAACCCCTGTTCACGGAGTATGCCGAGGCGCATCTGGATACACACGGCGCCGAGGACTGGAAGGAACAGGTTGAGGAGCTGTCGAGTAAGATCTCGGAACGTAACCTGCCGGCAGCCCTGCGGGGTCGCAGTAAAGAAGCTATTGCGCTGATGCGGCATCTGCAGGCACAGGACCTCTACGATCCAGTCCTCGATGGGCTGGTGTCTGCCTTCAAGTACGACAAGACCTACTTCGACAAGATCGTCAGCTCCGTCGGCCCATTGATGGAGAAGCTGACAACGGGCAACATCGCCGAACTCATTTCCCCGGATTATCTGGATAAGAACGATACGCGTCCGATCTTCGAATGGATGGAAGTCATCCGGCGCAAGGGCATCGTCTATATTGGGCTGGACGCCCTGACTGATACCACCGTGGCCAGCGCGGTCGGCAATTCCATGTTCGCTGATCTGGTGTCGGTCGCCGGACACATTTACAAACATGGCGTGGACGGAGAATCCATAGACACACCGCCCACCATCTCCATGCATGCCGATGAGTTCAACGAACTGATCGGTGACGAGTTCGTTCCCCTACTTAATAAGGCCGGTGGTGCCGGCTTTCAGGTCACGGCCTACACCCAGACCTGGTCGGATGTCGAAGCACGCATCGGCAACCGCGCGAAGGCCGGGCAGGTAGCCGGTAACTTCAACACGATGATTATGCTAAGGGTGAAAGAGTTGGCCACGGCCGAGATGCTCACCGACCAACTGCCCAGTGTCGAAGTGTTCACCCTGATGAGTGTTTCCGGTGTTAACGATTCCTCAGAGCCAGGTTCCGGAATAGATTTTAGCTCCCGCAACGAGGACCGGATCAGCGTTTCGGAAGTCCCGTTGCTCACACCGGCCGAGTTGATAACCCTACCCAAGGGGCAGGCCTTTACCCTCCTGGAAGGTGGCCAGCTATGGAAGATTCGCATGCCGTTGCCCGCAACGGACTCGGATATGCCTGAGACGCTCACCGAGATCACCAATGAGATGGAGCGCACCTACATCACCAACGATCACTGGTACCGTGTACAGGAGCCGTGGTGGGGAGCCGCGCCGGATGCCAGCGAACCCGAGTTAGAACCGGAGGCCTCCGATGGCTGAGGCCGTGGCAGATCCTCGTCGTCGAGTAGTTCAGCAAGGGCTGTTTTCGAAGAGCTTATCGGCTGTCGCGAAGATCATCCAATGGTTGTTGTTTTCGCTGTTGTTCTCGATCATCCTCGAATGGGCTGGCATGGTGCTCTGGTGGCCGGACGAAGGGACGGATCACAGTCGTACCATGCTGGTCACGGAGATCAGTTTTCTCGATAACGATTTTCGTCGCAGTATTGTGACCTCCGATCCGGCACGATTCGCCAAACGGTTCGCCGATAATTCCTACCACTATCTTTTCGAGGTGACGTGGTTTGTGGATTTCATCCAATGGGTGTCACTGCCTCCACGGAAGGTTGAGCAGGGCGTCAGGGCAACGCTGCATAAGGTCTACAAACCCATGGAAAAGTACGTATTGGCCATGATGCAGGTGACCCAGGTGTTCTCAGTGCGCCTTGCTATTTTGACCCTGGCGATGCCCATCTTCCTGCTGTTTAGCCTGGTCGCGCTCGTCGATGGACTGGTGCAGCGCGATCTGCGGAGGTGGTGTGGGGGGAGGGAGAGTTCCTTTGTCTATCACTATGCGAAGAAGGCGGCACTGCCTTTGGTTGTCCTGACCTGGGTGACCTATCTCGCCTTGCCGTTCAGTCTGCATCCGACCTTTGTCATCTTGCCGTTTGCGACGTTGTTTGCACTGACGGTGGCGGTTACGGCGAGCACCTTCAAGAAGTACCTTTGAAAAACTCGAGTGGGGTGGAGCAATCTGACTGAATCAGGTTATGTGGCGCTCATAATAATCTGAAAATGTTCAAAATACCGGCTGTTAAAGCACATAACGTCAATAATAGTGGACGTAATATGCTTTTTTTAGGGGTGTTTAGCATTGAATAATTGATATAGCGTCCAATATAATATACGCTATTAAACATAGCGACCATAAAGATGGACGAAAAATGGGCAAAACTCAGCTGGAGTTGATGGTGCCAATTCCGGTCAGGCGGGCGCTGCGCAAGCTTGGCCAGGATATCCGTGATGCCAGGCTCAGGCGGCGCATCCCCACGGCTGTTATGGCAGAACGGGCCTCTATCAGTCGAACAACGCTGAACAAGATAGAAAAGGGTAACCCCGGCGTTTCGCTCGGCAACTACGCCAATGTGCTCTTTGTTTTGGGTATGGCGGAACGATTGGGCGACCTGGCGGATGTCAGGACGGATGTGGTGGGTCTCGAGCTGGAAGAGGAACGCTTGCCGCAACGTATCCGCAAGCCGCGCCGGTCTGGACAGAAGAGTAAAACCTGATGGAAACAGAAGTGCTTGTCTATGTGGAGATTGGCGGCACGCCGCATCTGGCGGGACGCTTGTGGGCGCGCGTGCGCAAGGGCAGAGAAAGCGCCACCTTCGAATATGATGCGGGCTGGCTCGCGTATGCAAACCGTTTCGCTCTGGAACCGGCCCTCACGCTTGGACCGGGCCCTTTTCATACCACTTCAGGTAGACCCCTGTTTGGCACCATTGGCGACTCCGCTCCAGACCGCTGGGGTCGGGTTCTAATGCGTCGGGCTGAACGGCGACGGGCTGAGCGTGTGGGTGAGACGCCACGCACTTTGATGGAAATCGACTATCTGCTCGGGGTTGATGATGAAGCCCGTCAGGGTGCCTTGCGCTTTGCCAGTCAGGAGGGAGGCCCGTTTCTTGCCGAACATGAAGCGGCTCGCATACCGCCCCTGATTGATTTGCCACAACTGCTATCGGCAGCGGAACATGTCGTTGGTGATACGGATAGCGACGAGGATTTGCGCCTGCTGCTGGCCCCTGGCTCGTCATTGGGTGGCGCACGTCCCAAGGCTTCTGTTAGGGATCGGGATGGACATCTCGCCATCGCTAAGTTCCCACACAAGGATGATGAATTCAATGCGGTTCTCTGGGAAGGGGTTGCGCTCCGTCTTGCGGCAAAATCCGGTATCTCCGTGCCCGACAGGCGAATTGAGCATGTGTTGAACAAGCCGGTACTGCTGTTGCGTCGTTTCGACCGAGTGCAAGGCGAGCGTATTCCATTTCTTTCAGCCATGAGTATGCTCGGGGCCAGCGACAACGAGTCACGCAGTTATCTCGAATTTGTTGATGCACTGCGCCGCTATGGCGCTAGCCCGATCCAGGATATGCATGAGCTGTGGCGACGTATCGTTTTCAATATTTTGATCTCCAACACCGATGATCATTTACGTAATCACGCTTTCCTCTATACCGGTCCGGACGGCTGGCGATTGGCCCCAGCCTATGATCTCAATCCGGTGCCCACGGATATCAAACCACGCGTTCTGACAACGGCCATTGATCTTGATGACGGCTCAGCCTCGCTGGACCTGGCGATGAGCGTGGTGGGATATTTTGAATTGGATGCAAACAAGGCGCACGCGATTGCTGCCGAAGTCGGGATGGCCGTGAGAACCTGGCGCGAAGAGGCCGCGCGACTGGGTTTGACGCAAGCCGAGATCGATCGCATGGCCTCAGCCTTTGAACATGAGGATTTGAAGGCGGCGCTTTCTCTTTCTTAATGTTGGCGAAGGAATGGCGATGACAAAATCTCATGCGAATAAGGAGGTGGCGGTTAGCGATAAGCTGCTTACACTTCCCGTCAACGCGGGACGATCATTACCCATATCCCTGAACTACCTGTCCGCCAAGATCCACGCCGTTATCTTGAGTTTGTGGTCAACCGCTTTGGGCTCAATCCCTAGCCGAAGCTCTCGCTCATTGTGGAAGGCCAGAGCGAAGAAGTCGCAGTGCAAAAGATCTTTGAAAAATATTTCGGCGCACATCTCGGCGTATATGGGATCGAGATTATTGTGCTTGGTAGCGTTGACGTGGCGACCGGGTCAAAAAAGGAAGACCGTTTTAGGGCAATCCTTAGGCTCGTCGATTATCTGCATCATCATCAGACATTCACGTTTCTTATCCTCCACAATGAGAATTACGCGGAAAGGCTCAAGCGGGAGTCACTAAAATCCAAGTCTATCCATAGCAAACAGCGTTATGTAACGCGGACAGAATATATCCGCATATGGAAAGACACAATTGAGTTCGATAACTTTTCGTGCAGCGAGATTGCTGCCGCAATGAACGAACTGGCACAGGGGTATGCAAGTTTTACCACTGCTGAGGTAATAGCTTGTAAGGAAGATCCTAACCCGGGTTCCAGTCTGCAAAAACTTTATGAGAACAAGGCTCAATATGGCCTTCAGAAAATCAAATTAAGCGAGATTCTGATTGAACATATGATGTCGCCGGATTCACGGTGCAGGATTGAGAACCGCCCTATCATCAAGGTGCTGGAGCGTGTGGCGCAACTAGCAGCCCGAAATCCGTTACCGACGACGCACGAAACCTGGGAAAAGAATCAGGCCTCGAAGTATCTCGGTAAGAAACGCCAGCCAGGCAACGAAAAAGTACATAGCTGTCTAGGAGTTTTGTTTTCAGCTGGGGCGGGTTTTAGACCTGATGAGCAGAGTCGTAAGTACGTAGGTTAGACCAACACCGTAAAGTTGAGTCCATAGTTCACAACCGCCATTGCTAAAACCCCGCACTTGTCTGAATTAGTTTTCCATATCTAGTCCTCCCTCTATCCCCCACCATGCGCGTCATGCGCAACACGGGGAGGACATCCATGCGAATTACTCAACTGCTGGTCTCAGGACTGTTGGCGGCTGTATTGCCTGTTCAGTTTGCCATTGCTGACGCAGACGGTGAGCGGGCGGCACTCGCCCGGATCATTCACGAACTTGAGGCCATCGATCCGCTGATCATAGAGGCCGCCTCGCAGGCCAATCCAGATGCCCGTGTTCGTTTCCAGTATGAGTGGCTGCGCCAGGATCTTGACCGGATTCGACTCGGGATCCAGGAACACATCGATGCACCACGATCGGAGCCCCGGACTTTCCCGCCGTTGCGTGGCGACTACCGCCGGTGATGTCAGGTCATGACGGCAGCACAGAACACGGCATTTCAAGCGGGTTCCGGTTTTACACCGGCAACGCTGCTGACCGGCATCGCATCGGTCGTACTGGTGCTTGCCTTCGTCTGGGTCATTTGGGTCACGTTGGGCACTTTCCGTGCCTGGCAGAACGGGCAGGTCGTTTTGTTCGATGTGGTGTGGGCGACGTTGCGCGCCAGCATCGTGCTCATGGTGTTGGGTTTTTATCTGCGGTAGCGGCCGTTGGCCATTTTCGCAGGGGTTCGGGGAGTTCCCCCGTATTCATAACAGGGGGCAACCCTGTTACCTCGGAGAGAAAGTAATGATGAAGAAAGCAGTAAAAAGGGTGGTAACCGCAGCTGGGTTGTTAGCAGTTACGGCAAGCCAGTCGGTATTGGCGGTGTTGCCGACCCCGGTGGCGCCCAGCACCGCGCCAGCAGCCGGTGACTGGATTGGGCTCATTTCGGGTTACATCAAGGATGGTGGTCTGGTCCTGGGTCTGGCGATCGCCGTGCTGGGCTTCCTGTGGATCGCCTATCTCGGCTTCGCCAAGTTCAACGAGGCCCGCCAGGGCAAGGCCGAATGGGCCGAAGTGGGCGTGCTCGGCATCGTCGGTGCGATCGTGCTGATCTTTGCCAGCTATCTGCTCACCGAAGCCGCGGGCGTTATCTAAGAGCGCGTGTAAGGCATGGATAACCTACTGCAGAAGCGAGAGAGCGGTCCATATTCCCGCAAATTCTCGTCAAATAGAGCCCTGCTAATCTCCTCGAATTTGCAGGAATCTGTCCTCGCTCTCTCACTCCTTCGTGACGGGTCTCATACCTCACGCGCGCTCTACGATGTCTGATCGAGACGACATTCTGGCCGACCGGCTCAATGTGGAGCCGGCAATCTTCAAGGGCTGCTCGTCGTCCGAACTGGGCATCATCGTGGGTGTGGCCGCGCTCATCTGGTTACCCGTTAGCCTCCTCCTGGCGGGTCTGATGGGCGCGGTCACCATGGGGTTCGGCATGGCCGGTGTCGGTGTCGTGGGAACAGTCATCGTTATGGCGGGGCTGTTTCAACGCCTGAAACGTGGCCGACCGGATGGCTATTACCAGCAACAGATTGCCATCTGGTTGTCGGACCATGGACTGCGCCGCGCGCCGTTCATTCGGCGCAGTGGCGCCTGGGATATCGGGAGAACACGGTATGCGACGTTACCGCACCGAGATCGATAACGTTCGCGCGCACCTGCGCTCACTATGGGTGGTGATCGGCCTCCAGTTCGTCGTGATCCTGGTTCTCTGGTTTGGCTGGAGCCAGGTACCGAAGCAGTTGACGGTGCATGTCCCTCCCGATCTGCGCTCCGGGGCGACGCTCTCGGTCGACGAAGTGCCGGCGGCTAATGTGTACGCCTTTGCCTTTTACATCTTCCAGCAGCTTAATCGCTGGCCCGACGATGGAGCCAAGGACTATGGCAAGGCCATCTTCCGCATCTCTCCGTATGTGACGCCGCGATACCGGACGGAGCTCATGGCCGATCTGGAACAGAAAGGCCGCAAGGGTGAGCTGGCCTACCGGGTGCGAGGCGTGCATGAGATTGCCGGACATGGCTACGAGGAACGTCGCGTCGATGTGCTCGCGCCTGGCGTATGGGTGGTCTGGCTGGATCTCGATCTGTTCGAGTCAGTGAAAGGCATGACGGTGAAGAAAACCGCCATTCGCTATCCCTTGCGGGTGGTCAGTCTCGCAGTCGATCCGGAAGCCAATCCCTGGGGGCTGGCGTTGGACGGTTTTGCGAGTGACGGCCCGCGCCGGCTGGAAGAATCAGAACTCGGTGTAGATGCCGGGCAAGAACAATAGCAGGAGCAACCCATGCGAAACAAAACATCGAACCATTCCGTAATGGCTACCTGGCTGGGTGTGACGCTGCTCTTGATGCAGTCGCTCGTGCATGCTGAGACGGAAACGCTTGAGCGGATCGAGTGGAAGAAAACACCGATCCGGTTGGAACTCGCAGTTGGTCAGGAACAGCGGATTGAATTTCCCGCCGCAGTAAAGATGGGTGTGCCGGCCTCCGTTCAGGGCGTGTTGCGCACGCAGAGTGTCAACGGGATGGTCTACCTGTTGGCGCACACGTCCTTCGGATCCAATCGGCTCATGGTGCGTGAACTCGATAGTGGGCGTATCTACCTGTTCGATGTCACGGCTACGGAAGAAGGCGGGCCAGGTCAACCGATTCAAATCTATGTGTCGGGTGAACAGGGCAATGAGAAAGATCAGGCGACTGCCGGACGTGAGCCGGAACAGGAGCGGCCTGATTTTATTCAGCTGACCCGCTTCACCGCCCAGCAGCTCTATGCCCCGGCTCGCCTGGTCAAAGACCAACCCGGAATTGTTCGGGTGCCGGTCAGCCGTGATCCTGTCGATCTGTACCATGGTGGCGTCGTCGAAGGGGTCCCGCTGGTGGCATGGCGCGCCAAGGGTCTCTATATCACAGCGGTCAAGCTTACCAACCGTACCGAACAGGCGCTAACACTCGACCCGCGCAACCTTCGCGGCACCTGGCTGACGGCAACCTTTCAGCACCACCGTCTGCTTCCTAAAGGCGATGAGGCTGATACCACGGCTGTTTACTTGATCTCCGCCCGGCCGTTCAGCGTTTCGCACTAGGGGTTCACATGGCGATTGCAACCTCCAACCGACTCTTACCCCTGCTTGCCGGCGCCGTTGTGCTGATGCTGGTATTCGTCACCCTGAAATCCTGTTCGCAGGAACCTGAAGATGCACTCGTGATGGAGAGCGTACCCCAGGCGCCTGCGCCGGATGCGGACAGTCCTGCCGATACCATCAAGACGCTGACGGCCAACGTCGCGTCCATGACCACGGAAGTACAGGCTTTACGCAAGGACAATGACCAGCTGCGCAAAGAGAATCGTGAACTGCTGGCCAACCGTCACCAGATCGAGGAGAACGTCACAACCCGGGTCAAGCGTGAGCTGCTCTCCCATGAAAAAGACCGGGCGTCACGTGACCGGATCGATGCCGGTGTGCTTGCTTCCCTGACGGCGCGCGTAGATGCGTTGTCTCAGTCTCTCTCCCAGCGTTACCCCAACCAAAGTGGCAGTGACATCCCGGTGGGTTTGGGCCTCGATGGCGTCGGAGAGGGGGCTGCAATTTCTGACAGCCTGATCTGGGTCGAACCGCTGGATGTCGTAGACGATGCTGCGTTAGAGGCCAATGGAAACAGTCTGCTGCAGAGGGTAGGTCAGTCGACCGGAAGTGCGTTGACATCGGCGACTGAAAAGACTCCAAAAATTAAACAGGCACTGACTCAGGAACTCAGCACTGTCCAACCCGTTTATACGGTTCCCCGTAACGCCACCCTGATCGGTTCAACAGCCATGACGGCCCTGGTCGGCCGGGTGCCGGTGCAAGGACAGGTCCGTGATCCGATGCCGTTCAAGGTCATCACCGGCGCAGATAACCTGGCCGCTAATGGTCTCACGGTGCCGGGCGTTCAAGGCATGGTGTGGAGTGGGACCGCTGTTGGAGACTGGACGCTTTCATGTGTGACCGGTCGCCTCGATTCGGTCACCTTCGTTTTCGAGGATGGCACCATCCGAACTATTTCCGGCGATGACCGAGGCAATAAGGGAGGTGGCGCAGAGAAGCCGCTAGGCTGGATCTCCGACGAACAGGGCATCCCCTGCATCACCGGCGAACGCAAGACCAACGCGCCGGCCTTTCTTAGCCAACGGATCGGTGTGATGGCCATCCAGGCTGCGGCGGAAGCTGCGGCCAATGCCGAGACAACATCGGTGGTGAGTAATGCGGGCAGTGTCACCAGTAGCGTCAGCGGCGATACCGGTCGCTTCGTGTTGGGCAAGACCATTTCTGGCGGCAGTGAGGAAGTGTCGAAGTGGCTGTTGGAGCGCCAGTCCCAGAGTTTCGATGCCGTCTTCGTCCCGGCCGGCATTCGCATTGCCATCCATGTTGACCGGGAACTCCCTATTGATTTCGATACCACTGGCAGGAAATTGACCCATGAGACCGTCCTCGACCCCTATCGCCGTACTCGGCTTGATTAGCCTAGTGCTGGCCGGTTGCGCCAGCACCAAGGACACCGTATTACCTCAGGATGGCCCTTCGATGAAGGCGATCTATGATGGCCACGTGCACGAGATGAATGCCGACAATCCCCAGGTCATTCGTGGTGAGCTGGGTGATCGGCCTATCGTCGCGGGTGAAGCGGCGCTGCATGGCTACACACGAGATGCTTTTAACGAGATCGATGTGCTGTTTCCTCGCCTGCCTAATCCGACGCTGGTGATGTACATCTTTCCGCACCTGGCCGGTGATGCCGGCGCACCGGTGCCCGGCTATACGACGGCTTTCCCGATGTATGAACAGGTGGAATATGCGCTACCCGGTGAAGTCCGTAGCCATCAGGGTGGTGTCCGCCAGTGAGTTTCATGAAATCAGGCACTACGCTCTCAAAGCGGGAAGGGAAAAGCGACGACTGCAGGGATGCAGGAGGTAGAGCGACGCAGGATGCCAAAGCCGAAGACTTGCCTGTCACCACGAACCAGGTCAAGCAGTTGTATGAACGCCCGCCGTCATTTACCGACTTCTTGCCATGGATGGAATACAACCCGGCAAGTCGCACCTTTCTGCTGGAAGACGGGATCAGTGTCGGCGCCATGTTCGAACTGATCCCAGCCGGTACCGAGGCGCGTACACCTGCGTTCATGACCCAGTTGCGCGATGCGATCCAGACCGCGCTGACCGATGCCATTCCTGAAGAAGACGACGCCCCGTGGATCTTGCAGGTGTACGTCCAGGACGATCCGAGTCTTCAGGGGTTCGAGAAGGATATCGCGGACTATGCCCAACCCGGCGCGCGGGAGTCAGACTATACCCACCACTTCCAGCAAACATTGTCGGAGCATCTCGCTCGGATCACCCGTCCCGGCGGTCTCTTTGAAGACACGGCGGTGACCGGTACCCAGTGGCGAGGCCAGGTCCGGCGTGTGCGGGCCACATTGTACCGTCGTCTGAAACCCAATGGCCGGGTACCCTCCGCTGTGGAAATCGAGGAATCCCTGAACGATGTGGCCACCAAGTGGGTAGCCTCACTGGCCTCGGCCGGAATTCGGGTACGCCGTGGTACGGGTCGGGACCTCTACGAATGGTTGCTGAAATGGTTCAACCCAAGGCCTGAAATTACGGGTGGTGATCCCGATAAGTTGCTGGAGATTGCCCCCTATCCGGGGGATGAAGACCTGCCGTTCGGGCATGATCTTGCCGAGCGCCTGACGCTGACGATGCCTCGCTCGGACAATGCCTCGGCGACTTGGTGGTTCGATGACCTACCTCATACGTTGGTGACCATCCAGGGACTGCGTCGGGCGCCCGAGGTCGGTCACATGACCGCAGAGCGCCAGGCCGGTGATCATGTCTTCTCACTGTTTGACCGATTCCCCGAATACACCGTGATGGTGCTGACCCTGACGGCCAAGCCTCAGGACTTCACGCGTAACCACATCGCCCAGGTCAAACGGGCCGCAGTGGGAGATTCCGCGGAGGCCGAGCTCACCAAGGAAGATGCTGAGGCCGTGGAGCGGGAGATGGCGCGCGGTAACAAGCTCTATCCGCTGGGCATCGCGTTCTATGTGCGCGGTAATGATATGAAGACCCTGCGCGCCAATGTCAATCAGTTGAACGCGTTGTTGTTGCCTAACGGGCTACAACCGATTCTGCATGAAGCCGATCTGCTGGCACTCGACAGCTATATCCGCAATCTGCCCATGGCCTACGATGCTGCGTTGGAGAAATCCAGTCGCCGTTCACGACTGGTGTTCTCCAGTCACACGGCGAATCTGCTACCCCTGTACGGCCGGTCCAAAGGTACCGGCCACCCGGGCCTGGTGTTCTTCAACCGGGGAGCCGAACCCCTTGTGTTCGATCCTCTGCATCGGGCTGACCGCAAGAAGAACGCACACATGCTGATCCTCGGTCCCACCGGCGCCGGCAAGTCGGCCATGTTGGTCTATCTGCTGCAACAGATGGCCGCCATGTACCGACCGCGCATCTTTATCATCGAGGCCGGCGGTTCCTTCTCATTGCTGGGTCAGCAGTTTCAGGCCCATGGTCTGGCCGTCAACCAGGTCACCCTGAACCCGAATACCGACGTCAGTCTGCCGCCGTTTGCCGATGCCTTGCGGGTACTACAGAAAGAACGTCAACAGCAATTGCGCGATGATCTGGACGCGCTGGAAGATGACGACGAGATGGATGAGGAGGGTACCGGCCGCGACGTGCTCGGCGAAATGGAGATCGCTGCCCGTATCATGATAACCGGGGGTGACGAACGCGAGGATGCGCGCATGACCCGGGCCGACCGGCTGTTGATCCGTAATGCGATTTTTCTGGCGGCTAAAACCGTCAAGGAGACCGGCCGCGATCAGGTGCTCACCCAGGATGTTGTCGCAGCACTCCAGAGTATCGGTCACGATGAAAGCCTGCCGGACCACCGGCGCAACCGGGCCATCGAGATGGGCGACGGCATGGCGCTGTTCTGTTCAGGCCTCGCCGGACACTTTTTCAACCGACCGGGCACACCCTGGCCCGAGGCGGACATCACGATTCTGGAGATGGGAATACTGGCCCGGGAAGGCTACGAAGATCAGCTCACCGTCGCTTACATCTCTATGATGAGCCATATCAACGATCTGGTAGAACGCCACCAGCACGACGCAAGACCAACACTGGTGGTGACCGATGAAGGGCACATCATTACCACCAACCCGTTGCTAGCCCGCTATGTGGTCAAGATCACCAAGATGTGGCGCAAGCTCGGCGCCTGGTTCTGGATTGCCACCCAGAATCTGGAAGACTTCCCCGATGCCAGTCGCAAGATGCTCAACATGATGGAGTGGTGGCTGTGCCTGGTAATGCCCAAGGAGGAGGTTGAACAGATCGCCCGTTTCAAGGATTTAACCGATGCGCAGCGCAGCCTGTTGCTGTCGGCTCGCAAGGAGCCGGGCAAGTATGTCGAAGGTGTAGTGCTCTCCGACAACATGGAAGCGCTATTTCGTAATGTCCCGCCGCCGCTATCACTTGCGCTTGCCATGACCGAGAAACACGAAAAGGCCGAGCGTGGCGCGATTATGCGGGAGCGTAACTGCAGTGAGCTTGAGGCGGTGCATGTCATCGCTGAGCGGATTGCAGCAAATCGACTCGCGTAGGGGATATCCATACAAAAAATTGACTTTCAGAACAGAATATCAAGAAAAATCGGGGGCTGCTCGACCCTGAGTTAATATTCAACACTGAGGTTCTTACCGGCAGCATTTGCGACATAGCTGTCATTGCCATATACAGATTTGCGGAGGATTGAATCGGCAGCTATCGACCCAAACCGGTCATACAACATACGATCAATCGAGTCTGACCCCATCGATTACAGGCCGTCACGGTCGCGTGCATCGAGAACCCGGCCACCTTGCCCACCCCCTCATCGAACGGCTCATTGAGCTACCCGTTCAACCCACTGTAAGTACTAAATCTCCGCGTGTATGAAACAGACATGATATCGAGCAATGTCGTCTACCCTGCTCACATGATCGAGATCAATGAACGCGCGAGAAAGCGCTAAATGGTCAGATAGCCTGGCCGGAGGACACCCGGGAAAACTTTGAAAGCCGGTTTGCGGCGGTCACAGCCAGCTACCCGGCAACTGTTCAATCGCTCTGCAACAAGGAGCGCGCAACAGAAATCAATTGGGGTTCATCAAAAATCAATAGCTGTCCCTTAAGGAAGCACCACTGGCCATCCGACCGGCATTGAAGACCTTTGTAGCCGAGCAAGCCATCAGACTGATGAAGGACGATGGGATCCCGCCAGCCTCCCTCGGGCGCGGCACGCCATAGAAGATAGTATCCCTTTGCTGCACGCGCGCTCACCCATCCCCCTTGGGATGCCATCTTAATCGATCGAATGCTGTCGCGTGCACGCACGTCCCAGGGCGCCGGCAACGCTGGCTGACGCGCAACCGCCGCCAAGACCTTCCCGATCTCGGCAAATCCCGCACCATCAGTGATTGCGATAATTCGCACGTCACCGTTCTTGCCACCGAGCCCCAGCCGTTTTCCGTCGTCGGCCCAG
Organism: Candidatus Thiodiazotropha sp.; assembly: GCA_040506195.1. GTDB lineage: Bacteria > Pseudomonadota > Gammaproteobacteria > Chromatiales > Chromatiaceae > Thiodiazotropha. The sequence goes on along the minus strand of JBEVXH010000010.1, from coordinate 85,769 downwards.
GACACCGTTTCAAGATCGAGTCCGGAAACCAGCAGCTGCGGGGGTTCAGCTGCCCCGTCGGCATGGTCCAGTCCCCAGAGGTTTCCGGATTCGTCGAGCCATAACGGTGGCCGTCCGACTGCAAACACCAAGCGGGAATAACGCCATGTGTAGTTGGCCTCTCGCGAGGCCCGGCGCACCAATGCGGATTGGCTGAAATCGTACAAGCCATCTTTGCCCATCAACCAACGGTTATCGACGAGAAGCTCTTCGCCATTTATCCAAGCATCGCGTTCCAATACGATCGGCTGCTGCCACATTCCGCCGGGCGAACGATGCCACAGTGTGTAACGCCGTCTACCCAGCTTTGCTGCAAGCCAGCCGGCATCGGGAGACATCAGGATACGCATGACCCTCTCGTTTGCGGCGTCGGTTCCGGTAACCGGCAGGGCCGGCGCTTCCGCAACTCGACCAAGCCCCTCGGTAATCTCGGCGAAATCGGCTTCGCGACCCAGCGTAGCAGCACGCACCTCGCCGTGCTTCCCACCTAGTCCTAGCCATACACCGTCTTCCGACCAGGCGACAACGCTCAATTCGAGTCCAGACGACAACCTCCGAGGTGGCGACCGGTCACCGACGGCATGGTCGAGTCCCCACAAGTCGCCGGACTCGTCAAGCCACAGCGGTGGTCGGCCGACCTTGAAGATCACGCCACGGCGATCCCAGCCGTGCGGGAAGTCGCGCTGGGTTCGAAGAACTGGCGTTGGGCCACGGAGGTCGTAGACGTCCTTTTCGGTAGCCAACCAGTGTCCGTCCTCGCTGAGTTTTCCATCTCGCCGGCCATCGATCCCCAAGATGGCCTCACCCCTGCGTTGCAAGACACCACGCACCTCCACCCGCCTACTATCCTCAGCGTAGCGTTTGATCAGCATATGACTCATGTTCTCTGATACCGCAGAAATGGCATAGCCGTCTGCCGGGTCTAACAGCTCGATAGGTTGGCTTTTTGGATCGAACAGATCAATCAGAAAGGCACCGGTGCCTTTCCGGTGAGAGCCGGTGACCAGCAGAAACGCCTGTGTGTCCGTCACCCGCAGAAAACCCTTTTTATCCCATCGCCACCTGTGCCAGTAGGGTTCGGGCTTTGCCGGAAACGGCAGCTTAAGCAGACGCGATGCAACAACATCGTGGCCGCTTCCTTCCGGGCCGCGCCGCATGAGATGCAGCGTAGATGCCGCAACATCATCACGTTGTGCGATCCGCTCGACGACCCAGTCACCGTCTTTGGTTTCCGCATACTGCGTTGCGGGCGGCTGTTCCTGTTCCTCGCGTACCCGGCGAAAAGGTGCCTCCGTACTGAAGTTCCAAACCCTCGCACGGGTCTCGCCGTATCGGAAACTACGCCAATCGTCAGCAACCCCACGAAAATAATCGGGCCGCAACACCGGATTTTTCATGTCCCAGATACGCGCCTGACCCGATGCCGCTATGGTCACGACCCGTCGCCCCCTGCGCTCCTGGAACACCTTTTTGACGGGCGCATCGTGTCCGGATAATACAAACACCGGATCCGAGTTGTCCTCACCGAAGATCTTCAGTTCGCCGTCACGGGTCCCTGCACTGATCCCGCCCTCGGAATGAATGTAATCGGCGTCGTCTACCGCGGTAATGCCGCCTGACAGATACTGCGACGCGCCACGCTCGGGATCGTGGAACTCCAACGACCCGTCAAAGCCGATCGTCAACAACCCGTCACGCGTAAACCAGGTTGCATGGGCGACGCCGAGCTGCTTGCGATTTTTCAGTTCATAACCCTCGCTGACGCCAAAACCCGTGCCACGGGTGCGGCTCATGCTCGCATGCAGTTGGCCCTTGAGCTGTTCCACTATGATGGGTTTCCAGGCCTCGTCTTCGCCCAGGTCGATATGCGCGGCGATACCGAACTCGCCTTTTTTCTCGGCGACGGTCACCAACAAGCGCTTCCCACACGGGCTGAATTCCAACGACGCCGTCACCTGGCGTTTTTCAAGTCGCCAAACGCGCATCTGCTCTGTGAATGCGGTGAATATGTTCGGTAAAGGCCTTCGCTGCGGTTCATCGTCAGAAAAATCCCACCAGGCCGCATCGCCATTGGTGTCGACCGTAGCCACACGAAACAGACCGGGCGGCACCTCGTCGCGCCGACAGCCGCGCTCCGATATCGAATAAGCGTGGTGGGCCATTGTCGATCGCAGATCCCAGCGCGATTCGGCCAACCGATGGACTTCGGGGAGCATCGTTTCGGCATCCACCGATTCCGAACCACCCAGCGCCAAGACGACCAGCCCGCCCTGCGTGAATGCCAGCATCTGGGTTTCATCGCTACTGAAAGCACGCATTGCCCGCTGGTCGTAGTCGCTCTTGATCTGCAATGCATCGCCAACGCTGTCGAGATCTTTCAAAAACAGCGTGTCACCTTTCCCGTACCAGGAAATCCAGCGACCACCCGGGCTGGCAACCGGTTCAAGACGATTCCACAGGCGAATCGGGAATCGGGCGATAACTGCGGCCTCACCTGTAATGCCCTGTTTTGAGAGTGGCCAGTACCAGTAAGCCGCATGACGCGGCTGACGATTGCCATCGCTGACAATGCCAAGTCCAGCAATAAGCCGGTCTGGCGTAAACAACAACACAGGGACCTCGTCGGACCAGGCCTCGCCGGCTTTCAACAGGGGCGGTGGCTGCAGTTTGACGACCTCACCCGAGCCCGCACGGGTGAAAAGCACTTCACCACTGTCGGTCGCTGCCGCGGCCCAGGTCAGATCCTCAGAAAATACCAGCTCCGCACCTTCCGGTTGCGCCGACATCACTGGTCGCCCACCACCGAATGACAAGCGGGCCCGGTGCAACGCCTCCAACGCACGCGACACCGGCGGATCACCATGCCTGTGGTAGGTATCCACCGCATCGATCGCCAACCACAATGCGGTCTCGGGTTCGCCCCTGATCTTCTCCAACGCCTGGACGGCCAAGCGGGTCGACGTCTCACTGCGGGCCTCTATCGCCTGGCGAACGGCCTCGGCACGCGACAAAAGCGTAACCACCAATGCGATCACCAACAGCACAACGACCGAGGCGGTCACGGCCACGGCGGTCCGCACAAATCGGGCCCGCCGTTTACGTTCGCGCTGCTCGATTTCGCTGCGACTGACCCGGTATACATTCGCCAGCACGGTAAACCAGGCATCCAGGTAGGCACCGCGATCGACCCGGTCGGTGGCCACGTCGAAATCGAGATAATTTGCCGCCAGCGGCATCGGCAAGGCCTCGCTCAGCGCTTCTGGAAAGGCCTTTTCGGCCTCGCGCTCTGGGGGAGCCTCATTGTTTGGGATGCCAGAAACCAGTATCGGGATGATCCGGTCCGCGCCCTTCAGCGCTACAAACCGGCGGATCTCATCGTTGACGTACTCGCTCGCCCGGGCGTGCGGCGAACACAATACGATCAGGGTCTCGGAGTCCTGCAGGTGTTGCTGCAACGAATCGAAATAATCGGCACCGGTGAAATCCTTCTCGTCGCGGAATATGTTCAGGTAGCCCTGACGCACCTGCAGGTCATTGGGTGCCTTGTATTTTTCGAGCCGCTGCTCAAGGCGTGCAGCAAAGGCCTTGTCCCTTCTCGAATAGCTGATGAAGGCGTCATGCCTTGGCATTGCAGATCATCCAGTGATGCTTGAGCGACTTTTAAGTATAGAAGATATAGACGCCCCCTCTTAACCGAGGGCTACCATCACAGATGGATACCTCTACAGGGTACATTGTACCACCCCATAATAAAGACGGAGGCGTCTATGAACCAAAATGTAATCTATATCGGCCTCGATGTCGATGATACCCAGTACCACGGATCGGCCCTCAACACGGAGACCGGTGAGGTGATTTCCTTCAAATGCCGACCCACGTTAAAGGGCTTATTGGGCCAACTTGGCAGACTCCGGAAATGCCTTCCCGCCGGGGTATTCAAACTGTGTTATGAGGCATCTTATGTAGGCTATACCCTGCAACGGGATCTCGCCGAAAAAGGCTATCGCTGCGATGTGGTCGCACCCACCAGCATCCCCAGCCCCCGAGGGAAACAAGTCAAAACGGATCGTATTGATGCCGATCAACTGGCGCAATTCTATGCCAATGGCCTACTTACTTATGTTTCGATACCCGAGTTGGCGCAGGAACAAGACCGGGATCTGCTGCGCTCCCGCCAAAAACTGTTGGATCAGCAGACGGAATTGCGCAAGCATATTCAAGCCCTGTTACGTCGAAACGGACGGCAATTCAAGGCCGAGACCCACTACAAAACCCACTGGACCTTGCCACACTATGCCTGGCTTGATAGAACCATCGAAGCCGCTTCAGGGAGCTTTAAGGTTAACCTATCACTGCTGGTGCGCCAGTTAAAAGCGCTCAATGATATCCTGGCCGAATATGACGAGCAGGTTGAAGCACTGGCGCGAACCCCACAATATGAAAAGCCAGTACAGGCCTTGACCTGCTACAAGGGCATTAAGAATCTCTTCGCCCTGACCATGATTACCGAAATCGGAGACGTGAAACGTTTCCCCCATCCACGACAACTGGCGTCCTGGATTGGTATGGATATCCGGGAGTATTCCTCCGGAGGCAAACACAACCGCTTCGGGATTACCAAGCAGGGCAACCGGTTCTTGCGTACGGCCTTCGTTGAAGCCAATCAGCGTGGATACCGCACGTCTAAAATCTCCCAGAGATTAAAGGCCCGACGAAAAAATACAGACGCTGAATTAGTGAGTATTGCCGATCGTTGCTTGAAGCGTTTGAACAAAAAGGGCAACCGCTTGTTGATCGCGGGCAAGCATCCAAACAAAGTGAAAGTCGCCTGTGCCCGGGAAATGGTGGGCTTTATCTGGGAGTCACTGCAGAAGGTGGCCGCCTAAAGAAGCAATGCCAGGAATACGCGATATAAAACCAGATTGTCATCTGCTTGAATAAACGGATTGGTCCAGAGGATAAGACAGAGATTGGGAAGCCCACGTAACCTTCTTTAGAAATCGGTAACGAAAGCGCCTGTGTATAGGTTGTGGTAACCCCAAAACGGACAGATCTTAATGCGTTAACCAGCACGCGAATACGAGGATGTTAGTCCAAGGTCTACACCCGCTCTACGATCAAGAGAGTGAAAATTCAGGTTGACAATAGGGGCGTCTATACGAGAAGAATAAACGCAACACCCTGGCATATCAAGCCGGAACCAGACCTTCAGAGCCCCGCCCGAAACAAGAGTAACTCAGGGTAATTCCAGCCAGCATTCATATTCCGCACTGAGCTTTCTCACTGTTTGACTTTTTTAGACCTTCTGGTTTTGACTAGGCCGCAAGCAATCAGGCAACCCATTAAAATCAGTTGTCGTTATGTGAAGTCATGGCGGGGGTAAACTTCCGGTCTGATGCCGCTATGCAAACCACTCTGCCTGGGGCGAGGCCCGCGCAGCTGGCAGTAATTCGGGTGGTGCTGGTAATGCGCCTTTCTTCATGAGGTGATCCAGAATCTTGTCGATCACCGCTTGATCCTCGATACAGGCAATCGCCCTGGCTTCACCGCCGCACTTCTGGCAGATCGACACATCGATGTTAAACACTCGCTTCAAGCGTTGCGCCCAGTTCATCGCTTTGTGTCTCTGCTCCGGCGTCCTGTCTTCGCTTTCCTGGTGGGTTCGGCCCTTTCCCCGTTTAGCTGGTGTTACATCGACTCGATGTTTGCTATTGGGTGCAAAGACACCATGGAATCGGGTCAGGTTGACCCTGGGCTTCGGAACCAGGGCGGCCAGTCTGGCGATGAAATCCAGCGGCTCGAAAATGACATGCGTGGTTCCATCGCTGTAGGGCGTCTTGAGCTGGGTCGCTCCTGCGCATCCCTGCGCCCGCGACACTTGTGATTCCATTCACGTCGTAGCGGACATTGCCCGAGGGTGTCAGTGAAAGCCGATTCTCGGAGACCGCTGGTCTCGTCATGTAACGGCACAGGCGCTCAAGCTTCTGTCGCTCCCAGGCCTGCGCCGCGACACCGGCATGCAAACTGAATCCGGACTCTTTCGCCACCTGTGCAAACCGGTCATCCTCCTCCCAGGCCGGAATGGTCTGTAACGTGAATACCTTGCGTCCTTGCTGTGGTCCCACTGCGATTCGGTAACTGACCGAGCTGCCAATCACCTGCTGCATCGGGTCTTCGTCCGCATGTTCCAGATTCAGGTAACTGTTTTCCTCATCGCGCTCCAGGATGCCTTCGCGCTCAAGAAAGCATGCAACCCGGTAGCTGATGGTATGCACCAGATCAGTCAATTCCTGTTGATCCGGGGCGTTGGTGCGCTGAAATCGTGTTTTGCAGTATTGGGTTTCGGTGTAGACACCGTCGAGGAAAAGCATGTGAAAGTGAACATTGAGGTTCAACGCACTGCCGAATCGCTGGATCAGCGTCACCGCGCCGGTTTGCGCGGTCTTTCGGGCGAAACCTGTCTTCTTGATCAAGTGCGAAGATATCGCCCGGTAAACAATACCCAGCACCTGGCCCATCAGCTCCGGGCGGCTGGCGAACAGGAACCGCAATTGAAATGGAAAACTCAGCACCCACTGGCGTATAGGCTGTTCCGGCAAAATCTCATCGACCAGCAGTGCGGCGCTTTCCGCCATTCGCCGCGCTCCGCAGCTCGGACAGAATCCCCGCTTTTTACAACTGAACACGACCAGGTGTTCATGGTGGCACTCGGTGCATTGCACTCGCAGGAATCCATTTTCCAGCCGTCCACACTTGTGATACTCCGAGAATTCCTGCTGAACATGCCGGGGTAGGGACCTGCCCTGAGCCGCCATGATATCCCGGAATTCCGGATAGTGCTGCTCAATGATTTGATAAAGAAGTGTCCGTTCTGGCCGGTGCCGCTGATATGGCGGGCTGTATGATGACCAGTCCTTGATCGCTGCATGATGCATGTGGCTCTCCTTTCCGTGGAGAGACGAATATTCTCATAATGTTCTCTATCTGTGTAGCGCGTAGATCAATTCCTTGAACGGCCGGTTATGGCACATCGCTGACGCACTGCAACATTTCTTACTCCGAGCCGGGAACGGCAGTTTTCCTGCCGTCAACCGATTGGTCCACAACTCCGGCACTTTTGAGACATCTATTCAGTCTACTAGTGCATTGATTGTCACGCCCGCTTTAAAGCAATCGGGCGGAGCCAATAGTCGTCTATTAAGGCGATTTTTCATCCTTGGTTGAATCCGCCAGGTATAAACCACGCCGCATCTTGATCGAGTTTCCTGTTTCCTTGGACTGACGCATGATTCACGATAGCCCATCACTTTATGACGGTCTATTGGTATACATGACCAAGAATTCACATTCAATACGCTTTGTTGTGCCGGTACGGATAGTATTGGCCTTGTTCGCTGGAGTTATACAAGCGAGTCAACCGGTAGAGGTTCATCCACGCCTCGTAGAAGTATTTACCACGACAGATACACCTATAGCCGGTGAGGCGGGTATCAACAGGCAGTCACTTCGTGGGGAAAATGAATTCCATGTCTATGAACTGGATGGCATCCGGCGTACCGAGGCGAAGCTGTCCGAAGGCCTTCCGGCTGATCCCGAGCAATCCAAACGAGTCGTTCAGCAACGCTTCCAGCAACTGCGTCAGGAAGATCGAACGCGGATGCAACATGCCGCAATGGGTTTGGCGAAGGCGATGCAGTATGGCGTGGATCGCTATCCAGCCATTGTTTTCGATGGCCAGGCAGTCGTCTATGGCGTAACCGATGTGCAGACTGCACATACACATTACCGGGCATGGCGGCGGGAAGGTAAGCGATGATCCACGGGAGGTGTCTATCGTTCTGTCTTGCCATTGCACTATGGGTTCCCGTCAAAGGATTCTCCGGTACAACGACCACACCACAGATCGTTGCCCAGACGACAACGGCGGCATTTTCCTGCATGCGCTGGATGCCGATCGGCACCTGTTTCTGGTTGCGCTGTTCCTGGTCCGGTTGCAGTGTCAGGGCCTCGCTCAAGGTCGGGCACTACAATCCGGACTTGGTGGTCAGCAGCTACAACGAACTGGGAGGCAATCCCTGGGTGGAGATCCGCGCAACCTTGGGGCTTGCCCAGAAGACTGCGGCAACGACTCTGCTGGGAAGCCTGCTGCCTATTCCTATCGACAGTGCTGGCAATCGCACCGAGGGTAGTACCGAGCCCAGGGAACACCGCAACCTGGTGTTTCGTGAGACCGATGCCATCGGCCACCCGGTCGCCTCATTGGCCAGTGTGTCCACCGGAGTGGGGTTGCTCTGCCAATCCCAGACAACCCCTTTCTTCCCTTACTTCCAATCGGGCCTGGATGCCTTGTCCTGGCGACAGGAGGTGCCGGAGATCTTCTATCCGGCCAGCCTGTTGCCCGGATTGCGCGAAATCGGTACCTGGCCACTGCAGACCTGGGGTGGGGTCTATCCTCGCACCGGCTGGACCACTCAGGCTGAAGAGCCCAAAGCTGCCGCTATCAATGCGCAGCGGGCCGGGGATATCGTCACCCGTGCCGGTCAGCCCCATGTCTATGTACCGCTCTCCGGTGCGCCTTATATGCACAACGACCTGATCAGAATCATCGACAATTGGATCCCCGACGGGCTTGGCGGACTGGTCAATCATTGGATCCCGAGCTTTTCAGGTCAGCGGGTCTGGCCGCCGGGTCCGTTGCGGGAAAAGGACCGCTCCACCGGCACCTGGCAGATGCTCGTGCCCCTGCCGGAATTGACCTGCAGTGTATTTGGTAGCAATGACCTCGCCAGTTTCAGCGGTTGGGGTGGCGGGCGTGTGGATGGGGCCGGGGACTATGCCTGGAATCTCTGGCGTCCCTACAAGTGTTGTAACCGCCGAGGGCAGATGTTTTTGTATTCACTCGATTGGTTTCCCTATCCACCATGATCAAGAGAGTCATGTTGTATAAGAAATGCTCACCCATAAAAGGCCAACCCCGTTACTCATTGCTGTTCATCGGACTTTGCCTGATGTTTGCTCCATACACGCTGGTGCAAGCCACCCAGGCACCCACCGAGGACAGTCTCTGGTACTACAAGATCGGCGGGGCGGAACCCGTCTCCGTACCCGCCAATCCAGCCGTGACCTCAGTCACCCTCGGCGGTTCGGCCCAATTGGGTCTGGGCTATAGCTGCGGTCGGTTCGATCCGGTGGCGGCCGTCACCAATACCCTGAACGATATCGGTTCAGGCATCGATAACATGATGAATGCCATGACGGCTGCAGCGAGTGCGGCCATTGCATCACTTCCGGCACTCATCCTGCAGCGAGCCAATCCAGGACTTTATGATCTATTCCAGAATGCCCTGCTCAAAGCGGAAGAGACCATGCAACTCGCCACCATGTCCTGCAAACAGATGGAAGCGGAGATCGCCAAAGGCAAGAACCCCTATGCGGATCTCATCACGCTGTCCAAAGGCAATGACTGGAAGCTTCAGATGGGTGTTGGTGGTAATGATGCCGTAACCGCCAAGGACGCCGTCGAGACCGCTAACGGGGACAATGGCGTGCCCTGGATCGGTAGGCAGGCCGGGGGCTCCGGACAGCCGGTGCTGGAATTTACCGGCGACATCGTCAAGGCCGGGTACAACATCAATATGAATCGTCCGATCACGACGGCAGGCCCGGTGCCTCCTGCATCGGCCACCCGCCTGACTGAGATCTGGACAACGCCTACCGAGGCGCGTAACTGGGTCGTCGATGTGGTTGGTGAAAATATTGTCACCACCTGTGATACCTGCCGCAAGGACAGTATCCCCGGTACCGGACTGCTGCCAAAGCTCAATCAGGAGGCGACTACCGTAACGACGGAAATCCAGAGCCTGGTCTCCGGCGCAACACCTCCGACACTGGCCAACTTGGACAATATTACTGCCCCTGGCGTTGCCATCACCCGCCAGGTCATCGAGGCGATTCGGGATATGCCGGCCTCCGAACAGAGCCTCATCATGGGACGGCTGGTTTCCGAGATCAGCACGGCCCGCACGGTGGAGAAGGCGCTGTATGCCCGTCGTTTGTTGCTTTCCGGCCGCCAGGTGCCGGAGGTCTATGCGACCGCGGTGGCACGCGAGCACGCGGACAAGTCCATCGCCGAGCTCGACAAGGAGATCGAGAACCTGTTGTTCGAGACCCGGGTGCGCAAGGAGGTGGTCTCGGACACGATTGCGACTTTGCTTCAACGCGCCGCGGCCCGTCGGCAATCGTCCCTGAAAACGCCAGAAGTCCCCACCATCGATCCGCGTCCGCTGAGCAATGGCCGTGTCCAATAACGGATTAGCCATGCGTCGGCGCTGGTTTATTTTGCTGACCCTGCTGACGTTCGGTCTGGCGTTGGGGGCGGGCGGCATTCTCTGGCATTCGGTCGAGACATCCTCTGTAGTCGCGGTGCAGACAAGGATCGAGGTCTTGAAGCCACTCATGACGGGCATCCGGGTCTTGCTGATTGCCCTGTTGGCGATGGGCTGGCCATGGGTCGTGAACGCCCTTCAACGTTGTGGACGTCTGGATGAGACACAGGCCACGAACTTGCTCGCTGTACGCTGGCGTATCGTGACCTGGCTCGTCGTGATCGAACTGGTATTGGGTCAGAACCTGCTTGGTCAGGTGCTGGCCGTACTGCAGGGGAGCGGGGCATGACCGTCGACAGCTATCTCGAACTCTTTACGACACTGTTCGGCTGGACCTTCTACGGCATTTTGTGGGATGTGCTGGTCGGCACCGGTATCGTGTTCCTGCCGTTCCTCGGCATCCTGATCGACAACTGGCGGGAACCGGCGCAAGGCGGTGAGTTCGGTACCGTCACCGGCTTGTCACTGCGGCGCATGGAGCTGGAGCTCTTCATCGCGCTACTGGTGGTTGTTTTGGCCGGACAACCCGCTGCATTGACGCCACTGAACGCGGCTTCACTCAACTACACGCCGCCACCAACATTGGTCGATCTCACGCCGCCGACGGCGACTGTAGCCGCACCCCAGAGCACCTACGGTTCCACCGGCTTCACCGGTTCGCCGGCCACGGTGAACATCCCTGTGTGGTGGTATGCGGTACTCTCGATGACCTCGGGTTTCAATCACGCGGTGGTCGAAGGCCTTCCAAGTGCTGCGGACATGCGTACCTACGAACAACAGGCGCGGCTCGCGACTATTGCTGACCCGCGCCTCCGCCAGGAAGTCAGTGATTTCTTTAGCCAGTGCTACATTCCGGCCCGGTCGATGTACCAGTCGGAACGACCTGCCACCGCCGCGGTCAATGCCCTGCTGACAACGTATGGCCCTGATGATCCGGACTGGATGGGTTCGCAAGTGTATCGTAATACGCCGGGCTACTATGACACCCTGCGTGCTACCACGCAGGTCAGCCGTTGGGCCTACAATGCTGCTCGTGATACCGAATATGATCCTGCGGCTCCACCCACCTGGGGTAGGCCTTACTGCAAGCAGTGGTGGGAGGATGCCTCGGCGGGGCTGCGTGAAAAGTTGATCACCGAGGCCGATGCCACATCGGCCGGTTTTTCAGGCCTCGTGGTTGCCATCGCGCCGGCGCTGGCCAGCGAACAGCAAAATGATGCAGTGGCCAAGACCGTTCTGGCGAATGCTCCACCATCGTGGTCGAACAACGACCTCGTGGCCCACAACTCCGGCAGTACCGGGTTGCTCAGTACGGTAGAGAATGTCGCCAAAGGCGGCCTGGCATCGGGCGGCGTGGTGGCCGCCTCGGCGCTGTTCTCGGTCACCATGACCGCGGTCCTTCAGGCCCTCCCGATGGTGCAGGCCGTGCTCCTGCTCGGCATCTATGCCTTGCTCCCCATGATCGTGGTGCTGTCGCGTTATTCCATCTTCATGATGGTCATCGGCGCCATGGCTATCTTTACCGTCAAGTTCTGGAGCGTGCTCTGGTACCTGGCGCTGTGGGTGGATCAGAACCTCATCCTGTCCATGTATCCGGATGTGAATGTCTTCCTGCAGATGTTTGCCAACCCCGGTGAGCACGACATCAAGCGCATGCTGCTGAATATGATCACGACAAGCCTCTATCTGGGTTTGCCGTTGCTCTGGAGCGGGATGATGGCGTGGGCGGGGTTGCATATCGGGCGCTCGATCAATTCGGTACAAGGCGAATTCACACGGACCGCTCAAGATGCAGGACGACAAGGTGGAAGTATCGGTAAGGCCGTTGTGTCTAAGGGGGCGAAGCGATAACGGATTTACAAATCCTCTTCATACCATCCGTACGGATCAGTGCCATTGTCAAACTTGCGGGTACGGAAATTATAATTGCCAGTCAGGTCGCCATCCTCAGAATCATCTTCTTCGGATGTGACGACGACAGCAGCCAGCAAGCCAATAAGGCCAGCGACAAGTTTGCTCGTGACGCCAATGATTGCTTTCAGAACTAATAATAATTTTCTTAAATAGTGCATAGTGCTTGGGCTCAGGACGCGCCGCTACGCTGCGTGCTCCCTGAATCTCATGGTTATGTCCGCGTATTTACCAATAAACGGGATCATTAAATTCCTTAACGCATATGGGTCGCTCATTAATAGCTGGAATTGGCTCTCCCGTTAATGATTGGCCAAGCCAGCCTACTGGCATTGAGAGCTTTAGAGGGGCCTGGATGACATCTTCTGACAGGGGTTCAAATCCCACCTTTGAGTAGAAGGATGGATCACCATATGTGATAGCAACACTCACAGAACGATTTTTCAGTTCATTAAGTCCATAATTGATTAGCGCCTGTCCTACGCCTTTTCCCTGATGTTTAGTGCTCACTGCAACCGGAGCGAGCATATAAACCAGAATAGACTCATTAAACCGAAGGCGAGTAAAGAAAATAGAACCAATAAGCGATTCATTTTCATATGTGCCGAGACAGATTATCTCTTCATTGTCGATATTGGAGGATAGCTCTGAGGCAAGATTGCCAATTAGCTTACCTTCTTCGTCTCCTTCGGATGATGTGAAAACAGACGTGAAAAGCCTCGTTACTTCATTTTGATAGTTTTTGTCGAGAACCTTGTGCTTCATAGATTGTCCTGCAATCGTGTTTCGCTAACATTTTGAACATCAGGATATCAAACAGACCTGGCGCGATACTCCCAAAACACGATTAGCCCGATAATAAACGCGGCGAATAGTGTGAACTGGCTGAACTGAAAGTCCATGTCTCTATGATTTTACGAGGCGTGATACGGGATGATGATTTTTTCAGAACTCCCCATCCCGGACCACATTGCCTTTGCTGATTATCTTGACAGTTTTAGGATGAACCGGTTCATTGTCCGGCAGCAGTCCTTTGCCTTTCTCGATCACCTTAGCAGCGACACTGGTCAGCTTGCCTAATGTTTCCGAACCGGACAGCGCCTTGCCATCACTGTAGTAGTCAAACCAGGGCAGACCGGCACTCGTGTAATCATTGGCCGTTGGCGGCGTATGCGGTGGCTGGTGACCGGTGATTGCCAGATATTGCTCACTGTTGGCCAGATGGATGAAGCAACGGAAGCCATTTTCCTGATCCCAGGCATCGATGCCGTACTCGTCCTCGTAGATCTCCTGCCGCATCAAGCCGCCAGGAGCAAGCCCCATATCGGGGGCGGCCGATTCGCAGACCGTGCGACTGAACATCGGCATATCGAGATAGTCCATGTCTGCTTGCACGGTTCGCTCGAAATGTTCGACGTAAACATCATGCTTCATCGGGTAGACGATGATCTGGAGTCCGCCATGTTCAGCCGTCCCCGTAATCTGCTCCTCGGCTGTGAAGCCTTCACCCAGCGGCATGGCGACAAACTGCCGGATAAAGTCCTCCGAGACGTTGAAACCATCCAACCAGGGCTGTTCCGGAATCACCGCATAGTCCTGTGAATCAGCCGAAAGCCCATTGCTCCAGGGTTCCCCGGAAACCGCATTGATCTTGCCAGCGGCAATCTTGACGGCGCAGGGGTAGTCACCGGAGAAATTGATCCACAGCGCCTCAGACTGATACATGGGGATGAAGACGCCACCATGTGTCCGCCAGGAATCAGGCAACTGGTCTGCGAAGTCATCCACGTGCTCCACCGGGAAACGACCCAGGCCCGGGGGGAGGGGGTATTCCCGGTTGTCATCCGGGATCCGCAGGGTGCGCTGGAAGTCGATGCTGCACACCGCTTTTTCGTGGACCTCCGGAAACCGGAAGGTCAGTTGGTTGTTCAGTAGTTCGATCATTGTCTTTTCTCCCCTGAGTCACTATTCAGGCGTTACCACTCGCCATCACGGACATCCCGGGCAATTCGCAACAGAGCGTGATCCGGTGCGGATTTAAGCTGGCGGATCAGGTCAGCGAACAGTTGCGGCCGTTTCCGGATGATCGCCTGTAAATCCGACGAGACCTTCCCGGCCAATGCCAGCAGCACGTCCGGATCCTCGTCAAGCTCCTCGGCCAATGCCCGGATTTTTGCCTCGGACGGTGGCGCCACATCCCCGCGTTCTATCTTGCTGAGGTAGGCTGGTTCCACGCCAATTCGCTGGGCGACCTGCCGGACGGAAAACCGCCGATCCTGTGACTTCAGGGCCTCGCGATGTTCACGGATGTATTCTCCGAATGTCATGTGTACTATATACTACACATATTTGATTTTGACAATCCGGTGACGGATGGAGGAATAGTGGGAAGGGTGACTTCATAGAGAAGCCGTTAGAGCCAATAGATTCGCACGATTTAGATAGTAATCGGGTGAAATCGGCAATGATCGGTTGACACAAGGTGCTAAACCGCATAATTTTCAGTGATTTGGTACAGACGCCGGAGACTGGTTGCTCCAGTGTCGGCAGTTCGCAGACCTATGACGTTTTTACTCATCGTTCACGAGGAATTTGAGGAATGGTTGAGACGGAAGACCGCTGGCTTTCAATCACCGAGATATGCAAACACCTCGGGGTCAGTAATGACACCGTGTACAAGTGGATCGACAAGGGGGGTATGCCCGCTCACCGCATGGGCCGCCTTTGGAAGTTCAAGAAATACGAAGTCGACGAGTGGGTCAAGGCTGGTGGTGCGGCGGATATTGCGGGGTCGGATAAATCGGAATGAGCCCAAGGAACGGAAAAAACAATTCAGTCGATCTGGATATCGGGACCCTCTCCGGGCATCTCTGGGAGGCGGCCAATATCCTGCGCGGTCCTGTCGATGCGGCCGACTTCAAGACCTACATCTTCCCGCTGCTTTTCTTCAAACGGCTCTCTGATGTTTATGACGAAGAGTATGCCGTTGCACTGGAAGAGTCCGACGGTGACGTGGAATTCGCGCAGTTCCCCGAGAACCACCGATTCCAGGTTTCGGAGGGCTGCCATTGGCAAGATGTCCGGGCAAAAAGCGCCAATATCGGTCATGCACTCCAGAAGGCCATGCGCTGCATCGAGCAGGCCAATCCCGACACCCTGCACGGCATCTTCGGCGATGCCCAGTGGACCAACAAGGACCGCCTTTCGGACGCACTGCTCAAGGACCTGATCGAACACTTCTCGTCGCTCAACCTGGGCAATGAACACTGCAAGGCGGACATCCTCGGCCAGGCCTACGAATACCTGATCAAGAAATTTGCCGACCTCACCAACAAGAAGGCCGGTGAGTTCTATACTCCGCGTTCCGTGGTCGCGCTGATGGTTCGCATCCTTGCGCCCAAGGCCGGGGAAACCATCTATGACCCAGCCTGCGGCACCGGTGGCATGCTTCTCGAGGCGCTGCACCATGTCAAAGAGCATGGCGGTGACGAGAACCTCATGCTGGGCAAGCTTTATGGCCAGGAAAAGAACCTGACCACATCCTCCATTGCCCGGATGAACCTCTTTCTCCACGGCGCGGAAGATTTCCATATCGAACGCGGTGACACGCTGCGCTTGCCTGCCTTTTACTCGGGCGACAGCCTCGCCACCTTTGATTGCGTCATCGCCAATCCACCGTTCTCCCTGGAAAAGTGGGGGGATGATGTTTGGGTCAATGATCCCTACGGCCGCAACTTTGCCGGGTTGCCGCCGGCCAAGTCCGGCGACTTCGCCTGGGTCCAGCACATGATTAAATCCATGGCCCGTAAAACGGGCCGCATGGCGGTGGTAGTACCCCATGGCGTGCTGTTCCGCATGTCCAAGGAAGGCAAAATCCGCCGCAAGCTGCTGGAGATGGACATCCTCGAAGCGGTGATCGGTCTCGGCCAGAACATTTTCTACGGCACCGGTCTCGCGCCCTGTGTGCTGGTCTTTCGGGACAGTAAGCCGAAACCGCACCGCCAGAAGGTGCTGTTCATCGATGCCTCGAAGGAGTTCAAGACCGGCCGGGCGCAGAACGAGCTGCTGCCGGAGCACGTGGACAACATCCACCACTGGTACGAAGGCTATCAGGATGTCGAAGGGATCTGCCGGGTGGTCACGCTCGATGAAATCCGGGAAAACGACTTCAACCTGAATATCCCTCGTTACGTGGAACCGGTGATCGAGGAAGAATTCATGACCATCGATCAGGCCGTCGCCAACCTCAATGAATCGCTGCAGGCAGCGTATGCAGCAGAAGATCGCCTGAAGGGCCTGCTGATACGGGAGGGCTTGCTATGAAGATGTATCAGTACAGGTCGCCGATCGGCCGTTTCCTCATCAAACCGCAAGCCAATGGCCGCTGGGGCCTGTGGTTCAAGGACGAGTTGCTCGGTTCCTATCACTCAGCCCTGGCTGCGGCTGATGACGTCTACACCCAGGCAACCGGTGACTACGATTGGGACTCCCTGGATGGCGTTGATATTCCAACGGACATATACGAATGGGAAGTGATAGCGCGATGAAGAAGAGCAAGCACATTTCCCAATCAGCGCTGGAATCCTATCTCTGGGGTGCGGCTACCTTGCTGCGTGGCTACATCGACGCCGGGGATTACAAGCAATTCATCTTCCCTCTACTGTTCTACAAGCGGCTGTGCGACGTGTACGACGAGGAACTGGCCGATGCGCTGGAAGAATCTGGCGGTGACCAGGAATACGCTGCGCTGCCCGAGCAGCACCGTTTCCAGATCCCGGAGGATGCCCACTGGAAGGCGACCCGCACCAAGGTCAAGAATGTGGGCAAGGCCATCCAGGATGCCCTGCGAGCCATAGAGAAGGCCAACCCTGACACCCTCTACGGGGTCTTCGGCGATGCCCAGTGGACCAATAAGGACCGCCTGCCTGACCACATGCTGCGCGAACTGATTGAGCATTTTAGCTCTCAGACGCTTTCAGTTACCAACTGCCCGGAGGATGAGCTGGGTGTGGGCTATGAATTTCTGATCAAGAAGTTCGCCGACGATTCCGGCCATACCGCTGCGGAGTTCTATACCAACCGCACCGTGGTTCACCTGATGACCGAGATGCTCGAACCCAGGCCGGGCGAGTCGATCTATGACCCGACGTGTGGTTCGGCCGGCATGCTGCTCTCCGCCGTCACCCATCTCAAGCGGCAGAACAAGGAATGGCGCAACCTTAGACTCTATGGTCAGGAGCGCAACCTGCTCACCTCGGCCATCGGCCGCATGAACCTGTTCCTGCACGGCATCGAGGACTTCCGCATCGTCCGGGGCGATACCCTGGCCCATCCCGCATTCGTCGAAGGCGACCGGCTCATGGAGTTCGATGTGGTGCTGGCCAATCCGCCGTATTCCATCAAGCAGTGGGACCGCGAAGCCTGGGCCGCCGATCCGTGGGGCCGGAACATCTACGGCACTCCGCCACAGGGCCGCGCCGACTATGCCTTCTGGCAGCACATCATCCAGAGCATGAAGACCAGGAGCGGCCGCTGCGCCATCCTGTTTCCGCATGGCGTCCTCTTCCGCAACGAGGAACTGGCTATGCGTGAGAAGCTGGTCGCCCATGACGTAGTGGAGTGTGTGCTGGGTCTCGGGCCTAACCTTTTCTACAACTCACCCATGGAAGCCTGCGTTGTTATCTGCCGGATGAACAAGCCCAAGGAGCGCAGGAACAAGGTGCTCTTCATCAACGCGGTGAACGAGGTGACCCGCGAGCGAGCGCAGAGCTTTCTTACTGATGACCACCTCCAGCGTATTGTCTCCGCTTACCAGGCCTTTGGCGATGAGGGCGGTTTTGCCCGGGTGGTCAGTAACGACGAGATCCGGGGAAAAGAGTGCAGCTTGAATTTGCCACTTTATGTGAATGTCATTCGTTCGGATCGAAGTCATGGAAATGGCAGTAACGAAGATGTCAGTTTGACCGACGCTATTACCAACTGGCAGGAAAGCTCGATGGATCTCCGGGATTCTATGAGTGACCTCATCAATGTGCTTGAGGGCGCACGAATAGGAGGAGGTGCTCTATGAGTGAGCAAAATCTGAAGCCTGCTTGGAAAATATTGAAGTTTGGGGACTTTGTTGAATGCGTCCGAGAACAAGGCCAACCAACCGAAGAAGACAGCCGTAATTATATCGGGTTAGAGCACCTCGACTCGGGCTCGCTACATGTCAAACGCTGGGGTTCTGATGCCGACCTGAAAGGTCAAAAGCTTCGCATGAAAAAAGGCGACTTACTTTTTGCAAAGCGCAATGCCTATCTTCGCCGAGTCGCAATTGCTCCGCATGACGGTTTCTTCTCTGCTCATGGAATGGTTCTGAGACCAACAGGAAAGCATATTCTCCCAGATTTTCTGCCGTTCTTTCTGCAGTCCGATATGTTCATGGAGCGGGCCATTGAAATATCGGTGGGATCACTCTCACCAACGATCAATTGGAAAGCTTTGAAAGTGCAGGAGTTCCCGCTGCCACCCCTCGATGAACAGAAGCGCATTGCCGAGATCCTGTGGACAGCGGATGATGCAGTGCAGAAATACAAAGAATCTTTGAACGCACTTGCCGCCCTAAAAAGCCAAACACTTAGAGCGTCTTTGCGACATGAGTCAACCCGTGAGGTGGCATGCAGTAAATTATACAGCACACCACCTCGGAATGGCTTTTCTCCTAAGACTAACGCATCAGAAGCAGGTTGTCCCACATTAAGTATTGGTGCGGTAAGGGATGGAAAAGTTGATCCGAATGGAAATACAAAATATGCCGAAATCTCACCATCGGACCTTGAGAAGTTTCGTTTAGCTTCGGGGGATATTTTAGTTGTGAGAGGTAACGGCAACAAAACCCTCTGTGGAAAAGCTGGTCTTGTATCAGAACTACCAGAGAATTGTTTTTATCCTGATCTTCTCATCCGAATAGCTTTCGATGAAAAACAGATTCTTCCCGCCTTTGCAGTCGAGCAATGGAATGACCCCTTGACTCACGGAAAACTCCTGGCTTTTGCTAAATCCACAAATGGAATATGGAAAGTTAATGGAAAGGATCTGCGACAGCATAAGCTGCTTGTTCCTGGCCTTCATGTTCAAAGAGAAATCGTGGATAAACTTTCAACCATTAGTGCTGGTGAGGAACAGCTAACTAAGCATGTTGAAGTTCTTCTTGGGCTTCAACGGCAAATTGCGAATGATGTGACAAAGGGAGCCACCCATGTTTAACGAAGAAAACACGGTCGAACAGATGGTTCTCGACACGCTCTGCGAGGGCGTAACTTCGAACATGGTTGCCGAAAAGCTCGCCAGTTACGGCGGTGCATGCAATAGAAACCAAGGAGGGTTACTCCATGGCATTTAAAATCCCTCAGAAATATTCGGTATCCATCAAAGATCCTGAGTCGCTGTTCCGTGATCTGCGGGACCGTACCGTAGAAGGCCTTCTTGCGCAGCAGGCAGACATGCTCCGCAACTACATGGACCATGTCGACAATCGTGATATCGCACTTGAGCTGCCCACCGGCAGCGGCAAGACCCTGGTTGGCCTCCTGATCGCAGAGTGGCGCAGAAGAACAAAACGGGAGAGGTGCGTACTGCTTTGTCCTACCAAACAGCTTGTCCATCAGGTCGTTGAACAGGCCAAAGAAAAATACGGAATCAACGCTCTTGATTTCTCGGGGTCCAAACACCAGTACCCGGAGGCCGACAAGACCGCTTTCAACAATTGCGAATCAATAGGCGTTGCCACCTACAGCGCTCTGTTCAACACAAATCCGTTTTTCAGCGATGTCCATACACTCATTTTTGACGATGCCCACGCCGCCGAGAATTATGTGTCGAGTTTCTGGTCGTTGGAGGTCCGGCGCTATCAGGATGAATCTACCTTCGATGCAATCTGGCAGATCATCGCGCCTTACACCACGGAAAATGACCAGCTCCGTTACGACCAGGGTAATGAGGGATCGCTTGATACGTCATTCGTGAACAAGATCCCGACGCCTTATTTACTCAAGTGCAGGACCGCTCTGACGGCAGCGATTGACACTGCCTCCAGAGACGATGAGAGCCCGGAGGAATACGGTTATCGATGGCGCATGATCAGAGATCACCTCCACGCCTGTCATCTCTATTACACCAGCAATTCCATTCTCATTCGTCCTCTTATCGCGCCCACCAAGAGCTTTGCGCCGTTTCAGAATGCGCGGCAGCGCATTTATATGTCCGCGACTCTCGGAGAAGGCGGGGATCTGGAAAGAATTTTCGGGCGGAAGAAAATCGAACGGATACCCGCTCCAGAGGGCTGGGATAAGCAGGGAATCGGTCGACGCTTCTTCGTGTTTCCTATGAGGGTGTGGGATGAAGCGGCTTCATTGAGCCTCGCGATTTCCTGGACTACGAAATTTGACAGAGCACTCGTCCTCACCCCAAGTAACCGTGATGCTGACAAAGTCAGAGAAGTCATTGGAGTACTTCCGGCGACGCAGGGTCATACCCTCTTTGACGCCGCACAACTGGAGGCGTCGAAGAAATCATTTACCCAAGCTGGTTCCGCCATTGCGGTTCTGGCGAACAGGTATGACGGAATCGATCTGATCGGAGACGAATGCAGATACCTGATCATCTATGGTCTTCCGGAATCTACAAATCTTCAGGAGCGCTTCATCATCAGCCGCCTTGGGGCCTCTGTCCTCTTCCAGGTTCGCATCTGCACCAGGATCACTCAGGCGGTAGGAAGATGCACACGCTCATCAACCGACTATGCGCTCGTGGTGATTATCGGCGACAAGGTGCATCAGTATTTCCACATGCCGGAAAAGCGAGAAACACTACATCCGGAACTTCAGGCCGAAGTCAATTTTGGTGTCGAACAATCAAAAGTCGATAATCCGTCTGAACTGGGGGATAACATCGACATATTCGTTGCCCACGGGCCAGAGTGGAAATCGGCCGATAACCATATATTGGAAACAAGAGACGAACTGACTCAATCGCCCATACCATCGGCAAGTCCGGTCGGGAACTCTGTTGTGCATGAAGTGAAATTTCACGATGCCCTTTGGTCCGGCGATTTTGACAGCGCGCTTTCTTCCGCAAAAGACGTGTTGGCCAGCCTCGCCGGTGGGCATGATCTGAAGGGATATTCTGCTCTTTGGAATTACCTTGCTGGCTCGGCAGCCTTCCAGGCGGAGCAAGCACAGATAGCTCAAGAACATTTTTCTGCTGCCTTTTCATGCGCCAGTACGTTGCCATGGCTCAAACAGATTCAAAAGCTGCTCTCCAACCAGACGCAGGAAGCACCCGTCGATGTCATTTATGGAGAGCGCATCGAGCGTATAGAAGGAGTCCTTGAGCGGTTTGGAAAGTCTGGCAGCGTGAAAATCGAAAAATATTTCCAGGCCATCCGGGAAGGGCTTTCAAGCACGGAATCAAAGCCGTTTGAAGAAGCGCAGGTCAAGCTCGGTCGCCTGCTGGGTTTTGAATCGGGGAACATTGAGCGATCCGGTGATCCTGACCCGTGGTGGATCTTTGGACGACAGGGCGTTGTTTTTGAGGATTACACGGCAACCGGAGAGAATCCTGTCGTCTCAAAAGAGAAAACACTTCAAGCCAAGGCCCATCCAGACACCCTCGCAGCAGAACACCCTGGAGTAAGTTTCTCGGTCGTATTTTGTTCGACGTCGGACAAATTGCATTTTGCTGCTGAACCTCACACGGGAGATGTTTTTTACATAAGCGTTGAAGACTTCAAAAAGTTTTCAGAAGAATGCATGACAACAATGCGTACGCTCTGGGACTCTTTCCAGTCGCCTGGAGTCATTGAATGGAGGGAGCTTGCTGCACGCAAGATGGCCGAAGCGAAACTGGGAAGTGATGACATTCTGGCAAGATTGACGAGCAAAAAACTTTCCTCATTGGCGGGAGGCGGACAGAAATGACCTATTTCAATGAGGAAAATACAGTTGAACAACTCGTGCTGGACACGCTGTCTGACAAGGACAATCAGTGGTGCGTTGCTGAGCCGCAGACTGATTATCTTGATTCACACCTCACCCTTCAGATTACAAGCCTTAAATGGCGTTTCGTATCCGCCGAGGAATTACCACGCCAACACTCTGATGTACTGGTGGAGTCGGTGGTACGCGAGGCCCTCATCCGCCTGAATCCGGAAATCAAGGCCCAGCCTGACCGCGCCGACGAGGTGCTCTATCGCCTGCGAACCATTCCTCTGTCGGTACAGAGCGAAGGACTGGTGCGGGCCAACGAGCTGTTCGCCGAATGGCTGCGGGGTGAGAAGTCCATGCCCTTCGGTGAACGCGGCGAACACACGCCGGTGCGCCTGATTGACTTCGAGAACCTGAGCAATAACGACTACGTGGTCACCAACCAGTGGGTTTATCCGGTCAAGGAGGGTGGCCGGCGCTTCGACATCATCATGCTGGTCAATGGCATCCCACTGGTGATCGGCGAGGCCAAGACGCCGGTGCGCCCGGCGGTGACCTGGGTGGACGGGGCCAGCGACATCCACAACGGCTACGAACAGAGCGTGCCGCAGATGTTCGTACCCAACGTCCTCTCCTTTGCTACCGAGGGTAAGTGCTATCGCTACGGCTCGGTGCGCATGCCCATCGATATCTGGGGGCCGTGGCACGAAGGTGACAACAAGGCCGAGGGGACCCTTGCAGACGTGCAGCGCTCCATCCGTTCCATGCTGCGACCCCATGTGGTGCTGGACATCCTACAGAACTTTACCCTGTTCGCCACCGACAAGAAACACCGCCGCATCAAGATCATCTGCCGCTATCAGCAGTACGAAGGCGCGAATCTGATGGTCGCCCGTGTGGTCAAGGGGTATCCCAAGAAGGGCCTGATCTGGCACTTTCAGGGCTCGGGCAAGTCGCTTCTGATGGTGTTCGCGGCGCAGAAGCTGCGGATGCATCGCAAGCTCGGCAACCCCACGGTGATGATCGTGGTGGACCGCATCGACCTGGACACCCAGATCACCGCCACCTTCAACGCCGCCGATATCCCAAACATGATCGGGGCCGCTACTCGACAGGAACTACAAAGCCTGCTGGCAGCCGATACCCGCAAGATCATCATCACCACCATTCACAAGTTCGGCGAGGCGGGCGGCCGCCTGAACGAGCGCCCGAACATCATTGTGATGGTGGACGAGGCGCACCGCACCCAGGAAGGTGATCTGGGTCGCCAGATGCGAGATGCGCTGCCCAATGCTTTCCTCTTTGGCTTGACCGGCACGCCGATCAACAAGCGGGACCGTAACACCTTCTGGGCATTCGGCGCGGATGAAGATGAGCAAGGCTACATGAGCCGCTACTCGTTCCAGGACTCGATCCGGGACAAGGCCACGTTGCCGCTTCACTTTGAGGCCGTGGACGTAAAACTGCACATCGATAAGGATGCCATCGACGAAGCCTATGCTCAGATGACCGACCAGTTGAGCGAAGAGGATAAGGATGACCTGGCCAGGCGGGCCGCCAAAATGGCGGTGCTGATCAAGGCCCCGGCCCGTGTGCAGGCCATCTGCCAGCACATTGTCAATCACTACCGGGACAAGGTCGAGCCGAACGGTTTCAAGGCCCAGGTGGTGACCTTCGACCGGGAATGCTGCGTGCTCTATAAGAAGGCCATGGACGAGCTGGTCGGCCCAGAGGCAAGTGCCATTGTCATGCATACCCAGGGCGGCAAGTCGGACGCATTTGCCGAGTGGAAACTTTCCAAGGATGAAGAGGAGGAGCTGCTGGATCGATTCCGGGATCCTGAAGACCCGCTCAAATTCCTGATCGTCACCTCCAAGCTGCTGACCGGATTCGATGCGCCGATTTTGCAGGTCATGTATCTGGACAAACCGATGAAGGACCACAACCTGCTGCAGGCGATCTGCCGAACCAACCGCGTCTATACCGGCAAGACCCATGGCCTGATCGTGGACTACCTCGGCATCTTCGACGACGTGGCCACGGCACTCGATTTCGACGAGAAAGCGGTGCAGAAGGTCATCACCAACCTGGATGACCTCAAGAAAGAACTGCCGGGCGTGGTGGCGAAATGTCTGGCGTTCTTCCCCGGAGTGGACCGCACCGTCGGCGGCTACGAGGGACTGATTGCGGCGCAGGACTGCCTGCCGGATAACGAGACCCGGGACAGGTTTGCGGCTGAATACTCAGTGCTCTCCCGTCTCTGGGAGGCATTGTCCCCAGACCCCTGCCTGGGGCCCTACCAAACCGACTACAAATGGCTGACCCAGATCTATGAATCGGTAAAACCGCCGAGCGGTAACGGCAAACTGCTCTGGCATACGCTTGGGGCAAAGACCATCGAACTGGTCCACGAAAATGTCCACCTGGAAACCGTGCGGGACGATTTAGACACCCTGGTGATGGACGCCGAAGTGCTTGAGGGATTGCTCGATGCCAAGGACCCGGAGAAAAAATCCAAGGAGATCGAGATCAAGATTATTGCCCGATTGCGCAAGCACAAGGACAACCCGAAGTTCGTAGCCCTGGGCGAGCGTCTCGAAAAGCTGAAAGAACGGCATGAACAGGGGCTGCTGCACAGCATCGATTTTCTCAAGGAGCTGCTGACTCTGGCCAAGGAGGTCGTTCAGGCCGAGAAGCGGGTGGACCCCGTCGATGAACAGGCGAAGGCGAAAGCGGCTTTGACCGAGCTGTTCGTTGAGGTGAAGAGCGGCAAGACGCCGGTCGTGGTCGAGCGGATTGTGGCCGACATCGACGAGATTGTGCGTCTGGTTCGCTTTCCGGGTTGGCAGGACACCAAGGCAGGAGAACGTGAAGTGCAGAAAGCGCTGCGCAAGGTGATTTACGTCAAATACAAGATCAAGGATCAGGACCTGTTTGACAAGGCATTCGGATACATCCGGCAGTACTACTAAGAATTTTAATGAACACGGAGAAAAATATGGCGGACTCTGAACAAACCACAATGACCCCCGAGGCCATGCGGGATGCGGTGATCAGTATGGCAGTGGAGTCCTGGCGCTTCGGTCGGGTGTTTGATCGTCTGCTGTTGAAGCTCGATGCCGGGGAACAGAATCGGTACAAGAGCCAGTTCCGTTGGTTCATCAAAAAGGTCGAAGAGGCCCTGGAACGAGCGGATTTGAGAATCGTAAATGTCGAGGGTCATGCCTTCGATTCGGGAATGGCCGCCACGCCCCTCAATATCGACGAGTTCGATACGAAGGATGCCTTGATGGTCGATCAGATGCTCGAGCCGATCATCATGGGGAAAGAAGGTTTGGTTAAGACAGGAACCGTCACTTTAAGGAAGGTGGAACGATGAAAAATTTCGTTGGCATAGACCTGGGTACAACAAACAGCGCAATCTGTTCCTATGACGGTTCCGATACGCGGGTGTGGAAGAGTCCACAGCAAAACGATGTTACTCCCTCGGCGATCTATATCGACAGGCGCGGTAACAAGCAGATTGGTTTTAACGCATACAACATGGCGCCGCAAAGCCCGGACAACTCTGCGATGCTTTTCAAGCGGTTGATGGGTACCAGTACGCCAATCAATCTTCCGGCGGTCAACATGACAATGACTCCGGAAGAGTGCTCGGCGGAAATTCTAAAAGTTCAGTTCGGTTACCTGCCTGAGGAAATCCGAAACGATCCGGATACCGGAACCGTCATCACCGTTCCTGCTGCTTTTAACCAGATGCAGAAGGATGCCACCATGCAGGCCGCCAGCATGGCCGGTCTCGGCAAGGTTGCGCTAATGCAGGAACCGGTCGCTGCAGTCATGAGTGTTATGCGCGCCCGCAATACCGACGGTATGTTCCTGATTTACGACCTGGGTGGCGGCACACTGGATATCGCTATTGCTGAAAGCCTCGGTGGACGGGTTAATCTCCTCGCTCACGGCGGTATTGCCATGTGTGGTGGCCGGGATTTCGACCGCGTGCTCGTCGATAATGTTGTACGCCCCTGGCTGCTGGAAAACTTCGACCTCCCGGAAGACTTTTCCGTGAACCCCAGCTTCAAGTCGCTCATTCGGCTGGCCACCTGGGCCACCGAACGCGCCAAGATTGAACTTTCGGCACGCGAGGATTCGGTCATCAGTCTGTCGGAAACCGAGGCCCGGGTACGGGATCTCAGCGACAATGAGGTCTATCTTGATATTCCCTTGCAGCGTGATACATACGACAAGCTGATTGCCGAACGCGTCGGTGAGTCAATCGAGTCTGCACGAGAGACACTCAATAAGGCCGGTCTTTCACCGCATGACCTGGAGCGCATCGTGTTCGTTGGTGGCCCGACCAACTACAAAATGCTGCGAGACAAGGTTGCATTCGAGCTGGGTATTCCGGGAAGCACCGATGTAAACCCAATGACAGCCGTGGCGGAAGGTGCGAGCCTGTTTGCGGAGTCGATTGACTGGGGGTCCCAGAACCGTTCTCGCAAGAACACCCGTGGGCAGATTTCTTCTGGAGGCGGGTTGGAACTGTCTTTCAATTACATCGCCCGCACTCCGGATGTTAAGGCCAAGATTGCAGTTCAATTGGCGGGCCAGGCTGCGTCCGGCTCAGAATTCCAGATCGATAGCGTCGACACCGGCTGGACCTCCGGCCGCATGCCGCTCAAACACGGGGCAACCCTCGACGTTAGTCTGACAAAAACCGGCGAAAACACCTTCAAAGTATTCGTGTTCGATTCCGTGGGTGGCCCCATCGCCCTGGAACAGGACAGCATCGTCATTACCCGAACCGCCGCCACGGTGGATGCCATCCCGGCCTCACACTCAATCGCTATCGCCGTTCTGGATAAGGTGGGCGGACCACAGGTGCTGGAATATTTGGTGAAATCCGGTGATTCGTTACCGAA
Organism: Candidatus Thiodiazotropha sp.; assembly: GCA_040506195.1. Classification (GTDB taxonomy): domain Bacteria; phylum Pseudomonadota; class Gammaproteobacteria; order Chromatiales; family Chromatiaceae; genus Thiodiazotropha. Next base: position 58,547 of record JBEVXH010000010.1, on the reverse strand, counting down.
GAGGGGGAGTAAGACCTTCAAGGCGGCCGAATCGCTCAAGGCAGGGTCAACTGGTTCATTGAACTTTGCGCTTTGGGAAGGAGAAATCGAAGACCCTATTACCGATAACCGCCCCGTCGGCGTCTTGAAGATTTCCGGCTCCGATTTTGACGACGGCGTAATTCCGGCCGGCGCCGATCTGGCTTGCGAATACGAGATTCTGGATTCCGGCAACATCATCATCGAAGTATCCGTGCCCTGCATCGGCGGGACCTTCCATTCCGGGAAGAATTTCTATTCCCGCCAGGAGGGGCAGCTCGATTACACCGCGGCCGCCGCCATGGTTGTCGAGGAGGGTGAACGGACACTGAACCGTATCGACGAGATCAACGACGTGGTGGACAACCCGAAACTGGATCAAGCACGTCAGAAGCTTGAATCCGCTGCCTCCCTCGATCCTGAGGAAGCGGAGACCGAGAACTCCCAGGAGGCTATGGAGAAGGTGCTTGAGGCGCGGCGGCTCCTTGCACAAGTACGTAAGGAGCACCTCAAGGAAATTCGTCAGATAGACCTTGACGGTGTGGTGACCTTCTTCGATGAGCATATCCGGCAGCATGCCCGTCCGTCCGAAGCGTCGGGCTTCGACAACCTGGCGAAGACGGCTCAACGCTCAATCGACCGAAACGATAAAGATTTCGAGCATCACCTTGATGAACTGAAAGGCAAAAACTTCGAGATCCTTTGGCGGCAAGACTGGTTCGTGGTCGAGCGGTTCAAATGGATGGTCAGTTCGCCCCACCTGTTTGCGGACAAGCACCGTTTCGAGGAACTCGCCCAGGTCGGCACGCAACTCATGCGCTCCGATGATATTGAAAAACTTCGTGCCGTGGTTGCCCAGCTTTCGATGATTCAAATCGGTGGCGGCCCCGACAACGAGATGTTCGATGTGGCCAACATTATCAGGGGATGATTCATGGCGAAGGACTTATGGCTACCTAAAGGGTATGAATTGCCGGACGGATCGAATGTCCGGTCGCTCCTCTATTCAGGAGACGAGTGGCAGATATTCGATACCAATGGCTCGAACAATATCCTGCTTATGTGTCCAGAGCTGGCGCAGAAGTGGAATGAATTCGGTTTTCTCGATGAATCCCTGTTCGAAGATGTCGCTTTCGGGGGTGAATCATTCCGGAGTATGTGCAGCCATAAGAAGTACGCATTTACGCCGGTTGAGAATGGGAAATCACCGGAAAGCAAGGTCGATGCAATAGCCTTTGCGTTCGCGCTCAAAGAGTCCCGGAAATTGTCAGAGGGTGCCTCTTTCCATGATGCCGTTTATGTGGAGCAGTACTCCAGATTGCTCCCGGGCTGGACGCTGACACCCCACGTAGATGATGAGGTGGTCTTGGGCACCTGGATTACCGGTGGGGTCGTCATATCAACTGAATCCTTCAGGCGGTTGACCAGTCTGACCGGCTGGATGCCCGCTGGTGATCTGGCGGAAATCATAAACGCTGCCGGGTTTGCTGTACCTGCAGACGCTGGACTACTGGCTAAGCGCAAGCCGGCTTCTCAATCCCGGAGCGATGCAAAGACTGCCACTGCGAAGGAGGCTGTCGAACCTGAAAAGCCACAATCGCCTGGGGATATGGCCGAATCCAAGATATTCAAACTTCCAGGGCGACCTCACCTCGAGGAATTTTTTAACGAACACGTCATCGACATCATCTTTAATGCGGAGAAATATCAGGCTCTGGGCATTGATTTCCCTTCAGCCATCGTCCTGCATGGACCCCCGGGATGTGGCAAGACCTTCGCCGTGGAACGGCTTGTCGAATTTATCGATTGGCCCAGTTACTCGATTGATTCCAGCAGCGTTGGCAGCCCCTATATTCACGAAACCAGTAAGAAGATCTCTGAGGTTTTCGATACGGCGATTGATGGCGCTCCGTCCGTGGTCGTCATTGATGAGATGGAGTCTTTCCTCACGGATAGGAAATCTGGCAGCTCGTCAGGATTGCATCATGTTGAAGAGGTTGCCGAGTTCCTTCGACGCATTCCCGAAGCCATCAAGAACAAGGTGCTATTAGTCGCCATGACGAACATGATCGAAATGATCGATCCGGCCATTCTGCGTCGCGGGCGTTTCGACCACATCATTGAAGTCGGTATGCCGTCGAGGGAAGAAGTGTCGTCTCTGGTCGACTCACTATTGAGCAAGCTGCCGACATCTGATGACCTTAACCTGGACAAGATTCTCGATGCACTCACGGGTAAGGCTCTCTCCGATTCGGCTTTTGTTATACGTGAGGCCGCACGGCTTGCTGCCAAGTCCGGGAAGACGCAGCTTGATCAGGAAAGTATCGATGCCGCATTGAACAGTCTGCCTAAAGAAATAGAAAAGAAAAGCAGACGCATCGGGTTCGTCTGGGACGACGAGTAACTGGAGGGGAGTATGGACCTACAACAAAATCCTTTTCATATTTTGACTGCCAGCCTCCGCGATAACCGTCGACGGATCATGGAACTGGCCGATGAACGCAGTCTGCTTCTTGATTCAAGTGAGGTTATGGAAGCTCGCTCGGAATTGACCAACCCGAGGAAGAGGCTCTCTGCTGAAGTCGCCTGGCTGCCAGGCATCGGGCCAAAAAGGGCCGGAGAGGTATTTTCGCTCCTCGAATCCTCGCCAATGGATCTGCTCGCTGTCGATAAGCTGTCGTCAATTGCCCGTGCTAACCTGCTTGCGGCAGGCCTCGCTCTTTTGGCCGACCACAATGCCGATTACATAGCAGAATGGATTCTCGAAATTTCATGGGCATTTGAGGACATCGACCCCGAAGAGTTGAGCGTGATTATCAACGAAGAACGGATTGTTTCCGGTTTTCCAGAAGTATCAGACCTCTCAGCTGTCGAATCTGCAATCCAGGAACGGCGAAGGCACTATCGCCAGGTCATCAAGTCGGCCCTCGATAACCTTTCGCCAAAGGAACTTGTGAAGGCAGTTACCTTTGCCGTTGAGTCCGCGACTAATGACGGCGAGGAACACGGGCCGATTCTGATAGACGACCTTGTTGATTCGTATGAAGTAGAAGCTCAGGGATTCCTTGATAAGGAGGAAGACAATATAAAAGCCTTGGTCGAGCGACTGTGGGCTGCCGTGGATGCAGAACAGTCCGATTCGACCATAGCACCCTTGGTGAACCAGCTAATCCAGATTGTGAAAAACTGGGATGCCGTCGCCCAGCCAATTCAGGTCAGTACGATGAGTCGAGGGCTTGCTCACGAAGCAAGCCACCGCGTTGCTGGCACGGTTCGTGACCTGGCGATTCATATATTCAACGAACACGGCAAGCTCGATTTCTCGCATCAACTTACGAATATGCTGCAGGAAGTTTTCGCTGAGGTTGTTGAAGTTGCCGAGCGTACTGCTGAGGATGCGGATGCACTTGATGGCATTGCAGAACAACGCGATCGTTTGATTGAGGATGCAAAGAACAGTGCTGAAGAGTGGCGAAGAGAAATAACTTACGAGGCTGATGTAGGAGTTGTCTTCAAGGATAAGTTGCGAATTTCGCCAGAAGGTATCGAGTGGAAAGGACGCCACTGGGATCTTGACTCAATTACGCGAGTCCGTTGGGGCGGCACACGGCATTCTGTCAACGGCATTCCAACCGGAACAACTTACAGCATTGTTTTCGGCAACGGCTCCAATTATGGCTCCATCGAGCTGAAGAAGGAGGCAATCTATTCCAACTTTATTGAATGTTTGTGGAAGGCAGTTGGGGTTCGTTTGCTGACGGAGTACCTGGAAGGTCTGCGTGATGGCAAACAATACCGTTTTGGTTCAACCGTTATGAGTGATCTAGGAATGGAATTGGAGCGCAAAAAACTCTTTGGCAGTAACGAAAGGATCTTTTGCCGCTGGGGGGAGCTAGTGATCTGGAATGGTGCTGGCGCTTTCTGTATCGGAAAAAAGGAAGACAAAAAACTGGCTGCTGCCTTCTCGTATCAGGACGAGGATAACATCCACGTTCTCGAGGCCGCTATCCGTATGTTCTGGAAACGAAGTGGAGATCGGTTGAGCAGTCTCTTGGGGGGGTAAGGATCGATGGACGACAAAGATAACAAACGCGGATTTACCGGGCTTTCTGATCTGACCTCGGATACCCGACCTATCCCACAGGCTCAGTCTCACCAGATCAGCCCGCAGCCATCAGCACCAGAAAACACAGTGTTCGCCCTGTTGGAACTGACGAAGTGGCCAACCCTTCCGGCCCCATGGTCGAGCGTCGATGATGGTGAGACCTGGGTTTGGGGTGATTTTTTCCTCACTTTCCAGAAGAAGCCGAAGACCGTTCTTGATCTCACCATGGAAATGCAGCGGAAGAAGGCCGAGTATCAGGGGATGACCAATCACTACGCCATGTCGGTTTTCTACCGGATCGACAGGAATCCCCACGGCCCATCGCACCAGCCGATCATGACTGTTGCTCTTGAACAGGCCGATATGGGCATGCTGGCCAGGATACTCGACAGCGAAGCTGGCGATCTCCTTCAAGACGAAAGTGGTAGCAAAATGGGGCCACTGATGATCGGCCTCTTTACCGGCGAGACACGCTTGAACCTCGGTGAATATGAGGACGATATGAGCCCACAGGCGGTAAAACGGAGCTTTTTCGAGATTCTGGGTCGACAGTTGGGGGTAAGCGGCCAGCCGAAGATGATCGGCGACCTAGCACAGGCTCATGGCCACCCGGAAACGGGGCTGCCCGCCAAGAAGAAAAACTCAGGATGTGCTCCGTTGATTCTTTTGTGCATAGGAATTGGTGGCCTGGGCGCTTGGGGGGTGACGTTTATATGAGGGAGCTCGGCATAAAATTTGTGTGCGAAAAGGAAGGGGACGAAGCCCATGGCTGGCGATAACGATAAGGATAAAAAAGGCTTCTCCGGGCTTTCAGACCTGGCCTCCGAGGTCAGTGGTGTCGACGAGCCCATAAACCCGGAACCAAAAGAGGAGGCCAAGCCCTCAACGCCTAAGCAACCGCCGCAGCCTCAACGGGAAAAAGCTACCTCCGAATCCGAGCGAAAGCCCAAAAGAACGCCTCCACCTATTGAAACGGTTAGTTCTGGCAATAACGCTGGCGGTTCTGGCGGCAAATGGATTCTTGGTATTGTCGGCGTCGTATTTGTGATATGGCTTATTAACAATGGAGGACAAAGTAACAAGAAGCCCTCGTACAATCCGCCATCATCACCGCAGAGCTACGACTACCCGCAGAGCAGCCCTGCTCAGGCGGTCCGAACCCCAGGCGCGGCTCAAAACGCCGGATTGAAATATACAAAGCCTTCAGTCGGCACCAACAAGATGCTCTCCGTGCAGCAGATTCGCTGGTGTATCCGGGAGGGCATTCGCATTGAAGCGATGCGAGATGTCATCGATAGCAATGCAGAGGTCGGAAAGTTCAACCGAGTCGTTGACGATTACAATAGCCGCTGTGGGAGCTATCGGTATCGTCAGGGTTCCCAGTCGCGAGCTGAGCGTGATGTAAAACCTTACCGGAGCCAGATTATCGCGGAGGCCGTTCGTGAGGCCAGACAGTTGGGTGGTTCGTATCAACCGTCGTATCCATCGGTTTCACCGGGCACATCGACCCGTAGTGCTCCCAAGAAGCCCAGTGCACAATACACCAGAGAGGCTCAACAGCTTCTGACTGACCTCGGGTATAAACCTGGGCCGGTGGATGGAGATTATGGTCGCCGGACTGCTGCCGCCGTGAAAGCTTTTCAGCGTGACGCTGGTGTTACTCAGGATGGTTGGATTGATCAAGATTTGCTGAGTGCGCTCAGAAGAGCGAAGGCTGCACATAAACCGACTACCGTCTCTCCATCTACGTCTCAGCGAAAGGCAAGTGCGCAAGCACGATCCAGCACCTCTTCGGTGGCCACTACAACGTCGGCAAGCTTCTTTACTCGTGGCTCGCATCAGGATGAGGTGCTTCGAGTTCAGGGCAGGCCAGACGACATCAACGATTATACTGCTCTTGGATACCAGGAATGGAAATATGGTTACAGCTCTATAAAGCTATCGAGCCAGAACAGACGAGTTTTAAACTGGAACAATCAAGGCAACTTGAAGGTCCGCTTATTGCCAGGAAACAACGTCACATCATCTGCTTTTTATACACGCGGTTCACATCAAGATGATGTCCTAAGAATTCAAGGCACTCCTGACGACATCAATGATTATAGTGCTCTCGGATACGAGGAGTGGAAATACGGGTATAGCTCTATAAAAATATCCAGCCAGGATCGGAGAGTGCAGAGTTGGACAAATCAAGGCAACCTGAAAGTCCAACTCCAGCCTGGCAGGAACACAACAACCTCGCCAGTTTTCACTCGAGGTTCTCATCAAGATGATGTGCTGCGAGTCCAAGGAACTCCTGATGATATTAACGACTACAGCGCTCTCGGCTACGAGGAATGGAAGTATGGTTATAGCTCCGTTAAGATATCCACGCATAACCGCAGAGTGATTAGCTGGACCAATCAAGGTAACTTAAAGGTTAGGCTCTCCCCAGGTTCGAACACAACTTCCTCTCAATACTTTACACGCAACTCCCATCAGGACGATGTTCTTCGTTTGCAGGGTACGCCCGACGATATCAACGATTATTCTTCGCTGGGATACGAAGAATGGAAATACGGATACAGCTCCGTAAAGATTTCCACACGGGATCACCGTGTTATGGAGTGGGATAATAACAGCGGAAATCTGAAAGCGAGATGATGTACGAATGCCTTGGACTTCAGATCATATAAAATGGCTCGTCGACACTGGCGAACGACTGAGAACCGTCGACGGTAAGGATGTAGAAGTCTGGGAGTTCCGTCATGAGAAAGACGAGGCAGTACTCTCCGCATGGGCAAACCACTTTCGAAATCACTACTGCTTTGACACCGAAATCGATTATTGGCGCAGGGGGTACAAGTATACTCGGGCAGAGTATCTCAACACCATAAAATTCCCTGACCCAAAAGATGCGCCAGGACCAAGTATCCGCGCTGGCGACTTTGGAGAAGTGCTGGTTGCCGATTTTCTTGAATACCTGCTTGGCTACTGGGTTCCACGCACACGCTACGGTGACAAGACCATTCGGAATGAGTCTACCAAAGGCAGTGACATAATCGGCTTTCATATCGTCAAGGATGGCAAAGCCTCTTCGAAGGATAGGCTGGCAATTTTTGAATCGAAGGCACAGTTCTCAGGAAAGAAGGCCAAGGCCAGACTTCAAGATGCAGTAGATGGCTCGGCAAAAGACATCGCCAGAAAGGCGGAATCTTTAAATGCCATTAAGCAAAGGTTGCATGGCCGCAATGAGCTTGATGACGCCGAAAAAATCGAGTGCTTCCAGAATGAAGTGGATCATCCATACAAGGAAGTATATGGGGCTGTAGCGCTTTTTGAGAATCCGCTTTTTGACGACGACCTGACATCCACGACTGATTCCTCCTCTCATCCGCATTCAGGTGACCTGGCGCTGATTGTGATCAAAGGGGAACAGATGATGGTACTCGTCCACGAGCTCTACAGGAGGGCTGCGGATGAGGCCTGAACAGAAATCCCAACTCCTGCTTGGCGTCACCAGGTCAAAAGCCAAGATGCTCGAGTACGGTGTTCCGGAAGAGCATCACATCAAAATTACCCAAGATCCGGCCAAGCTCTTCACCATCTCGATTGGTTTGCTGGGCGACCTTGCCGCCGCCATCAACCGTGAGGAGCCAGATCCCGGCTCCCTCTCGGAGCTGAGAACCAATCTGCTTTTTTCTGCCCGCTTTTTCGACTCCTACCTCCAATCAAAGCTGAACGAGGCACTTGATCCATACCTCGTGCTTATGGGCTCTGCCTCCTATTACCTGTGCGATCTTCCCGGAAGCGCGTCGGTATTGGCGAAGCGCATCGATGAGGACTGCCCAGATCTGGATGGCGATGGCTTGGAAGACCTGTTGCTCTGGTTGTTGCAGGCCGACCTCGAAACCTATTTTGACGGAGCTGAAGGACCTTTTGGAGAATTTCTCGACGGCACTTCCCGATGGCTCCTCCAGTTTTTCGAGGATGGGAATGGTGAAGACAACCTTCTCGATTTAGCCACGAAGCTGAGAGACGCCGTCTATGAAATTGGCACGCCAAGGCAGCTTCTATTTGGTGATGTGATTGCGGCCGTTCTGAGGAAAAAACTCGAAAATTCTGTCTGGAAGGCTTTGCCGTCATATTCCGGGCTGCCCCGCGACAAATGGTTAAATGCGCTGCAAAAGGAGTCCTTCATCAAGGAGCTCTGGCCCGCGCAACACCTTTTGGGCAAGGCTGATGTTCTCAAAGGCGAGTCCGCCATCGTTCAAATGCCCACCAGCGCCGGCAAAACGAAGGCAACGGAACTGATCCTTCGAAGCGCGTTTCTGGCTGATCGCATAGCGCTGGCCATCATCATCGCTCCATTCAGGGCGCTATGCCATGAAATCAAGAACAGCCTCGTCGAAGCATTCAATAACGAACCCACCAAGGTTGATGAATTATCCGATGCCCTACAGACCGACTTCGAGATTGCCGAACTCCTGGGGCACCAACAGATCCTGGTTGTAACCCCCGAGAAGCTGCTCTACGTCCTTCGGCACGCTCCGGAGCTGGCTGCCCACGTTGGGTTGCTGGTCTTTGATGAAGGCCACCAGTTTGACAGCGGCACGCGAGGCATAACATACGAGCTGCTCCTAACATCTCTGCGCTCCATGATTCCTGCAGGAACCCAAAAGGTGCTGATATCGGCAGTGATCAGCAATGCCGAGGCTGTCGGCGAATGGCTGAACGGCGAGCCTAATGTCGTCGAAGGCACTACACTGATTCCGACTTTCAGGTCGGTCGGGTTCGCGAGCTGGCTCGATCAGTTGGGGAGGATCGAGTACGTTGACAGCCGTGACGCAGAACAGAACGAGTTTTTCGTTCCGAGGGTGATTGAGCGATTCAATCTCGGGAGGAGAGGCAGAGAACAGAAAGACCGCTACTTCCCAGAGAAAGATGATGGCCAGGCCATTGCGCTTTACCTCGGTCTGAAATTGGTCCCGAATGGCAGCATCGCTGTTTTCTGCGGGAGGAAGTCGACAGCGGCAAACATCTGTGAAAAGGCTGTCGATGTTATCGAGCGAGGCGCACCTCTGGCTTTGCCTTCAGATTTTTCAGACGCCCAGGAAGTTGAGTGCCTGACTCATCTTCACGTTGAGAATCTCGGAGCTGACGCCCCAGCATCCCAGAGCGCAGCACATGGTATTTTTTCCCATCATGGCAATACACCACACGGTATCCGGCTGGCGGTAGAACACGCCATGCGTGACGACCTTGTGCGATTCGTTGTTTGCACATCCACTTTGGCACAGGGCGTAAATTTGCCGATTCGATACCTCATCGTGACCAGTGTCTATCAGGGCATGGAGCGCATCAAGGTTCGCGATTTCCACAACCTCATTGGCCGAGCGGGCCGAGCCGGGATGCATACCGAAGGCAGTATCCTGTTCGCAGATCCGGTGATCTATGACAAGCGGAAGGCCCGTAACGGCAAATGGCGCTGGGATCAGATGAAAGAACTTCTGGAGCCGCACAATTCGGAGCCATGCATCAGCAATCTCCTATCGATCTTCGATCCCATCAAGAGTGATGACGAGAAATACACCATCACCATGGAGGCTCTGGATTTTGCTAAGGGCTACATCAGCAACCCAGATGAAATTGCCCAGATCGCTGCCGGGATAGCTGCTCAACATGGAGATAAAGGATTCTCACGAGACGGTGTTGAGCGGCAAGTTGCATGGAGAATCAGCCTCATTTGTGCCGTCGAGAGCTTCCTGTTATCCCATTGGGATGAGAAGGAGGATGGTCTTTCAGAGGCCGATGTGACCCGCCTAGCCGAAGGTACGCTTGCTTTCTTCCTGGCTGATGATCAGAAAAAAGAGCATATCCGCGAGTTGTTTCAGCTTCTCGCTGGGAACATCTCCGCAAACATCACCGATCCGCCTCGCCGTATAATCTATGGCAGAACACTTTATGGTGTTCAGGATGCCCAAGCCATTGAGGAATGGGTTCAGGCCAACGCTGACCGCCTGCTTTCGATTGTTGATGAAACAGAAGCGCTCGACCTTTTCTGGCCATTGCTCACCCGGCATATCAACAGCGGCGTATTCACAAAGTTCGATAAACCAGAGGTGCTTAAGGAAATCGCGCTTGGATGGATCAGTGGGCTGCCTTTCAGAGACTTACTGGAAATCATCCGTCAGCGTAAAGCCAAAATGATATGGGGTACCCGACGGAGGGAGTTCAAGATCGATCATGTTGTCGACGTCTGCGAAGGGACGCTCGCATATGATGGTGCGCTGCTGGTAGGTGCGTTGTGTGAATTCACTGAAACACTTGACCAAGACGGCACCGGAGACCTGGTCAATCGCCTGCAGCTTTTTCAAAAGCGCCTTAAATATGGTCTGCCCACGGAAACCACCGTTGCCCTTTATGAGCTTGGCATTTCGGACCGTGTTATCTCTCAGGACCTCGCTGCATCCTTGAATCTGGCAGCGACTCAGAAGAAGGATCTCGTGAAGGCGCTGAAACAAGCCCGGGGTGGAGCCAAAGCGGTGATGGAGAAATACCCAAGCTATTTCCAAGAGCGAATGAATGAACTCGTGCAATAGAAATCCTGATCAGCAACCCGAACTATCCCGATCTCAGGACTGGCTCCGTGGCCAGCTTGAAAAGAAAAAGATGGAAGCAACGTCATTCGTAGAAAATACTTTAGAACTGAGGGATGCGCATCTTATTATGCGTGATTGTCTGATATGAGTTATGACATCATTGTGTCAATAACAGAGAAAGAGAGTGCCATGTGCGCTGATAATCCGCGTGTGTCAGCAGTTCTGCTGCTTTAGCTGGTCAACTGATGGGTGTTTCAGTTATTGCGCGCACTGGAATGAGTAAGCCCGAAAAACACAAATGGATTTTTCCAGCACGCTTTCGAGCTGGCGCATACAGCTGGAAAGCATCCAAGCTGGCGTGCCAGCGTCTCCGTGAAGCCATCTCCGAGATAAAAAATGTCGTGAAAAGAGATCCCGTTCTCGGGGCCGAGGGCGCGGTCCGTCTGATGGAGAAGATTTGGCCGGCGTTGCAGCACGTGGACAGCTCCAGTGGTGCCCTGGGATCGGCCGTCAACAAGGCGCTGGTTGCGTTGATACCAATCATCATCAAGGCACCTTCTGACGAGAATACTCGTAACAAATGGCTCGACCGGCTCTGGCAGGCTATGGAGGTGGATGGCGTTGACTACCTCAGCCCGGTTGGTGACCGGTGGGGTGAGATTTGTGGCTCGGTGGAAGTTGCCGAGCGATGGGCCGATGATCTGGTTTCCACGTTGCGATCCTGTTGGACAGATCCTAATCCAGGTAACTATTTCCACGGCACGACGGCGTGTTTGTCCTGTCTCATGATGTCGGGAAGGCACCAAGAGTTGCTCGAGCTTTTGGAACTGGATCGGTACCCCATGTGGCATTACCGGCGCTATGGTGTTGAGGCGCTCCTGGCCCTGGGCAAGAAGGCGGAAGCCATCCAGTATGCCGAGGCCTCGCGGGGATTGAATCAGCCGGATACCGTGATTGACCAGGCCTGTGAGGAGATCCTGATCTCCTCTGGTTTGCATGAGGAGGCCTACCAACGCTATGGATTGAGCACTGTGGTGGGAAACTCCTATATCGCCCGATTTCGCACGGTTGCAAAGCGCTATCCTATGAAGGGCCAGCCACAGATTTTGGCCGACCTGATTGCCGCGACGCCGGGAGAAGAGGGCAAGTGGTTCGCCACGGCAAAGGATCTCAAGCTTTATGATCTGGCGTTGGAGTTAGCGAATCGAACCCCCTGCGATCCGAAAACGCTGACAAGAGCGGCGAGGGACTACCTCGACACGGAACCGGCATTTGCTCTCGGTTCCGCCATGGCTGCGCTTCGCTGGTTGAGTGAGGGATGGGGTTACGAAGTGACCAGCGCCGATGTGGTAGAGGCCTATGACCGTGCAATGGATGCCGCATCCAAGTTAAATAACATCGACGATGTAACAGGTCAGATTCGGCAACTCGTAGAGTCGAATGAGAGCGCTTCAGTGTTATTCGTTCGACAGTCTTTACACGGACGCATGCGCACGCCTCTTTCATCGGTTAATGAGACATGACTGCGTAGGAATTATGAACCATGCGTGTGGAGGCACTTTGGTAAAAAAGAAACAATCTGCGTTCCACCCACGTTCCACTCACGTTCCATTTTTACGACTATCTGAGACCATGAGAGACAACCAAGTGAAATTGCAGACGCAAGAAAACTATTATAAAAACAGTGTGTTCTGTTGTTTTTTATTGTCTGGGATGGTCTGGGAAATTGGTGCCGAGGAGAGGACTTGAACCTCCACGGGGTTGCCCCCACTAGCACCTGAAGCTAGCGTGTCTACCAATTTCACCACCTCGGCTAGGATGTGGCTTGCCGGTGGCCGGCGTAGAGACCGCGCACTCTACAACCAGTTTCTTTTTCTGTCAATCCTCTTGGTCGATCCGGTTGGCTGGTCAATCTCAACTGTGGTAGTTTGCTGTGATACGCGCCATCGGATAAGTGATATCGGATCCGAATGGCGCTTACTTGAGCCAAGAACCACCGTCATCCCGGCACAGGCTGGGATCCAGAAGGCTTGATGGTGACGGTATTCCTGGATTCGGGCCTGCGCCGGATTGACGAAAACCCTGAAATTCGTCCTCAAGTAAGTGCCATTCATATCGGACCCCCAGTGCAGGGTTACCATGATTTTTATGCTATTGGATGCCTTAAGCAAGAGACACCTACTTTTTCTACTGGCCATATGTCTGTTGCCGTCCACGGTTCTCTCGGTAACCCTGGAAGGTGAGAGGGTCCAGGGGGGAATGCTGATCGGTAAAACAGAGCCGGGCAACCAGATCAGATTCAACGATAAACCGATTCGTGTCTCCCCCGAGGGGTTTTTTTTAATTGGTTTTGGCAGGGATGACAGCCTGCGGCATACCTTGGAAGTTAACAGGGCGGGTAAGAGAGTCGAAAAACGGCAGATTGAAATTGCCAAAAGAGCCTATCGGATTCAGAAAATCGAGGGTCTCCCCCCGAGCAAGGTCACACCCCCGAAAAGAGATTGGGCGCGGATCAAGAAGGAGGCGGCGCTGGTGAAGCAGGCTCGCAAGCGCGACGATGACCGCAGTGACTTCGCTAATGGATTCATCTGGCCGGCGAAAGGGATTATCTCCGGTGTCTACGGCAGTCAACGGATTCTCAATGGTACCCCCAAACGGCCACACTTCGGTATCGACATAGCTGCGCCAGTGGGAACGCTGGTGGTGGCGCCGGCGGATGGTGTGGTGACCCTGGCCTATCCTGATATGTTCTATTCCGGAGGAACCTTGATCGTCGATCACGGTCATCAGCTATCGTCCTCCTTTCTGCATCTGCATAAGGTCCTGGTCAAGGAGGGTGACCGGGTAAAACAGGGTGATCCGATCGCCGAGATCGGCGCCACCGGCCGGGTAACCGGTGCGCATCTCGACTGGCGCATGAATCTTCGCCAGGCCCGCATCGACCCGCAACTCCTGGTCCCCCCCATGCCGACGGATGAATAGCCGTGGGGACGGTTGATTTTTGTTACAGGCCAGGCAGGCGATCTATGGTAAAGTCACCCGGTATTTTTATAGTTTGACTGCCGTTCAGGCGATGGAATAACAATGAAATCGATAAAACGATTGATCCTGCTTCTAGTGACACTTATTCCCACGTTATCAGTTCAGGCAGAGGATTTGATGACGGTCTATCAACAGGCATTGCAGAATGATCCTCAATTGCAGGCTGCCAAGGAACAGTTGAGCGCAGCTCGTGAAGCCAAGAGTCTCGCCCGTTCCCAGCTGTTGCCGACTATTGGATTGGGCGCTACCTACGATGTGGTGCGCAGAGATCTCAAAACCCTGCAGGGAGTTCCCTTCGATGATCAAAGCACCAGTCATGACAAGGCGCTTGGCTTGAACCTGACCCAGCCGATCTATCGCCGGGACCGGTTACTGCAGCTGGAGCAGGCGGACAGTACCATCGCCGAGGCCGAGGCCGAGTATGCGGCGGCGGAGATCGATCTGATGGTGCGCAGTACCACCACCTATTTCAATATTCTCTCCGCCGAGGACGATCTTCGCGTCGCCAAGGCGGAACGCGAGGCCACCGGTCGTCAGCTCGAACAGGCACAGCAGCGTTTCGATGTCGGCCTGATCGCGATTACCGACGTGCACGAGGCCCAGGCGGCATTCGATGCGGCCAGGGCATCGGAGATTGCCGCCGAGAACAGTCTCGACAATGCCTGGGAGGCGCTGTTTGAAATCATCGGTTCGCAACCGAAGCAGGGATTGGTCAAACTGGGTGAGGGACTGGCGCTCAATCCACCCGTGCCCAACGATCTTCAGGAGTGGTCGGATACGGCCCAGCAGCAGAATTACAGCATCATCGCAGCCCGCGCCGGTCTCGAGAGTCTCAAACAGGAGATCGACGTCAGCCGGTCAGGCCATTATCCGACCCTGGATCTAGTGGGTGGCTATTCAATGAACCGCAGCGATTCCGATACCGCCACCGAATCCGATACGGGTACCATCGGACTCTCCCTGGAGGTGCCGATCTACACGGGTGGAGCGGTCAGTGCGCAAACCCGCCAGGCCCAGGCGAACTTTCGCGCCAGCCAGCAGGGTCTGGATCAAACACGCCGCGCGGTAAACCGGCAGGTGAGGGATGCATATCGTGGCGTACTCTCCACCATCAGCCAGGTGGAGGCGTTGAAAGCGGCGACCGTATCGGCCCAAAGCGCGCTGGAGTCGACCCAGGCGGGTTACGAGGTGGGAACCCGGACTATCGTCGATGTGCTCAATGTGCAGCGTAACCTCTTCTCTTCGCAACGCGATTATCTCAATTCCCGTTACAGCTACATCATCAACGGGCTCAACCTGAAGTCCGCTGCCGGCAACTTGAGCGAATCGGACCTGGAGCGGGTCAATGGTTGGCTGGAGCGCTAGGGCCTGTTAACAGGCCCCCAGGGGATATCATGTCTGGCAATACTATCGGTAAACTCTTTAGTGTGACCTCCTTTGGCGAGTCCCACGGTACCGCCATCGGTTGTATCGTTGACGGCTGTCCTCCGGGGCTGGAACTCGCCGCCGGCGATCTGCAGCACGATCTGGATCGCCGCAAACCCGGCACCTCACGCCATACCACCCAGCGGCGGGAGGCGGACGAAGTGGAGATTCTTTCCGGCGTCTTCGAGGGTAAAACCACCGGTACCCCCATCGGCCTGATTATCCGCAACACCGATCAACGTTCTAAGGACTACTCCGAGATCATGGACCGCTTTCGGCCGGGACACGCCGACTACACCTACAATCAGAAATACGGATTCCGGGATTACCGGGGCGGTGGTCGTTCCTCGGCACGCGAAACCGCGATGCGCGTCGCCGCAGGCGGAATCGCAAAAAAGTATCTGCGCGAGCGCTACGGCATTCAGATCCGCGGCTACCTGGCTCAGCTGGGTCCGATCAAGGCTGAAAAGCTCGATTGGGATCAGGTGGAGAAAAATCCCTTTTTCTGTCCCGATGCGGACAAGGTGGCGGAGCTGGAGTCGTACATGGATACCCTGCGAAAAGAGGGAAACTCCATAGGCGCCCGCATCAACGTGGCAGCCAGCGGCATGCCCGCCGGCTTGGGTGAACCCGTCTTCGACCGTCTGGATGCCGATCTTGCCCACGCACTGATGAGCATCAATGCGGTAAAAGGCGTCGAACTGGGGGCCGGCTTCCACTGTGTCGAGCAGAAGGGCACCGAGCATCGGGATGAGATGACCCCCGACGGTTTCCTTACCAATCACGCCGGGGGTGTATTGGGAGGAATATCCAGCGGTCAGGATCTCTTGGCCTCGATAGCCCTGAAGCCGACATCGAGTCTGCGTTTGCCTGGTAAGACAGTCAATCGTGACGGTGATCCTGTCGAGGTTGTCACCGAAGGGCGTCATGATCCCTGTGTCGGGATTCGGGCCACGCCGATTGCCGAGGCTATGATGGCGATCGTGGTAATGGATCACGTGCTGCGCCATCGTGGACAGAATATGGACGTAGATTCCGGTCTGACGGATCTTGCTTCAAACGACTAGGGCCTAACCCGATGCGGATGCCCTACTGGCGTCTTTCCAGCTTCTACTTTTTTTACTTTGCATCCCTCGGTGCCCTGATCCCTTTCTGGGGACTCTACCTGCAAGCACGGCATTTCACCCCGGTAGAGATCGGCGAGCTGATGGCGGTGATCATGGTTACTAAACTGATCGCACCCAATATCTGGGGCTGGATCGGTGACCATACCGGCCACCGCATGCCCATTGTACGCCTGGCATCGCTGCTCTCGTTATGCTGTTTTCTGGGGGTCTTCATCGCAGACGGTTTCTGGCCTTTCGCCTTGGTGATGATGCTGTTCAGTTTTTTCTGGAATGCGTCGCTGCCGCAATTCGAGGCAGTTACCATGAGTTACCTGCGGGAGCGTATTCAACGCTACAGTCTGATCCGTTTATGGGGTTCGATCGGTTTTATCCTGACCGTTGTCGCATTGGGGATCATGCTCGACCAGTGGGGCGTTGAGGTGATTCCCTATTTTGTGTTGCTTCTCTTTTTCGGCATCTTGATCGATAGCCTGCTGGTTCCGGAGAAAGAGGCGGTAATGCCGGAACATGATCAGGGATCGATCTTACATGTGTTGCGGCGGAGTGATGTGATCGCATTTCTTGTGGTCTGTTTTCTGATGCAGGCCAGCCACAGCGCCTACTACGCCTTCTACTCCATCTATATGGAAGAGGCAGGTTATTCAAGCAGCGTCATCGGACAGCTGTGGGCCCTCGGTGTGATCGCCGAGGTGGGCCTGTTTCTGGTGATGCACCGGCTGTTGCATCAATGGGGTGCGCGCAAGGTGCTGATCATCAGCCTTGTGATTGCGGTGGTGCGTTGGATTCTGGTTGGATCAGCACCTGATAATCTGTTCCTGGTGCTGCTGGCCCAGGTCATGCACGCGGCCACATTTGGAACCTTTCATGCCGCAGCCATTCATCTGGTACATCATTATTTCATCGGTCGCCATCAGGGTAGGGGCCAGGCGCTCTACAGCAGTATCAGTTTTGGTGCGGGTGGGGCCTTCGGCAGTCTTCTCAGCGGGTATCTTTGGAGTGGCATCGGACCCGCCGCCACCTTTTGGATTGCAGCAGCTTATGCACTATTGGCGGTTGTCGTAGCCTGGCGCTGGGTCGAAAGGAACAAGTAGGTGAGCGCTGCTGAGGCGCGCCTACGACAGACAGGCCCGGCATTCAACAAATCGTACCCTGTCCTCAAAATGACTTGACAGCAATTGTGATGGACAGTAAGTTGCGCCCATGCTGCACCGCAGCATCGAAATCCAATCTTTGAATCCATTCACTAACGACTGACTCGGGAGCTCCATCATGGCCATCGAACAGACCCTATCCATCATCAAGCCGGATGCGGTTGCAAAAAACGTGATCGGGAAGATCTACAGCCGATTCGAATCCGCCGGTTTGAGGATCGTGGCCTCACGGATGTTCCAGTTGAGCCGGGAGCAGGCGGGGGAATTCTATGCAGTACACAAAGCGCGGCCCTTCTACAATGATCTGATCGATTTCATGACATCTGGTCCTGTGATGGTACAGGTGCTGGAAGGCGACAACGCCATCTCCCGCAACCGTGAGATCATGGGCGCCACCAATCCGCAAGAGGCGGCTGCAGGTACTATCCGTGTCGATTTTGCAGATACGGTGGATGAGAACGCAGTGCACGGATCCGACGGCCCGGATACGGCCAGGGTTGAGATCGGCTTCTTTTTTCCCGAAGGCGTCTGTGCAAGAACCCGTTGATACAATCGTATACACATGCTTACCGGCAATCTCTGAAGTAATCGGGGGTTGCCGGGGCTATTTGTTGCCGGAAAACAGTAACAGTTCCCGCATCGCACGTGCAGCGTTGGATAGGGTACGTTTATGATGCGTGACGATACCAAGCGAACGGCTTAGCTTCAGCTTGGGTACCTGTAACTGAACCAGGTGATCATCCACCAGGATCTCAGGCAGGAGACTCCAGCCCAGGCCTATGGTGGCCATCATTTTCAGGGTTTCGAGGTAGTCCGTGGAAAGCGTGCAATTGACATGCAGGTGGTGCTGGCCGATGCGTTGCTCAATCAGGCTTCGGGTATAAGTGCCGCGGGATGGCAGAACCGCAGGGTAATCCAATAATTCACGCAGACTCACCACACGCTGCTTTGCCAGGGGATGGTCCAGTCCGACCACCACAGCCATTGGGTCATGCCAAATCGTCCTGCTCTGCAGGGCGTCTACAGGATTCAACGGGAGGGTAACGACTGCAAGCTCCAACTCCCCCTGTTCCACTGATTGACACGCCTTTTCCGACTCCATGAAACGGATATCCAGATCAACTTGTGGGTTAGTGTCACTGTAGCTGCGCAGTACGGCTGGCAGTCGATGCAGGCCGATGTGATGGCTCGTGGCCATTGCCAGGCTCCCGGCAACCCGGCCGGTGAGGTTGGCAAGTTCCCGGCGCATATCGCTCAACTGATCAATGATATGCTCCGCTCTCGGGAGTAGATGCCGCCCGGCTTCGGTAAGAAAGATCTGGCGTCCCATGCGATCGAACAATCGGCTATCGAGTTCACTCTCCAATGTGGCTATACGCTTGCTGATGGCGGGTTGGGTGAGAAAGAGATGTTCAGCCGCCAGTGAGAATGAGCCGTCATGAGCCACCTGGACAAAGGCGCGAAGGGTATTTAATTCCATATCTATTCCTCTTAAGAATGGAAAAAATAAAAATTATGAATTTGTATTATGTAGCATACTCCCCTATGTTTTTCACTAGCATTTTTTTGAACGATACCTATAGAGGTTACGAGAGATGAGGGCCAAGACCCTATACGACAAATTGTGGGATTCTCATGTGGTGCGTACGGAAGAGGACGGTACATCACTGATCTATATCGATAGGCATCTGGTGCATGAAGTGACATCGCCTCAGGCATTCGAAGGCCTGCGCCTGGCCGGACGCAAGCCATGGCGGGTCGAGGCCAATCTCGCAACACCCGACCATAATGTACCAACCACGCCTCGACAGGGTGGTGTTGAATCCATTCATGATCCGATATCGCGGACTCAGGTCGAGACCCTGGATAAAAATTGTGAAGATTTCGGTATTCCGGAATTCAAGATGCTCGATCCACGGCAGGGTATTGTTCATGTAGTCGGCCCTGAGCAGGGTGCAACCCTGCCGGGTATGACGGTAGTGTGTGGTGATTCCCATACCTCCACCCACGGCGCAATAGGCGCATTGGCGCATGGCATCGGGACCTCCGAGGTAGAACATGTACTTGCAACGCAATGCCTGATCCAGAAGAAATCGAGGGCGATGCGGATCCTGGTTGAGGGTAAAGCGGCATCTGGCGTGACAGCAAAGGACATTGTGCTTGCCGTCATTGGTCAAATCGGTACCGCAGGGGGTACAGGTTATGCAGTCGAATTTGCCGGATCGGCGATAGAAGATCTCTCCATCGAGGGCCGTCTCACGCTCTGCAATATGGCTATCGAGGCTGGCGCGCGTGCGGGCTTTGTGGCCGTTGACGATAAAACCATCGATTATGTCAAAGGGCGTCCCTACGCACCCAGGGGCGAGACATGGGAAAAAGCAGTTGCCTATTGGCGGACCTTGCACAGTGACGAGGGTGCGGAATTCGATCGTGTGGTAACCCTGGATGCGGCTGCCATCAAACCTCAGGTTACCTGGGGCACATCTCCTGAGATGGTGGTGGCGGTGGATCTGGTGGTACCGGATCCGGCCAATGAGTCCGACAGTGTCAAGGCGGAAGGAATGCAGCGCGCCCTTGACTACATGGGCCTGAAAGCGGGTACTCCGATTACCAGGATCGCTTTGGACAAGGTCTTTATCGGCTCATGCACCAATTCGAGGATTGAGGATCTGCGTGCAGCGGCGGCGATCGCTAAAGGTCGTAAGGTGGCGGACAACGTAAAACTTGCCCTGGTGGTGCCCGGGTCCGGTCTGGTCAAGGCCCAGGCCGAGCAAGAGGGGCTCGATCGAATCTTTGTCGATGCCGGTTTTGAGTGGCGTGAACCCGGCTGTTCCATGTGTCTTGCCATGAATGCCGACCGTCTGTTGTCCGGAGAGCGTTGCGCCTCCACTTCGAATCGGAATTTCGAGGGTAGGCAGGGGCAGGGGGGGCGCACCCATCTGGTAAGTCCGGCAATGGCCGCCGCCGCCGCGGTTGCGGGCCGTTTCGTTGACCTTGACGATCTCAATAACAGATAAAACGGGTTTGGATTAAGAGGAGACAGTAATGGATAAATTCAATACATTTACAGGTATCGTCTGCCCTCTGGATAGATCCAATGTGGATACAGACGCCATAATTCCAAAGCAGTTTCTCAAGTCGATCAAGCGCTCGGGCTTTGGCCCCAATCTGTTCGATGAGTGGCGATATCTGGATCATGGCGAACCGGGCATGGATAACAGTAACCGAACTGTCAATCCCGATTTCGTGTTAAACGATCCTCGCTATCAAGCTGCGCAGATCCTTCTGGCACGGGAAAATTTCGGTTGTGGCTCATCCCGTGAACATGCGCCCTGGGCTTTGGAGGACTACGGATTCAAGGTGATATTGGCCCCGAGCTTTGCCGATATATTCTTTAATAATAGCTTTAAGAATGGCTTGCTTCCAATTGTATTAAAAGAAAAAATAATTGATGATCTGTTTCGACAATCAAGTGTTGACAAGGCCCTGGAGATGACCGTGAACCTGTTGGATCAACTGCTCACGACAGACCATGGGCAAATCCCCTTCGAAGTGGATGCTTTTCGCAAGCACTGTCTGTTGAATGGCTTGGATGATATTGGTCTGACGCTGCAGCATGTTGACGATATCAAGGCCTATGAGAAGCGTAGACGGGTAGAGGCCCCTTGGTTGTTTGCTGATTAAGTGCAGGCGTGTACTTGGTACGCTGATTGTCTTGGTATCACAGATAACAGATAACTTATTGAATTTATATTAATATCGCTGCCGAACTCTGCTCGGTCGCAAGGTGAAAAGTGATGAGTAAAAACATATTGGTTTTGCCGGGTGACGGCATTGGACCTGAAATCGTTTCAGAGGCTGTCAAGGTATTGGCGGTGCTACGGGATGATTTCGGTTTGGACGTCGATCTCGATGAGGCATTGGTCGGCGGCGCTGCGATCGACGCCACAGGCGGGCCGTTGCCTGATGCCACGCTTGATTTGGCTCGAGAGGTGGACGCCATTCTGCTGGGCGCGGTTGGTGGACCTAAATGGGAGGCATTAGATATCTCAATTCGTCCGGAGAAGGGGTTGTTGGGGCTGCGATCGGAGCTGAATCTGTTTGCCAATCTACGTCCCGCTATCCTCTATCCTCAGCTGGCCGCGGCTTCCAGCCTCAAGGCGGATATCGTTGCCGGTCTCAATATCATGATAGTGCGCGAGCTCACCGGTGGCATCTACTTCGGTCAGCCAAGAGGGGTTCGTGAACTGGACAGTGGTGAACGCCAGGGCTTTAACACACTTGTCTACAACGAATCGGAGATTGAGCGTATCGCTAGAGTCGCCTTCGATATCGCCAAAAAGCGCGGCAGCAGGCTCTGTTCAGTCGACAAAGCCAACGTGCTCGAATCCACCGAGCTCTGGCGGGAGGTCGTGACGCGGGTTGGCGAGGCGTATACGGATGTGGAACTGAGTCACATGTATGTCGATAACGCTGCGATGCAACTGGTGAAATGGCCAAAACAGTTCGATGTGATGGTGACGACCAACATGTTTGGGGATATTCTATCGGATTGTGCTGCGATGCTGACTGGCTCCATTGGCATGCTGCCGTCGGCTTCTCTGGATGAGCGGGGTAAAGGGATGTATGAGCCGATTCACGGTTCGGCACCGGATATTGCGGGCCAGGGTACGGCCAATCCCGTGGCAACGATTCTCTCCGTGGCTATGATGTTGCGCTACAGTCTTGATGAGCCGGTTATGGCCGATCGGATTGAATATGCAGTGGACAGGGTTCTGGATGATGGACTGCGCACAGCGGATATCATGTCGGAAGGGATGACCGAAGTGAGCTGTGAATCGATGGGCGATGCCGTGGTATCGGCATTGAGTTGAACTGGAGGCTCTGCGGCTTGCCGCACCGGGCTAGTGAATTACTTTTTTTTGGTTATTTGGTTAGATAAAGATGAAACGAGTCGGATTTGTTGGTTGGCGCGGGATGGTGGGTTCCGTATTGATGGGGCGCATGCGGGAAGAGAATGACTTCGCCGCCATTGAAGAGCCGGTATTCTTCACGACATCGCAAGTCGGCCAGCTGGGCCCGGATATCGGTAGAGAACGGTCACCGCTGAGAGATGCCACCGATATCGACGCCTTGATGCAGATGGATGCGATTCTCACCTGTCAGGGCGGAAGCTACACAAACAAGGTCTATGACAGCTTGCGCTCGGCAGGTTGGCAAGGGTATTGGATCGATGCGGCATCCAGCCTGCGCATGAAGGACCACTCGCTGATCGTCCTGGATCCGGTGAATGACGGGGTTATTCGCGACGGCCTGGCTAACGGCACAAGGGATTTTATCGGCGGCAACTGTACCGTGAGTTTGATGTTGATGGCACTGGGCGGTCTGTTTCAGCAGGATCTCGTGGAGTGGGTGACATCCATGACCTATCAGGCTGCCTCGGGCGCGGGTGCGCGCAACATGCGTGAGTTGATCGGTCAGATGGGTGCGGTCGAGGCGTCGGTAAGGGATTATCTGGCTGATCCCGCTTCTGCTATCCTCGATATCGATCGGCAGGTGGCTGAGACGCTCCGTAGCGAGAGTTTCCCGACAGAAAATTTCGGAGCCGCCCTGGCGGGAAGTCTTATTCCATGGATCGATGTGGCGCTGGAAAACGGTCAGAGCAAGGAGGAGTGGAAGGGATTCGTTGAAACCAACAAGATACTCGGTCGTAGCGATAAACCGGTTCCCATCGACGGTACCTGCGTAAGAATCGGCTCTATGCGCTGTCATAGTCAGGCATTGACCATAAAGTTACGTAGTGACGTGCCGATAGACGAAGTGGAGTCGATATTGGCCAGCGCCAATGATTGGGTAAAGGTTATCCCGAATGCGCGGGATATTACGATACAGGAATTGAATCCTGCCCAGGTTACAGGAACCTTGTCCATCCCGGTGGGACGGCTGAGAAAGATGAATCTGGGCGAACAGTATCTGAATGCCTTTACGGTGGGTGACCAACTGCTTTGGGGTGCAGCTGAACCGTTGCGGCGTATGTTGAAAATTCTGCTGGAGGCTTGAAGCACCGACAGAATGACTGCGCTGATGGTGTGTAACCCCGTCGTAGAGTCGGCCGGCTGACGACGGGGTTTTCTATTTCAGGCCAGGGAGTGGGCAGATCGATTCAGCGTCGTTTTTCAGCAGATGGAAATGACAGAGGGTCAATCAGGCGTAGAGGGGTATTTAATCAGCGTGAAAAATTCGACCTGTTTCTCACTTTGGGTAGTCGCCGGCTAGCACTGGCAAAGTATCGCAAAAAATAGTGTGAAGATCATCGAAGTTTTGGTAAAAAGATCATTTATCAGCTATAGTTAGCGACTAAATATTAAGTTTATTCTAAACCTATCGGGGCTGTTCAGGGGACCATTTTGAACACTAGATTTCGGAATGAGTTTGACCGGTGGGTTATGTTTTCTGGCAAGGAGGAAGCATGATTCGTAAGCTGTCTCTGGCAGTGGCTGTCGCAACAGCCCTATCACCCGTTGGTGCTTTGGCTCTCGGATTGGGTGAAATTCATCCCCAGTCTGCTCTCAACCAAGCCTTCAAAGCCGATATCGATCTGCTTTCAGTATCCCAGGAAGAGTTGCAGGATGTTCGTGTTTCGCTTGCCTCCCGCGAGGCCTTCGAGAAAGCAGGCATGGAGAGGCCTTATCTGTTGACTGGCCTGAAGTTCGCTCCGATGCTGACCCCCGCCGGCAAACCGGTGATCTCCATCTCGAGCTCTGATGCCATTCGAGAACCCTTCCTGAATTTCCTGATTGAGGTGAATTGGCCGAAAGGCAGACTGGTGCGTGAGTATACGGTGCTGCTTGATCCGCCGGTCACTCTTAAACGCGCTCCACAGCCCGTTACATCTCCCACAACCACAATGACACCTACAACCCAGGTCGGCAGGTCTCGGCCGGTAATGGTAACCTCCTCAACTAGCAGCGAGGGTGGCGCAAGGGAATATGGCCCTGTACAACCCAATGACAATCTCTGGAAAATCGCCAAGGGCATGCAGCGGTCCGATGAGTCCGTGGAACAGGTGATGATGGCGCTGCAGCGCCACAATCCCTCCGCATTCATCAATAGCAACGTCAATAACCTCAAGGTCGGTAAGATACTGCGACTGCCGGAGGAGGCAGGCGTGACCACGATGTCCAAGCAGGAGGCGCGCGAGGAGTTCCTTGCACAGACCAGGGCCTGGCAGGCAGGGCGTACGGGTGACGAACGCCGTCCCGTGGTTTCCAAAAAGCCCGTCAAAACCGAGGCCAAGGAAGAGGATCGTCTGCGTCTGATTTCAGCTAAACCTGGTGAGGGCGAAGCTGCCGAACGGGAAGGCATGGCTGAATCCGAAAGTGAGATCAATCGCTTGCAAGACGAGATTATGCTTGTTCGCGAATCCAATGAAGGCGTCGTGCAAGAGAACAGTGCACTGCGCGACCGGGTGCAGGAGCTGGAGAAGCAGATACAGGACATTCAGCGGTTGTTGACACTGAAGAGCGATCAGCTGGCGGAGATACAAACCGCCCAGGATATAGCTGCAGAGAAAATGGAGGAGATGGAGTCGGTCGAGGCTGTTCCGGCAGAAGAGCCCGAGACAGAGATGGAACCTGCGGTAGCGGAGGATGTGACCCCAACAGAACCCGAGGTTGAACCGAAAACCACCGAGGTCGAGGCGCCTGTTGTTCCCGTGCCTCCGGGCACCGTGATCGAAGAGGTCGATATAGAGGCCCAGATCGAAGCCGCCCAACAGGAGGAGGCGCCTGTAGAAGAGACAGCTCCGCCCCCTGCCGAGCCGACGCCGACCCCTGCTCCTACGGCTCAACCGGAACCGGCGAAACCGCCTGTTTCCGTGTTGCCGCCGAAGAAGGTGGGCTATTTCGATGGTATCAAGGAAAACAGCACGCTGTTGGCTATGGTCGGTGGTGTGGCGGTATTGCTGATCGGCCTGTTGTGGATGATCATGCGTCGTCGGAAAGAGGCTGAAGCAGAATTCGCCGAGAGCATTCTGGTGTCGCCTGACAGTGGTGTCGTGACCACGGGCAAGGAAGATTCCAGTTCACTTACCGCGTCGACTGATGAAACCTCATTCATGAGTGATTTCTCTCCCAGTGATATCGATGCGCTGCAGGATGAGACTGGTGAAGTCGATCCGCTCTCCGAGGCAGATGTCTATATTGCCTATGGCCGTTATCAACAGGCTGAAGAGCTGATAAAGCAGGCGATAGAGAAGAATCCGGAACGTGAGGAGCTCAAGCACAAACTTGCTGAAATCTACTTTTCTGCGAAAAAGCATCAGGATTTCAACTCCCTTGCTCAAGAACTCCACGATGCGGGATTGGAGGATAAAGAGCCGGAAACCTGGTCAAAAATCGCTGCAATGGGTAAAGAACTGGATCCGTCATACGCACTTTTCGCAGGGGCTGCCGGCATGGCCGCGGGCGGCATTGCTGCGGCAGATGAGGCATTGGATGACCTTGGCTTGGATCTCAGCTCCGAGCCGGCCGTCGAGGCCGAAGAGATGGCCGAGACCCCCGAAGCTCAGGATTCTTCTGACATAGAAATCGATTCAATGGATCTGAGTGGTCTTGAAAATCTTGATGAAATGGATTCCGAAAGTCTCGAAGGCAATCTGTCGCTGGATTCGGAATTTCTAAACAAGATGGAGTCTGGCGAGAGTCCGGTGGAAGAGGACGAGGCGCTGGATATCGATCTCAGTGATCTGGATATGGACTCTGAACAGAGCAGTGCCGCTGAAGAGCCTCAGCCCTTCGATCTTTCCGACGTTGAAGGAGATTCGGAGATTGCTGCTGATTTGGGTGTATCGGATGGATCCGATGCCATAGAACTCGAAGATTCCGAATCATTGGATAACCTGGATCTGGAGAGTATCGAAAAGGAACTCGAAGGGCTCTCGTCTGATCTCGATAGCGAAGACTCAGAAGCTGTGGATGAGTTGAGTCTGCTGCAAAGTCATAGTGAAAACCTGGATCTCGACTCCACGGATGAGATTACGACCAAGTTGGATTTGGCCCGGGCCTATATAGACATGGGTGATATTGAAGGCGCCAGGAGCATCCTTGACGAGGTTTCCAGCGAAGGCAGTGAAGCACAGCAGAAAGAGGCCCAGGAGTTACTCGACGGTCTCGGCACTTAAGTCAGATATTTTCAAATCTCATAAGGGGCGCACTCCGGGTGCGCCCTTTTTTTTTTCTCTTACCCTGGGGCCGATTCGATTAGTGTTAACAGGCCCTAGATCTAAAAGCTAAATTAAAGAGAAAGAATTAGCCGCAAATGAACGCAAGTCACCGTCAATAAACGCGAATTGTTCAAAATCAAGATAAAATCAGTCAATGATCTGTAATTCAAATGCCATGAACTTCGAAATCCTATGAAGGTTTCTTACAACGGGAATTACATGGGATTTTTTATGCGATCACTATTCACATTGTCCTGTAACCTGCGATAGTTTGCGGTGATTGGCGTTCATTCGCGGCATAATCAAAAGTTTTAGATTATTTGATTGGCTGTTTGCTCATTAAGTGGCGAAGAGCCTTTTTTTAAATCAGGGTATGTGATGAAGATAGCGCTGGGTGTGGAATACGATGGCAGTGCATTTCACGGCTGGCAGTACCAGGGAGATGTTCGGAGTGTACAGGAGTTGTTACAACAGGCACTCTCCAGGGTGGCTGATCATGAGGTGACAGTTCACTGCGCCGGCCGGACAGACTGCGGTGTGCATGCCACGGGGCAAGTGGTTCATTTTGAGACAGAAGCCAAAAGATCCGATCGCTCCTGGGTGTTGGGAAGCAATGCCAATCTGCCGTTGGATATCAGCATCGGTTGGGCCAAACAGGTTCCGGCGGCATTTCACGCACGCTTTTCCGCTGTTGCCAGGCATTACCGTTACCTGATCCTGAATCGGCATTTTCGTTCTGCCCAGTGGCGTGATCGGGCGGTTTGGATTCACCGTCCCCTGGACGAGTCACGCATGCAGCGGGCGGCACAGGCACTGGTCGGTACCCACGACTTCTCTTCATACCGGGCGATGGGGTGTCAAGCCAAACATCCGGTCAGGACAGTTCACCGACTGCAGGTCGAACGGGTTGGCGAGTTTATCTCAATCGAGGTTTATGCCAATGCCTTTTTACATCATATGGTGCGCAATATCGCCGGTGTTTTGATTGCTATCGGAAAAGGCGAGCAGGATGAGTCTTGGACTCAGGATGTTTTGGAGTTGCGTGATCGTACGCTGGGTGGGGTCACAGCGCCGCCACAAGGACTCTATCTGACGAAGGTCGACTATCCGCAGGCATTTGCGATCCCTGATCCGCCCGGATCTGGTTTTTGCCTGTGTTAGAGCCTGTCAACACTACACTAGCCTCCGGGTGATGCATCATGTATCTTTCAGCAGTTTATGAGAACACGTATCAAAATTTGCGGCATTACCAGGGTTGAAGACGCTGCCGATGCTGTTCGGTTGGGCGCCGATGCCATAGGATTGGTATTCTACCCTGCCAGCCCGCGTGCCGTTTCACTACAGCAGGCCAAGACCATTGTGGAAAGTCTGCCGCCCTTCGTCACGGTAGTTGGTCTGTTTGTCGATCAGGATCGGGATACGATTGAAAGGTATATACATGAAGTTCAAATCGATCTGTTGCAATTTCATGGTGACGAGTCGGCGCATGAGTGCAGTCGATATGCCAGGCCGTGGATCAAAGCGATACGTATGCGCGAGGGGGTTGATCTAGCCGAGATTGCGCGGACTTACCGCAGAGCGGCAGGGCTGTTGCTGGACAGCTACAAGACGGGTGTTCCCGGAGGAACCGGCGAGTGTTTCGATTGGGTTCGAATACCTGCAGCCCTGGCTTCGAGGATAATCCTTGCAGGTGGTCTCGATCCTCAAAATGTGGCTCAGGCCATTAAGCAGGTACATCCCTATGCGGTGGATGTGAGCGGCGGTGTCGAACGCTCAAAGGGTATTAAAGACGCGGCAAAAATTGAGGCATTTATTGCGGGAGTTAAGCGTGGAGACAACTGAGAAAATCATTGGGTCCCTACCCGATCATAAAGGGCATTTTGGTCCATATGGTGGGCTCTTTGTCTCGGAAACCCTGATGGCGCCGCTTGAAGAGTTACGTCAAGCCTACCATCGTTTTATGAATGACCCGGAGTTTCTCGAGGAGCTGGATCAGGATCTTGCTCACTATGTCGGCCGTCCTTCCCCCATCTATCATGCCAAGCGCTGGAGTGAAAAGTTGGGTGGCGCTCAGATCTACCTGAAGCGAGAAGACCTTAACCATACCGGTGCCCACAAGGTCAATAACACGGTGGGACAGGCGCTGCTTGCCAGGCATATGGGTAAGGTCCGGATCATCGCGGAAACAGGTGCCGGTCAACATGGCGTGGCCAGTGCCACAGTGGCTGCGAGGCTTGGCTTGGAGTGCGTTGTCTATATGGGGGCTGTAGATATTGCGCGGCAGGAGGCGAACGTCTATCGCATGCGCCTGCTGGGTGCAGAGGTGAGGAGGGTTGAATCGGGTTCCAGAACCCTCAAGGACGCGCTCAATGAGGCCATGCGAGATTGGGTGACCAATGTGGATAACACCTTTTATATCATCGGCACGGTTGCCGGGCCTCACCCCTATCCGGCGATGGTACGCGATTTCCAGGCGGTTATCGGCAGGGAGGCACGCCCCCAGATGGAACGCCAGGCAGGTCGGCAGCCGGATGCGCTGGTCGCTTGTGTCGGTGGAGGATCTAATGCGATCGGGCTTTTCTACCCCTATCTGGATGACAAAGAGATCGCCATCTATGGCGTCGAGGCCGCCGGAAACGGTTTGGAAACAGGTCAGCACGCCGCACCGCTCTGTGCCGGACAACCTGGTGTGTTGCATGGCAATCGCACCTATCTGATGGAAGACAAGGATGGACAGATTATAGAAACCCATTCCATATCCGCCGGCCTTGATTATCCGGGGGTTGGTCCGGAGCATGCATGGCTGAAGGATAGCGGCCGCGCCAACTATGTCGCTGTGACCGACGACCAGGCCCTTGCGGCATTTCATGATCTGACCAGGATCGAGGGGATCATTCCTGCACTCGAGTCGAGCCACGCCCTTGCCTATGCGGCAAAGCTTGCCACTACCATGAGTCCGGACCAGATTATCCTGGTCAACCTCTCGGGCAGGGGTGACAAGGACATGCATACCGTAGCGGCGCGAGAGGGGATCCATTTATGAGCCAGATCGGTAAGAAGTTTGCGCAGCTCAAGGCGGAGGGCAGGAAAGCGCTGATTCCATTCATCACCGCCGGTGATCCGATCCCGGAGATAACTGTTGATCTGATGCATGATCTGGTATCAGCTGGTGCGGATCTGATCGAGTTGGGAGTACCGTTTTCCGACCCGATGGCCGATGGTCCGGTGATCCAGAGGGCCAGTGAACGCGCATTGGAATACCATGTCAGTCTGCGTGATGTATTGGAGATGGTTGCCCAGTTCAGGCAGCTTGATGCTGAAACACCGGTGATATTGATGGGCTATCTCAATCCCATTGAAACAATGGGATATGAGCAATTCGCCACACAGGCGGCAGGGGCTGGTGTGGATGGTATACTGGTGGTCGATATTCCGCCTGAGGAGGGTGGGGATCTGCAGCAGCTATTGCAGTCAAAATCGATCGATCAGATCTATCTAGTGGCGCCTACCAGTACACCTGAACGTATTCAACGGATCTGTGACTTGGCTGGAGGCTTCGTCTACTATGTCTCCGTGAAAGGGGTAACAGGCGCCAGCCATTTGGATCTGCAGTCCCTGGATGAGAAACTGGCTGAGATTCGTGCCGTAAGCGATCTGCCGGTGGGGGTCGGATTCGGCATCAAGGATGCGCAAACCGCCGCAGCCGTTTCCGCGTTTGCTGATGCCGTAGTGGTCGGCAGTGCCCTGGTTTCACGTGTGGAAGCCCTGGCGGACGAACCGGAGAAGATAGGTGCATCTTTGCGGGAAGTCCTCTCATCCATGAGATTGGCAATGGACCAGGCAAACTGATTACGCTGAGATATATACCAACTGGGTCTGTGGATCCAGTGCAATGACGAGATAACAAGGGTCGTACATCTTATGAGTTGGTTTGAAAAACTGATGCCTAGCCGCATTCGTACGGATGCCGGACACAAACGTGCGGTACCGGAGGGACTATGGGCCAAGTGTCCGGGGTGCAGCGCTATACTCTACCGGGCGGAGATGGAACGGAATCTTGACGTCTGCCCTAAATGCAACCATCACAACAGGATTGGCGCCAGGCGTCGTCTTGAGACCTTTCTCGATCCGGAACCCCAGGAGGAGATAGGCGCGAACCTGGAGTCGGTTGATCCCTTGAAATTCAAGGACAGCAAAAAGTACAAAGAACGTCTCAGCCAGGCACAAAAGGGTTCGGGTGAGAAAGAGGCCTTGGTGGCCATGCGTGGCCAATTGAAGGGTATAGACCTGGTTGTTGCCGCTTTCGAGTTCAGCTTTATGGGGGGCTCGATGGGATCGGTCGTGGGTGAACGCTTCGTGCGTGCTGTCAACATGGCGTTGGAGAGACACACTCCTTTGGTCTGTTTTTCCGCCAGTGGCGGTGCGCGGATGCAGGAATCACTCTTCTCTTTGATGCAGATGGCCAAGACAAGCGCCGCACTCGAGCGGTTGCAAAAGCGCGGTCTGCCCTTTATCTCGGTGATGACCGATCCCACCATGGGTGGTGTGTCGGCCAGCCTGGCGATGCTGGGTGACATCAATGTGGCGGAGCCGAATGCCTTGATCGGTTTCGCAGGCCCCCGGGTTATTGAACAGACAGTGCGCGAAAAGCTCCCTGAAGGTTTTCAGCGCAGTGAATTTCTACTCGATCATGGCGCCATCGATATGATCATTGACCGCCGGGATATGCGAGACCGTATTGCTGACTTGCTCAGTATCTTGCTGAGTAAGCCCAGGGCCTGATGGTTGTTGGCCTGAGGGTGATTGCAACAGACCGTCACGGGTTTTCCCCAAATTATGATTTTTCTGAATTAAGTTATTGATTGTAAGTCATAAAAATAGATTTATTGTAGCCTCGTCGAAGGTTTGCGATATGGGTCGTTGGAGTCTAGACGGTGCGTTTTGAAACCTTGGATCAATGGCTCGACTGGCAGGCGAAGCTGCATCCAAGAGAGATCGACCTGGGTTTGCAGCGGGTTAAGACCGTTTGGCGGCGACTGCAACCGGCTGCATTCCAGGCCCAGGTGGTAACAGTAGCCGGCACCAATGGCAAAGGCTCTTGTGTAGCCATGCTTGAATCGATTTACCTCCGGGCAGGTATCCATATCGGCAGCTTCACTTCGCCGCATCTAATCCGCTACAACGAACGCATTCGCCTGAATGGTAATCCTATTTCCGATCAGCAGCTATGCCGCGCCTTCGAGATGATTGATCAGGCAAGGGAGCAGATAAGTCTGAGTTATTTCGAATTCGCTACATTGGCGGCACTGATCTGTTTCGCTTCGGAGAAGCCGGATCTGGTGATCCTGGAGGTTGGGCTTGGCGGTCGCCTCGATGCGGTGAATATCATCGACGCCGATGTTGCCCTGATCACTACCATCGATCTGGACCATACCGATTGGCTCGGTAATGATGTTGAATCAATCGGCAGGGAGAAGGCGGGTATAATACGCGGTCATAAGCCCGTGGTTTTGGCAGATCCGGCCATGCCGAGGTCGGTACTCGATCACGCAGATCAATTAGAAGCGGATATCTACCAGTTTGGTAAGGATTTCAAGCATCAGACATGCGATATCGGGTGGCGTTGGTCGGGTCCGAATGGTGTGGAGTTGGAACTCCCGGAACCGGGTTTGACAGGTAGCAGGCAGCTTCTGAATGCCAGTGCGGTTGTGATGGTGTGTCATCTGCTGCAAGACCGTTTTCCTCTGCATGGGAATTTCATAGCCGAGGGATTGCGTGATGTCAGGCTGGCGGGGCGATTGCATTTCGTACCGGCAACACCTGCATTACTATTGGATGTCGCCCATAACAGGCAATCGTTGGAAGCCTTGCGTGATGCCTTGAATCAGTTGAATTGGCAGGGGCGTATCCATGCGTTGTTCGGGATGTTGCAGGACAAGAATGTGGCCGATGCAGTCCAATTGATAGGGCCGCATCTGGCGAGTTGGCACCTGCTTGACTTGAATGGCTGGCGCGGTCGCACGGCAGAACAGCTTGCCGACAACCTGAGGCAGGAGGGGGTGAAACAATCGATCAACTGTCATCACACCTTTTCCGAGGCTTACCAGGCCTGTGGAAAACGGGCGGAACCGCAGGATTTGATTCTGATCTTCGGGTCTTTCCTGATTGTGGGAGAGGCTATGCACAATTTGAATTTGTCATGAGGGTTATCCGGAGTTGAGCTGATATACTAGCCTGAACAGGCAAGGACTGAATTATTGGAGCATGCTCGACTTGTAACTGAATCGTAAGCCGGAATAGTGAATATGGGATTGGAGGAGAGACTCAAACAGCGATTACTGGGAGGTGCGGTGCTAGTTGCATTGGTCGTGATATTCGTGCCTATGCTTATTGAAGAGCCTGTTGAAAGGCGTACCGACTCAGATTACACCATTCCAGTCAAACCGACGCTCAATAAATCCGTACCGGAAAAGAGGATTCAGCAGCCAAGGGCGGCTGAACCACAGCCGGTGCCGGCAGTAACGAAGCCCGAACCACAGAAGATTTCCAAACCGGGGCCGACTGTCACCAAGGAAGCTAAGCAGCCTGTATCGAAGCCGGTCAAAGCAACCGGGGATGCATCAAACAGACCATCACCAACCGCATGGATGATCCAGGTTGCCAGTCTTACGAATGAGAAAAATGCTGAAAACCTGGTCAAACGCCTGCGTAAGGCAGATCTGCCGGCGCAGATGGAAAAGGTCAGGTTGAACGGTAAGCTCCACTACCGTATTCGCGTTGGGCCGGAGGTGGATCACAGACTGGCTGAAAAAATGCTTGCTAAGATAAAAACAGCATTCAAACTTAACCCAAAGCTGATGCGATATCCGGAAAGTAAGGAATAAACGGGTATACGGGGAGATCGATGAACATCGCAACACAGGCTCAAAGCTATTTCAACGACTGGATGTCGGAAAAGACAGCCCCCAAATGGCTGGAGAAGCTGCTAACCAAGCAACTGCCGGTGGCTGTGGCGTTGATACTGGTGTTACTGATCAGTTGGCGAGCCGCTGATCTAACATGGAGCCTGATACCTGCACCCGAGATTCAGCAGAAGATGCAGCCACAAAGCGTTAAATCCACACCGAACACCCAGCGGAAGACGACCTCCAATCAGCTCGACAGTGTGGCTAAACTGCATCTGTTTGGTGTTGCAGGAGCTGCCAAAACAGTAAAGAAAATCGATACCAAGGCACCGGAAACCCGACTCAATTTGACACTGCATGGGGTATTTGTGGCTGATGAAGCTGAAAAGGGAGAGGCCATCATCGGAACATCGGGTAACGTGCAAAAATACTATAAAGTCGGCAATGCAGTCATGTCGGGAGTTACCTTACAGGCAGTCTTCGAGGATCGGGTGGTGTTATTGAGGAATGGGCAGTCGGAAGTGTTACGATTTCCCAAGGTATCGAAGCCAAGAGCCACAACAAATACCCGGAGTAGCACTAGTGCCAAAAGCCGCTCATCGCAAACGGGATTCGGGCCTGGAGTGGCAACCAACGGCACAAGCAAAAATCTGAAGAAGTATAGTGACCTATTGCGCAATGAGCCGTTGAAGATTTTTGAATTTGTTCGTTTCGTGCCTGTGAAATCCAGGGAAGGCATGAAGGGGTATAGAATTTTGCCGCAAAAGAATCGTGAACTCTATAACCAGCTGGGAGTGCGGCCCTCGGACCTGGTGACCTCGGTGAACGGTATTACCTTGTCCAATGACAAGGAGGCGATGAAACTGATTGAAAAACTGAAGGGTGTGAAGAACATTCAGGTGGAAATCGTGCGCAACGGAAAGCCGCAAACACTCAATTTCGATCTAAACTGAATCCATTGTAAAGCTGTATTTCACAAGCTGGATTCCGCCAGGAATCCAATACTTCACTAGCCCCAGCCCCACGAAATACGCCCCGAAGGAAGTGCCCTTGGGGTACGCCCCGAAGGAAGTGCCCTTGGGGTACGCCCCGAAGGAAGTGCCCTTGGGATCGCCTGAAAAGCGCCACTCGGTGTTGCTCATTGTTCATTTTAAGTCACCAAACCTCGCTTCTCGCAGCTTGATCGGCGTTTGTTCAGTTAACAAAGTACCGATCGGTTAGGTGTTGACAGGCCCTACAGACCGGGTGTTGCGGGTGGTGTCGGACGATTGGGTATCAATGCAACCTCGTCGCCATCTTCAAGGCGGCTGAAAAACTCGGCAAACTGCTTGTTGATCGTAGGTCTTAAAAGCGATTCATCGAAGACTTGAGCGACCTGATGCCGACGGTTTCTGAGTAACTTCAGTAGCTCAGAAATGGTTGTCACTGAAGGTGGCAATACCAGTTCTTCACTCTCTCTACCCGTTTTATTAGCCAACCAGGAGAAATAGTAGAGCTTGATCTTGCGTTCTCCCTGACCGTTTTCCTGGCGTGTATAGCCTATGGTTTCTAACGTTTTGAGATAGCTGTTCCAGTTTTTCTCTTGCTCGACACCCAACTGATAGAGCGTTTCCCAAGAGTAGATCCCGGTATCGTGTCCGTCATCGAAGATAAGGCGAATCGCATACTGGCCCTGAGGCTCGATTTTTGTAATGTTGACCGACTCCTTTCCTATGACGGGTGCATCACTTGCTTTGACCTCCGCCGCTGTGGAGAAGACACGCAGATACTCGCAGGGGAACTCAAAATTCATTCCATCGGAAAAGCGCAGGACCAGGAGGCGGGATTTTTGGTGTAAATTGATCTCTATGGGGGTTGGGCTCTCACTCGACATAATTCATGCAGGCCAACAAGGTTAGATAAGGGGCAAGGATGATGTCACACAAAGGCTTCCCGCTTCAACCTGGAATCTTTGATGGCCTTATCAGCGTCTGCCACTCCCCCCGACCCTGAGAAGGGTGCGATCCATGGCGCGACTGCTGAGCAGTCGCCGTAGTAGTGCAAACAGGTGGGTAGGAAAGGTGACGTGATAGCGCGGTTTGGGCCTGCTGCTTTGCAGGGCATGGATGACCTTTTCCAAAACCGCTTCCGCCGGTAGGGTAAAGGGAGCGGCAGGTCCTTGTTTTTCGAGACGATTTATCAAAGACTGGTAGTACTGCCGATGGACTGAATGAGGGCTGTCGATATGTTTTTGAAACATCCTATGGGCATTTTCCCGAAATTTGCTTTCGATCGGTCCCGGTTCGATCAGTGAGACGTGAATACCGCTTCCCACAAGCTCCAAGCGCAGCGTGTCGCTCAATCCCTCCAGGGCATATTTACTGGCCACGTAGGCCCCACGATAGGGCAGAGTGATAAAACCCAGAATGGAACTGTTCTGAATGATTCGCCCCTCTCCCTGCTTGCGCATAGTGGGTATGATCCGGCAGGTCAGCTCATGCCAGCCGAACAGATTGGTTTCAAATTGTCGCCGCAACGCTTCGCGGCTCAGATCCTCAACCGCTCCGGGCTGACCGTATGCGCCATTGTTGAAGAGGCCATAGAGGCGTCCGTCGGTTCTTTTTAACACCTGATCCACGGCCTGATCGATGGAACTGCTGTCATCGAGATCGAGCTGGAGTGATTCGAATCCCTGTCGCTGCAAATCGGCCACATCCTGCTCTTTGCGGGCACTGGCAAAGACACGATAACCCCGGTTTTTCAGTCCAGTTGCGACGCAATGACCGATACCACTGGAACAGCCGGTTATGAGTACACTTTTTTCATTTGACATATGGGCGGTAATGTAAAATTTTTTGTAACAATTCTGCTCATGATAGCGTGGTTTGCAGCAATCTAATGCTGATTCAAACGACTTACGGAGTGAGCGCCTAAGGTCCTTGAGGAATTAAAGTTTGCCCATTTCCTACCGCTAAAACAAACAGATTGGAATCTTAGCGTAACGCCTGTGATCGACCCGGGACGGGTTGCTCTCAGCCAGCTTCTCAAAGATGCATAAAGTAAGTAACGGGGATTCGGAGAACTAATAAGTGGATATTGCTACTCTGGTCGGCCTATTGGGTGGTTTCGGCATCATTATCGGGGCTATTGCTTCAGGTGGCGATGTGATGCTGTTTGTGAATATTCCCTCACTATTGATTGTTGGAGGGGGAACATTCATGGTGACATTGATGCAGGTCTCCCTGGGTGACTTTCTCGGCTCCTTCAGTATCGGTATGAAGGCATTTTTCTAC
Organism: Candidatus Thiodiazotropha sp.; assembly: GCA_040506195.1. Classification (GTDB taxonomy): domain Bacteria; phylum Pseudomonadota; class Gammaproteobacteria; order Chromatiales; family Chromatiaceae; genus Thiodiazotropha. Next base: position 21,698 of record JBEVXH010000010.1, on the reverse strand, counting down.
AAGACCGACGACCCTAAGAAACTCATCGAAGAGGCGGTTGAGCTGGCTGACATTGCACGGAAAAACGGATTACTGGCCTTGGAGGGGCAGGAGATCGGCAATCCTTTCCTCCAGCAAGGTATCGGTCTGTGTGTGGATGGACACGATCCGGCTTTGGTCAATAAGTTGTTGACCAAGGATATCGATCTGACGATTCAACGCCACGAGGTCGGCCAGACTATGTTCAAGAATATGGCAACCATGGCGCCGGCCATGGGAATGATCGGTACCCTGGTCGGTTTGGTGCAGATGCTGGCGAACATGTCGGATCCGGCCAGTATCGGGCCCGCCATGGCAGTCGCCTTGCTGACTACACTCTATGGTGCCGTTATCGCGAATGCCTTCGCTCAGCCCATCTCTGACAAACTTGCCCGGGCCAGTGCGATGGAGAAGACCAACAAGTCACTGATCATGGAAACAATCTCTGGCATCCAGGAAGGTATGAATCCACGGGTGCTGGAACAGCTTTTGAGCACCTATCTCCCAACCGGTAAGCGTCCGGTTCAGGAAACCTGACCAAATGGCGGACGAATGCCCGAAATGCCCAGACGGACTTCCTCCGTGGTTGGCGACCTTTGCCGATCTGATGTCATTGCTGATGTGTTTCTTCGTTCTGCTGCTCTCCTTCGCGGAGATCGATGCCGCACGTTTCAAGAAAATGGCCGAATCGATGAAGGATGCCTTCGGTGTCCAGCGTGAAATCCCGGTAATGGACGTCGTCAAGGGTACCAGTGTGGTCATGCAGGAATTCAGCCCGGGAAAGCCGGAACCGACGCCGATAGAAGAGCTCCGCCAGCAGACTACGGATGTGGAAAAGGATTTTCTGCAGAGTGAGGATCAGCGTAGCGAGGCCGAAGAGCAGCAGGATCTCGATATCGACGCGGCAAAGGCCGCGATGCAGGCTCAGATTGAGGAAGAGGTCAAGGAGCAGGCAGAAGAGCTGCAGGAGATGCTGGACAGCGAAATTACGGAAGGATTGCTGGATGTGGAGACGGAGGATACAAAAATTATCATTCGCATCCAGGAAAAGGGTTCATTTCCATCGGGTCGGGCGACTCTCAACCCCGATTTCTTCGAAGTGATCTCAAAGATAACCGATGTTATAGCCAACACGCCTGGTAAGATCGTTGTCGCCGGTCATACTGACAACATCCCGATTTCCACCCGGCGCTTTCGCTCGAATTGGGAACTCTCGTCTGCCAGGGCGGTGACTGTGGTGCACGCCATGCTGAGTAATGCGGCCATTGATGAAGGTCGCTTTCTGATCCAGGGGTATGCCGATTCACAACCCCTGGTAGTCAATGATACGAGTGAAAACAGGGCGCAAAACAGACGTGTCGAGCTTGTGCTTCAGCGTGGTGAGGATGAGGATAGCGGTGAGGTGATCAAGGCCAGTGAACAATAGTGTAAGCTGGAGAGGAGTGCTGATAGATGACGAAGAATGAAAAGGCAATAACACAGGATGAACGCAGAGAGTTTTTTCGCATCGATGATTCGATACAGGTCAGCTATCGTGTGATCACCCTGAATGAGCTACCTGAAAGCATCGATGACAAGTTGCAGGGGACTGACAGATTCACGGTAATGACCCGGCTACAGACCATCAGCCAGCACCTGTCCGCACCCCTGCACCGTATCGAGCAGCGAGATCCTGATATTGCCGACTATCTCAAGGCGTTGGATGACAAGATCAATTTACTGGGACAAAGTTTCCTCGCACAGGAAAATGAGTTGCTGAATCGACCCTCACATTCGGTTAACCTGAGTGCCGGCGGCATCGCCATGGATATCACCGAGAAGCTGGAAGTCGGTGACCTGATTGAGATAAAACTGCTGCTGTTGCCCTCATTTACCGGTGTGGTGGCCTACGGCGAGGTGGTTGGCATCGAAGAGGCAATCGGTGGAGATGCGGCCTATCCCTTCCATACCAGGATAAATTTCACGCTCATCCGCAATAGTGATCAGGATGCCTTGATCCGCCACATCACAAGGCGCCAGGGTGAGATGCTGCGTCAACGTAGAGAGCAGTTGGATCAGCAGAACGACTGATTCACCGTGGCTGGCTGCGTATTGAGCATGACTCTGGGCGCTTTTCTGCCGCCCGTATCCACACTCCGGCGTAATAACCGCAAAGCGATTACTCGCGTGTGAGCTCGAACAGAGACCGGTCCGACGGTATTGCCAGGTGGAATTCGGTCTTGAAATGTCGTTTATCACCCCCAATATGGTAGGATTCCCCGATTCAGCGGCGCTGATACCATCGATGCCGCCGCAACCGAGCGATTGAGGAACCTGTGATGCCCATCTATGAATATCGTTGTGAGGCTTGTGATCATCAGCTGGAAGTCATCCAGAAAATGAGTGACCAAGCACTTTCAGAATGTCCGGAATGTAAGTGTGATAGCCTCAAGAAGGTTATCTCGGCAGCCGCTTTCCATCTCAAGGGAAGCGGTTGGTATGAAACCGATTTCAAGAACGGGAGTAAGAAAAACGACCATGATGGCGGAGGCAGTGAGAAGAAAGCTGCCAAGAGTGAAACCAAACCGGCCAGTTGCAGTGGCGGTTCCTGCGGGTGCCATTAAGCACCCGGTGGATAGTTAAATGAGCTTCCTTCGCCGCTATCTGGTGGCCGGTCTGTTGGTGTGGTTGCCCCTTGGGGCCACTTTTCTTGTCATCAATTTATTGGTCAGCTGGATGGACACCAGTCTATTACTGCTGCCTGAGGCCTATCGCCCAGATAATCTGTTCGGTTTCCATATTCCGGGACTGGGGGTTCTGCTCTCCCTGCTGATTCTGCTCCTTACCGGATTGGTGGCCGCCAATCTATTCGGGCGAAAAGTGGTAAGCATGTGGGAGGGGCTGCTGGCCCGGATTCCGCTGGTCAGGTCGGTCTATTCCGCTGTCAAACAGATGGTCGAGACCATGTTTGCCGACAAAGGCAAATCGTTTCGCAAAGTGGTTTTGGTCGAGTTTCCCCGGCGTGGACTCTGGACTCTGGCTTTTTTGACCAGCGAAGAGAGTGGGGCAGTACAGCAGGCGACCGGCCGGGATGTGGTCAACGTCTATGTACCCACCACGCCGAACCCGACAGGCGGCTATTTTGTACTGGTACCTAAAGAAGATATACGGGAATTGGATATGAGTGTCGATGAGGGATTGAAGATGCTCCTCTCCATGGGTGCGGTCAATCCGGGCGATGGGCTTGCAGAGTCTGAGGGCAAGCCGTAACATTCCCGCCTTTTAGCCGGTTGCCGGATTAATATCGCGGATTTTCACAGGAATATTCCATGCGCAGTCACTATTGTGGACAGATCAACAGCTCTCATATCGACCAGGAAGTAGAACTTTGTGGTTGGGTACACCGAAGACGGGATCACGGTGGGGTCATATTTATCGATCTGCGGGATCGGGAGGGTCTCGTTCAGGTGGTCTACGATCCCGATCTGCCGGATGTTTTCAGTGTGGCCGAGCATGTGCGCAATGAATATGTGCTGCGCATCAAAGGACGTGTCAGGGCCAGGCCTGAAGGTACGGTCAATCCCGATCTGCCCACCGGCGAGATCGAGATCCTGGGGTTGGAGCTTGAGGTGCTGAATGGTGCCGAAACGCCACCGTTCCAGCTCGATGAACATGAAAACGCCTCGGAAGAGATACGTCTGCGCTACCGTTACATCGACCTGCGTCGTCCCGAGATGCTGGAGAAGATCCGCACCCGGGCTCGGGTTACCCAGGTATTGCGCCGCTTTCTGGATGATAGCGGATTTCTGGATATCGAAACACCGATGCTTACCAAAGCGACACCCGAAGGCGCTCGTGATTATCTGGTCCCCAGTCGTACCCACCCCGGTTCCTTTTTTGCATTGCCGCAGTCGCCGCAACTCTTCAAACAGCTGCTGATGATGTCGGGCATGGATCGCTACTATCAGATCGTGCGCTGTTTTCGCGACGAGGATTTGCGTGCCGACCGGCAGCCGGAGTTTACCCAGCTCGATATAGAGACCTCTTTTCTTGACGAGGATGAAATCATCCAGCTCAATGAAGAGATGATTCGTCAACTCTATAAAGAGATACTGGATGTGGATCTGCCGAATCCCTTTCCGCGCATGAGTTATGACGAGTCGATGGAGCGCTATGGATCGGATCGTCCCGACCTTCGTGTACCCCTTGAATTGGTGGATCTGCGGGATCTGATGAAAGAGGTCGAATTCAAGGTCTTTTCCGGTCCTGCGAAGGATCCCAAGGGCCGCGTGGCGGCCTTGAAAGTGCCCGGAGGCGGTTCCCTCAGCCGTAAACAGATCGATGAATACACCAAGTTCGTGGCGATCTACGGCGCCAAGGGGCTGGCCTATATCAAGGTCAATGAGATCGCCAAGGGTGTCGAGGGTTTGCAGTCGCCAATCCTCAAGTTCCTCCCGCATGAGGTCGCCCAAGCGATACTGCAACGTACCGCTGCCGAAGACGGTGACCTGATCTTCTTTGGTGCCGACAAGCGTTATGTGGTGAACGAATCCTTGGGAGCCCTGCGGGTCAAGTTGGGGCATGACCTGGAACTGTTACAGGGCGAGTGGCAGCCACTCTGGGTGGTCGATTTCCCGATGTTTGAATGGGACGAACAGCACGACCGCTGGACACCCTTGCACCATCCGTTTACCTCACCCAAGCTGGATCAGCTCGATCTGCTCGAGAGCAATCCCGGGGCCTGTAAATCTCGGGCCTACGACATGGTCATGAACGGTGTTGAGCTGGGTGGCGGTTCCATTCGTATCCACCAGCAGGAGGTACAGCAGAAGATCTTTGAGCTGTTGGAGATCAGCGAAGATGAGGCCGAGGAGAAGTTCGGCTTTCTGTTGACCGCCCTGCAATACGGCTGTCCGCCCCATGGTGGTCTGGCCTTCGGTCTCGATCGTCTGGTCATGTTGCTGACCGACTCCGCCTCGATCAGGGAAGTGATGGCCTTCCCGAAGACCCAGACAGCGGCATGCCCGCTCACCGCCGCACCTTCGGAAGTGGGCGCCGATCAGTTGCGGGAACTCTCGATCCGGGTTAGAAAACCGGTTAGTGAAGAAAGCAAATAAACGCCCTGAATCGGTCCTGGTTGTGGTCTATACCACAGCGGGTGACATATTGATGCTGCGTCGAATCCGCCCCGGGGATTTCTGGCAATCAGTGACCGGTAGCCTGGAGTGGGGAGAATCCGCCGCCCAGGCTGCGCGTCGGGAACTCTACGAGGAGACCGGGATTATGGCCGGCGGGGCCTTGTTCGATCTTGCCTGTCAGGAGACCTTTCCCATCCTTCCCGCCTGGCGCTCACGCTATGCGGCAAACAACCACACCAATACCGAGCACTGGTTTGCGGTGATGTTGCCCTTCAGGCGGCAACCCAGGCTTCACCGGCAGGAGCATGCAGATTATCGCTGGGTCTCCTATGCACAAGCCCTTCGCTTGGCGTCATCATGGACCAACCGGAAAGCGCTTCGACATCTTTTCGGCGAAATCGCTTAAGGCCCTAACACTCTTCCCGCCGCCGGCCCTGGTCTGTGAAGTGCAGTACCCCTCATGACTACTGTTTCGCAAGCCATGCTGCGATTGCGCGCATCTCCTTTTCGCTGACGGCGGTCATGATGCCTTTCATAATATTCGATTGGCTGTTGCTGCGGCTGCCGTTCTTCATGTCACGCAATTGATTGTAGAGGTAACCTTCATACTGTCCAGCGATCTTCGGATAGTATGGGTCCACAGGCGAGCGGCCATCAACACCATGGCATCCCGCACATGCCTTGGCGAGGTAGAGGTTGGCACTGTCTATGTCATCGGATTCGGCATATGCGCCGGATATCGGAATTGTTGCAATGAGACCGCAAAGATATAACCCAATATAACTCGATTTTTTCATCTTTATGACCTCCCGGCCTTGAATATAGTATGAAGGAATTCATTCATTCGAATTCAGTTTCATCATTCTGAAACATTCTTGCCACTTCGAAGCGCAAGCGCTTCTCGATGCCGATCCCCTGCCAGCCGTCAACACTGTTCAATGCCGCCAACACCAGTGGTAACCCTTCGTTATTACGGATCAGCAGGGTTTCAGTGGAGTCGCCCGATATTTGACTGATGATTTGTCGCCCATAGATATCCTGGTAGTCGATCCTTCCTTCCGAGTCCCAAAGATCGCTCTGTTCATTGTCCAGGGTCACAACCGCGAGCGGTCGTCCATCCATCAACCTGATGAATTGATGGATCTCATCAATGGTGCGTTGCCTGGATTCCTCTATAGGATCTTCGGTAAACTTCAGTGAGTATTCGGACATAGGCTATTCCTGGTTATCACAGCAAATATATTATTGTCATGGCACAACAAACACCCAAGGTTAAAAAAAGAGCGGGAAAGGTTATACACAGTGCGGTTTCGCAGCATGCCCTTGAAAAGGCGAAAGAGATACGAACCCGTTACGGTGACGAAATCGATTATCGGACAGTGCTCAACATGCTCGAAGATAGAAAATCGGTTCGCTATCCGGTGAAGATCAGGTTTGTATCCGAAGGTATCGAACCCGGCATGTTTGCAAAAACAGAGCCTGTTTCTGATAATCCTGAGGATGGCTACACCATCTTGTTGCATAGTTATTACAAAAATCGACACGACGATATACCCGCGCTCATTCTCTATCAATTGGTATTGGTTAACTATGGCGATCTTGCCACTGCAAACGATGCGGAAATATTCGGCGCCACCGTGCTTGGTATGGATCGCGATGCCTATTACAAGCAGATCGCCTCTCTGGTTGATGCGGCCTGGGGCTGTTGACCACATCGATCCGCCCCCTTTGATTTCAGCAAGCAAGGTTATTCGGGAAGCTTCGCGAGCCATTCCGCCAGTACAGACATCTCCTCGTCACTGATCAGGTGCATTACATTTTTCATGGCCATCGAGTGGGCATTCGATCGCGATCCGCTTTTTATATCCTTCATCTGTGTCAGAAGATACTGTTCCGGTTGCCCGGCTAATTTAGGATATTCATCCATCACCGGCGCTTTGCCGTTTGCGCCGTGGCATGCGATACAAGTACGCTCATGGTAGAGAGCAGGCGCATCCAATGCCTGTGCCGTAAAGGGCGTCAGTGCGATGGCGAGGATGCCGATGTAAGTGATCAATCTGTTATGAATTGTCATAATGTCATTACCCAATAAGAAACCGCGCATGTGTCAGTGACCGATTGCGGATGGGACCCCTCCGCTAAAGCTTGCACGCTTTGTGTATCGCAACAGTGCCGCCCAGCAGGGGTTTGCCGATAACGTCTGAAAAACCTAATTCAGAGAGCAGGCGAGAGAGTTCGTCCGTGGAGTAGAAAAGACGGATGGCATCAATAAAATAGTCACAGCAGTTTCTCGCTTCCGGCCCGACTCTGATGGCCCAGGAAATCGTTTTTAGACATCCCCGCAAATAGAGGCAATAAGCCTCTTCAATTATTTTATTAGCTGGCCTCAGCATATCGAAATGATAGAAGTGTCCGCCGGGTTTAAGCACCCGATTGATCTCTGAGAAAACATCGATGACACGCAAGTGACGTGTTGCATATTGCAAAGTCACAACGTCGAAATGGTTGTCGGGAAAGGGCAACCGATGCACATCGCAGATATGTCCTTTGATATCGAAACCCTGTTGTGCGGCGCGATCGCTGCCGACTTTCTGCATGGCATCACTACGATCGACTGCGTAGATATCAAGGTTCGGCTCTTTTTTCAGCAGATCGATACCGATCACATTGGTTCCGGCGCACACATCGAGTACCCGTTGGCCGGGTGAAACGTCAATGGTGGCGATGAATCTGCGACGCAATCTATTCAGGGTTCCGAGACTGGCAAAGTCGTTGGCTCTGTCATAGATCGCTGCGACATCGGAAAACACAGCATCGATCTGGCTTTCCCAGATCGATTCGAATGCCTGTCGCCGGACATTTTCTCTGTTCTGGAAACTGGTTGTCACTCTTCTCTTCTCCGTTGATCAGCATTACTCTTGCCGTGAATGAACGAGCATGAGTTCTTGCATCCCTCATGACGCCCTGAGCTGCTTATGGATATTGGTGATGCAGTCATCTTTAATGAGGTTCTTCACTTTGTATTGGGCCATGGTGCATCCTTTCGTGATCCGCATTTGTCATCCCCTTCGGCAGGTTCGGCGCAGGTTCCGGCTGCAATTGAGCAAAGCCGGAATTTCTCCCTGCCTGTTCAACATCATGCGGGTTGTGACATTCAGTACACACCCACCAGCGTTTTTTGCCGCCCTTGTCCCACATGCCGATTCGCTTACCGTGGATTCCGTCTCGCCAGGCGCGATAGACCTGACCGTGACACTTGCCGCAGAGTTTTTGTGGCTGATTGAAGCTGATCGAATAGCCAAAATTGTCGATCAGCTTGGTGCGGTCGATCAGGTGGTGACAATCAAGACACCAGACGCCTCCTTTGCCATGCTTGAGGTTCATGGCGTCGGGAATAATGTCCAGATGCATCTTCAACGGGCGGGGATCCTTGTTGTACGGGATCGGAACATATTCACTGTTGTGGCAGGCCATGCTGCATATCGTCAGAAGTTTGTTCCTGTCAATTTGCGGTTCACGGGGTTTCACCACGGCCTCTTCATGAAAGTAATCCCCTTCTACATCCATGTGACCCATGGGGACAGTGCCTTCGAAAGGGTCTCCCCACCACAACACGCCACCTGTAGTGGGGGAGCATTTCACATTCATCAATCCTGGTGCTGTTTGATGGGGAATGACCTGTGACATGCCGTCCCTGCTTTCGAAGCACTCGTTGCCTTCCTGAGCCTCAGTGCCGATTGCGGACTTGATCGACATAACCGCCAGCAAGCAGAGACCCAAAATAGACAGATGGTTTCGATAGCTCGTCATCGTTTTATTCTCCAAATCGATATTGTCCGCACAATCCATGAGTCACAAGGTCAAGATGTTGCTTCGGTCTGTTCGCCTGAAACAGGTTGCTCGCTTACCCGTGTTTGGTAGCGGACCTCTCCCAGCATTACCGCGACCGCACCTTTAAGCATGAAGGTAAGCAGGAAAAAACCGATTGCCCATACACCGCCTACAACCATGAGTTCGATATGGCTCGGTGTATATTCTGCGAACTCGCCAATGGGTGTCGGGATCACGCCTGGCAGCATCAAGCCCATACCTTTTTCGATCCAGATGCCGATAAAGGCAGCGACACAGATGATGGGCAGGAGAGTCAGGTTTTTTCTGATCTTGGGTATCAGCAACAGCACGAATGAGCCCACCATCAGAGATAGTGCAGTCCAGAAATAGGGCACCAGGCTGTTCAGGCCATTGTGCCCGAACATCAGATATTGCAGACCCAGGGAGTGCTCGGTGGCGGGATAGAGTTCGGTGACGATCTCCGACATTGTCAGAAACAGTGCGATGCCGAGACACCAGACAACAATCTGGGAAAGGAGGTGGAAGGCCTCATCGGCAATCTTCATGGGTGTGAAACGGCGCACCAGAAGGAATACGATGATAATCAGCGAGGGTCCCGCGGCAAATGCCGTGGTAATGAACTTGATCGGCATCATCGAGTGGAACCACATCGGACGCGCCGGCATGGTGTTGATCAGGAATGCCGTAACCGTATGGATACTCAATGCCCAGACAATGGCGATATAGACGATCGGCAGATAGAAGGCCTTATTGACCTCAGTGCCGGCATATTTTTTATACAGGTAGTAGAACCCGCCGATGATATTGAGCAACAGGTATCCGCTGAGCACGATAACATCCCATGTCAGCATGGCATGGGGCCAGTTGAAAATGCCAATCACCGGGAAGATATGCCACAGGCGGTCCGGTCTACCCATATGCGCAACGACGAAAAGCAGACACATCACCACCGCAGCAATGGCTAGCATTTCGCCAAGTATCACAATGCGGTGCAACTCTTTGTGTTTATAGACATAGGCCGGAAATACTACGGTTACCGCTGCTGCCGCCACACCGACCATGAACACGAAATTGGCCAGGTAGAATCCCCAGCTGACCTGATCGTTGAGGTTAGTGACGATCATGCCATTGGCGATCTGGACATACTCCCCGTATCCCCAGAGCATGATGAAAAAGGCCAGGAAAAGCATCCAGGACCAGAACAGGATGCCCCCGGTGAAGCCTGCCCGCAGGAAATCGACCACGAATTGAAAAAAGCGCATCATGAGATCTCCCCTTAATCCATGAAATAGAAAAACTTGGGATAGGTATTGAGGTCGGCCCGCAGGCGGAACACTTTCTTGTTTGCCAGGACTTTGCGGATTTCACTGTTCGGATCCAACAGGTTGCCGAACTTGCGGGCGCCGACGGGACATACCTCGACACAAGCAGTCCAGCGGCCTTTGCGGGTACGCTGGATACAGAAGCTGCATTTCTCGACAACACCTTTCATCCGCGGGCGGTTGCCAAGATAGTGGGTATTGGGATTCATCTCTTCCTTCGGCAGATTGGGTTCGCCCCAATTGAAGCGTCGGGCCCAATAGGGACAGGCGCCGATGCACATGCGACAGCCGATACACCAGTTGTAATCGATAACCACGATGCCGTCGGGATCACGATAGGTGGTACGTACCGGACAGACCTTGACACAAGGTGGTTTTTCACACTGCATGCATTGCATGGGAAAGTAGAAGGCGTCCTTTTCCGGCACCTGTTCCGGTTCATAATAGTGCTGGCCTTCCAGCACCACTCCCGCGGGTTTATAGGCGTTGCCGCCGACCTGAACGCCGTATGCATCCGGGTAGCCGTGTTGATCCCTGCCCGCCTCGGTAAAATTACCCTTTTCCATGCGTAAGACGCGAATCCACTCGATCTGCTGTTCGTCGCCACGGGATTGGTTGTTCTCCGCAACGCAGGCCTTGACACACCGACGGCAACCGATGCATTTCTGGATATTGAGCGCATATCCAAACAAAACGCCCTCCATAGAGGGTGCGTCGTCGACGATGACTTTTTTGCCGTATTCCTCTGAATAACGGGTTTCGAGGCGGTCGATAGCCTCCGTTTTTTCCTCATCTGTCATCAGCCGATAGTTTTTCTGGAAATGTTCCGCCCATGTGACGTTCGCTTTCGCCGGTTTGGGATCGGACAGCAGCATCGCCGCGCCGGATAGTGATGCCACCGTGTAGTTGCCCGCACTGCGCAGAAAATCACGGCGGGTGGTGGGTTTGCTCTCTTCTTGTTTGGGCATGGTTGTCCTCAGATCGAGTGGCTATCGGATAGACTGGAACAATCTCGTGATGATCAGGATTCTTTGTTATAGGTATCGACGAATGACTGCACCATTGTGTCCTTTTCCTGATCAGTCATAAGCACATATTCCCGTTGCAGGAGTTCTTCTTCACCCTTAACGGCGTCTTTGTTATATCGCTGTCGCAAGTCGGGCTGAGGCATGGAATCAACGACAGTCTTGGCCAGGCTTGCGGTGCCGGCGACGCTCACCGTGCTGATGGCCGCCTGCTTGAAAAAACGTCTGCGGGTAGTATCCGGCTCATTTGAACTGTCCGAGCGGGTGTGGTGTTGATTATCAGTTACTCCGAACAGCCATTTTTGCAGCGGTATGATCCATCTTTTAAGCATCTGAATTACCTCTTGGCCTGTTTCAAAACTGTCAATACATTCCGCAATACCGATCAGCGGCAATCGGCAACGGTAAAGTGTTGTCGTTAAAAAAAGCGGAATACTGCAATCGCGTTAATTTTGTACAGTGGTTGTATGTCGGACGTGCAAGCCGATCCCAACGATATGAGCAATCCCTGTGCCATACTGCGAGTTGGTTCGATATCCTGTTGTTTATTTTGATAAAAATATTATCGATAGTTATATTCAACAAGTGCCGGCCATTGGCTGAACCTGACAAATTGTCTGGTTGATTGATGCGCTTGTTGATAACCGTTTGTTATCAAAAGAAAAAAAATATGCCAATTTGGCGTACCGAAAAATATGATGAGCGGGTGACTGTTGGTGCAAGAATACAGATCGACGCCAAGCCTTGTATGATTAAACCACCTGAGCAGCTTGTAAACAGTCTCTATTCACGGAGAGTCAATTACGCGGTAGAAATCGGGCATTGGACTTTTTCCTGACAAAATTGGTAGCAGGAACATTGAATGGGATATTTAATCTCAGCGAACAGCGGGTGAGAAACGGGTATGGGTGAGACGATTCATTTGCAGACCGACAAACGCGAGACTTTAGTCGATATCACAGATCAGGTTGAACGAGTGCTGGCACACAGCGGTATTGAACAAGGATTGGTGAATGTCTACGCGCAAGGTGCAACGGCGGCGATCATGATCCAGGAGAACTGGGACCAGAGCGTGCAGACCGATGTGGTCAACCTACTGCGCAAGATGATCCCACAGGGCGTCTGGCTGCACGACGCCCAGGACGGCAATGGGGACAGTCACCTCAAAGCGGGCCTGGTCGGACCATCCGAGACCATCCCGATTATCGCTGGCAAACTGGGTCTCTCACGCTGGCAGAATATCTTTTTCTGCGAGTTCGACGGGCCCAGGAGTGACCGTAGGGTTGTCTGCACAATAGTGTCAGAAATATGATGAACACATCCTAGTGCTAAAAGGATACATATTTTTTTTAAACTAGGATTCCGATTTTAGGAACACCGGGGGGTACACGATTCCATGATCTGCCAGGCAGTTCGGGTTAATGGCATCCGTGTAGCAATAAATTTTGGTTTTGCTGAAGCACTGGGCAGTGACCGATTAGACCGCTGTGATGTTACATATTCACATGCAAAGGCAAATATCTAAGTAAAAAGACGTTTTTGTTCTATGGTTGATAAAATGCGTGAATAAAACAGACGACCTAAGGGTCGCCTGTAATGCTGTTCGCTGGACGGGTGATTATTTTTTGTTACAGCCGACCGTTTTGATGGAGTCTGTACCTGTTACGGGATCACCATCCAGTGTTTGGGCCGATAGAGTTGCTTCCGTGTCACCGCAGGCAATCCCTGTTTCACCTGTCTTTACCTTGAAAACCAAATCCCAGTCGCCGTCATGGTCGACGTCTTTAACTCGGCTTTGCACGGCTTCGGCGCCGTCTGGGCCGAATCGAATGGAGTCAATGTTTACCATGCTGGCGTCAAAATCATCGGTTGTCAGTATGGCGACTTTGAGTTTGCCTTTGGAGCGAGGATTGACCGGGTTCTTCATATTGTGGGGTTTGATATCAATCAGGACGCTGGTGGCATAGCTGACATTCCATAGCGTGGCGTGAATCTCTCCTGTTGCGGTCTCGCTTTCACCGACAATCTGTCCTGTGGAATTGATGGCGTAGGCTTTACTGTTTGCGCCACCCAGTGTACCAAGTGATTGCATGCCAAAATCGGTATGCCAGATGAATGCTACCGTTTCACCGCTGGCCGTGTCGCTGTGGCCGACGATGACTCTGTCATCATTGATATCACGTGCTTCACTATTGTCGCCCCCAAGCGTTCCCAGATCGATCACTGTCATCGGTTCAGGCCAATAGACTGCATGAGAGTAGATAGGCGGCCCAACGAGTGCGCGTCCTGCAATCTCACCCAGTTCGTTGATTCCATAGGCATCGGTGTCGAGCCCCGGTTGTAAATGTGCGAGAGTCTCTAATGTGCCTGCCAGCCAACGGAATCCAGTTATAAAGGAAACAAGTGTGCCAACCGCTTGTCCCGCATGGTTGATATCTTCCGTGTTCGCGGGGCTGAACGGATCAGGATCCGTGACTCTTAGGTAAGGTGGAAATAGAGAATAATTAGGTGTGCCGTTCAGGTCCCAAACCACCCCGGCCAGATCCACACTGCCCGAGATCAACCCACTGTTATTGATTGCAGTCGCGGTGCTGCTGGAATTGATGTCGTCTTCGGGTGGAAAGGCACCCAGATCTCGCATCAAACCACTTTCCCAAATAAAACCGTGATTGACCAGATCATTCGTTATTGTATTCAAGATATTCGAACGACCGACAACCTGGTCGTCGTCGTTCAGGCCGAGTGCAACACTGGAATCACCTCCAGGTAGTGTGCCCAGGTCTTGCATCACGCCCCCTGTAGGGAGATGGAAAGCATGGGTTTCACCTGACAGGGTACCGCTGCGACCAACTATGTTTCCAAAATCATTTATGTCGTGTGCAATGCTTGAGTTTCCACCAGGCAATGTACCTAAATCTACGGCCTGTATGTCGGTTATAACTATCTCAGCCTGTACAAAGTTACTGCTGAGAAATATTACAAGCATCAGCGCAGAGAGTGACTTATTCATTGCTATCCTCCTGGCTGTTGTAATTGAATGATATTGATATCACGTTGGATACCAACACCTTAACAATAACTTCTGGCCTACTAGGGTGGCAATGAGGCACATCACCGAAACAATGTTTAATTGGTGGGTTTGGCCTGAAATGTTTTTATCGATGACGGTAGTCAATAAAGCTGCCTAATGGGCAAGGAAGCAAACCGAATCATTTAGCCGGATTAGTGTTTACAGGCCCTAAGAGGGCTGTTCTTCCAGGGCATCCAGAAAGCGTTCCGCATCCAGGGCCGCCTGGCAACCGGTGCCGGCGGATGTGATCGCCTGTCGGTAGACGTGATCCATCACATCACCTGCCGCATAGATGCCTGGGATGGAGGTTTCCGTGGCGTTGCCCTCCAGGCCCCCGGCGACGTGCAGATAGCCGTTGGTCATATCTAGCTGCCCCTCGAACAGCGATGTGTTGGGGCTGTGTCCGATGGCGATAAAAACGCCCTGCAGATCGATCTCCTTGGTCTCGCTGTCTTTGACATTCTTGATGCGCATGCCGGTGACCCCGCTCTGGTCCCCGAGCACTTCATCGAGCACATGATCCCATTCAATGGTGACATTGCCGTCCGCTGCCTTGCTCTTCAGTTTATCGGCCAGTATCTTCTCGGAGCGGAACTGATCGCGCCGGTGCACGACAACCACTTCGGAGGCGATGTGCGACAGGTAGAGCGCCTCTTCCACGGCGGTATTGCCACCACCGATGACGGCGACCCGCTGGTTTTTATAGAAGAATCCGTCACAGGTGGCACAGGCCGAGACACCCCGGCCGCGAAATGCCTGCTCAGACTCCATGCCCAGGTACTTGGCGGAGGCCCCGGTGCAGATGATCAGGGCATCGCAGGTGTAGACCGCCTGGTCTCCGGTGAGGCGAAAGGGGCGCTCAGCCAATTCCGCCTTGTTGATATGGTCGAAGATGATCTCGGTGTCGAAGCGTTCCGCATGCAGGCGCATCCGCTCCATCAGGTCCGGTCCCTGCACACCGGCGTTGTCGCCTGGCCAGTTGTCCACTTCGGTGGTGGTCATCAATTGACCACCCTGTTCCATACCGGTCACGAGAACAGGGTTCAGGTTGGCGCGGGCAGCGTAGACCGCTGCGGTATAACCGGCGGGACCGGATCCCAGAATCAGCAGGCGACAATGCTTGGTTTCGCTCATGTATACTTACTCCAGCTCAGGCCTGCCCCGGCTTGTTGTGTGGCAGGCGATATTAAATAAGACTTGGCCTTGCGCGTCCTTAATCGGTGACCCGCATCCAAGACATAAATCAGGATTGCGGGAATACTACGTAATCATCCCTCCGGGGTAAAGAATCGAGAGAATATGGTAATGAAAATCGGCATACCGAAAGAGATCAAACCCCTTGAGGGACGGGTAGGTTTGGTCCCTGAGGCCTGCGGCGAGTTGGTCAAGGCGGGGCATCAGGTGTTGCTGGAGCAGGGCGCGGGCAGCGCCAGTGGTTACACGGATCAGACCTATGAGAAGGCCGGGGTGGAGATCGTGTCCGATGCAGAGACAATCTATCAGCAGGCCGAACTGGTAGTGAAGGTCAAGGAGCCCTATGACAATGAGCCGGAGATGCTGCGGGAAGGGCAATTGCTGTTCTGCTTTCTCCACCTGGCAGCGGATGAGGGATTGACCCGGCGTCTCCTGCATTCAGGGGTCACCGGCATCGCCTTTGAAACAGTGGCGGACCGAGGAGGGTTGCCGATTCTGGCCCCGATGAGCGATATAGCCGGTCGAATTGCGGTACAGAATGGCGTTACTCTGTTACACCATCAGCATGGGGGCAGGGGGCTGTTGCTGGGTGGCCTGCCAGCCGCGGAACGGGGTCATGTGGTGATTTTGGGCGCCGGACAGGCGGGTGGTAATGCCGCCCAACTTGCGGCTGCCGTGGGTGCCCGGGTCACGGTGTTCGATCGATTAAGGGAAAAAATGGGCGCGATGCGGGTACTTGGCAACAGTGTCACTGCACTCTATCCCTATCAGGATGCGATCAGCGAAGCGGTTGCCAGTGCCGACCTGCTGATCGGCGCGGTGTTGATTCCCGGAGCGAAAGCGCCGCATCTGATCTCACGCCAACAGATTTCGACGATGCAGGCGGGCAGTGTGATCGTGGATATATCAGTCGATCAGGGCGGGTGCATTGAGACCACCCGCCCGACAACCTATGAGGCGCCGACCTATCAGGTGGATGGAGTGACCCACTTTTGTGTGACGAATATGCCGGGTGCGGTGCCCAGGAGCGCCAGCCAATCCCTCTCCGCAGCGATGATGCCCTATCTGAAGCGCCTGGTTGGAGGGTGGCGGGACGATCCGTGCCTGAAGGCTGCGGTCAACCTCTCCATGGGGGAGTTGATCTATCCGGCCTTGCGTGACCAGTATTTATGAAACTACAATAATAAATAACTGTAACATTTTAATTTAAAAAGATTATTGATATGCCAGCACAGGCTAAAAGCCAACAAGCATCAGACCAGAGTGCATTTCACAGCCACGTCAGCCATGCCATGCGCGAAGGCATCATGTGGAGCCTGTTCTGTCTCAGTGGATATCTATTGCTCTCCCTGTTCAGTTATTCGCCGCTTGATCCCGGTTGGTCCTATACCGGGCCCACCATCTCAGTACGGAATTCCGGCGGTCCTGCCGGCGCCTGGTTTGCCGATGTCTTTCTCTACCTTTTCGGGATTTTTGCCTATCTGTTCCCCATCATGTTGAGCTGGAGTGCGGTACTCGTATTCCGTCGTCGCAACCCCGATGATTCCGTTAACCTGAACCTGGTGCTGGTGCGATGGCTGGGATTTTTCATCACCTTGGCATCCGGCTGTGCCCTGGCCGCACTCCACACCAGCCATTTGGCGGCTACTCTGCCTACAGGTACGGGCGGCGCCCTGGGTAGTTTTCTTGGCGGCCACTTCGAGGCCTCTTTCAGCCGCTCCGGCAGTTCATTGCTGATGCTGGCGCTGTTTCTCAGTGGTTTTACCCTGTTCACCGGAGTTTCCTGGTTTACCGTGATGGACTTTTTGGGGGGGGTGGTGCTGGGTGTGATGCGAAAAACCCAACTCATCTACACCCGCTGGCGTGAAAACCTGGCGGCAAAGCGGGCCCGCCAGGAAAGGGTTGAACTGATTAAGAAAGAGCAGAAGAGGGCGGTCAAACGCAAGCAGCCGCGCATCGAGCCGGTGATCAATGCCCCGAAAGCCAGTGAACGGGTTGAGAAGGAGCGCCAGGTGCCCCTGTTCGAGGCCGATCCCAACAGTGAACTGCCCCCGCTGGCGTTGTTGGACCCGGCCAAGCAGACGGTGCAGTCCTATTCACCGGAAGCGCTGCAGGCTATGTCGCGTCAGGTGGAGTTGAAGTTCGCCGACTTCGATATCGAAGTCCAGGTGGTTGCAGTCCACCCCGGTCCGGTGGTCACCCTATTTGAGCTGCAACTCGCTGCGGGCACCAAGGTTAGCAAAATCAGTAGCTTGTCTAAAGACCTTGCGCGAGCGCTATCGACCATTGCGGTACGCGTGGTGGAAGTGATCCCCGGTAAATCGGTGATCGGTCTCGAAATCCCCAATGAGTATCGCGAAATGGTCTTCCTCAGCGAGGTGCTCCAGTCGGAGACCTACGAATCGGCGAAATCCCCGCTGACCCTCGCCCTGGGCAAGGACATCGCCGGCAATCCGATGTGCGCCGATCTGGCCAAGATGCCCCATGCACTGATCGCCGGTACCACCGGTTCCGGTAAATCGGTGGCGATCAATGCCATGATCCTCAGTCTGCTCTACAAGGCCAAGCCGGATCAGGTACGGATGATCATGGTCGATCCCAAGATGTTGGAGTTATCGGTCTATGAAGGCATACCCCATCTGCTGACTCCGGTGGTGACCGACATGCAGGAGGCTGCCAATGCCCTGCGCTGGTGTGTCGGCGAGATGGAACGGCGCTATAAACTGATGGCCAGCCTGGGTGTGAGAAACATCGTCGGTTACAACCGCAAGGTCAAGGATGCGATCAAGAAGGGCGAACCGATCAAAGACCCGTTGTTTCAGCCTGAGCCAACCGAGATCATCGAGGCGATGGAACATCCCACCCTGGAACCTCTCCCCTATATCGTGGTCATTATCGACGAGCTTGCCGATATGATGATGATGGCGAGAAAGAAGGTCGAGGAGTTGATCGCCAGGCTGGCACAGAAGGCGCGTGCCTCCGGTATCCATCTGGTTCTGGCTACCCAGCGGCCATCGGTGGATGTGATCACCGGCCTGATCAAGGCGAACATACCCACCCGTATCGCCTTCCAGGTCTCCTCCAGGGTCGACTCCCGTACCATCCTCGATCAGATGGGTGCGGAACATCTGCTGGGTCATGGCGACATGCTCTATATGGGTACCGGCAGCAATATCCCGCAGCGCATGCACGGCGCCTTTGTGGATGACAACGAAGTGCACCGGGTGGTGAAACATCTGAAACAGGCGGGAGAGCCGGACTATCTGGAAGAGATCCTCCAGGAAGCGACCGAGTCGGTGCCCGGTTTTCCGGCAGAGAACGGCGATGTGGAAGATAGCGATCCGCTGTATGACGAAGCGGTACGCATCGTCACGGAGACGCGCCGGGCCTCGATCTCGGGTGTCCAGCGCAGGCTCAAGATCGGCTACAACCGGGCCGCGCGGATGATAGAGGAGATGGAGCGTACCGGTATCGTGGGAGCGGCGGAGAGCAATGGCAGCCGAACCGTACTGGCGCCGCCACCGCCAAAAGACTGATTGAGAATATAGTTGTATGCAGACAAGCCTGAAACTCATTTGTACCCTGATTCTTTTGGGGGCCGTGCAACCCTTGTGGGCATTGAACGGTCCGCAGCAGCTGGAGGCCTTTCTCAAGGATCTCACAACCCTGCAGGCAGACTTCGAGCAGACACTGCAGCAGGATGACCAGGCCTATACCAGCAATGGTGTCTTCTATCTGAAGCGCCCCGGCCTGTTGCGTTGGGAATACACGATACCGAGTGAGCAGTTGATCGTGGCGGATGGCGATCGCATCTGGCTTTATGACATCGAGTTGGAACAGATCTCCCATCGCAGTCAACAGGCGGCATTGGTAGGTACACCGGCTCAATTGCTGAGTGACCAGGCTCCCATCAGTGAACATTTCCAGATCAATGACCTGGGCGAAGCCGATGGATTGAGTTGGGTTGAACTGCTGCCGAGAGAGAAAGAGTCCCAATTCTCCAGCTTAAGACTGGCCCTCTATGAGAATAGTCTGCAGCGTATGGAGATGATCGACAACTTCGGGCAGACCACCCGCTTCGTGTTCGACAATCTCCAACGCAACCTCACACTGGATGCCGCCTTGTTCACGTTCAAGCCACCGCCCATGGTCGATCTGATCGGTGACCTATGAACGATCAGGATCTCTTTGCCCGGAACGGGGGCGGAGAGAACCGCCCACTCGCAGACCGGATGCGGCCGCGTACCCTGGAACAGTTCATCGGCCAGTCCCACATCGTCTCAGAGGGCAAACCGCTTCGCCGGGCCATCCAGGAGGACCGCCTCCATTCAATGATCTTCTGGGGTCCCCCGGGCACGGGGAAGACCACCTTGGCAAGGTTGATCGCACAACACTCAGGTGCACAGTTTCTCAGCCTTTCGGCAGTGTTGTCCGGCATCAAGGAGATCCGTGCCTCAGTCGAGCAGGCGAAGCTCTATAAACAACAGACGCAACGACCCACCGTTCTTTTCATCGATGAGGTGCACCGGTTCAATAAATCCCAACAGGATGCCTTCCTGCCCCATGTGGAGGATGGCACCGTGGTCTTCATCGGCGCCACCACCGAAAATCCATCATTTGAGCTCAACAATGCGCTGCTTTCCCGTGCCCGCACCTATGTGCTGAAATCGCTGAAACATGACGAACTGAAAGGGATCATTGATATGGCGCTGAAAGATGCCGGCAATGGCCTTGGCGCAAGAGAGCTTGATATCAGTGACAAGGCCCGTACCCTGCTAGCGGAAGCGGCGGATGGCGATGCCAGAAGGGCGCTGAACCTGTTGGAGATAGCTGCCGACTTGAGCGAGTCGGGTGAGATCGATGAAGCGGTCGTGGCGGAGGTGGCCGGCGGTACCCTGCGCCGTTTCGACAAAGGGGGTGAGGCCTTTTACGATCAGATATCGGCCCTGCACAAATCGGTCAGGGGCTCCGCCCCGGATGCGGCCCTCTACTGGCTGGCAAGGATGGTCGACGGCGGTTGCGATCCCCTCTACATCGCCCGCAGGGTTGTACGCATGGCCTCTGAGGATATCGGTAATGCGGATCCGCGTGCCCTGCATCTGGCCCTGAATGCCTGGGATACCCAGCAACGGCTCGGCAGCCCGGAAGGGGAACTGGCTATCGCGCAAGCCGTGGTCTACATGGCATGCGCCCCCAAGAGCAATGCCGTATATACAGCATGGAATGCCGCCCTAACCGAAGCCAAGACATCCGGCTCCCTAGAGGTTCCTCTGCATCTGCGCAATGCGCCCACCAAACTGATGAAAGAGCTCGAATACGGTAAGGCCTACCGCTATGCCCACGATGAACCCAATGCCTACACCGCTGGTGAAAACTATATGCCGGAACATTTAGCGGGCCATCGCTACTACTATCCGGTCGATCGGGGCATGGAGATCAGGATAGCCGAAAAGCTGGAATTTCTGCGTAGATTGGATGAAGAGGCTGCAGACGATTGAACAACTCGGCTGCCTCTATGTTGAAGACCCACTGCTAATGGGATAGGTCCATACAATTAGCATTGATCTATCATCTTTATGTGTTCCTTAAAATGCCACGGGTATTGTCGCCAGCCGGCTCGCCAGATTCCGGGTCCCAGCCGAATGCGATCGTACGCCACATATCCCGATAGTCATAATCTGTCTGGAGCGCTAGATTCAACCTGTTGTAGGAGGAGAAATCACTCACCAAATGAATCAACTGCACGATGCCTTTGTCACTTAATCCGATATCACGCAGGCCATCCAGGTCATCGTCGGATATAGATTTCGGGTCGTTGTTGGCCTTGAGTGCGACGCCAAGTATTGCTCTCAGGCGGCTATCCTCCACCCTATCAAGGCCCTCTTCAGCCAAGGCTTTGACATAGTCTTCTTCTGTTTTCAAACCGTAATGCAGGATTGTGCAGAAAGCCGCAGTACAATAGGGACAGCCATTGGCCTTGGAAACCAGAATACCGATATGCTGGATTTCCGGTAGTGATGAGATGGACGCCTCTCATCACTACGGCGTCGTAATGCGCCACACTGGTAGTGAACCTATCCAGCCACAGAATGAGGAGGCG
>JBEVXH010000009.1:0-186530 GCA_040506195.1 Candidatus Thiodiazotropha sp. | reverse complement strand
GTATCAGCGTGGCAGAAGGCGGTACGGCTACGACACTCAATGGCGGTTTTACAACCGTCCTCAACAACGACACCGGCCTGGGCGATACGCCGGTAACGGTAAGCCTGGTCACAGATGTGACCAACGGGTCCCTGACCCTCAATAGTGACGGCACATTCAGTTACACTCACGACGGCTCAGAGAACTTCACCGACAGCTTCACCTACCGCGTCACCGACAACGACGGCGAGGCGGCCGACGCCACGGTAACGATTAACATCACGCCGGTGAGTGATGCCACACCCGTGGCCAACGCAGACAGTATCAGCGTGGCAGAAGGCGGTACGGCTACGACACTCAATGGCGGTTTTACAACCGTCCTCAACAACGACACCGGCCTGGGCGATACACCCGTCACTGTAAGCCTGGTGACCGATGTAACCAACGGGTCCTTGACCCTCAACGGTGACGGTACGTTCTCGTATACCCACGACGGTTCGGAAAACCTCACCGATAGCTTTACTTACCGCGTGACTGATAATGATGGTGAAATGGCCGACGCTACAGTCACCATCAACGTCACTCCGGTCTCCGATGAAACCCCGGTCGCCAATGCCGACAGCATCAGCGTGGCCGAGGGCGGAACGGCCATCACCCTGGTGGGCGGCTCGTCAACGATCCTGAATAACGACACTGGCCTCGGCGATACGCCGGTAACGGTTTCACTCGTTCAGGATGTGATGAACGGCACCCTGACCCTCAACGGTGACGGTACGTTCTCGTATACCCATGATGGCAGTGAAAACTTTACCGACAGCTTCACCTACCGCGTCACCGACAACGACGGCGAGACCGCCGACGCCACGGTAACGATTAACATCACGCCGGTGAGTGATGCCACACCCGTGGCCAACGCAGACAGCATCAGCGTGGCCGAGGGTGGTATCGCCACCACCCTGGATGGTGGCTTTGCGACCGTCCTCAACAACGACACCGGCCTGGGTGACACCCCCGTAACGGTAAGCCTGGTCACGGATGTGACGAACGGCACCCTGACCCTCAACGGTGACGGTACCTTCAGCTATACCCATGACGGAAGCGAGAACTTAAGCGATTCCTTTACCTACCGCGTTACCGACAACGACGGCGAGACGGCCGACGCCACGGTCACGATCAACGTCACCCCGGTCTCCGATGAAACCCCGGTCGCCAATGCTGATACCGTCATAGTCGCCGAAGGCGGCACTGCCACCTTGTTGGATGGTGGTTTTGCAACCGTCCTGAATAACGATACCGGCCTGGGCGATACGCCCGTCACTGTAAGCCTGGTGACGGATGTCACATACGGCACCCTGACCCTCAACGGTGACGGCACCTTCAGCTACACTCACGACGGTTCGGAGAACTTCACCGATTCCTTTACCTACCGCATCACCGACAACGACGGCGAGACGGCCGACGCCGCGGTCACGATCAATGTTACCCCGGTGAGTGATGCCGCTCCTGTCGCCAACGCCGACAGCATCAGCGTGGCCGAGGGCGGCACTGCCACCTTGTTGGACGGTGGATTCAGCACCGTCCTGAACAACGATACCGGCCTGGGCGATACGCCCGTCACGGTAAGCCTGGTGACGGATGTGACCAACGGGTCCTTGACCCTCAACGGTGACGGCACCTTCAGCTATACCCATGACGGTTCGGAGAACCTCACCGATAGCTTTACTTACCGCGTGACTGATAATGATGGTGAAATGGCCGACGCTACAGTCACCATCAACGTCACTCCGGTCTCCGATGAAACCCCGGTCGCCAATGCCGACAGCATCAGCGTGGCCGAGGGCGGAACGGCCATCACCCTGGTGGGCGGCTCGTCAACGGTCCTGAATAACGACACTGGCCTGGGTGACACACCGGCCACGGTTTCGCTGGTCACCGATGTGACGAATGGCACGCTGACCCTGAACAGTGATGGCACCTTCAGCTATACCCACGACGGTTCGGAAAACTTCACTGACTCGTTCACCTATCGAATTACCGATAACGACGGTGAGACGGCCGATGCCACGGTGACCATCAACGTCACCCCGGTCTCCGATGAAACCCCGGTCGCCAATGCCGACAGTATCACCGTCGCGGAAGGCGGCACGGCCATCACCCTGGTGGGCGGCTCGTCAACGGTCCTGAATAACGACACCGGCCTGGGTGACACACCGGCCACGGTTTCGCTGGTCACCGATGTGACGAATGGCACGCTGACCCTGAACAGTGATGGCACCTTCAGTTACACTCATGACGGCTCAGAGAACTTCACCGATTCCTTTACCTACCGCATCACCGATAACGACGGTGAGACGGCCGATGCCACGGTGACCATCAACGTCACCCCGGTCTCCGATGAAACCCCGGTCGCGAACACCGACAGTATTACCGTCGCGGAAGGCGGCACGACCACTACCCTGGACGGTGGTTTCAGTACGGTCCTCAATAATGATACTGGTTTAGGCGATACCCCGGTCACGGTCTCACTGGTAACCGACGTTATGAACGGTACCCTGACACTGAACAGTGACGGCACCTTCTCGTATACCCATGACGGTAGCGAGAACTTCACCGACAGCTTTACTTACCGCATCACCGATAACGACGGTGAGACGGCCGATGCCACGGTCGCCATTGATGTCGTTGCAACAAATAACGACCCGGTGTCTTCGGACGTGGTAATCAGTGTTTTAGAGGACACGGTCCACACTGGCAATTTGCCGGTAGCGAATGACGACGATGGGGATACGGTTATATATCAATTGGAGACCGATCCTGTTCATGGTGTTGTTACTGTCGAGGCGGATGGTGAATTCAGTTATACGCCTGATGCCGACTATCATGGCGCTGACAGCTTTATCTATAGCGTGAGCGATGGCAATGGCGGGAACAACAGTTACCTGGTGGAGATTGACGTTATTTCGGTAAACGACTCGCCAGTCATAACCAGTCATGGTGAAAATGAAAATGTTCTACTCTCACTAGAGGAAAATACCACCCTGGTGGCCATGGTTACCGCCGATGATCCTGAGAACGATGCGCTCACATTCGCAATCGATGGGGGCGCCGACCTGGGATTGTTCAGCATCGACCCCATGAGTGGTGAATTGGTATTTACCCAAGCGCCGGATATGGAGAACCCGCTTGATGCCGGTCAGGATAACCTGTATCAGGTTCAGGTATTGGTGTCGGATGGTAACGGTGGAACGGACCGCCAAACCTTCACCATCGAGGTTACGGATGTGGATGAGTTCGATGTGGGGCTGTTGATGGATGTGGAGGATACGCCTGATGCGATCTCGCTTTCCGATTCGCTCAATGACGGTGTCGGTATCACTGTCTGGGCGGAAGACCCCGATAGTAGCCACAATCGAATCACCTACAGTCTGGATGATGATTCAAACGGACTTTTTGCTATCGATCCGGCCAGCGGCACCATTACCCTGGCATCGACCGTTGAGAGCCGGGAGGCCTCGCAGTTCGAGATCACGGTGCGCGCCACCAGTGAAGACGGCTCCTACTCCCTGCATACATTCAGAGTTGCCTTGAACAGAGTGGTCGAACCTCCCTCTGAACCGGAACAGCCCTATCTTGATGATATTATCTTTGATCTGGACCCTGAGGAACCTGTTGAATCTCAGGCTACAACGGATAAAGCCGGGCCGTCGCAGCAGCCTTCCCCCGATGTCGATGCTGTTTCGGAGGAACCGAGTGGTGAGGAGCAGGAGGCATCGCTCTCGTTTGAAACCGAAGAACCGACTCAGGGCGTGATTGACGATATCGAACGCCCCGCCATCGAACGTCTTTCCCCCTCCCTGTTTTCAGGCGACGGTCGCAACAGCTATCGTTACGACTATCATCAGGCCCGCCTGACTCCGGTGCCCGTTGCGCCGGATGAGTTACCGGCATTCGATACCGGCATCGGTGAGTTGATCGAGGTGCCTGAGGAGATATGGCATCTGCTCGATTCCATGAACAGCGAGATGTCCGAACACCAGGGGCAGCAGACATCGACTGACAGGATAGTGGTACAAAGCGCGACGTTCAGTACCCTGACGTTGTCCGCCGGTTATGTGGCCTGGCTGTTGCGCGCCGGCGTGCTTTCGGCCAGCCTGCTGTCGTTTACGCCGCTGTGGCGGCAGATCGATCCGCTGCCTGTACTCTCGGCGCATGCCAAACGGCGTGACGAGGATCAGGATCATACGCCAGAGGAAGATCCTGAAGAGAAGCGACTGGCCAAGCTGTTTGATCGAAAGAAAAAGCCCGAAAAAAATCGATCCGTCTTTTTTAGGAAGGATTCATGATGTTTCGAATCAGTCCGACGATCAAGATCACCATAGGGCTGGTAATGCTCACCCTGAGTATTCTTCTTCTCGGGCGCTTGATCGGCTTTGTTCCGGACGAAGACAAGACGGCCCTGCAGGCGAGAAAACAGTTTTGCGAGTCGCTGGCGGTGCAGGTTTCCTCCGCCGCTTCTAAAAATGATCTCGATATTCTGCGCACAACCCTTGAGACGGTGGTGGAGAGGAATGGTGATGTCCTCTCCGTGTCGCTGAGCAATAATCGGGGAGTTTCCCTGATTGCCGGCGATCATGAGAGGCACTGGGTGGACGTGCCGCTGGATAAATCCACTTCGACCCATGTGCGGGTGCCGATCATGGCCAACAGGAACCGCTGGGGGACCCTGGAGGTGGCATTTGCTCCCTTGAACAGGGAGAGCGACCTTCCATTGGGCACCCTTGGCGGACTGTTATTGTTCGTTGCCCTGATGGGGTTTGTCCTCTACATGATCTTTATCAAGCGGACCCTGCGTGAACTCGATCCCAAAGCGGTGATACCTGAACGGGTCCGTTCCGCCTTCAATGCGCTTTCCGAGGGGCTGATCATCCTGGACGAGAAAGACCAGATCATATTGGCCAACGATTCCTTTACCGAGAAGGTCAACATCGAAGAAGATGCCTTGATCGGTCTGCGGGCGGACGAGTTGGCATGGCGCAAAAGGGAGAAGGGGATCAAGGCGGATGTCTTTCCATGGCGTACCAGTATGCAGAGCATGGAGCGAAAAACAGGGATCCCTATGCATCTGCAGTTGGTGAACAAAAACGAACGTACATTTTCGGTCAACACCGCTCCGATCTTCGATGGCAAGGGCAGGCCGCGAGGTGTGCTGGCGACCTTCGATGATATGACCGACTTGGAGAAAAAGCACCGGGAACTTCAGTCGACACTTGAAAAACTGCGTACTTCGGAGAAGGCGTTGCGGGATAAAACCGTGGAACTTGAACTGCTGGCCACCCGCGATTCGTTGACTGGGTGTTACAACCGGCGTGCATTCTTCGAGAAGTACGATGCACTGTTCGAGTCCGCTGTCAAAGAGGGTACCGGGTTGGTCTTCATGATGATCGATATTGATCATTTCAAATCGATTAACGACCAGTATGGCCATGCCAATGGCGACAAGGTGATAAAGTTTGTCGCTGAAACCCTGATTGTCAATTCACGGCCTGAAGATGTGGTCGGCCGCTATGGCGGTGAGGAGTTTTCACTGGTCATGCCGCATGCGGATCAGGAAGAGGCGATGGTGCTGGCGGAACGGCTGCGAAACGAAATTCAACAGAAGGGTCATGATCTGTTTACCGACAAACGGACGGTGACGGCAAGCTTCGGTCTGGCACTGATGGCGGAAGATACGGATGATCCGATGCTGCTGATCAATAATGCAGACGATGCTCTCTACCTGGCCAAAGAACAGGGACGCAACCGTGTTATCGCCTGGGATCCGGATTTGACGGAGCAGGAGCGGTCGCGGGAAAAAGCGGAGCGCGATGATGAGGAGCTGAGTGTAAGCCTGACCGATGGCCAGGCGGAAAAGATTCTTCGGGGCGAGCTGCACAGATTGGAGGACCTGGTGCGTGATCTCGAGTCGGAACTCGAATACAGCCGGGAAGAGATAAAACGCCGTGAAGGGAGGGATGAGCTCACAGGCCTGCCCAACAGGTTCATCTTCTCTGATCGTATACTTCAGGTTCTCGCCAGATGTAAGCGATATGAAAAATCTGCGGCACTGATATCAATCGATATTGACGATTTCAGCAGTATCAATGAAGCGTTCGGTTTCACCAATGGCGATCGAATACTTAAGGTCATATCGACCAGGCTGGTCGATACCTTGCGGATCACCGATACTGTCGCGGTCATCGACGAACAGGATGATGAAGAGTCATCCACCATATCCCGTGTGAATAATGATGAATTCGCGCTGATTCTGACGGACGTAACCGATATCGAATCGATTACCTGGGTTGTCCGACGTATTCTGCTAGGCCTGAAAAAACCGATCGAAATCAATGACCAGGAGTTGTTTGTTTCATTCAGTGTCGGTGTCGCACTCTATCCGCATGACGACGACACTCCCGTGGGTCTGATGCAAAAGGCGAGTTCGGCCCGGTTTGCCGCCAAGCGGGAACAGGGAAGCAACAATATCCACTTCTTCTCACCCGATATAAACCGGGATGCCTATCACAAGGTCTGGTTGGAGAGCCAGTTGCACAAGGCGATCGTTCGCTCTCACTTTGAGCTGGTCTACCAGCCGAAATTCGATCTGAAGAGCGGGCGCATCGTTTGTATGGAGGCGCTGGCTCGATGGCCTCACGCAAAGGTCGGCTTGATACCTCCATCAGAGTTTATTCCTGTCGCGGAAAGTACCGGGCTGATACATAAGCTGGGAATATGGGTGTTGAGACAGGCAATCCTGGATCTGAAACATTGGCATGATGCCGGTTATGCTGATCTCCGAGTTGCCGTCAATCTTTCAGCCGTGCAGTTACGCAAAACGAAACTTACTCAAAAGGTGCTTGAATGCTGTGAACAAACAGGTATTGATCCAACCCATGTGGAACTCGAGATAACCGAAAGCGCACTGGTGGAGAATTTCAAACAAACAACACCTGTTATGCAGGCTATGAACGAGGCCGGTATTCATTTTACTCTGGATGACTTCGGAAAAGGTTTTTCATCTCTCAGCTACCTGAGGGCATTGCCTATCGATGCAATAAAGATCGACCGCTCATTTCTCGAAGAGACACTGCCGACTGAATATGACCAGACCATCATTAACGGCATCATCTCCCTGGCCAGGGGGCTGCGCTTAAAAGTTACCGCCGAAGGTGTTGAGACCGAAAACCAGAAAATGGTATTGACCCGGCTTGGATGTGATGAAGTCCAAGGTACGCTCTATTGTGAACCGGTTTCGTCTGAACAGTCGCTATCCCTGCTGCAAATCTATAACAAGACTGGTGGCGAGGTATAGCCGTTCAGCTATTGTATCCGCAGAGTCGTGGAATACGGTCTCGCAACACCGGGACTTAAGATACGAAGAGTGAGTCATTCAGGCTACACCCTGTATGTCGGTTCGCGTCAAACAGCTGCACAAGCACTGTTCGAATGGGTATAGTTGCGCTTCAGATAACCAGCTATCCAAAGGTTACAAAGTGCAATTGAGCTGTCGTATATTGCTGATGATTGTTGTGCTGATCGGTATTGCCGCCTGTGAACGAGGCCCTCGGGATCATCAGCAGACCCTGCTGGTGTTCGGCACCCTGCTGGATATCAAGGCCTATACCGATAACCCGGCAGAGTTTGACGCCGCGGTACAAGGTCTGGAGCGGACATTTCAGGGTATGCACAGGGAGTGGCATGCCTGGAAGGGAGATGGCGAGCTTGTTCGTCTCAACAGGGCGATTGTGCGGGGCGACGCCATGACCGTCTCCCCTGAGCTGGCGGATTTACTGCTTCGGGCTAAACGGTATGCGGAGTGGAGTGATCATCTTTTCAATCCTGCGATAGGAGGGCTGATTGCGGAGTGGGGTTTTCATAGTGATGAACCCCCGGGAGGGCCTCCGCCGGATGGCAATAGGATTGCTTCATTGATTGGGGCGGCGCCCTCCATGGCTCAACTCACCTTTGAACAGAATCGCATCTTCTCTTCCAATCGGGCAGTGGCTTTGGATCTGGGGGCTCTCGCCAAGGGATATGCGTTGAATCTGGCGATACGGCAGTTGAAGCGGTCCGGTATTGCACACGCTATCGTCAATGCAGGTGGGGATCTCTGTGTCTCCGGTCGGCATGGTGACCGGCCCTGGACGATCGGTATCCGCAATCCGCTGGGTGAAGGTGTGATCGCATCAGTCTCGGTTTCAGATGGAGAGTGTGTGCTTACTTCAGGGAACTACGAGCGATACAGGGAGTATGAAGGGATACGCTATGCCCATATTCTCGATCCGCGAACAGGTTATCCGGTGGAGCACGTGGCCTCGGCGACGGTGATCAGTATGGATGGTGGGCTGGCCGATGCCGCTGCCACCGCCTTGAGTGTCGCCGGTCCCGGGCAGTGGGAGAGCATTGCCGCTCAGATGGGTATAAACGAGGTGATGTTGGTGGATGGGAACGGTGATGTCCATCTATCCCCAAGTATGCGTGACCGTATCGAATTTCAGCAACACATCGACCGGGTTATCGTCTCTCCCCGGTTGAACGCCGGATACTGATCAGCCGGCACCGTATAGGACCAATTGAGTGAGTGCCAACAGGCGCTAGATCGGACACTTCTCAACAACCTTGACAACCGCCGAGGTCAGGGTATTGAGATCATCCTGGTCGATAATGTATGGAGGCATCAGGTAGACCAGCTTGCCGAAGGGTCTGACCCATACGCCGGCATCGACGAAACAGGGTTGCACCTGTTTCATATCCACAGGTTTCTTCATCTCCACTACCCCGATGGCGCCCAGCACACGCACCTCATTGACCTGTGGTAGCTCCCGGCAGGGTGCCAGCCCTTGCTGCAGACTGGTTTCGATGTGCTTGATCCGTTCCTGCCATGGGGAGTCGAGCAGCAGATTCAGGCTGGCCAATGCGGCGCTGCAGGCCAGGGGATTGGCCATGAAGGTGGGTCCATGCATAAACAGGCCGGGATCGCCCTGGCTGATGGTCTTACTGACCTCTTCAGTGGTCAGGGTTGCCGCCAGGCTCATGGTGCCGCCAGTGAGTGATTTCCCGACACACATGATATCGGCGGAGATATCGGCGTGTTCGCAGGCGAAGAGCTTGCCTGTGCGGCCGAATCCGGTGGCGATCTCATCGAGGATCAGCAGCACGCCATATTGATCGCAGAGTCTGCGCACCTCTTTCAGATATTCACTGGAGTAGAAACGCATTCCACCGGTTCCCTGCACGATAGGTTCCAGGATAACGGCGGCTGTATGCGAGTGGTGTTTCCTGAGTTTTTTCCTCAGCGCCTTGGCGCCGTCCCCCTTACAGGGGTGGCCGAAGTAACAGCCGGGCGCATCGACAAAGAGTTGCTGCGGCAGGATCCCCGAGAATAGGGTGTGCATGCCGGTATCCGGATCGCACACGGACATGGCGCCGAATGTGTCGCCATGGTACCCCCTGCGGATAGTAAGAAAGCGCTGCTTCTCCGGCAGCGCTTTATCGTGCCAGTACTGAATGGCCATCTTCATCGCCACTTCCACGGCAACCGATCCGGAATCGGCAAAAAAGACGGTCTGTAGCGGGCCGGGGGTGATTTCGATCAGTTTTTCCGCCAGTGCCACGGCGGGTTGATGGGTGAGACCCCCGAACATGACATGGGGCATGGTATCCAGTTGCTGTTGTATGGCCCGTTTCAATTCCGGGTGGTTATAGCCGTGGATGGCGCACCACCAGGACGACATGCCGTCGATCAGCTCCCGTCCATCCGCCAGCCTCAGCCGTACCCCGTCCGCTGAGGCAACGGGAAAAACCGGCAAGTCGGAGCCGACGGCGCTGTATGGGTGCCATACATGTTGTTTGTCGAAGTCGATCCAGTCCAAATTTTCACTCATGTTCGCTGAAGTGGTCTCATATGGGCGAGTTTGACAGATTTATCGCCTCGTCAGGCGATCGAGCCAAGGCTTACCCCGTGACTCATTTAATCGTTTGTCAAATGGCGTAATAGTTTAACGCCGCATGTTACAGCATTATGACGAGATCGCGTCATTGTGCGTCTCAGTAAATGTACAAATCGCATCCAACACGCTTATTTGGTAATAATTTGTATAATAATCAGTTAGTAACAGGCCTGCATACGGGTGCCGCAAAACCCCTTCCAGGGAGCCTGTAAACGATTTATAGTGTCGCCGGTCGGGTAGTGTAATCCGTCGCGGGGGAGAGGTTAACAGATAAAAATCAAGGGTGTTGCCGGGTTAATACCAATGAAGATATAAATAATCAGGTGATTTACACTCCCGAATAACGACCCTATGAGCCAGTAAATCGGTTCCAGCCTTAAAAAAAGAGGAGAATGATATGGGCAAACCTGTAGTAGCCGCAAAGCAACCTATCGATGTGGATCTTGTTGCCGGCAAAGAGTACTGGTGGTGCGCATGCGGACGTTCATCCAGCCAACCCTTTTGTGACGGCTCACATCAGGGTAGTGGGATCGAACCACTTGGATTCAAGGCGGAAAAGAACGGTGAGGCCTGGCTTTGTCGCTGTAAACAGACAAAAAATCCTCCCTATTGCGACGGCAGTCATAAACAGGTCGATGATTGATCGTCAATCATGCGAAAAAGGGCCTGAAACTCCCCTTTCTCTGGAAATGATTTCATTCGGAAGCGCTTTGTCGGTCTGGTGATATTCGATGCGGTTTCGGCCATTGGCTTTTGCCGTATAGAGGGCTTGGTCGGCATTTGCCAGGAGCCGTTCCCCATCGGCCTTCCGTTGGGATTTGCTCGATAAGGGCAGGGTTTCACTGACTCCGATCGATACGCTCAATTGCAGTGTTGAGCCATTGTCCAACGGGATCGGTTGGGAGTTGACTTCCATGCGGATCCGTTCAGCCAGCATCAATGCCTCGTTGAGGCAGGTTTGGGGAAGCAGCAGCGCGAACTCCTCCCCGCCAAACCGCGCGGCGACATCACTGGCGCGCAGCTGGGAACGGATACGGTTTGCCAGTTCCCTCAAAACGGTGTCACCTGCCTGGTGGCCGTAGGTGTCGTTGATCTGTTTGAAATGGTCGGCATCGATGAACAGGCAGCTCAAGGGTTGGCGATAGCGACCGGCACGGGCGAGCTCTTCATCGAGGCGCCGATCCAGGTAGCGGCGATTGTGGAGTTCGGTCAATGGATCGGTAAGGCCGCTGATCAAGATATGTTCTCGGTTGACAGTGTTCTCCAAACAGACGCTGCAAATGGTGGCGAGGCGGGCGAGAAAATCGGTGGCGAGCTGGCGCGAGAAGCGGCTCTGTTCACTGCTGCCCAGATTGATGCTGCCAATCAGCCTGTCGTGCCGAACCATGGGCAGTATGGCTATGCTCTTGATGCCCGCAGGATCAGAGAAAAGCAAGTCGTACTCAGGGCTTAAAAAAGAACCAAGCCAGGGACTGCGCAGTCGCTGAAATCGAGGATTGACTGCAACCATGTCATCGACGAATTCGAGTAACGGAAAGGCCTTCTCATCCAGGCCGTTTTTATATAGCAGATGTCGGATTTCGTGATTGGGATCGTGCAGCATTAGATGAAGGGATTCGATCTCAAAGGAGGTTTTGAGTCCTTCAGTCATGCAGCTAAGGAGTTCAGGCAGTGTCTCGGCGCCCAACAGCTCCAGTTCGCGGGCATGAAAGCGCCCCAGTGTCTCCTGGTTCTCCTGCGCCTTTCGGGTTAACTCCCGAAGGCGTGCATGGAGGTGTCGGTTCTCTTTTTTCAGGTCCATTGTGCTGCACACAGATCAACTGGTCAGACATATCGGCTTAGCGGTGTACATCTTGAGAAACTATACCGGATACTATGCTAGAAGCCGCTATTGACACGCCAGCGCTGATAATTGGGTTCGGCGACATATCCTCGGCTGGTGATGAAATTGATGACTTTGCGCAGACGATAGAAACGGACTACAGAGTCGACACGAATGATCTCATTGCCCTGTTCATCGAAAAAAACCAGCGAGGGGGTGTAGAAGAGTCCGAGGTCCTTGGCCCATTGATAGGCAGTTGTCTTTTCACCGCTGGGCGTGATGACGGGGGTCTTCTCGCCGATATCCAGTTGAACGTTATCAAAACCGCGCAACAGCCTGTTGATGGCCGGGTCACGGAGCGGTTGGCCATGAAGTACGTCGCAGGCGTGACAGTTGCCCTGTTCAAAATAGACCAGTAATGGGCGTTGGCCCGGAAAGCGGCTGCGATCCAGATTGTGCGGCGGCGGGATGAAATAGTCCTCTTCGTTTAAATCCCCCGGTTCGAAAGCGGTGCCTGATTCACCCCGCGCAAGATAATCGGGGAATGACTCTTTCAGGTAATGTCCATCGGCGACATATTCCAGGGCGGCGCGAAACTGGTAGGGTGGATAATAGCCGCGCAGGCGTAATGCCTCCTTTCCCTGTTTATCGTAGAAGATCAGTGAGGGGGTGAAGTTGGTATTCTGCCGCATTGCAAACTCCCGCTGCGTGATCACCTCCTTATTCAAGGTGGTGACCTCTTCGGTGCTCCAGATATCGATCGGTACGATATCGAAATGATTGCGGGTGTAGGTGGTGATATCGCTGAGGCCGAAATTCACATCCAGCAGCATCTTGCAATAGGCGCATCGCTTCTGACCGAAATAGACAATCAGACCACGCTTGTCGTTTCGTACCGCTTCCTCAAGGTCGTCGGGCAGATCCAGAAAGCTTTTCCTGAACCAGTCGGGGTATTTCAATAGCTCTTCAAGCGGGAAGTCGTCGAAAGCATAGACGTCACTTTCTGAGTCGATGGCAAAGGCGTTTGGCTTGAATGCCGCCGCCAGCATCGAAACAACAATTGCGGTGTTGCGGAGTAGCTTGTTCATGGGCATGATTCACCAGGGTGATAGTTGTTGCCCGGAGCTTAATCTTAATGGTCCAAACGCCATAATAAGCCGCTTAGACGCGTAACCCGGCTGGAGAAGCGGCCGGTTGTTATAATATTGATATACAAAACGCTACAATATTTCAGGATATATTTAAAGATCAGCATAGTAAATTGAAACCACACCGGTTGGCTGAGAGAAGAATATATACCTCGTTTTCCGGTTTGCACGCCACACAACAATTTTTTGGGGAGTAGGATGAATAAGTACCTTTTGCATCTGGCAATTATGAGTCTGTTGGCGTTGCCGCTATATGCGGCTGTGGATGGCGATCCTGCCGAGTACTGCAAACAGGCCGCTGAACTGTATCAACAGGATGATATCGCGGGTGCCGTTGAGGAGGCCAAGTGGTGCCTGGACTCACTCGAGCAGATCCAACAAAGCCGCAAGAGCGATAAGTTCACTAAGGAGATCGCCGGTTGGATGCGTGGCGAGATAAAGCAGCAAAAAACAATGGGTTTTTCCATTATCGAGACCACATACACCAAGGACGGCAAAGCCATAAAAGTCAGCTACAACAGCGGTAGCGGGGGTATGGCCGCCATGTTCAGTCAAATGGGTCTGGCTGGCGGAGGTAAGAAGATTCGGCTGGGTCGATATACCGGCATGGTGATGGAACAGGGCTCGCGCAACGAGATCATGATCGGACTCAAAATGACGCCGGGCATGATCAATCTGTCTTCCACCGATGCGTCATTGGAAGAATTGAGGGCCTTCGCCAAGGCGTTCCCCGTGAAGGATATCGATCAATGAACTGATCCCAGTTACGCGATCACAGATAATCGGACCATTCCCGGTCGGGATCACCAAAGGCCAGAAAGTGCGGGTTAAGCAGTGAATCCTTGGTGTTGTATTCAAGGGGCTGCAGGTCGAGGGTGGTCACCCTCCCTCCTGCCGCCTCCACAACGGCCTGGGCTGCGGCTGTGTCCCACTCCGAGGTGGGGCCGAGACGCGGATAGATATCGGCTCTGCCCTCCGCAACAAGGCAGAGTTTTAATGAACTGCCCATACTCACCAGTTCATGCGCACCCAGTTTTTCCAGGAACCGCTGTAGCGAATCGCCGGCATGCGAGCGGCTGCCCGCAACCCGCACAGGGTCATTGCATCGATCCGTGACCCATATCGACTCGGCCGGCTGGTCAGCTTCCTGTTTCCAGGCGCCGCTCCCTTGAATGCCGTAGTAGGTTGTGCCCAGGACCGGTGCATGAACGACACCCAGGATTGGGGCATTTCTCTCGATGAGGGCGATATTGACAGTGAATTCACCATTTCGCTTGACGAATTCCCGGGTCCCGTCAAGGGGGTCTATCAGCCAATAGCGTTGCCACTGCCGGCGGGTGGAAAATGGGACCTCGGATGACTCTTCAGAGAGCACCGGGATTTCCGGGGTGAGTTGTTCAAGGTTGGAAACAATAAGACGATGCGCTGAGGTATCGGCTGCGGTCAATGGTGAGTTGTCCTGCTTCTTTTCAACCATGAAATCAGTGTTATATATAGCCAGGATGGCATCACCAGCCTGGTGGGCCAGTTGCAACAAATCGTTGATGGTGACGGGTATGTTCATGCTACAGTCTGCTCGGGTTGGCTTCAACAGAACCTAACAGATCCCTGGTTAAATACAGGGCGGCGATAGAGCGGGCCTCGCTAAAATCCGCCTGGGTGATCAGTTCATCCCATTTCGACAGTTGCCAGGGTACTACTTCGATCGGTTCAGGTTCATCACCGGGTTGTTTATCCGGATATAGATTCTGCGCAAGAATAACATAGGTCTGGTGACGGATATATGCAGGCGCGATAGTAAACGTTTTTATCATACGCAGGTCGCGGGCTGCGTAGCCGATCTCCTCGCGGATTTCACGATTTGCCGCTTGCAGCGGGTCTTCACCCGCCTCCATGCGACCTTTGGGAAGGCCAAGCTGGTAGTCATTGCTGCCGGCGGAGTATTCGCGGATCAGCAGAACCGTATCATCGTCAAGCATCGGCACAATCAGAACAGAACCCCGCTCACCCCCGAGCAAACGTTCATACTGGCGCAGCTGGCCGTTGCTGAATTCAAGTTGCAACTGTTCGACACGGAACAGCCGGGTCTCAGCGATCAATTGTCGGAAATGGATAGTGGGCAGTTTGGGCATGGTTATCAGTGGTCTTCTATGGCTTGTCGACAGGTTCTAATCTTTGAAAATCTATTTCGCTAAACAGCTTACCCTGGAACCAGCCATTCCAATAGATTCTGTCGTCACGCAGCCGAGCGTACCCGCTGTCGAGAGGAAGCGGGCGCATGGCGATGAAACGGATCTTATCGGCAGGATAGTCAACCTGCACAGTCAGCTGCATGGGAAAATAACCGTCGAGGAATCTGCGCATATAGGGACCGTTGCGCAGTTGATAACTGTGCGGGCCTGACCGATGCAGTGAATGGCTCTCGGCCTGGAGACAGAGTGATGCGCCGTGGCGTACATCCCGAAGCTCGATCCTTGAGTCGATCACCCGGCTTGTGCCGATATTCTCAACCCTGAGCAGCTTGATATGTCGAATACGCTGTGGGTGGTAGACGATCTCGAGGTGTGGAACGGCATCGAGATGCCTGTGGCACTGCTGTAACTCGACCCAACCGTCATGCAGGCTACCCTCATTGATCCGAATCCGGTTAATATGGTGGTGAACTGATTCTGCGGGTGGTGTCAGCAGGAACTCCAAATCGCCCTCATTGACTGCCTCGATGGTTGATTCAAGATCTTCATCGGGGAATTTAAACGGCTCTTTCTCCGCGGCGGCGAACCACGGTAATAGAGAGATGAGCAGTAAACAGATCAAAGGCATAGGTATAACTGTAAACGATGATCGACTGGAACCAAATCGATATTGTCATGCTGGATATGGACGGCACCCTGCTGGACCTTCATTTCGACAACCATTTCTGGCTGGAGCATGTGCCTACGCGCTATGCCGAGGCAAAGGGCATACCTTTGGAGCAGGCCAGGGATGAATTGTTGTCCCGTTACAAAAGCGTAGAAGGGACACTGGAGTGGTATTGTGTCGATCACTGGAGCCGTGAGTTGGAGCTCGATATCACCCTGCTCAAGGAGGAGGTGGATCACCTGATCGCGGTACATCCCCATGTCATCGACTTCCTCGATCAACTGATGTGTGCAGGCAAGGAGCGTATCCTGGTGACCAACGCCCACCAAAAGACCTTGGCATTGAAGATGGAACGGACACGTCTGGCGGGTTTCTTCAACCAGGTCATCTCGTCACACCAGCTGGGTCTGCCCAAGGAGCATCCCGAATTCTGGAACCGGCTGCAGAATCTTCATCCCTTCGACAGAGAGCGGACCCTGTTCGTAGACGATAGCCTATCCGTGCTTGCGGCGGCCAGTGCATATGGTATTCGCTGGTTATTGGCCATGCTCAAACCCGATTCCAAGGAGCCGCCGCGAGAGACAGGGGAGTATTCCGCTATTCATGACTTTTCTGAAATCATGACAGGGTTGCGCTGTACCATCTAATGGTTGTGCTGACGTCGCCATGAATGGCGACAATGAGAGATCTTCGGCCGATCAATCAAGCTAATTTTTCACACCACTACTGTTTATTCATGCCTGTAATAGCTACAGCATCGGTGCAAACTATAATTTAAGCGTGGGCGCTATTTGGTACTGCAGCCTGTCTGCGCATAAAAAACCGGATATAGATAAATTGATGGGATAGCCATTTATTTATAATTGATAAATGGGCAGATAAAGGAGAGTCATCATGTTTGGACGAATGCTGTTTCCCGGAATCTGGAATCTGGAATCTGGAATCTGGAATCGGATTAAAGAATTGGAAGCACGTATCGAGGAGCTGGAGTCTTCACTCGAAGGATTATCAGCAGGTGGCGTCGGCAGGCTTAACGACTATCTTTCGTTCCACGATCAGAATGAATGTGTAACCGCGCGCTTAACCGGTATCAATCTGCAGATTGTTAACAGTGAGGGCAACACTCAGAGCATCAACTGTAGAGGTAATCTTATTCTCGGGTATAACGAACCCAACACGGAAGGGGCAGTTGATCGTAGCGGATCGCATAACCTCATATTGGGTAATCAGGCACAACTATGCCGGTTATTGCGGAATCGTCAACGGCATTGCCAATAACCTACCGGGTGAATACGGCGCCATACTTAATGGCCAGGAATGTTATGTCAATGCAACCCATGTCAGCATCTGCAGCGGTTATGACCATAAGGGCAATGGATCATACTCAACCATATTGAGCGGTTTCGATAATGGTGGCCTGGGCAGCAGGGCGGTATTCCTGGATGGAACGAACAATCGTGCGGAGCACAGCCAAACGATCTTCATCGGAGGCTCGGGAGAGACATCGTCGCATGATGGTGAAATTATTCCAACGATCCCTTAATCGCGGTAATACTGGTTTGCTGTACAATATGACAGCTGCTCGATTGCAGTGAATCAGTGGCATGAAGAGATCGATGGGAATTTTGCATGTCACCTGGCGCTGTTTCGTTCTGTATCCGGTAGCGCTCCGCTTGGATGAGTATTGGCAGGCCCTAACTGTCTCAACATCGCCTCCATTCGAATCAGCCGCAGTTCCATCTCCTCGGTACGGGCATTGATCCGGTGCACCTCTCCCGCTTCCCCCTCGCCACTGTCGCGGGAGAACTGCTCATGCTCCCGCTGCAGGGTCTCCAGGACGATGCCGATCATCATGTTCAGAAAGACGAAGGCGACGATGAAGATAAAAGAGAGGTAGAAGGACCAGCTCAGGGGATGCACCGCCATGGTTTCGTACATCACATCGGTCCAGTCCTCGAATGTGGCGATGCGGAACAGGGTGAGCATGGCGATGGTGATGTTACCCCAGAGCTCCTTGTTGATCTCGCTGAAGAACATGCTGCCCATGGCGGCATAGATGTAGAAAATGATGAACATCAGCAGTGATACATAACCCATGCGCGGAATTGCCGTGACGAAGGCGTTCATCAGGATGCGCAATTCGGGAATGATCGAGACCAGCCGCAACACGCGGAATACCCGCAGCAGGCGCCCCAGCAATGCGGCTTCGCTATCGTCCACCGGGATCAGGCTGGCGGTCACAATAAGGAAGTCGAAGATGTTCCAGCCCTTGCTGAAGAAGGTCTTCAGATTCTTTTCCGCCACCATGCGGATGATGATCTCGGTTAGAAAGAAGAGAGTGATCCCCACATCCATGATACGCAATACCTGTGCTGCAGCAGCTGGTATGGGGTAGGTCTTGGCGCCGATCATCAGGGCAGAGATGACGATAACCAGAATGACAAAGGTTTCGAACAGCTTATTGGAACGCAGTTGCTCAAACCGGTCGCGCAATGTCACTGAATTGAGAGTCATGACCAATATCGGGTAAAGGGCTGTAATAATGAGGCGCGCATTATACAAGCATCAGATGAAAAAACAGTACAGTGATAGTGTGCGTTTAGTGTAGATATGCCGGGGAGAGTTCCCGTATTGGGCCCTCGGCTGAATCAACGTCCCCAGGTCTTGAAGCGCTTTTTGCAGTATGCCAACAATTCGGCATAGTTACGGAAGTAGAGTCGGAAGCCGTTTTCCGCCGGGGCATCGAGCTCGCACCAGTCGTTATCGTAGTCACGACAGATCTGTGGCCGTTGATCGTAGATGCCGCAGGCGCCCCCCGGACCCAGATGTTCGCAGCTGCCCTGGAAGAGAAGAAACCAGCCGTCCTCGTCCTTGTAGATCTCAACCCCCTGGTGAGAGACCTGCCACAGCAGGTGCTCGAAGTCCGCCTTCGATCTCGGGGCGACGCCGATGGCCTCCGTGGTGTAGGTACAGCATTTCGAGTTGAGGCAACGACTGCATTTGCCGTCCATGGGGGTTATTCTTTATTGCCGCTTTGCGGTGGTTTGGGGCCGTGACGACGTCGGCGCCGCTTCTTCGGTTTCTCGCCGTCCTTGGATTTATGGCTCTTGTGGTGATGCCCTTTACCGTGCCCTTTGTGTCCATCTTTGCCGCGATGGGGTTGACGCGAGCCCTTTTTGGGATAGACCCTGCTGTTGGGATCGATATCCGCCAGCAGTGCCGGATCGACGGTCTGGGTTTGGATGGCATGGCCCACGAAGGCCTCGATGTCGGGCAGGGAGAAGGCGTAGGTCTCGCAGGCGAAACTGATGGCATCGCCGCTGGCGCCGGCCCGTGCGGTACGGCCGATCCGGTGCACGTAATCCTCGGCATCCTCCGGCAGATCGTAGTTGATCACGTGGGTGACATCCGGGATATGCAGTCCGCGGGCCGCCACATCGGTGGCTACCAGCACCGCCAGCTCACCCTCCTGGAAACGTTTTAACAGACTCAGGCGTTTCTTCTGCGGCACGTCGCCGGAGAGTACGGCGGTGTCGATGCCATTGCCCTGCAGGAATCCCCAGACCTTGTCCGCCACCCGCTTGGTGTTGACAAAAACGATTGTCCGCGCTTCCGTCATGGTTTGCATCAGACCGACCAGGAGCGGAATTTTTTCCTCGTTGGCGGTCATGTAGCAGGTTTCAGTGATCTTGTCCGCAGTGACCTGCTCCGGTGCCACCTCCACACTTTGCGGGTTGTTCATATGCTCATAGGCGAGCTCGTTCACCCGAAAGGATAGGGTGGCGGAGAAGAGCATGCCGAGTCTTTTTTGGGGTGGAGGACAGCGGCGCATCATGTAGCGGATATCCTTGATGAAGCCGAGGTCGAACATACGGTCCGCCTCGTCCAGCACCAGCACCTGGATCGCCTTGAGGTCGTAGATGTGTTGCTTGTAGTAATCGATTAATCTACCGGGTGTGCCGATCAGAATATCGACCCCTGCCTCGAGCTGCTTGCGCTGTTTATCGTAGCCTGTGCCGCCGAAGACTGCCGCCGAAGTGAAATCGGTATATTTGGTAAGCGCTTGCGCATCGTTGTAGATCTGTACCGCCAGTTCGCGGGTCGGGGCCAGGATCAGGGCTCGGGGCTGGTTGACCCTACGCTCCTCAGATGCTGAATGCCGCAGTAGATGGTTCAGCGTGGCGATCAGAAAAGCAGCCGTCTTGCCGGTACCGGTCTGGGCTTGTCCCGCCAGGTCCTTGCCGGCAAGGGCGATGGGCAGGCTCTCGGCCTGGATAGGGGTGCAGTATTCGAAGCCGGCCTCACGAATGCCCTGCAGGACGGGTTCGGGTAGATCGAAGCTGTCGAAGCCAATATTGGTAAGGTGTTTATCAGTCATGGCGGGCAAGGATACAGTAAATCGTCCGCAGGCACGATGGCTCCCTGTTCCGCTAATGAGGGAGAGTGGTTGATTGAAAAATTCAGTTCGCAAATTAGCGCGAATAAACGCAAATATAAATAGCAGCACAGAGTAGAGTGGTATCTGGCTTGCTGGGTATGCGGCATCAGCAGGCGTGTTGATATAATATCTTTTATTTATCATATGCTTGCATGTAATGAGGTGACTGTGTTTCTTGTCTGTTGCCGGCAGATTTGAAAACAGCCATTCGTCTCGCAACATGCCTGCAAATGACTGTTCTTGAACATTTGTGTTCATCAGCGTTCATTAGCGGACTAAAAAAAAGCGAGCATTTAACAGTTTCCGGAGGTTGCACGCCCAAGATGTCGTAGAATCCCGTACAATTCACACCTATGAATATCTATCTGATCTCTGTGGGAAACCGCATGCCACGCTGGGTTGCTGAGGGGTATGAGGAGTATGCACGCCGTTTACCTGCTGAATGCACCTTGCAGCTGATCGAGATCGCACCGGGCCATCGTGGTAAGAACGCCGATATTGCACGGGCGATGCGCGATGAGGGCGAACGGATGCTCAAGTCGATCCCCAGAGGCTGCCGGGTACTGGCGCTGGATGTCACCGGCAGCGCCTGGAGTACGGAGCGCTTGTCGGGCAAGCTTGAGCAGTGGATGTCGGGTGGCCGCGATATCGCATTGCTGGTGGGTGGACCTGAAGGATTGGCGCCAGAGTGTCTGCAGCGGGCGGATGGACGGTGGTCCCTGTCACCCCTGACCCTTCCCCATCCCCTGGTCAGAGTGGTGGTGTCCGAGCAGCTGTATCGGGCCTGGAGTATGATACGCAACCACCCATACCATCGGGCAGGGTAGTGGCCTGAAGTGTGTGCAACACCGGTTGCAGAGGGCGGCCGCAATAAAAATCCCGATATGAACAGCTGCAGCCGTTCGGGATTAAGATAAAAAGTAGAAAAAATCGGGTGTCATCGAGAGGAAACTGCCCATTATGAAGGAGAATCCTGTCATCTACCTGGCATCCCGCTCGCCTCGCCGGAGGGCATTGCTGAACCAGATCGGCATCAGCCACGCCCTGCTCGAGATCGATATTGACGAACAGCAGCGGCCTGATGAAGAGCCGATAGCCTATGTGTTGCGCCTGGCGAGGGAGAAGGCAGAGGCGGGGGGCGGCCTGGTCGCAGGGTGTGAATCTTTGCCGGTACTGGCCGCTGACACTAGCGTTGTGGTTGAGAACAGGGTGCTGGGTAAGCCAAT
Source organism: Candidatus Thiodiazotropha sp. (assembly GCA_040506195.1). Taxonomy (GTDB): domain Bacteria; phylum Pseudomonadota; class Gammaproteobacteria; order Chromatiales; family Chromatiaceae; genus Thiodiazotropha. The sequence continues at coordinate 165,072 of JBEVXH010000009.1, read as the reverse complement.
GGACAGAGATCATGGGTTGTGGATGCTGAAACGGTTGTCGGGCAGGACCCATCAGGTCTATACCGCGGTGGCGCTGGATTGGCGGGGTATTGAAATGGAGCTAAGCCACAGCGAGGTCAGCTTCAGAGTGCTGAGCGAGGCGGAAATGACAGCCTATTGGGCTACGGGCGAACCTGCCGATAAAGCGGGAGGTTATGCCATCCAGGGGGTTGGGGCGCGCTTTGTCAGCATGCTGCATGGGAGTTATTCGGGGGTGATGGGATTGCCCCTGTTCGAGACAGCGGAATTACTTAGCCGCAACGGCATCCAATTTGATAATGAAAATAAGAGCGTAATTGATGTATGAGTGAAGAGATATTGATAAATGTGACACCGCCCGAGACTCGGGTTGCGGTAATCGAGAACGGTGCGGTGCAAGAGGTGATCATCGAACGCTACGGCAAGCGTGGTCTGGTCGGCAATGTCTATAAGGGCAAGGTATGCCGGGTGTTGCCCGGTATGCAGGCGGCATTTGTCGATATCGGTCTGGAGCGGGCGGCGTTCCTGCACGTTTCCGATATAGGGGAAACAACCGACAAGCCCAAGACGGACAACATCCATGAACTGTTGCGCGAAGGCGACTATGTGATCGTGCAGGTGCTGAAGGATCCTATCGGCACGAAGGGTGCCCGCCTGACGACCAATATCTCCATACCTTCACGCCATCTGGTATTTATGCCTTCACTGGGGAATATGGGCATTTCGCAGCGAATCGAGGCCGAGGATGAGCGCCAGCGCCTGCGTGAACTGTTGAACCAAGTGGCCGAGGCGGGGGAGATATCCGGTGGCTACATCGCCCGTACCGCTGCCGAGGGCGTCGATGAGCTCTCGTTGCAAGCGGATATGCGATTCCTGGCGCGTCTCTGGTCGTCGATTCAGGAGAAGAGCAAGTTGCATAATGGTATCGAGTTGATCCATGAAGACCTCTCGCTACCCCTGCGCTCGCTTCGCGACCTGGTCGGTCCCGATGTGGAGAAGGTGCGTATCGATTCCAAGGAGACCCACCAAAAGGCGATCACCTTCGCGCAGAAATTCATCCCCGACATCAAACAGTTTATCGAGTATTACCCGGGTCAGCGGCCGCTGTTTGATCTGTACGGGGTCGAAGATGAGATTCAGAAGGCCCTGGAACGCAAGGTGCAGCTCAAATCGGGTGGACATCTGGTGATCGATCAGACCGAAGCGATGACCACTATCGATGTCAATACCGGGGCCTTCGTAGGCCATAGAAACTTAGAGGAGACCATATTCAAGACAAACCTGGAGGCGGCGCAGGCCATCTGCCGACATCTGCGTCTGAGAAACCTGGGTGGCATCATTATTATCGATTTTATCGATATGCTTGATCCCGAACACCGACGACAGGTATTGCGTGCCCTGGAGAAGTGCCTGGCTCATGATCATGCGCGCACGCAAATCACCGAGGTCTCTTCTCTTGGGCTGGTGGAGATGACCCGTAAACGGATTCGTGAATCCCTGGAACATGTACTCTGCGAACCCTGTCCCTGCTGCGGTGGCCGGGGTTCCATGAAAACGGCTGAGACAACCTGTTACGAGATCTTCAGGGAGATTCTCCGTGAGTCGCGCCAATTCGATGTGGAGTCACTGCTGGTGCTGGCATCACAAGAGGTGATCGACAGGCTCCTGGACGAGGAATCTACTCATCTGGCGGAGCTGGAGCAGTTTATCGGACACCCAATCAAGCTGCAGGTGGAGATGCTTTACACCCAGGAGCACTATGACGTCGTGCTGGTGTGATGTCTGTCCCCACCTACCTTTCAGATGCTGACTGTCGCTAAGCACCTACACGCCAGGTTCTGGCAATCCCTGGCTTGGCTGGTGATCGCAGCTGCGCTGTTGATCAGCGCATTGCGCCTGATTGTACCCCTCATCGATCTTGATCCCTATCGGCGGGAGATAGAGCGTGTTGCCGAAGAGGGGGCGGGTGTTGATCTGAAGGTCGGCGATATGAAGGCCCAGGTGAAGGGTATTCATCTGGCACTCAAATTTACCGATGTCAGCGTGCTCGATGCGAAGGGCAGTGAACCCCTGCTGTATGCCCCGGAGGTATTGGTCAACATACAGCTATTGGAAAGCCTCATCTCAGGTCGCCTGCGACTGGGTGAAGCCACCGTCATAGGGACCAAGCTGAAGCTTGAACGATTCTCGGATGGCAGCGTGGCACTACAGGGTATGGGGGGAGTGAGCGAGGGGGATCAGGGTACCGTGGCGGCCATCCTGCTGGGACAGAATCAACTGCGTTTGCTGGATACTGAGATCCACCTGAAAAGCGCCATCCCTGACCAGCCTCCGCTCAGACTCTCCGGGGTTAATTTGGAACTGCGTAACGACGGATTGCGCCACCAACTCTCACTCAGCACACGTATCGGTAAACGAGGGGAGGAGTCGGTTCGACTGATCGCCGATCTGCTGCAAAAGGATGCGTCATCGCTGGCGATGAGCGGTGAATTCTATTTCAGATGCGAAGGGCTGGTGATAGGGGGGCGGATGCCTGAGTGGATGCCTCCCTCCTATACCATTGACGAGGGCGAACTTGAGGTTGAGCTGTGGGGTGATCTCCAGCAGGGTGAGCTGCAGAATCTGCACGGAAAAGGCCGGCTGAGCGACTTTCGAATTACGGGACCGGGACGCACCGAGCCTTTCGCTTTGGCGCGGCTATCCGCCGGGCTTGAATGGAAACGCTTGCATGATGGTTGGCATCTGGAGCTCGACCAGCTTGATATAGAGCAAGCCCATGGGGAATGGCCTACCGAGCAGGTGCGGATCACCTGGCAGCTGTTGGAACAGCAGCAGACACGTTTTGAACTGAGTGCGGATGCCCTGTCATTGAGAGAGTTGAATGACTTTTTAGCGATCCAGAAACTACCCAATCCAGAGTTGCATGCGGTACTCGCAGGGCTGTCTCCTCAGGGAAGACTGAGTCATCTCGAGTTTGGGTTTCTCAAGCCCCGTCAGGGTGACCTCACCTGGCATTTGAAAGGGGAGGTCGATGGCTATGCACACCAGCCGTGGCAGGATGTACCAGGTGTGAGCGGATTGAAACTGGCCTTCGATGGCGACCAGGCAGGTGGTTGGTTGAGAATCGACAGCAGCAATCTGATGCTCGATTCACCGAATCTGTTCCGCAAGCCTCTGCATGCACGACGCGCAATGGGTGATTTTGCATGGATATTTGATCTCGAAAAGGGGCTGCATCTCAACAGCGATCATGTGCAGATGAGTTCCCCGGATGTTAAGACGCTCTCCCGCATCGATCTGCAGATACCCTTCACCGGCAAGGACCTGTTCATTGATATGCAATCCGATTTCTGGGATGCGGATGGTTCGCGAAAAAGTGACTATCTTCCTGTTGGGATTATGCCTGATGAACTGGTCTCCTGGCTCGATAATGCGGTAGTGAGCGGCTATGTGAAATCGGGTAGCTTTCTACTCTATGGTCCACTCAGTGAGTTTCCTTTCCTCCAGCATCAAGGCCGATTCGAGGTCTGGTTCGGTGTCGAGGATCTGATTCTCGACTATTTGAACCAATGGCCGCGGCTGTCGGAGGGGGTGGCAGAGGTCCATTTTGTCAATAATGGATTACAGGTGATACTGCAGGAGGGCATGCTGCTGAACAGTCGGCTGCAGGATGTGGCGATAGAAATCGAAAGATTGAAGGAGGCCTCTCCCGTAAAGATTCAAGGAACGGCAACCGGTTCATTGCAGGACCTGATGGCGATTCTGGGCGATACCCCGCTGCGTAACAATTTTCATGCCTTCGTCGATGCGGTGGAGGTGGATGGGGCGGCCAAGACCTGGGTCGATCTGGCGATACCGCTCAACAAGCGGGATCAATTGAAGATAGAAGGCGCGGTCGGTTTTGATCAATCCGCGTTCACCATCAAGAAGGCCGATCTCACGATCGACCGGATCAGCGGCAGACTTCAATTCAACCGTACTGGAGTAATGGGGAAAGGCATTAAAGCCAGGCTGTTGGGGGATGAGATTGACCTGGATGTCATACCCTATAGTCATGAGGGCGATCATTGGACCCGGGTGAAGGCCCGCATGCCCATCAATCTGACGCGCCTGAAACAACAGTTTCCGGAGTGGAAGCTTGATTATTTTCTGGGTGTCGGTGAGGGCGATGTTGAAGTCAGGATTGCCCATCATGAGAGCCAGGTGCCGGTCAGGCTGAATCTCAGTTCTGACCTGCAGGGCATATCGATAACGATGCCGAAACCCCTCGGTAAACCAGCCGAGTCAAAGGTGAAATTCGATATGGGCGCCGATTTGCGCCGTGACGAATCCACGGAGTTGAGAGTCCGGTATGATGAAAATACCCATGCCTTGTTTCGTTTTTTCGAGGCGTGGGAAAAACCGTGGATTGCCGCTATCGGGTTTTCCCAGGAAGCACTGTCGCTGGAGGATGTGGAAGGCTTCCACATGAGCGGCCATCTGGAGAGGCTGAACGCGGACAGCTGGATCAGCTGGGTCGCACGGCAAGCTGCTTCGGGCCGGGGCGGTCCGCCAACCATTACCATGGATTTGCGGGTGGACGAGCTCATAGCACTGGGCACAGCCTGTCCCGATACCCGGTTCACCTATAAAAACTATGCGGACGGCTATCGGATCAACCTGACATCCGAGACAGCTCAGGGCATGATTCAAGTGCCGGGTCAACTCGATCAGCAACCCATCTTCGGTCGTTTTGAATATATTAAATTCGATCTTGAGGAACTGGCGAGAGGGATTACCGGGCAAGGGGATGAGCAGCGCCAGGTGACGGACCTCGATCCCAGGGATGTGCCCGCCGTCAATCTCACGGTGGAAGATCTCTACATCAACGATAATCCTGTGGGTAAAGGCTATATCACCTGGAGAAAGGAGGCCGATGGAATCACTGTCGACAGCCTGGCCCTGGTCGGAGACATGGTTGATCTAACCGGACAGGGGTATTGGCGCCTGACACCCAAGGGTCACAGTACCTCACTGAATCTGAAATTGCATACCACCAGCCTGGGTGACCTCCAGCACGCCTTGGGAATCGCTACCGGTATCGAGCAGGCTCCCACTGATGTCAAGGCAGAGCTCTACTGGCCCACGTCGCCACTGGAGATGGGGGCGGAAAAGCTCTACGGCAGTATATCGCTGAAGGTGGATAAAGGACTGGTGAACAATGTCGATCCTGGGGTCGGCCGACTAATCGGCCTGTTCAGTCTCAACGCCTTAGGCAAGCGTCTGGCGCTTGATTTCTCGGATCTCTTCTCCAAAGGGTTGGCGTTCGACTCGATCGAAGGCAATTTTACAATCAACGATGGCGATGCCTATACCTCGGATCTGGTCATGAAGAGTACCGCTGCGGTTGTCGATGTGCGCGGGCGCACCGGCTTGGCGACTCGATCCTACGACCAGAAGGTTGTAGTCACACCTAACGTCAGTGCCACCCTGCCACTGCTGGGTACCCTGGCGATTAATCCTACCGCAGGTGTGGCGCTGGCAATGACTCAAAAGTTGATAGGCCGGCTGTTTGATCGGATTGCCATGCGCACCTATGAAGTCACCGGCAGCTGGGATGAGCCCCAGTTTATCCAAGTCAATAAGAGTCAAGAGGATAAGCGCGGAAGGGCATTAATGCCGGAGATGCCGGGTGAATGAGTGGGCAAGCCGTACTGAATACCACATCGAATGCGTGGCAGAGGCACTCAGTATGGCGGCGGATTACGCAAGACATCGCTGGTAGCATCAAGGTTCATGATGCTATCCTCGAGAATGGAGTATAGATTCAGGATGGCCAGAAACTGACCGAAGAGTTTTCACATGAGTGATAAGAAGAATAAAGTTGCAGCGATACAGATGGCCTCCAGCCCCAACGTCAGCGCTAACCTGCTGGAGGCGGAGAGACTGATCGGTGAAGCAGCCGAATCGGGTGCCGGATTGGTGGTATTGCCGGAAAACTTTGCCTTTAAAGGGGAGCACGACCGGGATATGCTGACTTTGTGCGAGGATGATGACGGTCCCTTGCAAGGGTTCCTCAGTCAGATGGCGCAACGCTATGGCGTCTGGGTTGTGGGAGGCACCATACCCATGCGCGCCAGCCAGGGCGGCAAGGTTCGGGCGGCCTGTCTGATCATGGATAGTAACGGCAATCATGTGGCTCGATACGACAAGATACATCTGTTCGACGTCCATATAGTGGAGACGGATGAGCGCTACGTGGAATCCAATACTATAGAACCGGGAGAAGAGGTAGTGACGGTGGATACGCCCTTCGGCATCTTGGGGGTGGCGGTCTGCTACGATCTGCGTTTCCCTGAACTGTTTCGTCGACTGATGGAAAAGGGTGCGGAGATCTTTGTGGTGCCGGCTTCATTCACGGCAATGACGGGTAAGGCGCATTGGGAGACCCTGGTCAGGGCCAGGGCCATAGAAAATCTCGCTTTTATAGCTGCTGCTGCACAAGGCGGTTATCACCTCAGCGGTCGCGAAACCCATGGCCATAGCATGATTGTCGATCCCTGGGGTACTGTACTGACCCAGGTGCCAAGAGGAACCGGATTTGTTTGTGTGGAACTTGATCACGAATACCAGAAGACCATACGTCGCACTTTTCCGACAATAGACCATCTACGTTTGTAAGGGCGTACAGGATCATTGCCCCGATGACGGAGCGGTTGCTTAAGCCACAACATACTCATACTCCCGACATGCTATGAAATGAACCAGATACGAATCTGTCCGGTTCGGTTCGGGATTGAATCGGAAGCGGCATTCTGCAACGACTTAAACAAGACTTAGCAACGGCCCGCGGGGCCAGGAATAACATGTCCGATCTGATTCAAATAGCGCAAGAGACAATCTTAGCCCCCGTGGGATTGGCAGAACGGGATCTTGCCCGCATGCTTGGGGAATTGACAGGAACCGGTATCGATGCGGCGGATCTCTATTTTCAATCCAGCAGGTTGGAATCATGGGTCCTGGAGGACGGGATTATCAAAGAGGGGGCGCACAATATAGAGCAGGGCGCGGGTATCCGGGTGATCAGCGGTGAAAAGACCGGTTTTGCCTACTCCGATGAACTGCAGCTGACTACGCTTCAGGAGGCGGCGCGAACAGCCAGGGCGATAATACGCAGTGGTGCCGACCAGGCAGTGCGTATTTCGGGTACGCCGATGCCACGCCAGTTGTATGCGCCGGTCAATCCCCTGCCCACGCTGAGTGAGGTGGAGAAGGTCGATCTGTTACGGCAAGTGGATCAGGAGGCGAGAAAGCAGGATCCACGGGTAAAGGAAGTTATTGTGAGTCTGGTGGGTGCCCATGACGTGGTGCTGGTGGCTGCCATCGACGGTACCCTCAGTGCTGATGTCAGGCCGCTGGTTCGCCTCAATGTCCATGTGATTGCTGAACAGGGTTCGCGAAGGGAACAGGGGAGCAGTGGAGGCGGTGCGCGTGAGGGCCTCGACTATTTTCTGTATCAGGATCGTGCCTTGGATTATGCCCGGGAGGCAGTCAGGCAGGCGTTGGTCAACCTTGATGCGGTGGATGCACCCGCCGGTGCGATGCCTGTGGTGCTGGGTCCGGGTTGGCCGGGCGTTCTGTTGCATGAGGCCGTGGGCCATGGCCTTGAGGGTGACTTCAATCGCAAGGGGACCTCCGCCTTCAGCGGCCGGATCGGAGAGCAGGTGGCGGCACCCTGTTGTACCGTAGTGGATGACGGCACCATTCCGGGACGGCGGGGATCGCTGAATATAGATGACGAGGGCACGCCGAGTCAGAACACGGTATTGATCGAGAATGGTATCCTCAAGGGCTATATGCAGGATAAGCACAACGCCAGGTTGATGAAGGTCGACACGACCGGTAACGGCAGACGCGAGTCCTATGCCCATCTGCCGATGCCGCGCATGACCAACACCTATATGTTGCCCGGTGACCATGACCCGGAAGAGATTATCGCCTCTGTGGACCGGGGGCTCTACGCAGTCAACTTCGGTGGGGGCCAGGTCGATATCACTTCCGGCCGTTTCGTCTTTTCCGCCAGCGAGGCCTATCTGATTGAGAACGGTAGGACAACCAGGCCGGTGAAGGGAGCGACCTTGATAGGTAATGGCCCGGAATCCATGACCCGTATCAGCATGGTCGGCAACGACCTGAAACTGGATGCCGGGGTCGGTGTCTGCGGTAAGGAGGGGCAGAGTGTGCCTGTGGGTGTCGGCCAACCGACGCTCAAGCTGGATGAGTTGATTGTCGGGGGTACTGAGCAGTGATCCATATGGAACAGCGCAAGGGGGAATTGCAGCAATTGGTCGAGGACCTGCTGGGTGAGGCTGAGCGTCTTGGGGCAACGGCTGCAGAGGCAGCGGTAAGCAGTAATGCCGGGCTTTCGTTGACGGTGCGTCTCGGTGAAACGGAGACCATTGAACATACCCGTGACAACGGCCTGGGTGTGACTGTCTATTTCGGCCGCCGCAAGGGCAGTGCGAGCACCTCTGATTTGAGTCCGCGGGCGGTCAAGGAGACGGTGGAGGCGGCTTGCAATTTTGCCCGTTATACTTCGGAGGATCCCTGCTCCGGTTTGGCCGATGCGGATTTGATGGCGTCCGACAACCCTGACCTCGATCTCTACCATCCCTGGCGGCAGAGCGTAGAGGAGGCGATTGAGCTGGCAATCCGCTGTGAAGACGCAGCGCGTGATTATGATCCGCGTATCGTCAATTCGGAAGGCGCCTCGCTGAACTCCCATGACGGCCTGCATGTTTACGGCAATACCCATGGTTTCATGGGTGGCTATCCCTCGTCCAGGCACAGCCTGAGCTGTGCTGTGGTTGGCAAACAGAATGAAAGCATGCAGCGCGACTACTGGTATACCCTGTCTCGCCAATCGAAACGATTGGATACACCGGAGGTGGTTGGCAGGATGGCTGCGGAACGGACCCTGGCGCGGTTGAATGCCAGGCAGCTGCCGACACAACAGGCGCCGATACTGTTTCAGGCAGATGTGGCGGTGGGACTGTTGCGCAGTTTTATTGGAGCCATTCGGGGTTCTGCACTCTACCGCAAGGCAAGTTTTCTACTCGACCATCTGGGTAAACCCGTGTTTCCCGAATTCGTCACAATTCACGAAGAACCCCGTCTGGCCAGAGGACTGGCCAGCGCAGCCTATGACAATGAGGGTGTGGCGACCTGCAACAGGGAGTTCGTACGCCAGGGTGTGCTCGACAGCTATGTGCTCGACAGCTATGCGGCACGAAAGCTCGGCATGCGGACCACAGGCAATGCAGGAGGAGTGAGGAACCTGCGTATAAACAGCGGTGAATTGGACCGGGAGGGTCTGCTCAGGACGATGGAAAGAGGGTTGGTAGTGACTGAACTGATGGGGCAGGGCGTCAATATGGTAACCGGCGACTACTCCCGGGGAGCTGCCGGCTTTTGGGTGGAGGGTGGTGAAATACAATACCCTGTGGAAGAGATCACCATTGCCGGAAACATGCGTGAAATGCTGATGGGTTTGCTGCAAGTGGGTAGTGATGTGGAGACCCGCAGCAGCATTCAGACCGGTTCCTGGCTGATCGACCGCATGATGATCGCCGGCGAGTAGGGGGTAGAATACATCGATGCCCAGCCTATCAATCCCGACGACTGCGCCGGTACCCCATGCGTCAATTCCCGGATCGCTCCCTGGGCCGGCTTTTAACCATTGTCTCCGCAATCTTGACGGCGTATTGAAGGCTTCCAAGGCTTGCCTGATTGGTGCCTGCCAGCGGTAGTGCGGTACCGTGGTCGACAGAGGTGCGAATAATAGGCAATCCCAGTGTGATATTGACTGCATTGCCGAACCCCAGGTGTTTCAAAACCGGCAAGCCTTGATCATGGTACATGGCCAGGATCGCATCCGCCTGCTGCAGGTGAACAGGCGTGAAGATGGTGTCGGCGGGAAGCGGGCCGATCAGTTGCATTCCCTGACTGTTAAGCTCAGCCAATGCCGGTTGGATGATTTCGATCTCTTCCCTTCCCAGGTATCCTTGCTCTCCCGCATGCGGGTTGAGTCCACACACCATAATGCGTGGTTGCGCGATGCCGAAACATCTTTGTAGATCGTTGTGCAGTGTGCTGGCGACCTGTTGAACTCGTTGTTTGGTTATGGCCTGACTCACCTCGGACAGGGGGAGGTGGGTGGTGACGAGGGCGACCCTGAGATCGGGTGTGGCGAGCATCATTACCGGGTATGCATCTTCGCACAAGGCGGACAGATACTCGGTGTGCCCGGTAAAGGAGAGGCCGGCATCGTTGATGACCCCCTTGTGCACCGGGCCTGTGACCATGCCATCGAAATATCCTTTGAGGCAGCCATCGGTTGCTATCCGCAAGGTGTCGAGTACGTACTCTGCATTGGCGGGATTGAGCTGGCCGCAGACAACCTCGTGATTGAGTCTGGCGGGTAGAAATCTGAGCTTGCCCGGTGACAGTGAGGAAGCCGGTTTTTGCTCATCGAAAGGGATCAGCTCCAGGGGTATACCCAGGCGTTCGGCGCGCTGCTGCAGCAGTACCGGATCGGCAATGGCGATGATCTCTGTTTCCGGATATGGCTTCTGTGCCAGCATGACACAAAGATCCGGACCAATGCCCGCAGGCTCGCCAGGGGTGAGTGCTAGACGTGAAATCAAGGGATATTTCCTACTCTTCCAGATAAACCTCGACATAGGCTTCGTCGCGCAAACGGCGCAGCCACAGGTCGATGGCCTCTTCCGATTTTTGTTTTTGAATCTCCTGACGAGCCCTGTTCTTCAAGGCCTCTTCAGTGTTGTCATGTTGACGCCGCTCGAGAGGCTGAACGATATGCCATCCGAACGGGGTCTTGAAGGGCTGGCTGATCTCATCGATCGCCAGGGCGTCCATCTGCTCCTCGAATTGGCTTACCAGATCGCCCGGGCTGGTCCATCCCAGGTCACCGCCTTTGATCGCGGATGCCTTGTCATCGGAGTGGGAGCGTGCCAGTGCCTCAAATGAATCACCACCTATGATACGTTCCCGCAGGGTATCGAGCCGCTGCCGGGCCTCATTGTCAGAGACTATCTCATTGGTGCTTACCAGGATATGGCGGGCATGGGTCTGGTTGATGATCAGTTTGTTGCCCCCCTTGACTTCCGCCAGCTTTATGATGTGGAAACCGGAGGCATTGCGAATCGGCTCACTGACAGAGTCAACCTCCATATCATCTATTACACCGGTGAACAGGCTGGGGACTCGGGATACCTCTATCCATCCGAGGTCGCCCCCATCCAAGGCCTGACGGCCGTCCGACAGACGTATCGCAAGTTCACTGAAATCGGCGCCTTGCATAAGTTCATCATAGACAGACCGGGCCTTCTGCTTCGCCTGTTGCACATCCTCCGGCGAAGCGCCTTCCGGCGTGGCGATCAGGATATGCAACAGACGGACAGCGGAGCGCTGTCGGCTGGTACCCATCTCCCGCGCAAGGAAGTTCTCGATATCCTGCTCGGTAATCACAATCCTGTTGATGACCTCTTTCTGTTTCAAGCGGTTGATCAGTATGTCTTCCCGAAGCTGTTCGCGAAAAAGGGGGAAGTTGATGCCGTCCGCCTCAAGGGTTTCACGCAACTGCAGCAGTGATATCCGGTTGGTCTCGGCAATATTGGTGATCGCCTTGGTCACCGTGGCGTCGTCGACACTGAGTCCGAGTCGGTGTGCGGCTTGCAACTGCAGTCGCTTGGTGATCATTCGATCCAACACCTGCTGGTGAATAATGCGCATCGGAGGCAGATTGGTCTGCTTTTGCGCAAGTTGGGCGAGCAGTTCCCTGGTTCGGCTGTCGAGTTCGCTCTTGGCAATGATATCGTCGTTGACCAGCGCCACGATGTGGTCAAGCTCTTTCACCGCTGCATGCAGGGGAAGACCGAGCAGCAGCATCATCAGCCCGGTAATTGTGCCGACGAGGTACTGATTAAGATACATTGCATTTACCGTTCATTGTGAAAGCCATAAATCGTTTCCTGCATGGTTTTGTCCACCGTATGGCCCAGGGCTCCCAGACCCCGCAGCTCGAGCTGCAGCATGAATTTCGTCTCTTCTTCCTCATCTTTATCTTCATTGGCCACATAGCGTTGGATCAGGGTACGAAGTTTCCAGCAGCATCGACCGCCGTATTCCAGGCCAAGTATTCTATTCATATTTCGCTCATAAAGGTATGAGTGTTTCCATTTCCCAAACAGGCTGAATTGGTGATTGAAGGGCCAATAGAAGGAGAAATCAAGATCTTCGATGGAGTCACGTTTGAAATTGTAATCGAAATTGATATGTTCCTGCTCGGGTGTGCTGTAGCGAAGTGTGAAGCGGCCTCTATCAATCTGGTCATCTTCCAGGTGGGGATTGTGGCGCAGGGTCAGTGTGGTGCGCCAATGGTCTCCCAATCTCGACGAGAGTTCCGCCACCATGGCGGACGAGGGGTCATCCTCCGTAGTCCCGGTCAACTGTACCTCCCTCTCTTTGCCGTAGTAGATCTGACCGATGCTGGCACGCAGTCGTTCCATGCCGTTGCCGCTCTGGAACCAACGGGTAGTCAGGCCTGCAGATATCTGCCTGGCGTCACCGAAGCGGTCCTTGCCGCTGAAGCGGTTCTCTTTGAACAGGTTGGTGTAGCTGAGATTGAGATCGGCGCTATCGAAGTCGGGGATATCTGACTGATCGTCAAAAGGTGCATACAGGGCAAACAGTCTCGGCTCAAGAGTCTGTAACGCTGGAATACCGAACCATTGGGTATCGCGTTCAAATACCAGGCCGCCATCAAGACTGTAGGCCGGTACGAAATAGTCTGGCTTATCATCAGTCGGATTGTCACCTTCATCCAGCCTGTAGGTGGCATAGTTGAGGCTCAACCTGGGAGTCAGATGGCCCCAGCTTCGACGCAACGGCATACTCAGCGAAGGGCGAAGCGTGAGCCGTTCACCATTGATCAGGGTATCATGCTTGAAGTGCGTGTATTCGCCGCCGAAGCCGATCTTCATGCCCAGTGGATTGGTAGATCCCCGATAACGGGCGAGCAGCTGGGGTAGACGGCGGTAGGGATGTTGGCTCTCGCTCAGGGAGTCATCCACCGTTTGGAACCTCTGTATGCGGCCTAGCAGGTTCCAACCGCCTAGGTTGTAACGCACTTCACCGACACGCTCCAGGTGGCGCGTGCTGGTGATGGCCAGACCTGTACCGAAATCCTCCAGATATTCATTGTCGCTCACCGCGTTGGTTTCGATGCGGGTGGTGAGGCCGGGTAAGGGTCGGCTGACATGATAAAATCGCAAGGCGCTACGCCGGTCGTCGTGGTCCAGACTGTTTTGTTTGTCGTCCGGTAGTATTTCACCACTGATCTCCCCGCGCTGCCGTTCATCGAGAAAGCGAAATTCTCCACCCAGCATAATGCCGCGCTTGCTCATCAATCGCGGTGTCAGGGTGGCGTCGTAGTTGGGTGCGATATTGAAATAATAGGGCAGGGTGAGTTCACTCCCCAGACGATTGGATGATCCGATCGAGGGTATTAAAAGGCCGGTTTTTCTCCGCTCGTCCACCGGGAAAGTGAAATAGGGTATGTAGAGTACCGGCAGGCCGGCCAGTTGCAGCCGGGCGTGGCGTGCGCTACCCCAGCCTTCGGCCATATCGATCTCCAGTTCAGAGGCTACAAGGCTCCAATCGTTTCTGTCGGGGGGGCATGTTGAGTAGACAACCTTCTCATAGTGTGACTGATCTTTGCTCGTGAGGGTGATCAATGCCGCGCTGCCTCGGGCGTTATTCTCCGTCAGACGAAACTCGCTGTCACTTAACCAGCCCCGATCGTCATCAAGTTCCAGGTAGCCCTGTTGTGCGACGGCGCGCAGCCCTGTTTGCTGAATGAAAAGATTGCCGAAAAGTTCAGCCACCCGGTTTTCGTGGTCGAAGCTGATGCTGTCGGCCTCCGCATAGCCGTCCGGGCGCCACAGCTGTACAGATCCGGCGAGCCGACTCGAGCCTGTCGTCTGGTCGAACTCCATACTGTCGGCCGCAAGCTGAAGATACTGGTTTTCCAGGGGTGTTGCTGGTACAGAGAGGTTGCTTTCGTCAGGCGGCCGTTCACAATAATCCGAGTTGAGTCCCCGATCGATACGCAGCCGTTCTTCCCCTGTCGTTACCAGGGGTATCAGCAGGCTGAGATAAAGGTAAAGCGGGCGTGGACGAGGTGACATCGAGTTGGCTGATTGGTGTTTCTGTTCTGGTGATGTGGCTCAGGGAACCAATAGTGTTTTACGAACTCACTTATGGAAGGCATTGATAATTCATCACGCGACCCCGCACAAAATCGCATAGAATCTGCATTACTTCAAATTACCCCTGATCTTTGGTAACGCTTGTGACCTCAGTTAGACGACGTTTTCTGATCACCCTGGCTATCCTGATGAGCACTGTCGTCATCGTCGTGACATTGTTTATGACCCGTCCCGAGGCCAATGTGGAGATGAAGCAGCCCGGCATTACCCGTGTCGAGGTGGTGGAAGTGGTACTGCGGGATCTGCTGCCGAAGGTGCCCTTTACCGGTGTGCTGCGCCCACGGCAGATTGCGTCCCTGCGTTTCGAAGTGGCGGGTGAACTGAGTGCACGCGAAGTGGAGCCCGGCGAGTCCGTATCCCGGGGGGATCTGCTGCTGAGACTGGATAACGAGGACTATCGGGACGCATTGAGCGAGACAGAGTCCCGGTTGACCGAGACACGGGCCACATCGGAGCGGGATGGGGCATTGCTGAAACTGGCTCGGGAGAACCGAAAGCTGGCTGAGCGGGAGTATCAGCGCCTGGAGAAACTGGGTAAGGGTTCGTTGGCGTCGGTCTCAACCCGGGAGAGTGCGCGCCAGCAGTTGATCAATCTGCAGAGTGAAGAGGCCCGCCTCGTTTTCAGTCAACAGAGCAATCAGGCTCGTCTCACCCGTCAGGAGGCGGCAAACAACCGGGCTCGGCGTAATCTTCAACGCACCCATTTACTGGCGCCCTTCAATGGGCGGGTCAACCGTGTCATGGTTGAGGAGGGCGACTATGTTCAGGGCAACAATCCGGTGCTTGAATTGATCGATGACGCCGTATTGGAGCTTGAGATGGCGGTAAGTGGCGATGTCGCTGCCGCGCTGTCTCTGGGGCAACCATTGAGTGTGAAAGTGGATAGTCGCGATGTGGGCGGTGAACTGGTAGCCCTGCAGATCGACCCGGACCCTCGGACCCATACCCATCCCCTGCGAATCAGGATACCGGGGCAGGGATTGCTGCCTGGGCGGCTCGGCAGGGTGGATCTGCCCCTGCGTCCCAGAAAGGATGCCCTGGTGGTGCCTGTCTCCGCCGTGATGCGGGAGGAGGGTAAGCACTATGTCTTTCTGGTGCGAGGGAGTCGTCTGGTGCGTCGACAGGTGGTGCCCGGTATACGCCAGGGTGGTTTGCAGTTATTGCTGCAGGGGGTGAAGCAGGGTGATCTGCTGGTTGCCCGGGATGTGGAAGTGCTCAGCCACGATATCGAGGTTCAGGTCGAACCCGGCGGGAAACTGCCTTGATCGATTTTTCCATCCGAAATCCCCTGATGGTCAACCTGATGTTGGTGATCATACTGCTGGCAGGAGTGATCTCCTGGTACGCCATGCCGCAAGAGATGTTTCCCGTGGTGGAACAGGATAAGGTCAGGATCACCACCGTGTTCGAGGGTGCCTCGCCGGAAGAGATGGAGCGTCAGGTCACTCTCCCTATCGAACAGGAACTGGATGGCTTGGCCGACATCGATGTCGTCAGTTCCACCAGCAGCGAGGGCAGTTCAAGTATCCTCATCGAGCTGAAAAGCGGTTCCGATGTTGACAATTTCATGCGCAAGGTCAGAACCGCTCTCGATCAGGTGGATGACCTGCCTGACGAGGCGGAGGAACCGGAGCTGGCGCGGCTCGAGACCCGCTTTCCGGTCATTTCGGTCAGCCTCTACGGTAGCATCTCCCGGGGTGAGCTGTATCGCATGTCCACGGACATCAAGGATCAACTGATCCAACTGCCGGGTATCGCATCCGTAGGCACCGCCGGTGATCGTGAATGGGAGGTATGGGTGGTTGTCGATCCCCGGGTGATGGCGGCCTTGAGCGTCTCACTCAATCAGATTGCCCATGCCTTGCGGAACAATCTGCGCGATCTGCCCGGGGGCACCCTTAAATCATCCGGAGGCGATATCCGCTTGCGGGGCATGGGAGTACCTCCCGACCCCGACCAGATGGCGGCGATCGTGCTGCGTCATGACGAACGGGGCGGGCAGCTGCGATTGGGCGATCTGGCGCAGGTACAGCTGCGTCTGGAGGAGTCCCAGACTCTGGGTCGATTCAATGGTGAGCCATCCGTCAACATGACCATCAACAAGACCAGCCAGGCATCCACCATCGATGTGGCGAATCTGGTGAATGAATTTGTCCTGGAGCATAGAGCGACACTGCCGGCGGGGGTCAGTCTGGGGCTCTTCAACGATCTCTCGGTGTATGTGAAGAACCGTCTCGATACCGTCAAGTCATCGGGAATTGTCGGGCTTGTCCTGGTTCTGTTGGCGCTCTACCTGATGCTCAATTTTCGGGTCGCATTCATCACTGCGCTCGGTATTCCGGTCTCTTTCCTGGTAGCCGTGATAGCCTTGCATATGCTGGGTTACAGCATCAATATGGTCTCCCTGTTTGCCTTTCTGATTGCGCTAGGTTTGATCGTAGATGATGCCATCATCGTCAATGAGAATATCTATCGCCATCTGGAAATGGGCGAGTCCCCGGCAGCGGCGGCCGCCCTGGGCACCAAGGAGGTCTATTGGCCCGTGGTGGCCTCGACCACCACAACCATTGCCGCCTTCATGCCGATGTTTGCCATCGGCGGCACCATGGGTGCATTCATTGCGGTGATACCGGTGGTGGTCAGCGCCTCCCTGGCGGGTTCCCTGCTGGAGGCCTTCGGGGTGCTGCCGTCCCATGCCAAGGAGTTCCTGCGTGCCGCCAGAGAGCGAAAACCGGGACGAATCGATTGGAGTGCATTGAATCGCCGCTATACCCGACTATTGCGAAGGTGCCTCGATTATCGCTATCCGGTGGCTATGTTGAGCGTCGGTGTGCTGGCGATCACGATTGTATTTGCCCAGACCCGTATTCCCTTTCTGCTCTTCAGTCATGTGGATGTGGGACAGTTCTTCGTTAATGTGGAAGCACCCAGTACCTATAGCATCGATGATGCATCGCGTCTGGCGGACAAGCTTGAAGAGACGCTGATGCAAACACTGCAAGAAGACGAACTGGAGACTTTGCTGAGCAATGTGGGGGTGATGTTCATAGACTTTCACAGGGTGAAAATCGGTAGCCGATATATTCAGTTGATTGTCGACCTGAAACAGCAGAAACCCAGTGGCTTTATCGAACGCTGGATATCGCCGCTGGTGAGTTTGAAATTCTCCTGGGAGGGCAGCCGCGAGAGAAGTTCAAAAGCGGTCATAGAAGATGTACGCCAGGCGCTGCAACAGATACCGGGTATACGGCGCATGTCCATTTTGCGTACCCAGGGAGGCCCTGCGGGTGCTGATATTGAGATCGGCGTTGTGGGTGAATCGGTCGATCGCATCAGTCAAACCGCAGAGACGATTCGCACCTTTCTCAGTCGTATGCCGGGTGTTTCGGATGCCAGGCAGGACATGGATCCGGGCAAGCTGGAATATCGTTATCGGCTCAATGAGCGCGGACGCCGCCTGGGGCTTACCCAGACAGAACTGGCGAATGCGGTACGCACCGGTTTTCTTGGTTTGAAGCTGGCCCACGTGAGCTGGCGCGACAAACGCATACCCGTTCGGTTGATCTACAATGACGAACTGCGCCGCGATGCCGGCGCCCTGGAGCGATTGCCCATTACCCTGGATGACGGGCGCACCCTCTACCTGGGTGATGTTGCGGATATCGTGGAGGCGAGAGGCTACAACAGTATCAACCGGCGAAATCTTCATCGATTGGCCACTATCACCGCGGAGGTCGATCCGAAGGTCACTACGCCCAATCAGGTGCTGGAGCGGATAACCACTGAGTTTAGTCAGCTCGCTGAAGGTCAGCGCCTCATCTTCCTCGGAGAGAAAAAAAAGGCCGAAGAGTCGATTATCGGTATGCAGCGAGCAGGCGTGATCGCTTTGGCGATTATCTTTTTCATATTGGCCGCCCTGTTCAGATCGCTGCTTGATCCGTTGGTGGTGATGTTCGCAATCCCATTCGGCGCTATCGGCGTCATCGTGGGGCATGTAATGTTCGGTTTTCATCTGCAATTCCTGTCCCTGATCGGCTTTCTCGCGCTGACAGGAATCGTGGTCAACGATTCATTGATCCTGATCGATTTCGCCAAGCGCTTGAGACGCGAGGGATGGGAACGTAAAGAGGCTTTGGTGGAAGCGGGACGGGTGCGTATCAGACCGATACTGTTGACCAGCGCAACCACCTTTCTCGGTATCTCTCCATTAATCTTTTTCGCCACCGGGCAGACGGCATTTCTCTCGCCGATGGCGGTCAGTCTTGGATTCGGGCTATTGTTTGCGACGGTGTTGATCCTGCTCGCACTTCCCTGTTTCTATCTCATTGCGGATGATATGAGGATACGTGTCACTTCCCGTTTCGGAGCCGGGGAGGATAATGCAGTCCTGGCAACAGATAACTGATTTCATTAAAGCCTCTTCTGTTACAATCATCAGGCCCAGACTGTTCCGGGTTGCCTCATTTCAAAGTCGCAGATTAATAAGAAAACGATGCCGCAACGAATAGAGCAATTGAAAAAGTGGCTGGTGTCATTGCCAGAGTTATCAGATTATAGATTCGAGCCTGCTTCCAACGACGCAAGTTTTCGCCGCTATTTTCGCTTAATCGAAAATGGAAAAAGTTATATCGCCATGGATGCCCCTCCGGATAGAGAGGATTCCAGGCCCTTTGTAAAAGTGGCGGAAGCCCTCGAGTCAATCGGCCTGAACGTACCGCATATCTATGCGCGGGATCTCACCCAGGGTTTTCTGCTGCTCGAGGATCTCGGCACCGAGCTCTATCTTGACAGGCTGTCATCGGAAACCGTCGACAGGCTCTACGGTGATGCCTTGGGAGCATTGGCCACGCTGCAGGCGTGTGGGCCGCGTGATGGCCTGCCGAAATATGACCGGGCCCTGTTGATGCAGGAGATGGCGCTGTTTCGAGATTGGCTGTTGCTGCAGGAGTTAAGTCTCTCTTTGACACATCAAGAACACGCGTTGTTGGAGCGGGTATTCGAACTGCTGGCGGATAGCGCTTTGCAGCAACCGCAGGTCTGTGTGCATCGTGATTACCATTCACGCAATCTGATGGTAACGGCACGGCATAATCCAGGTATCCTCGATTTCCAGGATGCGGTGATAGGCCCGGTTACCTATGATTTAGTGTCACTGTTGCGTGACTGCTATGTAAACTGGCCGGATGGGCGGGTTCGTGACTGGGCGATGGGGTATTGCGAGCTTGCGCTTCAGTCAGGAATTCTACGTTCCGAGCATGAAATGCGGTTTATGACATGGTTTGATCTGATGGGCGTACAGCGTCATCTCAAAGCGAGTGGGATATTCGCCAGGTTATACAGGCGTGACGGCAAGCCGGGCTATTTGAAAGAGATTCCACGAACACTCGGCTATATCACCCAACTGAAAACCGAGTCCGTACCGCTGCAAGAGCTTGGTGAATTTATCCGGTTCCGGGTCTTGCCATACCTGAAAGCCGCTTGAAAAACGGCACTGTGCGTTGCCGTTGTTCATTTCGCATCACCAAACTTCACTCCTTGCACCTTGGGATGCGCTTTTTCAGATGCGCCAGAGGGGCTTGGGTCAGTGGTAACAGGCCGCAAGGTTATCCTATCAATCAGACAATTCATGCCAGTTTTTTATGTTGCCTGTTACGATCATAATCTAATCCCCTGATTTCCTGTGACTTGACAGGGTGTTACGGCTTATGTTGTTGTTGCTCTTTACGGGTTAAAAATACCGCAACAATAACCGAGTAAAGCTCTCAGGAATAAACAGATAAACTCCTAGAAATTCTTTAAACTAAATTTTATAACCCATTGATGTTCTGTTTTTTGAGTCTGGATTTGGAGTTAGTGTCGTAAATTTACAACAGCTATTTTTTCTGTGTCTTTTTTGCAAAGAAACACTTGCAATTTGCCACGCTGTTGACTAATATTCGCATCGTAGTCAATTTTCTACCCATCAATTCTCGGAGTTAACTCAATGAAAAAAGTACTCTCTCTGGCAATTGCAGCTGCACTGGTGGCTCCTGCCGCAGTCATGGCTGATGCCACTTTGTTTGGTAAAGCACACTTCATCATCGAAAATGTTGATGATGGCGATCAAGACGTATGGGGCGTGGACAGCATCCACTCTCGCGTTGGTGTGAAAGGCAGCGAAGACCTGGGTGGCGGACTCAAGGCTCTCTATCACTTCGAATTCAAAGTACACAATGATGACGGCGCTGACGGTCTTGGCGATCGTAACCAGTTCATCGGCCTGTCCGGTGGTTTCGGTACTGTTCTGCTGGGTACTCATGACACCCCAATGAAGATGTCCCAGGGTAAATTCGACCAGTTCGGCGATCTGCCGAACGGCGACCTTGCCAACGTGATTCCTGGCGATGACCGCGTTGAGAACGTCATCGCATACGTCTCTCCTGCCATGGGCGGCCTGACCTTTGTCGGCGCTCTGGTCCCCGGTGAGAGAGGTGATCTCGAGCTGGACGGTCCTGCCGATCACATCTCCCTGGCCGGTCTCTACAGCAACGGCCCGCTTTTCGCATCGCTGGCCTATAACAGCTATGACCTCGGTAGCCCTGCTGACATTGAACCTTCACTGTTGCGTCTTACCGCGATCTGGAATGGCGGTATGTGGCAGGCAGGTGTGATGTTCGCCTCCATGGATCTGGATATCGACGGTGTGGATGATCCTGATTTCCTTGGCCTGAGCGGTCACGTAAAGGTTGGCGGCGCTGGTAAGGTCAAGGCCCAGTACCTGATGGGTGATTCCACCAACGGTGGTGTTGCCGGACTGGTACCTGGCTTCACTCCGAATGTGAATGTTGGTTTCCCTGTCGCCGATCCTGAGAATGAAGTCACTCAGTTCAGTGTTGGTTACGAGCATGCAATGAGCAAGCGCACCGTAGCTCACGTGGGCTTCACCTCTTATGAAGAAGACGAGACCGATGTTGAATCTGATGCATTCTTCGCTGGTCTGATCCACAACTTCTAATAGTCCACAAGACTGTTTCGAGTTGAGAAACGGGGCCTATCGGCCCCGTTTTTTTTAGTTTTTATATACTTCCAATCCCCGCCGTTTCGTACTAATACAGCCTCTCTTCTGCGCCCATTTCACGGGCCTGTTGTTTCTGCACAATAGGCGGATATTCGTGTGTTGCAGCAAAATTACAATTTACGCACTCAATAGAGTTGCCAATTAAACACGCTATAAGTACAGGCAATCAGATAGTGTATCCAGAAAAAGCGCCACTCGTTATTGCTCGTCGTTCATTTGGAATCACCAAACTTCTCTCACCACGCCATGATTAGTGCATATTAAGTTCAGTCCGGAATATTCTTTTTTTATTTAATCTAATCAAACGGATATCGCTTTCCGGGCATCCCAGGTCCTGACCTTTTTGGGGCTTTTATGTGCATAGCCTTATAGGGCGAAAATAAGAAATTTACAGAAAAGTGTCGACATTTTATAAATAATTTACTATAAAATAGGTTCTAATAGCATTATACAACAAAATATGTCGACACTTAGTCAGGTAAGATAACACCAGAGGAGTTCCCGCACATGTCACGTTATGCCGAGATCTATCAACAGTCGTTGAATGACCCAGAGGTATTCTGGGGTACAGTCGCCAAGGGTCTGCACTGGTATAAGAATTGGGATAAGGTTTTGGATGAATCGGCTAAACCTTCGCCACGCTGGTTTAGTGGCGGAATGTTCAATACCTGCTATAACGCATTGGATCGCCATGTGGAGGCGGGAGATGGTGATCGCCCGGCATTGATTTACGATAGTCCGGTAACAGAGCAGAAGCATACCTACAGCTACAGCGAACTGCGGGATACGGTAGCCCGACTGGCAGGTGTGATAGCGTCCCACGGTGTGGGAAAGGGTGATCGGGTCATTATATATATGCCGATGATACCGGAAGCGGCCATTGCCATGTTGGCATGCGCCAGGATCGGCGCTATTCATTCGGTTGTTTTTGGTGGATTTGCGGCAAAAGAGCTGGCAACACGGATCGATGATTGTCAGCCTAAAATGATACTTTCCGCATCCTGCGGTATCGAGCCCAGTCGCTTGGTCGCATATAAACCACTGCTTGATGAAGCGATTGAGATTGCCCGGCATAAACCTGCCACATGCATCATCAAACAGCGGACCCAATTGGAGGCAGAACTGCAGGATGCTCGGGATTTCGATTGGGAAGAGTCATTGGCACAGGCCGATCCCGTCGATTGTGTTCCCGTTGAGGCCACAGATCCTCTCTATATCCTCTATACCTCTGGAACCACAGGCCAGCCCAAGGGCGTGGTGCGCGACAACGGTGGACATGCCGCTGCACTGCTCTGGTCGATGAAGAATATATACAATGTTGAGGCGGGTGACGTCTACTGGGCGGCATCCGATGTCGGGTGGGTGGTTGGCCACAGCTATATCGTCTACGGTCCTCTGTTAGCCGGTTGCACCACCGTCATATACGAAGGCAAGCCGGTCGGTACTCCCGATCCTGGTGCATTCTGGCGAATGATCACTGAGTATAAAGTTAAAGTGCTGTTTACTGCGCCAACCGCGTTCAGAGCAATCAAGAAAGAAGATCCGCAGGGCGCCTATATGTCGAAGTATGATATCGGCTGCATGGATGCCCTGTTTCTTGCGGGCGAGCGTTGCGATCCTGACACGCTTCACTGGGCTGAAACCATGCTCGATAAACCGGTTATCGATCATTGGTGGCAAACCGAGACAGGCTGGGCTATTGCCGCGAATCCCATGGGTGTTGAACCGCTTCCGATAAAGGCCGGCTCTCCAACGGTATCCATGGTGGGTTATGACGTACGTGTGCTTGATGATCAGGGCGTCGAAAAACCTGCAGGTGAGATGGGGGATATCGTAATCAAACAACCCTTGCCCCCTGCGTGCCTGCCAACCCTTTGGAATAACGAACAACGATTCATAGACTCCTATCTGAGCGCACATCCCGGGTATTATCTGACAGGTGATGCCGGGTATAAGGATGAAGATGGCTATCTGTGGATCATGAGCCGTACCGATGATGTTATCAACGTGGCGGGACATCGCCTCTCCACGGGTCAAATGGAAGAGGTATTGGCGGGCCATGCCGATGTGGCGGAATGTGCTGTGATCGGCGTATCCGATACCTTGAAGGGGCAATTGCCTTTGGGGTTTGTTGTTTTAAAGTCGGGTGTCGAACGTTCTGCAGGTGAGCTGGCTGCTGAATTGGTGAAGCGGGTACGAGAGCAGATTGGACCGGTTGCGGCATTTAAACACATCGCCATTGTCAAACGTCTGCCCAAGACGCGCTCAGGAAAGATCTTGCGGGGAACAATGGTGAAGATCGCCGACGGTCAGGAGTGGAAGATGCCCGCCACGATCGATGATCCTGCGATTCTGGACGAGATCTCGTCCTCCTTACAAACCCTGGGTTATGCAAAATAAAACGGGATAGGTTGGCTTAGAGAGGGTGCTCTACCTCACCACGGAAGCAATCAGGTGGGGCACCAAAATCACTGCGCCCACTAAAGTGTCGACATAATAAGCGATATAGGCTATATTTTAGTCAAATATTGCCTTGTTTCTATATAATTGTCGACAATTTGAGATATTTATGCGGAGTCAGTCGCGAGTGGAAAAGAACGATCCGATCACTATCACACTAACAGATCGTCTCTTCGATAAGATTCAGCGTGCCATCGTTGAAGGAGAGATTCCATCTGGAAGTAAGATCAGTGAGCCGGAACTTGCTCGACAGCACGGCGTCAGTCGAGGGTCATTGAGAGAAGCGATCGGGCGACTTGAAGCGAGAAAGCTGGTTGAGCGCAAACCCAATCTGGGTGCTCGAGTGGTGACGCTCTCATACGAACAGTTGATTGAAATCTATCAGGTACGTGAAGCCCTAGAGGGGATGGCTGCGAGATTGGCGGCGCAAAATATGAGTGATAAGGAGATAGAGGAACTACAACTGCTGTTGGATCAGCATGGACGGCAGATTGAAGAACAGCATGGTGAGGCGTATTTCCAAAAGCAGGGTGACCTCGACTTCCACTACCGTATTGTTCAAGGTAGCAAAAATCATCACCTGATCGGTCTGCTTTGCAACGATCTCTATCATCTGTTGCGTATGTACCGTTACCAGTTCGGGATGCGCAGTAAGCGCTCCAGTCAGGCCTATGATGAACACCACTATCTGTTGAATGCCATTTCCTCTCGAGACCCTGAAATGGCAGAGCTTTTGATGCGTCAGCATATTCGTTCCTCACGTAGAAACGTGGAAAGAATGTTGCTGGAAAATTAACCAGATGTGAGTTTTGATTTTTTTGTTACAAGTTTTGAGTTAGAAAAAGAGCGCATAGCGAACACCATAACTCAAAACTTTTTTTGTTGAGGATACGAAATGACCAACCAGCAAAATCCAGGCACGCGTTTTCGCGCTGCCATCGAACAAGAGAAGCCTTTGCAGTGTGTGGGTGCAATCAACGCCTATCATGCCAGGCTTGCGGAGGCCTCGGGATTTCAATCTCTCTATATTTCGGGGGGCGGTGTTGCTGCAGGCTCCTGTGGTATCCCAGACCTGGGTATCACAACGATGGAGGATGTCCTGACTGATCTGCGTCGTATGACGGAGGTGACCGATCTACCTGTATTGGTTGATATAGATACCGGATGGGGAGGGGCATTCAACATTGCGCGCACCATACGCAATATGAATAAGTTCGGCGCAGCAGCCGTGCACATCGAAGACCAGGTGCAGCAAAAACGTTGCGGTCATCGTCCCAACAAGGCGATTGTCACCCAGGATGAGATGGTCGACCGAATCAAGGCGGCGGTGGATGCCAGGCTCGATGATGATTTTGTAGTCATGGCGCGTACCGATGCGCTTGCCGTAGAAGGTATGCAGTCTGCCATTGACAGAGCATGCGCCTGTGTCGAGGCCGGAGCGGACATGATCTTTCCTGAGGCAATGAATGATCTCGATCAGTATCGGGAATTCGTAACGGCGGTTAAGGTTCCGGTATTGGCCAACATCACTGAATTTGGCGCTACTCCCTTGTTTACAACAGATCAATTGGCATCTGCAGGTGTGAGTATCGCCCTCTATCCCCTGAGTGCATTCCGCGCGGCAAATGCTGCTGCACTGAAGGTTTATCAATCCCTACGTGGTGAGGGGACGCAACAAGAGGTTGTTGACTTGATGCAGAGTCGTTCCGATCTTTACGACTATCTCGGCTATCACGATTTCGAACAGAAGCTGGACCAGCTGTTTGCCTCAGAGGAGACAGCATAGAGTTGGAAGAGAGTCCGCAAATGAACGCAAATAAACGCTAATGATTCGATTTGAATACATAAAAACCAATGTATAAACACTAGCGTTCATTTATGGATCATTTCAAAACTAGATTTTTCAACACACTATCCAATTATCAATCGCATCAGAGGAGGTTTCCCAATGAGCGAACCCAATCAAATCCTTCCCAAGGCGAAAAAGTCGGTCGC
This sequence comes from Candidatus Thiodiazotropha sp., assembly GCA_040506195.1. GTDB lineage: Bacteria > Pseudomonadota > Gammaproteobacteria > Chromatiales > Chromatiaceae > Thiodiazotropha. The sequence continues at coordinate 139,212 of JBEVXH010000009.1, read as the reverse complement.
CCTCTCCGGCACCGCTGCCGGTAACACCGCAATCTGTACCGTAGGCCGTACCGGCAATGACCTGCATTACCGCGGTTACGATATTCTCGATTTCGCAGAGAAGGCGGAGTTCGAGGAGATCGCCTACCTATTGATTCATGGCGCACTCCCAACCTCCGCTGAACTGACCGCCTACAAGACCAAACTCAAATCGTTGCGCGGATTGCCCCAGGCGGTGAAACAGGCCATGGAAGCGATCCCCGCTTCCGCCCATCCGATGGATGTAATGCGTACCGCCTGCTCGGTGATGGGCAGTTGTGTGCCGGAGAAGGAGACCCACCCTGCCTCAGAGGCGCGGGACATCGTCGACCGCTTGATGGCAAGCTCAGGCTCGGCACTGCTCTACTGGTATCACTATGCCTTCAACGGCAAGCGTATAGACGTAGAGACCGATGACGATTCCATCGGCGGTCATTTCCTCCACCTGTTGCATGGTGAGAAGCCGAAAGAGTCCTGGGTACGCGCCATGCACACCTCGCTGGTACTTTACGCTGAGCATGAGTTTAACGCCTCAACCTTCACTGCTCGCGTGGTGGCCGGTACGAATTCCGATATGTACTCGGCGATAACCGCGGCTATCGGTGCGCTGCGCGGCCCCAAGCATGGTGGCGCCAACGAAGAAGCCTTCCGTATCCAAAGCCGTTACCGTACTGCAGACGAGGCGGAGGTTGATATCCGCGAGCGGGTCGGACGCAAAGAGATCGTCATCGGCTTCGGCCACCCGGTCTACACTGTGGGCGACCCCCGCAACGATGTGATCAAACGTGTTGCCAAGGAGCTCTCCGAGGAGGCGGGCAACATGACCATGTTCAGCGTGGCCGACCGCCTGGAGTCGGTAATGTGGGAGATCAAGAAGATGTTCCCCAACCTGGATTGGTTCTCCGCCGTTTCCTACAACCAGATGGGTGTGCCCACTGATATGTTCACCCCTCTGTTCGTCATCTCCCGCATCAGCGGCTGGGGCGCCCATGTGATCGAACAACGTGAAGACGGCAAGATCATCCGTCCCTCGGCCAACTACACCGGACCGGAGAACCGGACCTGGGTGCCGATCGAAGAAAGAGGCTGAGGATCAGTTTTGAGTTTTCAAGTTATGAGTTTTGAGTTGTCGGTACTTGCTACGCTCGTGGTTTTTTTAAAAAAGTGTGCGCAGCGCATACCGAAACTCAAAACTAAAAACTCATAACTCGAAACTATCCTGCTATCGCATCGAACGAGAACTCAATGAACATAAACTATAGAAAGCCCCTGCCGGGCAGCGACCTGGAATATTTCGACACTCGCGAGGCGATCGAGACTATCCAGCCCGGCGCCTATGACCGGCTACCATATACTTCCCGGGTACTGGCGGAACAGTTGGTGAGACGCTGCGAATCGAGTCTGCTGACAGACGCCCTGAAGCAACTCATCGAGCGCAAGCGCGATCTGGACTTCCCCTGGTATCCGGCACGGGTGGTCTGCCACGATATCCTGGGGCAGACTGCCCTGGTCGACCTGGCCGGCCTGCGCGACGCCATTGCCGACAAGGGGGGAGAGCCGGCCAAGGTCAATCCGGTGGTGCCTACCCAGCTCATCGTTGACCACTCACTGGCGGTGGAGCGCGCCGGCTTCGAGCCGGACGCCTTCGAGAAGAACCGGGCTATCGAGGACCGCCGCAACGAGGATCGCTTTCACTTCATAGAGTGGTGCAAGACCGCCTTCGACAATGTGGACGTGATCCCTGCCGGTAACGGCATCATGCATCAGATCAACCTGGAGAAGATGTCGCCGGTGATCCAGTCCCGTGACGGCGTGGCCTTTCCCGATACCTGCGTCGGCACCGACAGTCATACCCCCCATGTGGACGCCCTCGGTGTCATCGCCATCGGCGTCGGCGGCCTGGAGGCGGAGAACGTGATGCTGGGCCGTGCCTCAATGATGCGGTTGCCTGAGATCGTCGGCGTCAATCTCACCGGCCAGCGCCGGCCGGGTATTACTGCCACCGATATCGTGCTTGCCCTGACCGAATTCCTGCGTCAGGAACGGGTGGTTTCAGCCTATCTCGAATTTTTCGGCGAGGGGGTAGAGGGCCTCACCATCGGCGATCGCGCCACTATCTCCAATATGACTCCGGAATTCGGTGCCTCGGCGGGTCTTTTCTATATCGATCAACAGACCATCGACTACCTGAAGCTGACAGGTCGCGAGTCCGAGCAGGTAGCCCTGGTGGAGAACTATGCAAAGACCACAGGTCTTTGGGCTGACGCCCTTGAAGCCGCCGACTACGAACGGTTGCTGGAGTTCGATCTCTCCAGCGTGGTGCGCAACATGGCGGGACCCTCCAATCCCCACCGCCGCCTGCCCACCTCCGCCCTGGCGGAGCGTGGCATTGCCGGTGCCTGGGAGGAGAGGCCGGGTGTGATGCCCGACGGGGCGGTGATCATCGCTGCCATTACCAGCTGCACCAACACATCCAACCCACGCAACGTGGTGGCCGCCGGCCTGCTGGCGCGCAAGGCCAATCAACTGGGACTCACCCGCAAACCCTGGGTGAAGTCCTCTTTCGCACCGGGCTCCAAGGTCGCCAAGCTCTATCTGGAAGAGGCGGGCCTGTTGTCGGAACTGGAGAAACTCGGCTTTGGGATCGTCGCCTATGCCTGCACCACCTGCAACGGCATGAGCGGCGCCCTCGACCCGAAGATCCAGCAGGAGATCATTGACCGGGACCTCTACGCCACCGCGGTGCTTTCCGGCAACCGCAATTTCGACGGCCGTATCCACCCCTACGCCAAGCAGGCCTTCCTCGCTTCGCCGCCGTTGGTGGTGGCCTACGCCATCGCCGGCACCGTACGTTTCGACATTGAGAAGGACGTCCTGGGTCGCGACAAGGAAGGCAGCCCGATCACACTCAACGACATCTGGCCCAGCGACGAGGAGATCGATGCTATTGTCAGCCAGTCGGTGAAGCCGGAGCAATTCATCCAGATCTACCAGCCCATGTTCGACCTGGGTGACCGGGAGCGGGCAGAGAGTCCGCTCTATGATTGGCGGCCGCAAAGTACCTACATACGCCGTCCACCCTACTGGGAGGGTGCCCTGGCGGGTGAGCGCAGCCTGAGCGGTATGCGTCCTTTGGCGGTGTTGGGCGACAACATTACCACTGATCATCTTTCGCCCTCCAACGCCATCCTGCCGAACAGCGCGGCGGGTGAATATCTGGCCAAGATGGGTCTGCCGGAGGAGGACTTCAACTCCTATGCCACCCATCGGGGCGACCACCTCACAGCGCAACGTGCCACCTTCGCCAATCCCAAGCTGCTTAATGAAATGTGCCGGGACGACCAGGGTGAAGTGACACAGGGTTCCCTGGCCCGGCTGGAACCGGAGGGTGAGCTAATGCGCATGTGGGAGGCGATTGAGACCTACATGCAACGTAAACAACCGCTGATCATCGTCGCAGGTGCCGACTACGGTCAGGGTTCTTCCCGCGACTGGGCCGCCAAGGGAGTACGCCTGGCGGGCGTCGAGGCGATCCTGGCAGAAGGCTTCGAACGTATCCACCGCACCAACCTGGTGGGCATGGGCGTACTGCCGCTGGAGTTCAAGCAGGGCGAGAATCGTCATACTTATGCTATTGACGGTACCGAGACCTTCGACGTTGCCGGCAAACCCAAACCGCGTACTGAACTGACGGTGGTCATGCGCCGGTGCAACGGCGAGACGGTCGAGATCCCGGTTACTTGCCGCCTGGACACTGCCGAAGAGGTATCGGTCTACGGCGCAGGCGGCGTGCTGCAGCGCTTCGCCCAGGACTTCCTCGCCACGGCTTAGGTAAAACCTAGGGTGGGCCAGGCCGAAGAGGCGGCCCAATCATCTGTCACTGGCTTAAAAGAGAATGCCGCCGATGAACGCCAATCACCGCAGATGATCGCGATTGGGCTTTGTTAAATCCGTCATCAATTTGCGCAGATTCGCGGTAATTGGCATTCATCGGCGGTTAACGATATCGATTACCGTTTCGACAGGACGATAAACATATGTCACACGCACCCCAGATCCGCATCCCCGCCACCTACATGCGAGGCGGTACCAGCAAAGGCGTCTTCTTCAATCTGGAAGACCTGCCAGAGCCCGCCCAGGCACCGGGTGAGGCCCGGGACAAATTGTTACTGCGAGTGATCGGCAGTCCCGACCCCTACGGCAAACACACCGACGGCATGGGTGGCGCCACCTCCAGCACCAGCAAGACGGTGATCCTGGCGAGGAGTAAGAGGCCCGATCATGACGTAGACTACCTCTTCGGTCAGGTCGCCATCGACAAAGCCTTTGTCGACTGGAGCGGCAATTGCGGTAACCTCACAGCTGCTGTCGGCTCATTCGCCATTGCCAGTGGCCTGGTGGACGCCGGTCGCATCCCCGAAAACGGCATTGCCGTGGTGCGCATCTGGCAGAAGAATATCGAGAAGACTATCGTCGCCCATGTGCCCATCAGCGACGGCCGGGTGCAGGAGACCGGCGTCTTTGAACTCGATGGCGTCACCTTCCCGGCAGCGGAGGTGAAGATCGAGTTCATGAGCCCTGTGGACCCCTCGGAGGCCATGTTCCCTACCGGCAATCTGGTGGACCAGTTGGAAGTACCCGGCATCGGCGGCTTCCAGGCCACAATGATCAACGCAGGCATCCCCACAATCTTTCTCAATGCCGACGAGATCGGTTACAGCGGCATCGAGCTGCAGGAGGCGATCAATGGCGATCCGGCGGCCCTGGAACGATTCGAGACCATCCGTGCCCATGGCGCTATCAAAATGGGACTGATCAACAGGGTGGAAGAGGCGGCCGCCCGCCAGCACACCCCCAAGGTGGCCTTCGTCGCACCGGCGGCGAATTACACCGCCTCCAGCGGCAAGGCGATCGATGCGAGCGATATCGACCTCAATGTGCGCGCCCTCTCTATGGGCAAACTCCACCACGCCATGATGGGCACTGCTGCTGTCGCCATCGGCACCGCGGCGGCCATCCCCGGCACCCTGGTCAACCTGGCCGCCGGTGGCGGCGAGCGGGAAACGGTCACCTTCGGCCACCCCTCCGGCACCCTGAAAGTAGGCGCCGCAGCCAGCGAACAGAACGGCAACTGGATTGTTGAGAAGGTGGTGATGAGCCGAAGCGCGCGGGTGCTGATGGAGGGTTGGGTGCGGATCCCGGGAGATGCGTTTTAAGACAGCCCCTTGTTACTATAAGCATTACCACTGGACTTACTTTATTTCGGTGGGCACACGTCTGGATATTTTATGTAATTACAATAAGATAGGTGGGGTGTATAGAGGAACTAAAAGTGTTTGTTTGGATTTTCGGGACCGGAAAAGAGATTGGAGAATCTTAATAGTGATATCTCAGTTGAGCGATCAGAAGACTATCATCAGTCACTTTGTAGACGATTCTATGCTCCTCATCGATACGACGCGACCAGTAGCCAGAAAGACCGTGGCGGAGAGGTTCAGGCTTACCGACCCCTGAAAAGGGCTCTCTTTGGATGGCTTGAATAAGTTGACTGATACGGCGTGAAGTCTTCTTGTCTGCCCGCTGCCAATAGAGGTAGTCCTCCCATACGTGTTCGGAGAAGATGAGTTTCATACCGACGTCCCTGTCAGATTCGTCATTCCTCTGATAGTGAGCGTTCACTACCGCCGCCACTTTTCAGTTCAGCAATCGATTCAAGCAGACGACGGGCGCTCTCAGGGCTACGTAACAGGTAGGCAGTCTCTTCGAGGGCCTGATAATCATCCAGCGATATCATTACCACCGATCCCGCCCCCTTGCGTGTGATGATGACTGGTGCATGGTCCTCGCAAACCTGGTTCATGGTGCCGGCTAATTTGGCAAAGGCGATACTATAGGCGATGGCGTCCATTGGTGTTTCAGGATTTATATTGTACAATATACTGTACAATAAAATTTGAGCGAATCAAGTATCACAATGATGCGTCATTGCAGCCTATTTCTCTGTACCTTGATCGCCTGTATTTGCAGAATGAAAGAGTGACTTCAGTACGTCGGGATGTTCTGACTGGTTCTCTACGGAGGAATCAGCGCTAGGTGGTTCTTTAGCGAAAAGTGCGCCGATACGACGAAAAAGGGATTTCAACGCCCGCCAGATTTTCGGCAGCAGCCAGATCACCAGGGCGACGAACAGCACCAGAAGGAGGATGAACGCCAGCGGATAGTTCAGTGCTGCCCAGAGCCCGCCGATGACCGCTAGGTCCTCGGCGATGGAGGCTGTCCAGTTGGTTACCGGTTCCGGTGAGGTATTGATCATCAGGCGGGTGCCGGCCTTGGTGAAATGGCTTCCGGCGGCCATGGTTCCGCCGATCAGTGCGGCGGCGAGTTCGGCGGCCTGGTTGACCTCTAAACCACTGGCGGCGCCGGCTGCCAGCAGGGCGCCTGCCGGTATGCGCACAAAGGTATGCAAGGCATCCCAGCCACTATCGACCCCCGGCGTTTTGTCGGCAAAAAACTCGATGAAATACATGATGCCGGCGATGCCCATCACCAGTGGATCGCTCAGTACCTCGAGTCCGGGGGGCAGTGCCACATGGCCGGTCATACCCAGATAGCCCAAAACCAGGACTGCGGCATACAGATTGATGCCTGCGGCCCAACCCGCGCCTAGGGTGAGTGCAAGGGTGTCGATAGTCTCCATAATGGCCTTCCTGCTGAGTATCTTTGTACTAATGTGGAGGCAATAGAATAGAATTTCCACTCAAAGTTTGTTTTTCACGCTCTAAAAGCCCCCGAGTTCACAATTGTTTAGGTTTTTCTGGCAGTTGACTTTTTCTTTTATTAACCAAGCCTTATGATAGCTGCCTTAACATTAATCCAGTTTGTGAATATTTCTCAGAGCACCACACTCTTGTTGGGCCTAAGGTGATGTAAATATTCATTGGCTGCAGAGAACAGGTTGCCTTGAATATGATAAAGGTTGGTGTTGTCGGTGGAACCGGGTATACCGGTGTTGAATTGCTGCGGTTGCTGGTGGCCCATCCATCATGCGAACTCGTCGCCATAACCTCGCGCGCGGAGTCGGGGAGGGCGGTCGCCGATCTCTTCCCGAATCTGCGCGGCCTTACGGATCTCTCTTTTGTAGCCCCTGATGCGGCACAATTTGGTAAGTGTGACCTGGTCTTTTTCGCTACACCAAATGGTGTTGCCATGACCCAGGTTCCGGAATTACTGGCGGGAGGTGTGCGTGTCATCGACCTGGCCGCTGATTTCAGGATCGCCGATCAAGCTGTGTGGGAGCAGTGGTATGGGATGCAGCATGCCTGCCCGGAGCTGCTGTCTGAGGCGGTTTACGGTCTGCCGGAGTTGAATCGTCAGACTATACGCGAGGCGCGGTTGGTGGCCAATCCGGGGTGTTACCCTACTGCCGTTGCGCTCGGTTTTCTTCCATTGATTGAAAATGGCCTTGTTGCGTGCGACTTCTTGGTCGCGGATACAAAGTCGGGTGTGAGCGGTGCCGGAAGATCCGCAAACGTTGCCATGCTGATGGGTGAGATGGGTGAGAGTTTCAAGGCCTATGCCATTCCCGGTCATCGTCATCAACCGGAGATCCGACAGACCCTCAACCGGGTCACTGACGAGCCGGTGGGATTGACCTTCGTGCCCCATCTGGTGCCGATGATTCGTGGTATCGAGGCAACCCTCTATGCCCGGTTGACTGATCGCTCGGTTGATCTGCAGGCACTGTTCGAGAAGCGTTATCGACAGGACTGCTTTGTCGACATAATGCCGCCAGGCTCCCATCCGGAGACGCGCAGCGTGAAAGGTGCGAATCACTGTCGCATAGCAGTGCACTCCCCCGGGGAAGGCGATGTGGTGGTGGTCAGTTCAGTGATCGACAATCTGGTGAAGGGCGCTGCGGGACAGGCGGTGCAGAATATGAATCTGATGTTTGACCTGAACGAAGATTGTGGTTTGAATCAGGTCGCTCTGCTACCTTGAGTTCATGGTAGACATCAAGAAATATAGCGTACCCAAGATTGTCGGCGCCAACGAGGGTGTGCCGCGCTGGATTCGATTATGCCTGCTGCTGCTGCTGTTGAGCGGAGTCGCCTGGATGGCCTACAAACAGGGAGGTAGCAGTCTTGCCCAGGGCTTTGCCCGGCTGCAATCGGGCATGGATCATGTCCAAACCCTGGAGCAGGAACGTAATGAACTGAGGCGTCAATTGGCCATGGTGAAGCAGGCTGCCGAAGTGGACCGAGAGGCATTGCTTGCGATTCGTGAGCAGATCAAGAAACTGCAGGATGAGCGCTTGAAGATGGAGGAGGAGCTGACTTTTCTGCGTGGTATAGTCTCCACATCATCCAAACAGCAAGTGCTTAGAGTACAGAATTTCAAGTTGGAGGCGGGACTTGAGGCGCAGCAGTTTGTCTATAAATTTTCCGTCAGCCAGGTAATAAACAGCGGTAGTGTCGTGAAGGGAAGGATCGAGTTGACAATCATGGGACTGCAGGATGGTCAGGCCAAGCTGTTAAAGCTTGATGAGTTGTCGGACGAAAAACTCAGCAGTCATAAGATGCGTTTTCGCTACTACCAGAATGTGGAAGGCAAGCTGCATCTGCCGACAGGTTTTGAACCCGCAACCATCAAGATCGACGTCAAGCCGAGCAGTGCCAAATTGAAACCTGTGAGTGAAGCCTATAACTGGTCACCAATATCCTGATGTAGAAAGGAAAAAATCACTATGTTTGGTAAGAGTAAGAAAAAATTCCGTTCACCTCGAATTACGACAGTGATCGGTTCGGGCACTGAAATCAAGGGTGATATCACCTTCAGCAATGGACTGCATGTGGATGGTGTGATCAGGGGCGATGTGCTGTCAGATCCACAGGATCCGTCAGCGACCCTGACATTGAGTGAATTGGGCACCATAGATGGCAACGTCCGGGTAGGCAATGTGATGTTGAACGGCACGGTAGTCGGGGATGTCATCGCAGGCAACCGAGTGGAATTGGCGCCCAAGGCAAGAATAACCGGCACCCTGACCTACGCCATGCTGGAGATGGCGATGGGTGCGGAGGTCAACGGCAAACTGATTCACGCCTCTGAACAGGATCCCCCACAGCTGCCGTATGATGGGAAGCCGCAGCAGGAGGAGACAGTGGTGAGTGATGGAGAGAAGGTGATTACCCCTGAGGGTTGAGCCGTAACGGGAATGGTTTGCGAATAATACTTGACTGTTTTTCTCGGTAATTGCATACTTCCATATAATTTACCGCGACAAACCGTATTAGGTTTGGCAACTATTAGACCCGCCTGGGATATCAGGCCGGAGAGAGCAGGGCCATCATCATGACTAACGCAGATACACATAACGATTCTATCATCTTTACCGAAGCGGCTGCCTCCAAGGTCGCTTCACTGATTGCTGAAGAGGGTAACCCTGATCTGATGTTACGTGTATATATACAGGGTGGGGGTTGCTCCGGGTTCCAATATGGCTTCTCATTCGATGAGAATGAAAATGATGGCGATACCAGGGTCGAGACAGGGGGTGTAATCTTGTTGGTGGACCCCATGAGCATGCAGTATCTGATGGGAGCCGAGGTTGACTATACGGAAGGCCTGCAGGGTGCCCAGTTCATCATCCGCAACCCCAATGCAACTACAACCTGCGGTTGCGGCTCCTCGTTTTCTGTCTGATCAATTCCCCAACCCGGAGCCCGCATCACCACTCCATGGTATGCGGGCTCTTGTTGGGCAATCTCTTGTGATTAATGATCAACCCTCGGCATAGGGTAGCAGGGTCAATTCCACACGGCGGTTCTGTTGCCGTCCTGCAGCTGTTTTATTGGACGCGGTTGGCCGTGTTTCACCAAAGCCTACCGTATCGATACGGACGCCTTCCACACCGTTTTCAACCAAGGCATTGGAAACCGACTGGGCGCGTTGCTGCGACAACATCTGGTTGTGGGATTCCGAGCCAGTACTGTCGGTGTGGCCTGCCACTTCAATCATGGTCGACTTGTATTCCTGCAGCACCAGGGCGACCGAGCCGAGTATCTCCAGAAAGTTGGGCTTCACATCCGATTTATCGACTTCGAATGTGATATTGCCGGGCAGATTGAGGATGATGTTGTCCCCATCACGGGTTACGCTGACACCGGTGTTTTCCAAGCGTTGACGAAGCTTGGCTTCCTGTACGTCCATATAGTAACCGACACCGCCTCCGGCGATCGCACCGATTCCTGCACCCTTCAATGCGCGCTCTTTGCGCTTCTTTTTATCCTTGGAAGTGGCAATACCCAGAACAGCTCCGGCGACTGCCCCGATCATGGCGCCAGTGGTTGCCTTGGATGTCTTCTCCTCCCTTGTGTAGGGATCGACAGTGGTACATGCCTGTAGCATGACCATGCTTGCGACAAGGCAACAAAGTGTACTTCGAATAGCCATCATTATCTCCTGTGGTCTCCGTCAGCCAATTGGTTAATGCTACCAATATCAGATCACCGTAACTGCCAACGATGCAACATTTTCACAATTGTTGATGGATAATCGTGTCGATGCGGGGATGGGGCCATCAGCTCTTGCCGAACAGATCCCTAAGCAACTGTAGGGTGGTTTGACGCCCCAGTTCGCCGATAGCGGTGGTAAGTGGAATCCGTTTTGGGCAGACCCGGACGCAGTTCTGTGCATTGCCGCAGTCACTGAGTCCGCCGTCGCCCATGATGGCATGCAGGCGCTGTTGTTGATGATAGCTGCCGGTGGGATGGTTGTTCATCAGTCGGACCGCAGCCAGGGCGGCGGGACCGACAAACTCTTTTTCCATGCCATATTGCGGACAGGCCTCCATGCAGCAACCGCAGCTCATGCAACGGCTGTAGAGGTAGCTCTCCTTCCATGTCCCCGGCGAAATGCGGGGTGCGCCCTGATGGATGTCCCAGGCGCCGTCAATTTCGATCCAGGCATGTACTCTCTTGAGATCGCTGAAGATCTTGCTGCGATCGACCATCAAGTCCCGAACTACGGGGAATTTACCCAAGGGTTCAAGTTTTATAGGTTGTTCGAGGGAATCGATAAGTGTGGAGCAGGCTTGCCGGGGCTTCCCGTTGATCACCATTGAGCAGGCGCCGCAGACCTCTTCCATGCAGTTGAACTCCCAGGCGACCGGATCGACGAGTTGGCCCTCTTGCGTGAGAGGATGTTCGCGGATCACCATCAGGGCTGAGACGATGTTATGGCCCTCGCGGTAGGGTATCGAGAATGTCTGCCAATAGGGTGGGCTATAGGGGGTGTCTTGCCGGCGAATGCGCAGATCGATTGTTTTACCCATCATGACACCCTCAGCGGTAGTCCCGTGGCTCTTCCGGCGCCAGGACCGAAAGGTCTATCTCGCGAAAGCTGATTCCGGGACCGTCTGTCGAATATTCAGCGACGGTTGTCTTCAGCCACGCCTGATTCTGCTTTTTCCAGCTCTCGCGATAGGCTTCATAGGCTGGATCGCCCGGGTAGGCATCCTTCGGTGTCGGCAGTTCAAAAGCCGGCTTAAAGTGAGCGCCTCGACACTCATCCCGGGCCAGGGCGCTACCGGCAATGACACCGCCAAGTCGTATCATCTCCTGCAGCTGGCGAACATATACCAATCCCTGATTGCTCCATTCATTGCTCGCATCCAGCTTGACTGAGTGACTGCGTTGCTCAAGCTCCTGCAGTGAAGCGATGGCGGCGTCGAGTACTGTGTTATCCCGCACAACACCTACCTGTCCCGACATGATTTCGCCAAGCTCACGGTGTAATGTGTAGGGATTCTCACTGCCGTCGCCTGATGTCAGATTCAGGTTAATCGACTGCTGTCGCTTGATCTCATCCAGGTAGAACCGATCGGGTACACTCAGCAGTTCATCCTCCAGACCCCTCAGGTAGTTTGCAACCGCTTCGCCGGCAACCCGGCCACTGAATGAGGCTGAGAGAAGCGAGTTGGCGCCTAACCGGTTGGCTCCATGGTAACCGTAATCGCACTCGCCACAGGCGTAGAGGCCGGGGATGTTGGTTGCGTGATTGCGTGGGCTTCCCGGTTTTATGCCGCCATTGGTTTGATCCTTCTCAAAATCAACCCAGAGCCCGCCCATGGCGTAATGGGCCGAAGGGTAGATCTCCATGGGTTCGTGTACCGGATCAGTACCGTGAAATTTGCGGTAGATATCGAGGATCGCATGCAGTCGTTGCTCAATGAATCCCGGATTCAAATGTGTCAGATCGAGGTAGACCTTATCTTCCCCGGATACACCCAATCCCATCTCATGCACCACCTTCCAGATCGCACGGGACGCCACGTCCCGTGGTACCGTGTTTCCATAGCTTGGGTACCACTCTTCGAGAAAGTAGAATCGCTCTGCTTCGGGGATTTTGCCGGGACGCCGCTTCTCCTGGGGATCTTTCGGCACCCAGATACGCCCGCCCTCGCCACGAGCCGCTTCACTCATTAAGCGGGTCTTGTCGTCACCAAGCATGGCGGTTGGGTGAAATTGGAAGAACTCCGTGTTGGCCAGCCAGGCCCCCTGCCGGTATGCGCGACATGCTGCCGCACCGGTGGAGTTGGTGGAATTGGTGGATCGATGGCCAAATACCTGCCCCATACCTCCTGTCGCAAGAATCACCGCATCGGCACGAAAATGTTTGACATCCATTGTGCGAAGGTTCATTGCGACGATTCCTTTGCAGGTGCCCTGTCCATCCTTCACCAGAGAGAGGAACTCCCACCACTCATATTTCTGCACACGCCCCAGGGACTCCTGGCGGCGGATCTCTTGATCCACACCGTACAAAAGTTGCTGTCCCGTACTGGCACCGGCAAATACGGTGCGCCGGTTCTTGACGCCGCCGAAAAGACGGAGATCCAGCAATCCCTCTGCCGTGCGGGAGAAGGTAACGCCCAAGCGTTCGAAAGTACGGATGATGCCGGGTGCCTGTTCACACATCGACTTTACCGGCGGTTGATTGGCCAGGTATGCGCCACCCTTCAGTGTGTCGACGATATGTTGCCAGACACTGTCTCGTTCGCCTTTGGTGTCGAAGCAGGCGTTGATGCCGCCTTGTGCGCATACCGAGTGTGAACGCTTGACCTCGAATAGGGAGAAGATCTCTACCTGAAATCCGGCTTCCGCCACCCGCAATGCCGACCACAGGCCGCCCAGTCCACCACCGACAACGATGACTTTGCGCGGTCTTTTCATGCAATGAATCCCAGCATACCGTGCACGCCCATGGCGCTCAGTGTCAGGGCAAGCAGCATGCAGAAATAGAACCAGTAACGTTGGGCATCGACACTTGTGGTGAGCCCCCAACTGATTGCCATGGTCCATAACCCGTTACACAAGTGGAAGACTGCCAACAGGAGGCCTGTCAGGTAGAGTAGAAAGGTGATGGGATTATCAAGCAGGAGCTGCATATGACTGAAGAGATCGGCTTTGATTTCGGGTTGCCATATGCCCCAAATCCTGGTCCAACCCACATGCAATACAAGGAACAGCAGGATGCCGATACCTGAAATCCTCTGCAGCCAGTAAAAATGGTTGCGCAGCCAGGGATAGCGATACCAGTTGCTTTCGGCTCCGTGGATAATGACCAAACCGTATCCTGCATGAAACAGCAGCGGCAAGGCAATCACGAAGATCTCCATCAATGTCAGATAATTGAGACTTTGCAGCCAGCCCACGACCTGTTCGTTGTAATGGACCTGACCAAAACGGGATTGTGAATTTTCCCACAGATGGAAGATCAGGAAACCGCCAACGGGCATGAGACCGAATAGTGAATGCAATCGGCGCAGTAAAAAGTTTCGATTGTCGATGGAAGCTGTACGCATGGAGTTCAAAAGGCTGCCGCGTTTATATACATTATAGAATTAATAACTTCTAATTCTCTGACGCAGGGCATTTATTCCTCTATTTTGCTGATTTCAATTGGAACGGCTATCCACCCTCACGCCGGAAAGGCTGTCGACAGGCCCTAGCTACAACTTCGGTCGTTGGAAATGCGGCTGACTGGTCTCGTCTCAAACTACAGGGATGGATGCCGGTCGGCCCCTCGGGCGGGATAAATACCACCCAAAATCACATTCCGTTCAGCACCTGTGACGGAAGCAAGGTTACCATTCAGTCCACTGAGAGTGCGTTTCGCCAACCAGGCGAATGTGATGGCTTCGATCCAGTCCGGGTCCACACCGTAGGCAGATGTTGGCTGTATCTCGGCACTCGGCAGTCGATTGCCTAAGCGTTCCAGCAGGTAGAGATTGTGAGCTCCTCCACCGCACACCAAAACCTCAGATTCATGATAGCCCTCAGCGAGAATTGCCTGGGCAATAGTGGCGGCGCTGAGTTCAACCAAGGTTGCCTGTACATCCTCGGCTGAAAGCTGGTGAGGAGTGAGTTTCTCCAGCAACCAATCAAGGGAGAAATATTCTCTGCCGGTGCTTTTTGGTGGAGACTGTTGAAAATAGGGATCGGACAGCAATTCATTCAGTAGGCTATCGTTGATATGGCCGCTTTTTGCCCATGCGCCTTGATGGTCCAGCGTGACGGTCCGGTGATTTTCTACCCAGTGATCGAGCAGGGTATTCGCCGGTCCGGTATCGTACCCGGTAACCGGTTTAGCATTATTGTCGGGCAGGCAGGTGATGTTGGCGATTCCGCCCAGATTCAGGATGATCCGCTTTATTCCGGGTTTTTGAAACAGCGCCTGATGGAGGACAGGTACAAGTGGTGCGCCTTGGCCACCCGCCGCCATGTCACGACGGCGGAAATCAGCAACCGTGGTGATGCCTGTCAGTTCCGCAATAGTATTGGGATCCCCGATCTGCAGGGTAAAAGGATTTTCCGCGTCGGGGCGGTGACGAACGGTCTGGCCGTGGCTCCCAATGGCTGTTACCTGTTGTGGCGTTATGCCGGTGTCTGCCAATACGGCACGACAAGCGGTTGCGAAGGTGACGGCAACCTGTTTATCGAGTTCCCCCATGCGGTCGATTTCATTGCTGCCAGGTTGGCAAAGGGTCCGCAGTGAGGTTCTGAGTTGAGTGGGATAAGGCTCTATGTGACTCGCTATCAGGCGGGGTTGATTGCTGGAGAGGTCGACAACCACGGCGTCCACGCCATCCAGACTGGTGCCTGAGATGAGTCCCACAAACACTGATTCATCGGGCATTTGCAACAAGGGTGCGATTGATCAACTCAAGCTGGCTCAGCAGGGGTTGTATCTTCAGTTGAAAGTCCTCACGATATTTTTTTGCGATAGGCTTGGCTGCAGGGAGCTTCACCGTCAAAGGATTCCTGTGCACGCCATTGAGGCGGAATTCATAGTGGAGGTGCGGGCCTGTTGCGAGCCCGGTACTGCCGACATATCCGATGGTCTGTCCCTGCTTGACCTTGCTTCCTTTCCTGGTCTTTCTGTTGTAGCGGGAAAGATGGGCGTACAAGGTAGTATAGGTCTGCCCATGCTTTATGATGACGGTCTTCCCGTAGCCGCCTTTCTTGCCTCGGTGAATGATCTTTCCATCACCGGCGGCTTTCACCGGCGTACCGGTTTTCGCCGCATAGTCGACCCCCCGATGGGGGCGCTTTTTACCCAGTACAGGGTGGTATCGCTCCCGGGTAAAGCGCGATGAAATACGCCTGAAATCGACGGGAGCCCGAAGAAAGGCCTTGCGCATACTGCGGCCATCAGGACTGTAGTAGTCAGTTCGACCTGTATCGTCTGTATACTGCAGGGCTCGGTAGGAGCGTCCCCGATTGACGAATTCCGCGGCCAGAATGGGACCGTCGCGTAGTTTCTCCCCGTCAAGATAGTCTTCCTCAAAGATGACCGTAAACCGATCACCGCTGCGGATCTCCAGGGCGAAGTCAATATCCCAACCAAAGATACCCGCCATCTGCATGATCAGATTTTCTGAAAGACCGGCCTCCTTGGCCGCGAGGTAAAAAGAGTTCTCGATGGTGCCGCTGATGTGATTGGTCCTTACTTCCACCTCTCTGCTCAGTTCGGCTGCTTTAAACCCATCTTCGATGGCGGTTATCTGGAGACTGTCGATCTTGCTCTGCTCCAGACGCAGACCGAGAAAGTTCTGTTCCCCATCCAGCTCCACGTGCAGAATCTCTCCGGGGCGAATATCGGTCAGTTTTTTTGCAGTATCACTGGAGTGGACAATGCGGTGCAGCAGATTGGCACTGAGATCATGCTTCTTAAATATGCTGGCCAGGGAGTCGCCATTCTGAATCTCGTAGGTCAGTGTATGGGACTCTGGCGCTGTCTCCTGGACCACCGCTACAGACGGGATGTCAGTCTTGATAACCGGTTCGGCCTCGACGGCCGCCGCCTGCCTGATGAAGCTGATTGACTGGTCCGGTGAATCGGGAGTGGCGGGCTTTCTGCTGGATTGGCCGGGTAGTTGTAGTGGTAGAATCCTTTTCTGGTCTGTTTTTTCAATCTGTTCAGAGGAGGCGGGGTTGTCATCCACGGTGGTTTGGTGGGATGACAGGCTGAGGTAGAGGGTTCCTGCGGCAAGGAGAAGGAGCATAACCGCAGCAAACACTAGGCCTCGGCCGAGTAGGCCGCGCGCCGGTTTTCTCTCCAATGTGTAGGATTTAAAGTCTTGCATGATTGAATAATACGGCAATATATACTCTGTATCGGCCCCTTGACGATAGAATACAGCGCCAGATCACATAATGGATAGTAGCGCATAACACTATACAATGGTTAATTTTATCAGATGCTTCTAGTAGAGTGTGCAACCATTGTCTTAATTTTAGAGATTTAGTAAATGACCGATGTCACTGGTTCCCTGGAACTTATTAAACGAGGTACGGAAGAGGTACTGCCCGAAGATTTATTGATTAAAAAGCTGCAGCGGGGCAAACCACTGAAGATCAAGGCAGGGTTTGATCCCACGGCCCCAGACCTCCACCTCGGGCACACTGTCCTTATCAATAAACTTCGACAATTCCAGGAATTGGGGCACGAGGTGATCTTTCTGATCGGTGACTTCACCGGCATGATCGGTGATCCCACAGGTAAAAGCGCTACCCGGCCACCCCTCACACGGGAAGAGGTGGTGGAGAATGCAAAGACCTATGAGCATCAGATCTTCAAAATTCTTGATCCCACCAAGACCACGGTCCTGTTCAACTCTTCCTGGATGGGAGAGATGTCGGCAGTGGATCTGATCCAGCTGGCGGCAAAGCACACGGTGGCGCGGATGTTGGAGCGGGATGATTTCAACAAGCGCTATACCAGCGGCCAGGCCATCGCTGTGCATGAATTCCTCTACCCGTTGATCCAGGGCTACGATTCCGTGGTGTTGAAGGCCGATGTGGAACTAGGAGGCACGGATCAGAAATTCAATCTCCTGGTGGGGCGTCAACTGCAGGAGGCCTATCAGCAGGAGCCGCAAGTAGTGATCACCCTGCCAATCCTTGAAGGGTTGGATGGGGTGCAGAAGATGTCAAAATCCCTCAACAATTATATAGGCATCACTGATGTGCCCGAGGAGATGTTCGGTAAGGTCATGTCGATCTCAGATGAACTGATGTGGCGCTATTTCGAGTTGTTGAGCTTTCGGCCGATGTCGGAGATCTTAGAGTGGAAAAGAGAGATTGAACTGGGAGCCAATCCACGGGATGTGAAAATTCGACTTGCCGAAGAGTTGGTGGAACGCTTTCACTCCAGGGGACAGGCGGTTAAGGCCCACGAGGCCTTCGTTGCCCGTTTTCAAAAAGGTCAGATGCCCGATGAGATGGCCGAGTTCGACTTTACAGCATCCAATGGCGGTTATCCCATCGCCAATCTCCTGAAAGACGCCGAATTGGTGAGGAGTACCTCCGAGGCTATGCGTATGATAAAGCAGGGTGCGGTGCGCATTGACGGAGTGAGAGTGACGGATCACGCCCTTACTGTGGCGGCAGGTTCATCCCATGTATATCAGGTAGGCAAGCGCAGATTTGCCCGCATCAGCCTGCATTAGTCGTTGACGGATCCCGAATCTATCACCCTAGCCTCCGCTGCGATCCATTTCGGAGGGCTGATTACCCTTGAATTGACCGAAGAAATCGGCATAACCCGGCTCGATATTGAGATGGTCCTGGAAGGTAATTACAGATCTCCTGAAAAACCTTCTGAAAGTTGTTGACGAAGGGGGTGAACTCCGTATAATGCGCCACTCTTTCGAGGGGCTTGAAGAAGCTGATTCGGAAGCCATGAGGGTCTCGTTTCCAGTGCTTAGATTTAGTTGTTGACAATGACTAAGCGGGCTGTAGAATACGCGCTCTCGAACGGACCGGGAGGCCCCGACGGCTTGAAGAAAATTGAGAATTTTCTTGACACAAGTACAGGGCCCTTTAAAATAGGCGGTCTTTCTCGGAAGAAAATTCCGGGATGCTCTTTAACAATCAGGTTAGGTAATTTGTGTGGGTGCTCCGTTGATCATGGGTAACCAAAGATCGACAGAGAGCATTCAAAGATAGTAATTCTATCCGAGAATCTCGAGTCAAAAGGATTGGCTGCCATAAGCAGCTATCAAACTTAAACTGAAGAGTTTGATCCTGGCTCAGATTGAACGCTGGCGGTATGCTTAACACATGCAAGTCGAACGGTAACAGCGAGAGCTTGCTCTCGGCTGACGAGTGGCGGACGGGTGAGTAACGCGTAGGTATCTGCCTAGTAGTGGGGGACAACTCGGGGAAACTCGAGCTAATACCGCATACGCCCTACGGGGGAAAGCGGGGGATCTTCGGACCTCGCGCTATTAGATGAGCCTGCGTTGGATTAGCTAGTTGGTAGGGTAATGGCCTACCAAGGCGACGATCCATAGCTGGTCTGAGAGGACGATCAGCCACACTGGGACTGAGACACGGCCCAGACTCCTACGGGAGGCAGCAGTGGGGAATATTGGACAATGGGGGCAACCCTGATCCAGCAATACCGCGTGTGTGAAGAAGGCCTGCGGGTTGTAAAGCACTTTCAATTGGGAAGAAAAGCTTGAGGTTAATAACCTCGAGTCTTGACGTTACCTTTAGAAGAAGCACCGGCTAACTCCGTGCCAGCAGCCGCGGTAATACGGAGGGTGCAAGCGTTAATCGGAATTACTGGGCGTAAAGCGCGCGTAGGTGGTTTGGTAAGTCAGATGTGAAAGCCCTGGGCTCAACCTGGGAATTGCATTTGAAACTGCCTCACTAGAGTATGGTAGAGGGAAGCGGAATTCCGGGTGTAGCGGTGAAATGCGTAGATATCCGGAGGAACATCAGTGGCGAAGGCGGCTTCCTGGACCAATACTGACACTGAGGTGCGAAAGCGTGGGTAGCAAACAGGATTAGATACCCTGGTAGTCCACGCTGTAAACGATGTCAACTAGCCGTTGGACTCATTATAAGGGTTTAGTGGCGCAGCTAACGCGATAAGTTGACCGCCTGGGGAGTACGGCCGCAAGGTTAAAACTCAAAGGAATTGACGGGGGCCCGCACAAGCGGTGGAGCATGTGGTTTAATTCGATGCAACGCGAAGAACCTTACCAGCCCTTGACATCCTGGAAACTTACTAGAGATAGTTTGGTGCCTTCGGGAATCCAGTGACAGGTGCTGCATGGCTGTCGTCAGCTCGTGTCGTGAGATGTTGGGTTAAGTCCCGTAACGAGCGCAACCCTTGTCCCTAGTTGCCAGCACTTCGGGTGGGAACTCTAGGGAGACTGCCGGTGACAAACCGGAGGAAGGTGGGGATGACGTCAAGTCATCATGGCCCTTATGGGCTGGGCTACACACGTGCTACAATGGCCGGTACAGAGGGTCGCCAACCCGTGAGGGGGAGCTAATCTCAGAAAACCGGTCGTAGTCCGGATTGCAGTCTGCAACTCGACTGCATGAAGTCGGAATCGCTAGTAATCGCGAATCAGCATGTCGCGGTGAATACGTTCCCGGGCCTTGTACACACCGCCCGTCACACCATGGGAGTGGGTTGCAAAAGAAGTGGGTAGCTTAACCTTCGGGGGGGCGCTCACCACTTTGTGATTCATGACTGGGGTGAAGTCGTAACAAGGTAGCCGTAGGGGAACCTGCGGCTGGATCACCTCCTTTAAAAAAGTTGCCCGGATCTTCGGAGCATCCACACAAGTTACCTAACCGATGTTGAAGCAGATACAGACCTGTTAAACAGCTAAGCAGCTGTACTGCGCTGAGAGACTTGGGTCTGTAGCTCAGTTGGTTAGAGCGCACCCCTGATAAGGGTGAGGTCGGAGGTTCAAATCCTCCCAGACCCACCATATTTATTCAGAACCATTTGACTCTTCAGGGGCCATAGCTCAGCTGGGAGAGCGCCTGCCTTGCACGCAGGAGGTCGGGAGTTCGATCCTCCCTGGCTCCACCAATACAGCTGAACGGTTCAGGCCGTTAGTGCCAAGTGTCTAGCGACAACGCTAGCCACTTCGTATTATCGAAGTACTGCTCTTTAAAAATTAGGTTAGATCGCAGATAGGCGGATGTCGTGAGACATCCAATATCTAAAATTTAGTATCTAAGTTCTCAAACTTAGTTACTTGGGTATGTTGCATTTGTACGAGCGACCTGACTCCAGAATTTTTGGGGTTATATGGTCAAGTGATTAAGCGCATATGGTGGATGCCTAGGCGGTAGAAGGCGATGAAGGACGTTGTAGCTTGCGATAAGCTTCGGGGAGCCAGCAAACAGGCTTTGATCCGGAGATCTCCGAATGGGAAAACCCACCTGTCGTAAGACAGGTATCTCACACTGAATTCATAGGTGTGAGAGGCAAACCCGGGGAACTGAAACATCTAAGTACCCGGAGGAAAAGAAATCAACCGAGATTCCCTTAGTAGCGGCGAGCGAAAGGGGATTAGCCCTTAAGTTGCGATGTGGTTAGTGGAACAGTCTGGAAAGTCTGGCGATACAGGGTGATAGCCCCGTACACAAAAACCTATTCGCAGTGAAATCGAGTAAAGCGGGACACGTGATATCCTGCTTGAATATGGGGGGACCATCCTCCAAGGCTAAATACTCTCTACCGACCGATAGTGAACCAGTACCGTGAGGGAAAGGCGAAAAGAACCCCGTAGAGGGGAGTGAAATAGAACCTGAAACCGTATGCGTACAAGCAGTGGGAGCCCCTTCGGGGGTGACTGCGTACCTTTTGTATAATGGGTCAGCGACTTACTTCTCAGTGGCAAGCTTAACCGTATAGGGGAGGCGTAGGGAAACCGAGTCTTAATAGGGCGTTCAGTCGTTGGGAGTAGACCCGAAACCGGGCGATCTATCCATGGCCAGGGTGAAGGTGCGGTAACACGCGCTGGAGGCCCGAACCCACCTATGTTGAAAAATGGGGGGATGAGCTGTGGATAGGAGTGAAAGGCTAATCAAGCCCGGAGATAGCTGGTTCTCCTCGAAAGCTATTTAGGTAGCGCCTCGCGTTTCACTCCATGGGGTAGAGCACTGTTTCGGCTAGGGGGCCATCCCGGCTTACCAAACCGATGCAAACTCCGAATACGTGGAAGTGTAATCGCGGGAGACACACGGCGGGTGCTAACGTCCGTCGTGGAAAGGGAAACAACCCAGACCGCCAGCTAAGGTCCCTAAATCATGGCTCAGTGGGAAACGATGTGGGAAGGCATAGACAGCTAGGAGGTTGGCTTAGAAGCAGCCATCCTTTAAAGAAAGCGTAATAGCTCACTAGTCGAGTCGGCCTGCGCGGAAGATTTAACGGGGCTTAAGCCATGTACCGAAGCTGCGGATGCGTGCTTGCACGCATGGTAGAGGAGCGTTCTGTAAGCCTGCGAAGGTGTGCTGTAAGGCATGCTGGAGGTATCAGAAGTGCGAATGCTGACATGAGTAACGATAAAGGGGGTGAGAGGCCCCCTCGCCGAAAACCCAAGGTTTCCTGCGCAACGCTAATCGGCGCAGGGTTAGTCGGCCCCTAAGGCGAGGCAGAAATGCGTAGTCGATGGGAATCCGGTTAATATTCCGGAACTATTTATTACTGCGATGGGGTGACGGAGTAGGCTAGGTCATCCGGGTGTTGGTTTACCCGGTTTAAGCGTGTAGGGAGTCGGTTTAGGTAAATCCGGACCGGCAATTCTGAGACGTGATGACGAGTCTCCATGTGAGACGAAGTGATTGATGCCATGCTTCCAGGAAAAACCTCTAAGCTTCAGGTAATAAGTAACCGTACTCTAAACCGACACAGGTGGGTAGGGTGAGAATCCCAAGGCGCTTGAGAGAACTCTGGTGAAGGAACTAGGCAAAATAGTACCGTAACTTCGGGAGAAGGTACGCCCTTGGTATGTGAAGAGACTTGCTCTCGGAGCAGAAGAGGGTTGCAGTGACCAGGTGGCTGCGACTGTTTATTAAAAACATAGCACTCTGCAAACTCGAAAGAGGAAGTATAGGGTGTGACGCCTGCCCGGTGCCGGAAGGTTAATTGATGGGGTTAGTCTTCGGACGAAGCTCTTGATCGAAGCCCCGGTAAACGGCGGCCGTAACTATAACGGTCCTAAGGTAGCGAAATTCCTTGTCGGGTAAGTTCCGACCTGCACGAATGGCGTAACGATGGCCACGCTGTCTCCACCAGAGACTCAGTGAAATTGAAATCGCTGTTAAGATGCAGTGTACCCGCGGCTAGACGGAAAGACCCCGTGAACCTTTACTACAGCTTTGCACTGGACTTTGAATATGTTTGTGTAGGATAGGTGGGAGGCTTTGAAGCGGAGACGCCAGTCTTCGTGGAGCCAACCTTGAAATACCACCCTGATATATTTGGAGTTCTAACCTCGACCCGTTATCCG
Source organism: Candidatus Thiodiazotropha sp. (assembly GCA_040506195.1). Classification (GTDB taxonomy): domain Bacteria; phylum Pseudomonadota; class Gammaproteobacteria; order Chromatiales; family Chromatiaceae; genus Thiodiazotropha. Next base: position 116,363 of record JBEVXH010000009.1, on the reverse strand, counting down.
GGTTAGGGACAGTGTATGGTGGGTAGTTTGACTGGGGCGGTCTCCTCCCAAAGAGTAACGGAGGAGCACGAAGGTACCCTCAGCGCGGTCGGACATCGCGCAACGAGTGCAAAGGCATAAGGGTGCTTGACTGCGAGACAGACAAGTCGAGCAGGTACGAAAGTAGGTCTTAGTGATCCGGTGGTTCTGTATGGAAGGGCCATCGCTCAACGGATAAAAGGTACTCCGGGGATAACAGGCTGATACCGCCCAAGAGTTCATATCGACGGCGGTGTTTGGCACCTCGATGTCGGCTCATCACATCCTGGGGCTGAAGTCGGTCCCAAGGGTATGGCTGTTCGCCATTTAAAGTGGTACGCGAGCTGGGTTTAGAACGTCGTGAGACAGTTCGGTCCCTATCTGCCGTGGGCGTTTGAGATTTGAGGGAAGCTGCTCCTAGTACGAGAGGACCGGAGTGGACGTATCTCTGGTGTTCCGGTTGTCACGCCAGTGGCACTGCCGGGTAGCTAAATACGGACAGGATAACCGCTGAAAGCATCTAAGCGGGAAGCCCCTCCCAAGATGAGATCTCACTGGACCTTTAAGGTCCCTGTAGGGCCGTTGAAGACTACAACGTTGATAGGCTGGGTGTGGAAGCACAGTAATGTGTGAAGCTAACCAGTACTAATTGCCCGTGAGGCTTGACCATATAACACCCAAACATTTTGGGCTGAGTTCAAGCAAACGCAACACCCACAGATATAGCCTTGCGATCTAACCGAATGCTGAGTCGTTTCCTAGGGAGCGACTCCCACAGTTTACCTGGTAGACATAGCGTGTTGGTACCACCCGATCCCATCTCGAACTCGGAAGTGAAACGACATAGCGCCGATGATAGTGTGGGGTCTCCCCATGTAAAAGTAGGACACTGCCAGGTTTTTACAGCAAAACCCCGGACCCTGAAGGTCCGGGGTTTTTTTTTGTCTCGATGTGAACCAGTATGGATTCCCCGGCTCGGATTTAACGATAACGTGTTAGATTGTGATCTCAAAGATCGTGAAATCGCATTGCATTTGAATAGATTATGGTTCTCTCACTGGCGCTACTTGTCTTCGGTTTTCTGCTGACTGGATTGGCGGTTCGCCAATTTGTTTTCAAAAGGAAGCTTATTGCGGCGAGCCTGAACGGTTTACTGGGTCTAATTGTCCTGCTCGTTGCAACCTTTATTTCATTGCTGCTATTTAATGTTCAGAGCTATATTCAGTTGACCAAGGAGCGTGTACTGGCTGAGGTTGAGATCGTTACCGTTGACACCGGAACCGCATCCCTGAGGTTGACGGTCAACGGTAGGCACAGAATCTATGCTCTTCCAGCTGATGAGTGGCGGTTGGATGCGCGCTTTATCAAATGGAAACCGTGGGTCGTGTTGCTTGGAAAGGATCCGGTGGTGCGTTTGGATGCGCTGTCGGGGCGGAATGTCGTACCGGGCAATAGCGTTATCAGGGTTTATAATCTGCATGAGGATTATGAGATTATCGACAGTATAATCGCTAACCTTACCGATCATTTTGGCATGGTTGATACAATGTATGGCAGTTCGGTGTATATGCCGATTGAAGCAGGCGCTCACTACCAGGTCAGTGCGAACCATGCCGGTTTGATTGCGCGTCCGGTCAATCGAAAAGGTGAACAGGCAGTCATGCAGTGGGACAGGTAATGATTGAGTATAAGCTGAGCTTCAAATCACCCCATGCGCATCTGTTTGAAGTCGAGCTGATCCTGGAGCAGCCCGATACCGATGGGCAGGTAGTCTACCTTCCCGGTTGGATACGCGGCAGTTACATGGTGCGTGATTTCGCCCGTAATATAGTTTCCATCCAGGCATTGTCGGGAAGTGAACCTGTTGAGCTGGTCAAGCTTGACAAGCAGAGTTGGCGTGTTTTACCGGTAACGGGTGAACTGCGTGTCGTGTACACGGTTTATGCTTGGGAACTGACCGTCAGAACTGCGTATTTCGATACCGAACAAGCATATATCAATGGAGCGTGTCTGTTTTTAGGCGTCGCTGGCTTTGAAAATGTGCCCTGCAGATTGAGTATTGATCGTCCGGGGGAGGGTTATGCCGAAGAGTGGCGTCTGGCAACCGCAATGCCGGTGGAGCATATCGATGAAGCCGGGTTTGGTAATTACCTCTGTGACTGTTATGAAGCGCTGATCGACTATCCCATTGAGGCAGGACATTTTACCGATGCTGACTTCCTGGTGAATGATCAACGGCATCGATTAGTGATCAGCGGTGTACATGATGCTGAATTGCAGCGGTTTTGCAGTGATTTAGGTCGGATCTGCCATGAAGAGGTGGAACTGTTCGGTGAATTGCCGATATCGCATTATCTCTTTTTGCTTCAAGTGGTCGGTAATGGTTATGGGGGATTGGAACACCGTAACTCAACCAGCCTTATGATCGGCAGGGATGATCTGCCAAAACTGGGCGATGAAGGCGTCACGGCCGGTTATCGAAAACTGTTGGCACTCTGCAGTCATGAGTATTTCCACCTTTGGAACGTCAAGCGGATAACACCGGAAGTATTTCTGCAACAGGGAACTGCAGCAGAGGTGTACACCCGTCAGTTATGGGTTTTTGAGGGGATCACGTCCTACTACGATGAGCTGATTCTTGTCAGGAGCGGCGTGATTGAGCGCAAGGCCTACTTTGAAATGATGGCGGAAACAATCACGCGTGTGATGAGAAACAGCGGGAGACATAAACAAACCCTGGAGGAGTCGAGTTTCGATGCCTGGACAAAATTCTACAAACAGGACGAGAACGCGCCCAATGCAATCGTAAGTTACTATGCCAAAGGCGCCCTGTTCGCCCTGCTGCTCGATCTGAGCATACGCCTGCAGAGTGACAACTCATGTTCACTTGACCATGTGATGCGCGAGATGTGGCAAAGATACGGTCGTCGCTCAGTGGGTGTTCCGGAGGATGGATTTGAAAAACTTGCGACTGAAGTGACATCTCTGGATCTGCAGCCACTGTTTGAACTTGGGGTCCGTTCAACAGAAGAGTTGCCGCTTGCCGATATCTTGGCCGAGTTTGCTGTAGAGCTTCATCTGTTTCCCGCTAAATCCAGTGAGGATCAGGGCAGGGTGGTGGCAGAACCGCCAAAGGCCGCTCCAGCCAAGCCGGTATTGGGCGCTAAATGGAAACAATTGGAAAAGAGGGTTCGGATTTTGCAGGTGTTTGATGGTGGTGGAGCTCAGCAGGCAGGGTTGGCGGCGGGTGACGAGATCGTTGCCGTAGATGGGTTGAGCATGAATGCAAAACAGATGGAACAGTATATCGCCAGGCAACAGGAGGAGGTAACCATTGAGATGCATGTGTTTCGCAGGGATGAGTTAAAGGTTATCCATTTCACTGCGCATCCGGCCGAGGCCGATACCTGTACCATCTATCTCCCCCAACATCCCGGCAGCATTCAGCAGCAGCGTCTTAATAACTGGTTAAAGGGCCATGTACCGGCATCATGATTTAATTCATAGATTGGCGGATGGGCGGTTTCACTCAGGTCAGGAGTTGGGACGTCTGTTGGACGTGACGCGCTCTTCAGTTTGGAAAAAACTCAAACAATTGAAGGAGGAATATAATCTCGAGATCGATGCGGTGACAGGGAGAGGATATCGCTTGCGTGAACCGCTTGATCTTCTGAATCATGACGTCATTCTTAAACTACTGAGTGATAACGATAGTGAGGCGCCGCCGGCATTGGTTCTGCACGCCTCTATAGATTCCACCAACAGTTGGTTGATGAAGCAGGCAGCTTCGGGTGCCGAGTCAGGGACCGTATGTCTGGCGGAACAGCAACTGGCTGGTAAGGGCAGGCATGGTCGTAAGTGGATCTCACCTTTCGGAAGAAACCTCTATTTCTCAATGTTGTGGCGTTTCGAACATCCGCCGATGCAGATTGCGGGACTCAGCCTGGCTTCGGCTATTGCTATTGTACGCTTGTTGCATGAGCTGAATTGTGCTCAGGCCGGACTTAAATGGCCTAATGATATATTGTGGCGAGGTAAAAAATTGGCCGGTCTTCTCCTGGAAATAACAGGGGAGACCAGTGGTCCCTCGCAGATTGTTATCGGTGTCGGTCTGAATACCCGGTTGGGCAGTCATGGCGGTGATATCGACCAACCGTGGATCGATCTGGATTCTATTCCAAATATCACCTGGCCGACCCGCAACGAACTGGTATGCAGGTTGATCCTACATCTGAGAGATGTGATACGGCAGTATCAGTCCGATGGTATGCAATCATTTCTTGATGAGTGGCATAGGCATGATCTGTTATTGGGTCGAGAGGTGGAAATTCGCAGCCATAGTCAGGTCCACGCGGGGGAACATTTGGGAATTGATCTGAATGGAGCGATCCGGTTGCGATGCAATGGCAAGGAGCAGTCATTTCACGCCGGTGAGGTGAGTCTTCGGCAGCTGGTTGATGAAAGAAGATGAAACTCTATGTTGATATAGGCAATTCGGCCATCAAATGGGCAACCGAGGAGGATCTGCACGTTGATATCCTGCATCAGGAGGAATCACGCAATCTCCCAGCAGCGATTGAACAGGCCTGGCTTAAACTGAAGAAGCCTGAAGCGGTCTATATCGCCAGTGTGCGCCAACAAGATATTGACGCGAAACTACTGAGCTGGATTGAACGGCAATGGCAGATAATACCGTTTTTCGCTGAAACACGGCAGCGGGAGCACGGAGTAACAAACGGATATGACCAGCCTGCTCAACTGGGCGTCGACCGTTGGTTGGCGCTCATCGCGGCGCGTGCACTTTCGAAATTACCCCAGATTGTCGTAGACTGCGGTTCAGCGACAACGATCGATGCCATGAACGGAGAGGGACGACATATCGGTGGTATCATCTTGCCGGGATTGCGGGTATTTGCCCATTGTCTGAGACAAAATACCGATATCCCGCATTATGATTCCGGTGAGATTCGCGATTGCTTCGCTACCGATACAGCATCCGGCATCCTTACGGGCGCCATTGTGGCTCAATGTGCGACCGTGGAAAAGCTGTATCAAACACTGCAGGCGCGGGAAATAGGTGATGTCCTTTGCGTTGTTACAGGTGGCGATGCTGAATTGTTGACACGCCACCTTGAAGTGTCCCACCAAGTCGTACATGGTCTGGTTCTGAACGGGTTGCGTTTGCAGTCTGGTCAAGCGGGGTAGTCCATGCACTGTATGGACTCCACCACAGGATGCGAAATGAACACAACAGATAAAGTATTGTTATGAAATGGCTCTTTTTCATTCTGCTGCTGGCGAATTTGGGGATGTTTATCCTAATCTACCCTCAGAAGGCAGAAAAAAACGTTGAGAATCGCTTGCCGGATGTGGGTGAACTCTTTCTCTATGAAGAGATTGCGGCGTTGAAAACTGAGCCAAGCGCTACCGATGATGTTATACTTGCCGGTGTGAACGATCCGGATGCCGACCGGGTACAGCAGGACTCATCTGATGATCGAACTGAGACGCCGGATGCTGATCTGTCTTTGCAGGACCGGACTCCTGCCGAACCGATTGCAGAGCCTCTGTCTGAGCTTTCCATTGCGGAAGCTGAGACTCCCGCCGAACCCGAGTTTGACATGCCAAAGAGTGAAAATGGCGTGGCTGAGATACCGGCATTGGAATTGATGCCGGTATGTCGAACGATCGGTTACCTGGAAAGTCGCTCTGACGCTGAGATCGTCTCCGTAAGTTTGCGGGCGTTGGGTTTGAAACCGGAGTTGCAGTCGGAGACCAGTAATGAACAGGCGGGTGTCTGGGTTTTAATCCCCCAGCAGGCCACCAGGCGGGAAGCGATAGAAATCTCAAATCGCCTGGAGAGGGACGGTGTGAGCGATTTGTGGCGATTTACCAGCGGTGAACTTGTACATGCTATATCACTCGGCCTGTTCCGTAACGAGGAGCGTGCGGAGGCACGGAAAAATGAGATTATAGACCTCGGTTATGAAGCGATTATCAAGCCACGCTATCGTCAAAAAACTAAATATTGGCTCTATTTTCAAGAGGGTACATCTACATCCGATAGCAAAAAGGGTTGGAATGATCTACTCGCTAAGTATCCTGATCTCGAATCAAATGAGACTGCTTGCCGTTAAGTTTGCCACAAGACACAGAAACGCATAGAATTCGCACTCTCCAGCCGGCGTAGCTCAGTTGGTAGAGCAGCTGATTTGTAATCAGCTGGTCGGGGGTTCGAATCCTCTCGCCGGCTCCAATACTCTCAAATACTGACTGGCTTTTTAACTCTGTTTGCGTGAATTGTCGTCATTCCGATTACTGACGCCGGCGCATGCTGGACGCCCTTTATCTCCGAAAATGCATGCTTGAGTCGGCTGTAAACAGGGCGGCTAATGGCCGGAATACACACACAGGCTATAAGGTTCGTGTATTCGTGATCATTGTCACAGGCCTCTTCATCGTTACTTAAGCTATTCCATGCATACTCAGGATTGTCAGTCCTATATCAGGCCTTATCGATAGGAATATGGTAATGGGCTATTTAATTATAATTACAGCCATATTAGCTCTCGCTGTCTTCTCGGCGGGGATTTGTTTGTTGCTGCGGCAAGACAAGACACTGCTCGATTCTGGTGAGAGCTCTACTGTTGAATCATCCACTTATATCAATAACGTTTGTGTTGAGGTGACAGATAGGCCACCGAATGAACATGCATTGGATGTGACCGTTGACTTTAGTGAGAGTGGTAAGTGCTGTCGTTGGATCCAATCACATGACTCCTTGCTGGAATTCGCTGAATCCAGGGGTGTTGAAGTTGAATCTCTATGCCGAGCGGGAGAGTGTGGTTCCTGTCGTACCAGGCTTGTCCAAGGTGAAGTCGAATATACACAAGCGCCGGCCATCAATCCTGGGCGTGGTTACTGTCTGTTATGTATCTCAAAACCCAAATCGGATCTGATACTGGAAAAATAATATTATCGACATCTCTCATTAATCGTATAGTCGATGCTGTGGTAGGCACAGAAAAAATTCCATAAAAATTTCAAATTAAACCGACAGGATAATCATAAGTAACAGGTTATTCTGGTATATGACGAAGTATCTTATGTCTTCTTTTTGTCCGCAATGCGTGTTAGGGAGAAAGTGAGGCTGCTTATGCGGTCAATCAATATTTTTTCACAAAACTTGAATAACAGAAAAAATACCATTGAAAGCATGCCGGTTATCAATAGTTCCAGCGTTTGTGTCAGCGCACCCTCACGCAAAGCCAAGAGCCCATAGGTCAAGATGAAATTCCAGTTGGCGGCAAATAGGCGAAAAATATTGACGGTCATTGCACCGAATGTCAGGCCGGATGCGATCAAGACGATAAAGGTAATAATCGGTCGCCTGTAAAAGCGTTCATATAAACTCATTGCGTGGTCCTCGAACTATTCACTTACCTATTCAAGATAGCAGATCCGTCTCAAGCGGCAGTGTCTCCAGCTTGGCCAATAACTATAAGCGATCAAGCAATTACCTTTCTGTATCCAGTGACCATATGCAAGAACCGTGGTAACAGCCTGGGAATTGCCGTTTCCGGTTAAAAGGTTGCGTTAAAACTATTGTTACCTTGCCGTGATACTTACGTGATATTTATTCACAAGAATTGAATCACGCCCATGGCAAGGCCTTGGTGTTAATAACAGATATGATTAAAAACCGAAGGAGATAACTATGATTACTCGCAGAAAGTTTGCCTCGATTGCAATGGCCTCAGGTGCCGCTTCTCTGTTTTCCGTGGCACCTGCAGCTAATGTACAGGCGGGAAGCGACGCGAATGTACACTGTTATGGTGTCAACAAATGCAAAGGGCATAATGACTGTAAGACTGCCAATAATGCCTGTAAAGGGCAAGCCTCGTGCAAAGGCCAGGGCTTTGTGAATATGTCAAAGAAAGCCTGTGAAGACATTGGTGGATCAACCGAAAAGCCAAAGGGTTAGTTCTGATGGAGCCGGGCTGGCGCACTATCCAAGGATAGTGTTGCCAGTTCCTGGTTGCAAATTGACTGATTGTCCCTGGGGGGAGCTTTGTGAACGAATCTGTAGATGGTCAAAGGCCTTTTCTCGGCTATGGACTGGGTCTGCGTAGACAGCACTACGATGACGTGCTCGAGTCGAGGCCGGATGTCGACTGGTTTGAGATTATATCCGAGAACTACATGGTGGACGGGGGCAAACCGCTTAATTACTTGAGAAGAATCCGTGAGCTTTATCCAATGGTTATGCATGGCGTGTCGATGTCTATCGGCAGTATTGAACCACTGGATTATGCCTATCTGAAAAAACTCAAGGCGCTGATAGAAAGGGTGGAGCCTGAGTGGTTTTCCGACCATCTCTGCTGGACCGGCGTGAACAAACTGAATCTGCACGATCTGTTGCCCTTGCCCTATACCGAAGAGGCGCTTGATCATGTGGTAGAGCGTATCAGCAGAGTGCAGGACTATCTGGGGCGGCAGATGTTGTTGGAAAACGTATCGAGTTACATTAGCTATAGTGAATCTCAATTGAGTGAATGGGAGTTTCTACGCGAGGTTGTTGAGCGCGCCGACTGTCTTGTGTTGCTGGATATCAACAATATCTATGTGAGCGCCTATAATCATAACTTCGATCCCTCTGATTTTGTGCAGGCGATGCCCGGTGAACGTATCTATCAGATTCATCTGGCAGGTCATACCCAAGAGGAAAACCTGATCATAGATACCCATGACCACCCTATCGCCGATCCGGTTTATAAGTTATACGCCGAGGCTATTCAGCGTTTTGGCCGTGTCAGTACGATGATCGAACGCGATGACAATATACCGCCACTTGCGGATTTGCTGCAGGAGCTTGATCGCGTGCGGCGTATCGGTGAAGCCGGTTTTGAAGATCAGGTAGCATAAGAGTGTCGACAATGAAACAGCTGGGTGAATTACAGTCACGATTTCAGCGGTTTATACTGGAGCCTGGAAATGAAAACAGGATCTCATGGGTAAACGGAGGGGGTCGTGCGTCTGCACAGTATCAGCTTTCCGTTTATGCGAATGCCTATGTCGCACGTTTGAAAGAGGTGCTGACGAATGACTATTCCGCCGTCAGCATAGCAATCAGCGGTGATCATTTCGATCGCCTCACAGAAGGGTACATACGAAAATACCCTTCTCGTTTTTTCAGTCTTCGCGATTTCGGCTGTCGATTTCCAGGCTATTTAAGCGAGCAGGTCGACATAAATCCCGACATCCATGATTTAGCCTGGCTACCAGAACTGGCAAAGTTTGAATGGACATTGGGACAGGCATTCGATGCCGCGGACTGTAAACTCGTCACGGAGCAGGAAATGGCATCCATACCTGCTGATGCATGGCCGATGCTGAGGTTTGGATTTTGCCCGTGCGTGCGCCGAATCGACCTTGAATGGAATGTGCCAACCATTTGGAAGGCGGTCACCACGGATCCGCCACTAGAAGTTGAACCGATCTGTACACAGGCACATAGTGATGCTTGGTTGATCTGGCGTCAGGACCTGGTCACACGATTCCGTTCCCTTGAGGAGGACGAACAGTTGGCTCTCGATTCTCTGCGCAACGGCGCTACCTTCGAAGAGGCGTGCGAAATACTGGTGAGCATGATTGATATGGATAGTGTATCGATGCGGGCGGCGGGTTTGCTTAAAGGCTGGATTAGACAAGGCTTGATAACCGAGGTTATCCACACTTCCTGATTGATCCCGGTGTTCTGATTGCCCTGTCTGTCGTAGCTCTTATTGTCTCCTTAACGTAGGTAGCCGATTCCCCAAATTGCGATACGATGATTGCGGGCGCGATCAGGTTGAGGCAGGTGATTTGGGTGGATAGAGGAGATCCAGCGGCATGGATTTCCCATTTTCCATCACTATCCTCGCGTGAAAGCGTTTCAGTTCCCGCGGCTCCCGTACGCCACAGGAGTGTGCCAGGAGGCCGACCTCATAGTTCATGTTCTTTACATAGTTGGCCACGCGTACGGCTTTGTCACTGGATACCAGTCCGCGCTGGAGTTTCGGATTATGCGTGGTGATACCTGTCGGGCAAGTGTTCTTATTGCACTGCAATGCCTGGATGCAACCCAGGGCAAACATGAACCCTCTGGCGGAAGCGACGAAATCGGCGCCGACAGCTAATGCCCAGGCTACTCCTGCAGGGGTAATCAGCTTGCCGGAGCTGACAACCTTGACACGCTCCCTCAGGCCATATTCGCACAGCATGTCGATGACCATGGGCAGGCTTTCGCTGAGGGGCAGCCCCACATAATCCATCAACGCCATTGGAGCTGCACCCGTTCCGCCGTCTGCTCCGTCAACCGTGATGAAGTCGGGTGCGCATGCCGGGCCTCTTTTGTTAATCGTTTCGAACAACGTTTCCAGCCAGCCATAGGCCCCGACTACGGTCTTGAAGCCGACAGGTTTTCCGCTAACGCGTCGGATCCGTTCGATCATGTTCAGCAGGTCATCCGCGCAATTGATGTCAGGGTGTCGATTCGGGCTGATTGCATCCCGGCCCTCTTCGATACCGCGAATTCGCGCAATCTCACGAGTGACTTTAGCGGCAGGCAGTATGCCGCCTTTCCCCGGCTTTGCGCCTTGACTGAGTTTGATTTCAAACATGCGTACAGTGTCATGAGCGGCAATCTCCATAAGCCGTTCGTCAGAGAGGTTTCCTGCCCGGTCGCGCACACCGAATTTGGCTGTGCCTATTTGAAATACCAGATCCGCACCGCCTTCGAGGTGGTAGGGTGACAGACCCCCCTCGCCGGTATTCATCCAGCATCCCGCTTGCCGGGCGCCGTCTGAAAGAGCGCGTATCGCGGGTACCGACAAGGCGCCGAAACTCATCCCGGAGATATTGATGAGGGAGTCTGTTATATAGGGTGTTTCACAACCCGGGCCGATAACCACCTGCGTCGCCGGTACCGCATCCTCGCCCAGGGTCGGGTAGGGGCAGTTGACAAAGAGTACGGAACCGGTTGGCCGCAGATCCCGGGTCGATCCAAATGCAATAGTGTTGTTTTCATTCTTTGCGGCCCGATAGGCCCAGGACCGTTCCGCCCGATTGAAAGGCATCTCCTCCCTGTCCATGGCGAAGAAATATTGGCGGAAAAATTCACCCAGGTGTTCGAAGAAATAGCGAAATCGACCGATCACCGGGTAGTTGCGTCGGATGGTCTGCTGAGTTTGGGTGATATCGATGATGTAGAGAACGATCAATGTGAGCACGCCCATTCCGAGGAGGAAAACAAACATAACCGACAGTATCTCGAATATCGTGAATACCCAGCTTTCTGTGACTGCTGTCATCATTGTCGAACTCCACTCTTTGTTCTTTCCACTTAATATTTATTCAGCGTGCGGCTGTTAGGGCCTGTTAACACTAATCCAATCGGCCCTGCTGGGACTATTTTTTCGTCCAGCAAGGCAGAATGAGCGATGTGTAGTCATTCTACATGAGCGAATGATAACGCCGCTGGGCGGAAAAATAGCCCCAGCCCTACGGGTTGCGCCTGAAAAAGCGCTACTCGGCGTTGCTCGTCGTTCATTTGGAATCACCAAACCTCTCTCCTCGCGCCCCGAAGGAAGTGCCCTTGGGGTGCGCCTTGATTGGCGCTTTTTCAGGCATAACAGGGCCAATTGGATTAGTGTTAACAGGCCCTAGCACAAAACAAATTCCGGTCCTCTAATATCAACTGGCGACCGGGCAGGGTTCTGTCATCTCACCCAGGCGTCGTGTAAGGGCCATATTCTCACTGTAGTCGACAGGCACCACGATCAGGCTCGGTCCCTGTTGCCTGAATGCTGCCTCCAAAGTATCCGCAAACTGGTTACTTTGCTCAACGCGATGACCATGCCAGCCGAATGCGCCGGCTAATTGCATCCAATCGGGATTATCGAACGACAGATCTGTATGCCGGCCAAATTTGCTCTCCTGCTTCCAGGCGATCAGACCGTAGGCATGATCCTCCCAGATCAACATGACCAGATTACTGTGCAGCCGTTTCGCAGTCTCCATTTCCTGAACGTTCATCAGAAAACCGGCATCACCTGAAATACCGAGGATACGTCGTTGCGGCGCTACCAGGCTGGCGGCGATAGCGCCGGGCAGGGCGAAACCCATGGAACAGAAGCCGTTGGGTATCAGGCAGGTGTTGGGTTGATGGCAGTGGTAGTGCCTTGCAATCCACATCTTATGGGCGCCGACATCGGAGAGAAGGATATCCTCCGGCCCCATTACCTGACGGATATCCCATAACATCTTTTGCGGACGTATCGTCCCCGAAGTGTCGTCGTTGGCGTGTTCGGCCAATTCGTCCTGCATCAATCGCCTGGTTTCTGCTTGCTGGGCCAGGTCGTACTTGGGAATGCCATGGGTCGTCAGGCGTTGATTCAGCATCCACAAGGTATGCGCGAGATCACCCACCAGTTCGACTTGAGGATGGTAGTACTCATCGATCTCCGCGGGCAGGAAATCGGCATGAATGATGGGCTTGTTCTTGTGGGGGTTCCATAGTCGCGGGTGGTATTCGACCATATCGAAACCAAGGGTGATTACCAGATCGGCCTCATCGATAGCCAGGGTCGGATAATCCTTGCTGCCAAGTCCAATCGTATAGAGACAGTAGTCGGCATCCATATCGACTGCGCCCTTGGCCATAAAGGTACTCAAGACACCGATACCCGTCTTCTCGCAAAAGAGGCGGAGCTGTTTGGCGGCGCGACGGCGAGTTGCCCCGTTGCCGGCGATGATGACCGGCCGCTTGGCATTGGTGATCAAGTCAAAGTATTGATCGAGAATCTTGTCGTCCACCACCGAACGGTGAAACCGTCGCGGATCCAGCGGTTCTGCCGAAACCTGGTGCTTGGCGATATCCTCCGGAAGTTCGATGTGAACAGCGCCAGGCTTTTCGGTTCGCGTAATGCGCACCGCTTTGCGCACCACTTCGGGGATGATCACTGCATTGTATATACTGGTGGCCCATTTTGTGACGGGTTTGAACATCTCCACCACATCCATGATCTGATGTGACTCTTTATGCAGACGGGCGGTGGAACCCTGTCCTGTCAAAACCAACACAGGCGCCCGGTCCATATTGGCATCGGCGACACCGGTGATCAGGTTGGTGGCCCCCGGTCCGAGAGTGCCCAGACAGACAGCTGGATTGCCACTGAGACGGCCGTAGATTTCCGCCATGAATGCTGCGCCTTGCTCATGGCGTGTCAATATGAATTTTATCTTGTCGGACTGTTCCAGCGACATCATGAAGTCGGCATTCTCTTCACCCGGTACGCCGAAAACATATTCGATTCCCTCATTTTCCAAACACTTCACCATCAATTCAGAAGCCTTCATAGCGGGATCTCCACAGGTTACCGGGGTAAGATTCATTTAATGGACAGATTCGTGCATCTGTCTTACATTGACCCACGTATAGGTACAACAGTAGTAGATTGAGGGTTTTAAGAAGATCTTTTTGTAATAAGGTTATAACGAATAGATAAAGAGAGTATCACGATTGCGCTCGCCGTTCCTGGCGGAACACTTGATCTTGTTCTGTGAGAATTACGTAACTATATGATTTAAATAGGTGGTTATATGAGGTCAGGTGTACTAAACAAAGTTAAGCTTACGTTGAAACCACCATTCGCTAAAAAATTGGGTGGCATTTTTTGAGGTACAATAGTGCCGAGGACGAAAGTAATCTGTGCCTCGACATTATCTATATTAACTATATGTACAGTCCTGAAATTAGGAGGAGAGAGATGAAAAAAACGACAACCAGCGCAATTGTAGCCGGCGCCATAACATCAGCATTGGCACTGTCGCCAATGAGCGTAGCAAATGCCGCTGATACCGAGAAGTGCTACGGTGTCGCCAAAGCGGGAAAGAATGATTGTGCAGCAGGGCCGGGTACCAGTTGCGCGGGTACCTCAACGGTCGATGCTCAGGGAAATGCCTGGATGCTTGTGCTGAAAGGTACCTGTGAAAAGATCGTGGGCGGTAGCCTGGAAGCGAAGTAAGCCTAACGCGAAAACCGATGAAAGATAAATCACTGCAATCGGTGGCAGCCCCGGTACCCGTCAGGGCCGGGGCCGGATTGAAGCCGAAGCACTATCAGGCGATTATCGAACAGCAGCCGGATATAGGCTGGTTCGAGATTCATCCGGAGAACTACATGGGGCGTGGAGGTCCGCCGCTGCACTACCTGGAGCGTATCCGTGCCGACTATCCGGTCTCCCTGCACAGTGTCGGAACATCGCTCGGCAGTCATCTGCCGCTGGATACCACACACCTGAAAAGCCTGAAGTCGTTGGTGGAGCGATTTGAGCCGGGACTGGTTTCGGAACATCTATCCTGGAGCCATGGTTATGAATGGTATACCCATGATTTGATCCCGCTGTTCTATACGGAAACCACATTGAAGTTGATTGTTGAACATATAGATCAGGTACAAGAGTTTCTTGGCAGGAAGATACTTATCGAAAATCCTTCGACATATCTACAATTCAAACAGAACGAAATACCGGAACAGGTGTTCTATGTCGAGGCCGCCAAGCGAAGCGGCGCCGGCCTGCTCCTGGATATCAACAACGTTTTCGTCTCCTGCAGCAACCATGGCTGGTCTTTGGATGAGTATATGTCGGCGGTTCCACACGATATGGTGGAGGAGATACATCTTGCAGGACATTCAACCCAGGACCTGGAGGGTTCAACCCTACGGGTGGATGATCATGGCTCACCGGTCTGTAGTGAAGTGTGGCGGCTGTATGAAAACTATATCAACGGCAACGGCACGGTACCGACACTGATCGAATGGGACAGCAACATCCCTGAGTTTCCTGAACTCTACAAAGAGGTTTGCTTTGCCGAAGAGATTATCAGGACAGCCAGTGAGCAGTGCCATGAAGCCACTGTCTGAATTGCAACAGCTGTTTTGCGATGGCCTCCGTTCATCGGAGCCCCCGGCTCAGGTGCTGCTCGATGAGATTGTGGACGACGGTCTTCAAATACAGCGGTTCAATGTCTATCGTAACAACTTCATCGTTTTAAACGGTGATGCCCTTGCCGATATGTATCCGGTCATCAAGCAGCTGCTTGGGGATGAAGCCTTTCGCTTGCTGGTCACAGCCTATGTGCGCGAATATCCCCCCATGGATCGAGCACTGCTGTTGTACGGTGAGCGATTTCCCGAATTCCTTGCAGCGGTGCCCGAACTTTCCGGACTGCCCTACCTGTCGGATGTGGCAAGACTGGAGTATGCATGGACTGCCGCCTATCATGCCGATGATGCTGCGCCGTTGGAACAGCGGCAGGTCGCCAAACTGCCTCCGGATGAACTGGAAAATCTCCGGTTGAGGCCACATCCTTCAATGCACTGTATTGGATCTTGTTATCCCGTTTATCGTATCTGGTCGGCCAATCAGGGTAACCGGGTGGATGAAACCGTCTCGCTTGATGAGGGTGGGTCGCAAATCGTCGTGATACGCCCCAAGGCAGAGGTTGAGATCAGGGAGGTGACCCCTGGCGCCCTGACTTTTCTTCAGAGGCTGGCATCGGCTGATACCATTGCCGAGGCCTACGGCCATGCAGCGGAAACGGAAGCGGAATTCGACCTGAATGCCTTTTTTACCCGATATCTGTTCGACGGTACTTTCTGTGCACTGTGATTATTTTGGGAATCCTCTGGATTGGTCGGCGGTTTTTAGAATCTGAATGACCTGTTCCTGCGTAATAACAATACGATCAATAACAGATAACATTTAGGATGGTTGATTCCCATGAACGCACTCATCGATACAATGCAACGGCTTTTCGACTTTATCGGCAGATCCATCCCGGAGTGGGGGATCGCGCTGCTGGCCAGAGGGGCCATTGCCTACACTTTCTGGTCGTCCGGGAGGAGTAAGGTATCCGGTTTTCTGGATATTTCCGATTCCACCTTTCTGCTGTTCGAGCATGAATACGGAGTGCCGCTTATTCCACCGAATATCGCTGCCCACATGGCGACTTATGCGGAACACTTTTTTCCCATTTTGCTGGTGCTTGGTCTCTTCACCCGCTTTGCGGCCCTCTCATTGTTGGTCATGACTGCCGTGATCCAGCTGTTTGTCTACCCGGATGCCTGGAATGTGCATATGTGGTGGGCGCTGGCTATGCTCTATCTCATTCGCCACGGAGGCGGCCTTGTCTCTCTCGATCGCTTATTATGGAAGTGAATTGTCAATTATTGTTAATAAATCAAGCATCTGAAGCATTCCATCACTCGATCCATTACCCATGTTCGGGTGGATGGACTGCTTCGGGGAGATACAGCGAATCAATTGAGTCAAGTCACTGACACTCGGCAGGTTGAGCGTAAGGTGGCGTACATATTCGTTCAACCGCAAAACAGTCTCTGTCCATTGTCACCGGATTCGGCTGATGCTGATGGCGATATCCCCGCCGATAGTGTGATCAGCTAAATACGGTTTCTGCGGCTGGAATTTAATTCTCTTCCTTTTCTGTTGTTTATATATGTGCTATTAGATCATCTGGCGCGGTGGTTTTGTCAGAAGTCAGGCAATGTGCTGATAATCAATGATTTGTGCAATGGTCTCTTGTGATTTGCAAATCACGTATAATGAAAGCTCAAGGATATTAGAATGATTTGGATCAGCACCAAGGCAGGTATAATGGGTTTGAGAAGGCCAAGATCGACATGCATGTAAATGACAATATCGCAAACCCCAGTCCAGCAACCTCATTGAGCGAGGTGAAGGGATACTCATTGATATCATACATATATCAAGCCCGGACTCTCGTGGCGGCAATACTGCTTTGTGTGTTTGTGTCCCAGGCAAATAGTGCGGAGTGGATCTACACCGTTGTGGAGGGGGACAATCTCTGGGACTTCAGCGAAAAGTATTTGGACGACGTGCTGCGGTTTAAGAAGCTGCAGAAATTGAACAATATTAAAAACCCGAAACGTCTACAGCCCGGCTCTTGGCTGCGTGTTCCGATGAAGTGGATAAGAAGCAATGCTGTGCCGGCGCGGCTTGCGGATTTTCATGGCCAGGTTCAGCTAATTCGCGCCGACGGTTCTCAGGCTGCGTCACTCAAATCCGGTACTCAGATAGATCTAGGCGATATCTTGCGGACAGGGCCCAAGAGCAGCGCCGCTATCCTTTTTGCGGACAGCAGCGCCATGACCCTCCACAGTTATAGCGAGATGCGGTTTGACCATCTCAGTGCCCATGGCGATACCGGTATGGTCGATTCCAGGCTGCATCTGATCCAAGGGCGTTTGCAGACACGGGTACGGCCATCTGTGGGTCCCGGTTCCCGGTTTGAGATATATACCCCCTCGGCGATAAGCGCGGTGCGTGGTACCGTCTATCGCGCGGCCGTAACCGGAGACGGCGTCACCTCGAATGTCGAGGTTTTGGAAGGAAAGGTCGAGGTGAGCGGTGGCGATAAACAACGCTTGATTCCTGCCGGGTTCGGTACCCGGGTTGAGAAAGGCAATGCGCCGACTCCACCCGTGGAGTTGCTGCCACCCCCCAATTTCAAGCAGATCCCGGAGGTGGTTCGTTTCATCGACTGGCATTTGGAATGGGGCGCTATTGATAAAGCTGTAAACTATCGTATCGAGGTCGGCAGGGATGAGAATCTAGCTGTTCTTGCGCATGATCAACTGTCGGATCAGACCAGTTTTCTGTTACCCGAACTCTCGGATGGCAGATATTGGATCAGGGTCCGCGGTATCGATGCCAATGGGCTGGAAGGTGTCAGCCGTGTGGCTTCGGTATTAGTCGACGCGCAGCCGCAGCCGCCGATCTCCATCAGTCCGCCGGATGGGGCGGTTCAACGGGGCGGTGGCACGGAATTGCAGTGGACGAAATCTGAAACAGCCGACAGGTATCTGCTGGAGATTGCCATGGATGAGGGCTTTGACAAGATGATGTATCGGGTAAACGACCTGAAAGATACCCGGTATCAAACTGATCAGATCACCGAACCGGGTACCTATTACTGGCGTGTCACCGCGATTCTTGGCAACGAGTCGGGACCGCCTGGTGTGGTGTGTTCATGGCAACTCAAACCCACTCTCGATGCTGTCGACCCCTCGATCGAGGCGGCAGATGATAAAATGACGGCTTCATGGCGGGAGGGCGCTGCCGGACAACGTTATCAGGTGCAGGTTGCCCTCGATAGCGATTTCAGTACGCTTGAGCTTGACCGGACTACCAATCAGCCGGAGATCAGTTTTGATCAACCACAGGGTCAGGTTTTCTACTTAAGGGTGCGTGCTATCGACATGGATGGTTACGAGGGGCCATGGGGAAGCGTGCAGCAAATCGAACCGCCATTCGATCAGGGGGTATGGGCTGTCCCGGTGCTCTTCATTCTAGGTCTGTTCTTCATTTAGCGGGATGGTCCACCCGCTGGTAAAAAAGCTCAACAAGCGGGGTGTATTCCTGGTTATCTCGCTGGTTTTGCTCGCCTATATTTTGTCCGGGAATGCCGCTGTTCAACGTTTTGACCTTCTCATTTACGACAATTTCCTCAACCTGCAGGGAAACCAGATCAGTGATGAAGTCGTGGTCGTCGCCATCGATGATGCCAGTCTGGGCAATCTTGGTCATTGGCCATGGTCACGTCGTGTGCATGGGCAATTGCTGGACCGTTTGACCGATATGGGCGCAAAAGCCGTCGCCTTCGATATCCTGTTTGCCGAATCCGATACCGTTGATCTGCAGGCAGACAGTCTGTTTGCTCAAGCCATCGATCGCAATGGTAGAACGGTGCTTGTGGTGGCGCCGAGTAAGTCGAGTACCGAGTTGCCGATATCAGAAGTGTTGCCGTTGAGCATGCTGGCGGAGGCTGCGGCAGGGTTGGGGCATGTCGATTTCGAGATAGACAGAGATGGCCTGTGCCGCAGTTTCTATCTCTATGCGGGTATCAGCAATGCACATTGGCCGGCGCTCTCACTTGCGTTATTGCAGGTGACAGATGTAAACCCACTGCCTGAAAACGATCTACAACTTGGCCGTCAGGTGGAACATGTAGGGTGGCTGCGCCAGGGACGCTTTCTGATTCCCTTCGATCCCAATCCCGAAGCAGTCAAGCTGCTCTCGGCTCATGTTGTATTGAATGATGATGAGGCGGCCTCCTCGATCAGGGGTAAGTATGTTCTCATAGGTTCGACTGCAACCGGGCTGGGAGATGTCATGTCGACGCCGGTTTCGCTTGTTCATCAGCGAATGCCGGGTGTCGTACTGAATGCCCAAGTATTGAGTGGGCTACTACAGGGGACCCTGATAAGAGAGATAGACAGAAACCACTATCAGTTGCTGACTGTCCTGATTACGGCAATCGCCGCACTGCTCATGTTTAATGCAAGTTTTCCGGTGGCAATGATTATCTTCCTGGCAGCGGTCATTGGCGTGCCTGTTGCGGCCGGTATGTTTATGTCGATAGAGCAGTTGTGGTTTCCGCCAATGGCCGTGACAGCTTCCCTGATTTTGGGGTTCCCTCTCTGGGGAGTCTTTTCCCATCTGCATGCGAGACGTGTCAACCGTTCCCTCAGCGACCGGGTGCACCATCAGGCGCTGCATCATGCAGTCACTGATCTGCCAAACCAGTATGCCTTGGAAGACAGGCTAAATCGACTGAGAAAAGTGGATGGGCGCGATAACAAGATTACCGCACTTATAATTATCAATATCCAGTGGTCCGACTCGGCTGGTGGACTTGTAGGGCATTCGGCAACCGATCTGCTGCTGATAGCCATAGCGCAGCGACTACGCAATGCAATTCGTAGTGACGATATGGTCGTCCATCTCAATGGTGATGATTTTGCTGTCCTTGTAGGAAACCTGAATGACGCCGACAGTGCACAACAGATCGCGAACAATCTACTCAATGTATTGCAGGAACCACTTAAATTCGAGCAATCCCAGATCTTCCTGACTCCACGTATGGGACTCAGTCTATGGCCGTATGAGAGTCCGGATGGCAATGCATTGCTGCGTGATGCCAGTATGGCTATGTTCAGTGCCCGTGTCGGGCAGTTGTCTAAAACCTGTATCTATTCGATACAGGTGGCAAAGGAGGTAGAACAGCGCTCACAGCTAGAGCAGGCTTTGATATCCGCTATAAAAAGGGATGAGTTCGAAGTCTATTATCAGCCTCAGATAATTGCGGGAAGTAGTCGCATGATCGGTGTCGAGGCATTGTTGCGTTGGCATAATCCAAAACTTGGCCTGGTTTATCCAAGTACCTTTATTCCACTGGCCGAGCACACCGGTCTGATAAAGGAGATCGGCAGTTGGGTATTGTTTTCAGCCTGTAAGCAAATGCAGCAATGGAACGAGTGCGGTCTCGGGCCTTTGCGGTTAGCGGTCAATCTATCGCCCTTGCAACTGGTTGATCAGAACTTGTTTGCTGAAGTGTGCGAGACGCTCGAAAAGAGTTGTCTCGATCCCTCTCAACTCGAACTTGAGATTACAGAAAGTGCAGTGATGCAGAATCTTGAAGAAGCAAAGGCTGTAATGCGTGCCTTGAAGGGGTTGGGAGTGAAGCTGGCGATAGATGATTTTGGAACCGGCTATTCATCGTTGAGCAATCTGCAACATTTTCCCCTGGACAGGATAAAGATCGATCGTTCCTTTATCCGGGAAATAGAATCCAATGATGATGTCAGAGAAATCACTCTGACTATCATAAATATGGCAAAACGGCTGAATTTGGAGGTTATTGCGGAAGGTGTTGAAAGTGAGTCACAGGTGTCATGTCTGGAGCAATACGGTTGCGATGAATTGCAGGGCTACTATTTTAGCCATCCGCTGCCCGCAACGGAACTTGCTGCATTGCTGCCTGAGCGCTCCTTCACTGGCGGTATGGTGCCTGTCAGGCACTAGGGCCTGTTAACACTAATCCAATCGGCCCTGCTGGGACTATTTTTTCGTCCAGCAAGGCAGAATGAGCAAAGTGTAGTCATTCTACATGAGCGAATGATAACGCCGCTGGGCGGAAAAATAGCCCCAGCCCTTCGGGTTGCGCCTGAAAAAGCGCCACTCGGCGTTGCTCATCGCTCATTTGGAACCACCAAACTTCTCTCTTCGCGCCTTGATTGGCGCTTTTTCAGGGGCAACAGAGCCAATTGGATTAGTGTTAACAGGCCCTAGTGCACGAGTATTTGGCTGACCATTAGAAATTCAAGTGGCTGATGCTTCCGTCACTATTGCAGTGTTGTATAGTGAAACGGCAACTGCGCAAGTCAGCTTTCAACGTGGTGCTTACACCAGCATGTTTCCAGTTTAAGTGAAGAAGATGGGAGTCGGTGGGATATATTTCCAAGTTGCCCTTGAAGGCTTCAGAGCAGTTACGCAAGCGAATGAGTTCAATCTGGTCTTTGACGATCTGTTTCCGCAGGCCGGATTCGACGGCTTCCAGTGAAAGGTTGGTGCGGTTGATCTCCTTGTGGTCTGCTGCTCCTCCATTGTCTGCCGCAAGATAATCATTTTTACCAGCAAACAGATCAAGGTACCAGACCTGAGGAATGCCTGGCATGAACAGTTGAATCGCGCGCGCGAGTCGCAACTTGTCTTCATCCTCGCCAAGCGCACTGAAGAAGGTTGCGTTGACCTGATAGTATGCGATCTTCTTGCCATCCGGACCGTATAGATTTTTTACCCTGCCCCCGCGTTCGATAATGCGATCGATAAGCGCTTGAATCTTGTCGTCATCCAGTAGTCCATCGCGCCTGACGCCATTATTTTCACTGCCTTTGAGGTCGAGCAAGGGTATGCCGTCATGACACCCGAGCATATTGATGGTTTGCAGCCCTTTGTTCTGAATGTCGCCAATCCATTTAAGCAGATGTCTGTTATTGACATGTTCGAGGGCATCGATGACAAGCCCAGGGAAAAAGAAGTCGTAGATCGGATATCCCTTTTCCGCCACCTCTTCATGCAGTCCCGCACCATATTCTGAATGGATCTCGGGAAAGATGGTTAAACCATAACGGTTTGCCATCTTTTTCAGTCTTTCCAGGTAATCCCAGGTTCCCGGCCGGTTGAAGAAATTGCTCTCCCCGGGTTCTTTGTGCAAGTACGCAAATGCGTCAAGCCTTATGATTTTCGCTCCATAGTCCTTGAGTTTTTTCAGCGTTTCCTCATAAAAATGCCAGACTTTCTGTGACTTTGCGTTAAGGTCCATCTGTCCCAGGTAGGATCGGTTGCGTTCAACTACGGAGAGAATTTCATTCTTGTAATAGGCATAGCCGTCAAGGTTGAACTGATTCGCATCCGTCTCCACCCCAATGTTCTCATTTACGATTGCAGCTATGGATTTTGCGGCTTCATGGGTCACACCCTGAATGCCGCTGAAATCAGTGGCATTCACCGGTTTGTAGTTGACTTGTTGATAGAAGGTGTTCCAATAGGGCCGTTGTGAACCGTCTGGAAAACCGACCTTTAGAATCGGTAATCCCGGTTTGCGCATGAACAGCTTGTTTAAGAAATCCTCCTTTGGAATGACGTAACCCTCTTCTCCCATTTGGCCGTGAGAGTGCCAAAACTCGTTCCAATCGACAAAGAAGTGTTTGTACTCGGATTTGTCGCCATGTTTCAGCAGATCCTTGAACTGTGGTGATGCCACAGACAGGTGATTGAGGATAAGGTCGAATTTGAAGGTGATGTTGAGGTTGCTCAGCTCCTTCAGGTCCTGCTTGCAGACGAGTTCATCATTCAGGTTATAGTCGATGATGGAGAAGCCGCGATCGAGATCGCTATTGAAAAAAGTGGGTAGGATGTAGAACAGCGAGAATGCGTCCCTCAGTTCTGGCCGTTTCAATACGCCGACAAGATCGGAGAGTTTTCCGCCAATGCTGTCCGGATAGGCATTCAGCATCACCCCGTCAGGGAGTGACTGTTGATTTTCATTGTGTTCGGCACTCATCACATACCTTGCTGTAACTCGTTGTATTATTGTTGTTTCTGGAGTGAAACGAACGCTGATGAATTATATCGCCTCAATACCATATTACAACCGACATCTCTTTACAGAGTGTCACTCCTCTTGTCGGCAGAACGGGATTGAGATTAAGCGATTTGTTCGGGTTATGTGATCGATTCCGGAGATAAGGTTTACAGCATCAGCAGGGATCTTCAATCCGGTTGCCGTACGACCTGACCAGGCGATGTGCTGAGACTTTAAGCAAATCGCCCCCCTGCCTGATTTTCTTGGAAAGCCGCGGGATCGAATTGATCCGAGCGTTTAGACACCTGTTGCGGTTGGGTGGAAATAAGCCCGGTTCATGCATGGGTATTTCTTATCTCCTGCGTTCGATACCCGAGTCTCTGGAGCAAGTACATAGCGGGTAACAAATAGTGAGATATTGGCGGTTATGAGGCATGAATGGAATAGATTTTTACTTTTATATGTAGAGAGTTACGTGTAATTTATACGAAATAAATCTAGAAACATGGTTTTATACCCTGAATTACAGTTAAATTTTAAGAATTTCACAAATTGCCGATAAGATTCATGATATGTAGAGAGCTTCTCTTGTATTTACCGCTTGAGTGCCAATTTCCATGGGAAGTGGCATTTCGACAACTTACTGGCCATGGTGCATTTTTCGTTCTGAATAGCTGTTAAAACATGACACAAAATTGGTTTACAGCTAGATACCGCGCGCTAATCATCGCAGTAGTGACGGCTTTTTCAATATGGGCGATGGGTCAGGTTGGCCTGTTTTCCGGGCTCTCCGGGTGGTTGTATGACAGGCTCGTCAAATACAGCGCCGACCGTAGTTACCAGCCAAGCGTGGTATTGGTCAAATTGCCTGAGAGTAGTGCGCCCAGTGCCATCGAATGGCGTACGGTATTCGATGCATTGAGCCGGCTTAAGGCTGCGCAGGTATTAGTGTTGTCACCGGATATTAACGCTCAGGATCAGTTTGATCAGTTCGCAGATACAAAAAATCTTGTTTTGGGTCGTTATCTGATTCAGGATCCGGACGACCCGGACAAACTGCATTTGCAGCCTTGGCCGGAATCAAGCAGGGGAATCGTTCACGGTGTGGCTAATCTGCCGGAGTCGGCCCAAGGTATAGTCAGGCATGGCACGGTGCAAAGATTCGCAGATGGGAGTATGCAGGAACCCATTGCTGTGGTGGCTGCCAGGGAACGTGGTTTCGAAACGCCGTCGGTGGCTGAGCGGGGATTTCTGATCAACTTCAACCAGGGGCGATATTCGCTCCCAACGTTTCATTTCGAGCGTCTCCTTGCAGGCGACCTGATAGAGGAGTTGATCGCGGATCGCTCTGTCGTATTCGGCCAGCCGACAATGCCCTCCACACCCGGTATTTATACCCCGGTCACTTCCAATATGCGGCCCATGTCGGCCTTGGAGTTTCATGGTTTCATGTTGGACAGTCTACTTGGGAAGCGGGTGATTTCGGAACTGCCTGCTTGGGTAGTCCTGCTGTGGTTGACGGCGATAACCCTGATCAGTGTCTTTATCTATCAGTGGTTCATGATCCGTGAGGGTGTCTGGATTACCATCTTGTCTTTGGCCGCCTACATGACTCTCGGCTGGTTGGTGCTGTGGTTACTGCACTACTGGCTGCCTGTGTTGGAATTTGTCATGGCGCAGAGTGTGATGTTTTTATGGATATCCCATGAGAAATCTGCACGGATGGAGCTGGAGATGCGAACCATGCTCGCCGAGATGTCCTCCCGGTTGCGCAAGAGCGCGCTGCCACCGAGATTCTACGATACACCACGTCACTGGGAGCAGCTGGTGGCTATGGTGGATCAGACGCTCTCTTTGACCCGCCTGATCTTTCTCGAGCGTGTTGAGGCCGATCATCGCGTCAAGGAGATCCAGGCCTTGCGCTGTTCCCTGGATTCCATCGATGAACGTCGTCGCGATTACGAACGCACACCCTACAGCACGGCAATCGCGGCCGGAGGCCCCATCCGCATCGAGAAGACTTATCTTGAAAAGAGTGAATTGGAAACAGAGGACCAATATCTAGTGCCTTTGATCTACTCCGGCGAGATTCTCGGATTCTGGGCATTCGGTGTGGATATGGCGAAGATCCAGTCACGTCAGCAGATGGAGAGTATGGCCAAGGATTTCAGTTATCAGATCGCCGAGTTGCTGTATCACCGAAGGCATTGGCTGAACAAGGAAGCGGAAGAGGCTCGAATATTGAGCCAGTACCTGAGTCTTCAAGGTGGGGAAGTGGTACATAAAGATGTTCATCAGGCACTTGACCTGATGGAACGGCGACTTTCGGTACAGCAAAGTGTATTCGACGGATTAGAGACAGCAACAGTACTGTATGATCTGTTTGGCCGGGTCATGCAGATCAATCACCATCTGGAGCAGTTGATGGCGGATGCTGATATTCCCGCCTTCGATTACACTGCCCTCGATCTTATGTCTGTACTCACAAACTTTGGTCGTGAAGCATGTCAGGATCTGCTTCGTCAAGTGGTCATGGAACGCAGAAGTTTGGTGGTGCCGGCCCGATTGGCCGCATTGCCAAATCAGCGTTTTCTTCTCAGAATGCGGGCGCTTAATTACGATGAAACAAGTGTGCGCACTGCTGCGGACAGTACACCATTTGAGTTGCTTGGTGTGTTGTTCGAACTTGATGACGTTTCCCTGATTCATCGGCTCTATAGCCACAAGGAAACATTGATTCAGCATCTCAGCCAGCGAATCGGTCGGGGGCTGGACAATGCAGTTCAATTGAGCAGTGAGGTGGCTGCGGAGGGTCGGGCAGATACCATTGGCAAGGTTGTCGATCACATCAAAAGTGAAAACCGGATGCTGAAGGAAGCAACTGCTTTTTTGAACAAAGAGATAGGCACTATGTCGCTGCAACTTTTTCCGATCGATGGTCGACAACCTATTTTAGAGAATATCGAAGAGATAAGCGGGCATGTGGAAGTGTCGGATATACGAATCGTTGCCGAGCTGCCGGACGAACTGTCATTGGTGTTGGCCGAACCTGAGTTGCTGCATGATGTAACGGCCTCGGTGCTCGATGCCTTGATCAAGGATGCATCGGAGGAGAGTACCATTCATATCATTGTTGAGGAACAGGAGGAGTGGATTCGATATAAGTTCTACAACCAGGGTTTCGGTATGCCCAACGACAGATTCCAGGAATTTCTTTTTGAAGATGATGGAATCACTGAAGGATACACACAGTTGCGCAATGCATTGCATCGTGTCCAGAGTTGGGGAGGGACTGTGGAAGCATCCAGTGAGCTTGGGGTCGGTACGAATATTGAGATCAAATTGCGTGCATTCGGTTAAATTACAGTTACATGGGTTGATAGAGACATCTGCATAATCGCATGGACATATTTCCCTTGCCACTTTTTCCTCAGGGCGGACTCGCCAGCTCGGTTATCACCACGGTCTGGATCGGTGTGGCCGTCGTGGCATTTTTCAATCTGCGCTTCGGATGGGTGTTGTCCGGGTTGGTGGTGCCGGGTTATCTCGTTCCACTGATGATCATCAAGCCGTGGGCTGCGGCGATCATCATCTTCGAGAGCATCATTACCTATTTTCTGGTCTGGTTATTTTCCGAACTCCTTTCGCGTCTGGGATATTGGAGCCAGCTATTTGGGCGGGACAGGTTTTTCGCCTTGATCGTGATAAGCGTGCTTGTAAGGGTGTTGTTCGACGGCTGGCTGTTGCCCGGTCTGGGTGAATGGTTTGTGGATCGATTCGATGTGGCTTTTGACTATCGCAACAATCTGCACAGTTTCGGCCTCATTATCATTGCATTGATCGCCAACCAATTCTGGAAGAGTGGTCTGCGCATGGGAATTCTGCCGTTAGCGGGCAATCTGGTTGTCACCTATCTGATCGTGCGTTACGGGTTAATGGAGGTCACCAACTTTACGGTCAGTAATCTGAACTACATGTATGAGGATATTGCATCTTCGATACTGGCCAGTCCGAAGGCCTATATCATCCTGATAACCACCGCCTTCGTCGCATCCCGCATGAACCTGCTCTATGGTTGGGATTTCAGTGGCATCATGATTCCCTCACTGTTGGCCCTGCAATGGTATCAGCCGGTCAAAATACTGGCTTCTTTCTTTGAAGCCCTGTTGATACTGGGCATCGCACATCTGCTTTTAAAGACCAAACCCTTCAAAAAAATCTCCATTGAAGGGGGACGCAAGCTGCTGTTGTTTTTCAATATCGGATTTGTATACAAGCTCATTCTCGGCTATTTGATTCTATGGCTGATGCCGGAGGTCAAGGTTACGGATAGCTACGCATTCGGTTATCTGTTGGCGACCTTGATGGCGATGAAGATGCATGACAAAGATATCGCCGTGCGATTGACCAGAGCAACACTGCAGACCTCTCTTGTGGGTGTGGCCGCAGCAAGCGCCATCGGGTTTGCCCTGACGTTAATGCCTCAGCCGGATATCAAACTGGGAGCGCATGCCGGTGCGGTGTATCCGCAACGTTTGATTAAAAGTCAACTGCCTATATTGGATAGGGTACGCGAAGACAGGGTCCGGCTCTATCAGCCTCAGAGTCAGAATAAAATTCAGCTTCCCTTGACCTCTGAGCTTGAGCAGTTTTCAGGAGGTTTGACGCAGTTGCATGACTATCTGTCGTCAGGGGGAGAACACAGTCTGCAGCAGGCGTTGGTGCAATTTCAGAAGGTAGGATATGAATTGCTGCATGACGGTCAGGGCTACTATTATTTAAGAGAACAAGGGCCTGTGCGAGGATGGGGCTTCTATCTGCTTAGGTCTGATTACAAGAGCCGAATGGTTGTCGAAGTACCGGCCCCGTTGGATGAGCACGGCGCACTCGATGCCAGCTTGCAGTTGTTCGATTTGTTAGGCGCCCGCGGCCTGGCGGTTGCCGGCAGCAGTCGTTTTCTGCACCCGGACCGGTCTGCGGATGTACTGACAAATCCGCAAAGTTTCTTTCATGTCTTTCATTCGGTGTTCGCCAAACGGGATGTTCTGCAGGTAAGACGCTATACCCGGGAGACCATGCGTCTGAGCGCAGCCATCGATACGGAAAAATACTCATTAAATAAAGATCTCCCCGAGGAACCGGAGAATATGCTGTGGGTGCATGTCGATCTGCCGTCAGATCTCGATTTGACGGCATTGAAACGGCTGACGGGATCATTGCACTTTCAATGGCGGGACGCCCCCTTCGATAACCGTCAGCGTGAAGTCAGCCGCAGGGGATTCGCGGAACTTTTGCTCAATCAGCGCGGCATTCGTTCGGTACGGTCCCGATCCGTGGGCTTTGGCAAAGCACCGCCCTTGGTCCTGGGATCCCAGCGTATCGATGGTTTTCTGCAAGACTGGATCCTGGCAAGAAAAGACCGGGTCGCGGAACAAGGGAGCGATAAATATGTTATCCCAAAGGTGGAGGAATTGCTCTTCTTCGATGCCGAAGTGCTTACCCCACTGTTGAGTGTGTCGGCTAAATCCTACCTGGAGGGTGAATGGACGGAGGATGGTTTGGAAGAGTTGCGTGGCATTCAGGAAGCCGCGGGGGTTTTGAACTATCATCTGATACGCTACCGGCATCAATCCACCGGGGAGGACTTTTTAATCCTTGCCGAGTCAGACAGTGGAGAAAGACGTTATTGGGGCACCTATGTATTCCGGCTCAGCAAGAGCAGCAACTATCTGATTCAAGTGCCACGTCCCTTATATGAGCTAAACAGTTTCGAGTATGGGGTTTCACTGTTTCAACGCCTCAATGCCAAGGCGCTGCTGCTGGCCGGTTCGCATCCGGGCGCCAATACAGACGGCAGTGCGGATATTATCCGTTTGGATAACGTGGTGAATATGTTCAGCCTGGTCAATCAGGTGGTGCTTCGAGAGGCTGCCGACACGCCGCTCCTGGTGATACACAGTCGCGCATTGAGCCGCAGGGGGCGTGGGGAGCTCAAGCATGCGAACGCCCTGATATCAAAGATCGAGACACCAAGCTCGCAAGGTGTAACCGATACGCTCGTCAGTCCGGTACTGGAGCAGCTTGCACTGGAAGGAATAAGCTATCGTTTTGTCGAGGGAGATCAGGACACAGCCGGATACGAGATTGCCAGTGTGGCGCAATCTCTCTATATCAATGCCACCCGAAACAAAGGCTTTGTCGCCCTCTGGCTCAGCCCAAGCGCACGCTCCGTTTACCGTCAGCAAGGTCTGAACAGGCAGGAGCTGTTACGCTTTTCCGCTGTGGGAATCCAGACACGGGAGGCCGATCTCTACGACTATTTAGCGGGTCTCGATTACTCTGCATCTCCTGCGCCGCTGCCATCGATGCTTCAGCAGCAATTGAGTCGCTATCTGGAGAGTGAAAATGTGGTGGCGCTCAGTGGGTTGGTGAACGACTGGCCTGAATATAGGTGGCAGCGGTTGATCGATCTCAACTCACGTCAATCATTCCTGATCGGTCTACAGCGGGAAGCAGGTTTACGCTTGATTGCCAACCTTAATCCACGGGATGTACGCTCAGTCTTCATTGCTGACAAGGAATTACTCTCCCGTAGTGATATCCAGGGTTTCATTGACAGTCGCATGGCGCTGTTGACGTGGGAGAGTGCCTTGTGAGACTGCTTGGCAGATTTCTTCTGCTGTTGCTGATTGCTGCCGGCGCCTATTACGTCGCGGTAACCACGTTGCGTATCGATCTGGGGCTGGGTAAGGGTGAGCGACTCAGTGGAAATCTCACCGATACACGCAGCAGTATCGCATACGGTCTTGACGACGATCAGTGGACTGTGTTTCCGCTAACCGGACACGCCGATATGTTGCGTATCGTGACGAATGCCATTGTCGACAGGCCCCTCGTCGAGGCACCGGAAGAGGGATGGCTGTATGCACTGGACTATCGTTTGTTTGATGGCGCCGGCCGGGAGTTGGAAAGCGGCGAATTCTATCATCGCACCAGGATCCGGCAGTATCGTGACATGGCGAGCGGAGAGGTGGTGAATCAGAATGCCTTTCTAGCCGCGGAGAGGGTTCCCACTGACAGTCGAGTGCATATCATGCCACTGATCGAGTCTGCGGCGAAATTGATGCTTAAAGTGAAGGCTATGGATGCGCCATTGCAGGCAATTGCCGTGCGAGGTTATGAACCGGAACAATATACGGAACTCAAGCTTGATGCCGCATGGCGCAAGTTGACCTCTTCCCAGCGGATCAGGCTTGCACGCGGCTCGGTCTACAATCCTGAACTTCTTCTGGCGGAGGAGCGGCGCAACCTGCTGCGTAATCGCTGGAAACCGCTTGGACCATTAGGAGTGCAGGGGAGGGATTATCGGGTGCATAAACTGTTCGTTCGACATGGGGATCTTGGGGAGCCGCTGGATCAGGAGATACTGCCTGCCGGTCTCTACATGGATGAATGGCATCGGGGCATCGTGCAGTTGCCGGAAGGCCGGTCACGGGTACGTTTGGAGTTCACGCCGGTGAGGCGTGACCGCATACCGCAACGGGAACCCATACATATCCACTGGTATGGACGAAGCCTGGACAAACGGGATGCCTCGACTCATGACTGGACCCCGGATAGGATTGCTTATCAGCAGGAGTACGAGGGTGGCTTGCTGGAGATTGAAGCCTCTGGTCCGCAGGTAATGCGGGCCTATCGACAAGTGGACGCCACATGGCGGGAGATCACACCCGATCTCAGTTATCTGCGTCTCTATACGCTCGATGCGGAGCAACCGATACGCTACACCCTGGAGCATATGGCATCGCAAGACACCCCCCTGCGTATTGATTTACGGAAATCGACGTCAAACATCGATCAACGGCAGGAAACAGAGGTGGATTATCGTTTGCTGGATGACAAGGGTGAAGTATTGAGGCATGGCAAGCTGACACTGCTGGCAACGCCCTCATTGTATGATCGATTGGCGGGAGACGCGTTCAACGAACTTATCACCGAGCCGATCAGCTTCTACTTCAGGTTGCCCGGCGACATCGCTGCAATCGAACTCAGGAGTCATGCTCAAGTCTGGGTAAATGCCTATACTCGACCGATGAACCTTGTCAGGCGTGTGCGTATTCCTGAGGATTACTACCGTGATCTGCAGGATACGGATTATCAACCGGCCTGGTTCATCCTGACGCCCGATGATGAGCGGCAGTTGGTGGACGGGCTTCGTACCGCGGCGTTGAACATTCAGCGCCGTCCCCCAGTGGATGATCCGGATATCGTTGCCGGACGCTATGAATGGGAAGAGTTTCGCCCCGAGGGGCAGTGGCGGGGACGCCATCTATTGGTGGAACGGGCTTCACAGCTTCCGGTACGTGAAGAAGCGATGGCAAGCCTTTTTTATCCGATTGTGAGCGGGCGCGACGAACAGGTTCGCCTGCGTTCGGTTTTTGGCCGGGAAACGGTAACACCAAGCTTGGTCTATCTAAGGCAGGGCGGTAAAAGAGAGAGGCTGTCACTGTTTCTTGACGAAAGGTTGTTTTACCAAACCAGCCTTGCCGCAACCCAGGGTCAGATTCGTCTGCCTGCGATCGACCCCGGCGTGTACCGGTTGCGTCTGGAATCGTCGGGCGAGACACAGTGGTTCATCAATCATGCCGACGTTGACGGACAGCCTCGACTGCGTCGTTTCAGCAACAGACTGGGATCGAAAGGCATGGTGTTTGTTTACCATAAGCGGTCAGCCGGGGAAGAGGTGCTGACGGGACAGTTCTTCAGCACGTCCCGACCCAACCGGGCAGGTTTAAGCATCAAGATAGCCGGAGTGGGGCATTCCATGAAACCTCAAGCGGCCTGGACCTTTTCAGATCGATTCTATGATTTACGGATAGGCGACGGTGACGAGGTCCCGGTATTGGGCGCCCAATCGCGACATGCTTCGGCAGGCGTACGTTTTTTTCTTCCGTTGGGAGAGGATCTGGAGCCTGGCAAATATCGTATCCACATCGAACCATCGCCCGGTGTAGAGGGTTATCTCTCCTTTTACCGGCTCAATCCGGGTGAACCGGTCAAGACCGATATGTTTGTGGAGCGGGGATGAGAGGGGTAACACTGCTTCTGCTGTCGCTCAGTATCCTGGCGCCGAGCGCAAATGCGGAGATGCGTGAACCTGAGGGGTATTTATTGGCGCCGCCCTGTAAGTCCTATCACCGGCCAAGCAGGCAGGAGCTGAGCCGGGTTCGCATACTCTTCTCGAAAATCCTGAGAGGGATAACGGATCAGAATGCCATGCGATCGCAATGGAAAGCTCTGGGTTTCGACTGGCTGCCTGTCGAACTGGATGGAGAGAGCATAGTGGTCCTGAAAGAGCACGCCTCCCGGTGTGAGGGTCGTGGGTTGTTTATGATTCGCACGGCATCGGGTCCCTTGAATCTGTTGCAGATACCTCATCGGTTTCATGACAAAAAGACAGGCAATATCGGTTACGCTCTCATGCGGCATGGCGATTTTCGTATTGCGGCATTTAACGCCATTCCCCGATATGCACAGAATAAAAGTGGCGATAGGAAGGCTGCGGATCTGGTGCGTAATGGTGATAACTATTTTACCGCGCTTGCCGAGGCTGCGGCATTACTGTCTGCGGATAGTCGTGTGATTCAGATTCATGGTTTCGATAGTGCCAAAAGAAACAGTGATCCGGGGCGTGACAGTCAAGTGATCATCAGCGATGGCACGCGACATCCCTCAGGGAAAGTCCAAGCCCTTGCCCGGTGTCTCGCATCGGATTTCGACGAACAGGTTGGCCTCTTCCCCTGGGATGTCGATGAACTTGGGGCTACGACCAACCAAGTCGGCTCAAAACTGCGGGAGTATGACCATCTAGGATTTATGCATTTAGAACTGAGTAGTGCTGCGCGTCATGCACTGCTGAGCGATTGCGCATTGATGAAGAGGATGATTGGTTGTCTTTCCGGGAGGCGGCACTGATGCGCTCCCGGCTATTATTGCTCTTGGTCGGATGGAGCTGTCTTTGCTTGGCCGTATTTGCCCAGGAGGGTCGCCATCTGCATCGTGCCGATGGTATTACTCCCTTTCATTACTGGGATAACCTGGAATATCTCCCCCATTGGCTGGGAGGGGAAAGGCCCGGTTACAATCGAGACGAGGGTCTGCACACGGTACGACTGCAGCCGGGCAGCGAGATGCTCATTCGACTGCCGGTGAGGCAGGGTTTACGCCTGATAAAGATAGGTGATCCATGGATTGCAGGGGAGTTGCGGCTGGAACTCTCAAACGGCTCCGCACTGTTTCTCGAGACACCGATGCAGGCAGGAATCGGAAACAACCGGGGCGTAGAGCCGTCGAATGGAGGTGACAGGCTGGTTCGTTTGAGCCGGCCGGGACACTATTCCGACCCCATCGAAGTCGCGCTTTTCATATCCCGTTCGCCAAGCCTGCCGAATCTGGCCGATCTCCGTTCGCAGCCCGATATAAAGGGAAAACTTGTGCTGATGCAGGGTCCTGAAGAGCCGACCCCCATATCTGTCTGGAGGGTGGGGCCAACACAGGAGATCGAGGCCGAGTTCGAGGGGCCGCAACGGCTGCAAATGGAGAGTTGGCTGCGTTATGAAACAGTCGGCAGTGAACCCCGGTGGATCTATCGTCTTCATGTGGAGCTGGATGGCGTCAACATCCAAACCCGGCATCAATACGGTCGCGCCAACCTGTATCGGAAATGGCGTGTGGATGGATGCGAAAGCGTCCTGGGAATGGTCAATCGCAGCTATCTCGATATTCCCGAGGGCCGTCACCGCCTGAAGATAGGAGCCAGCGCCCCGCTCCTGCTGCGCCTGCGGGGCGGATCGGAACAGGGTGATTTCCTGGTGGCGGAAAATCGGCCGAAGGCGCCTGTGGATACACCTGGCCGATACATATCAGCATCCGATGAAATAACACGGCTTGGTGTGCTTGCGCGGGACAACCGACTCAGCGGAGGCGGCTCGGCGGCATTGGAGGCGGCGCACCGTTTATCAGAAGACGAGCGGCTGTTGCCGGAAATCGCCGCCGAGGCTCGAGCCTTGGATAGCCGGCACGGGTTCTTTCGGCCATTGCTGCCGGTCTTGATGCCGGATAGCGGGGTTGTCTCCGTGCGCTGGCCGGCAAAAGCCAGACTTCGTTGGGATCAGGAAGCGCCCCTGTTGATACCGCAGACATTGGTGGACAGTCTGGCAAAAGGGGTCACCGGGAGAATCTTCCTGACTCTGCCCGAGAGAGAAGACCGGGCCTATCGTTATGCGCTGCCGAAAAGGCGTCATGACTCGCGTCTGCAGCTGTTAGTCAGCGATTATCGGAACGGCAATCAGGGAGAGCTGTTTCTGCAGTTCGATCAAGAACCGCCAAGAAGGCTCAGGCTGAAATCCGGATTGCCGCTGCCAGAGGCAAGCTACTGGCCGGATGCCGCCACAGCGGCGCATAGGCTCTCCCCAAGGGAGACGGCCGGTTTTCCTGCCCTCACATCGGTTGCGGACTTGGAGATGCCATTGCCCGCGGAGATTTCAACGCTGCGTATATGGCAGTCGGCAGATGATCCGCAGCCACTGGATGTGGCCCTGGGGATGCGTGTAACGGGACAGCTGGCGACAAACGAGGCTGAGTACCTGTTTTTAATCAGTGACCTGGATTCCGTGGAACACGATCGGCTGATGCGCGAGAGTATGGGGGCTATCCCGCGGTTGGCTGAATCCCGGTCTCGCCTTGCCACGCTGCTGGACACCCTCCCGGGGGATGAAAGCGGCAGCCCAAAAGAGGCCCTGTTGAACGACTGGTTACCTCTGCTTAGATTTCTCTATGCCCGCTATGCCACCTTTGTGGCCAGGATCGAGCGGCCCATGCCCGTTTTACGCTTGTCGTCAACTGACGAGGGTAATCTGAAGCGCTCATTGCACCTTGCAGAGGAGGCAATGCATGATCAGGATTGGATCAGGGCCGTAGAGGTTTGGAGCGATATCATCCATTATGCAGGTGACAGGCAGCGTAAATATGCCCTGATGCAGAGAGTAACCGCGTTGACAGCCATGGGTGAGGGCAATCTCTCGGAACTGCTGTTGCGGGGTATGCTGATACATGAAACGGATCCGCAACTGAGGGAACAGGCCGTCGCTGCTTTGGAAAAGCTATATGTGCAGAACCGGGATGATCAGGGACTCCTCAATCTGCTGATAACCCATGCCATCCTCGATCCTCAGCCCGGCCGATTGGCAAAGCTGGCCGGGATGTTGCTGAAACAGGGTAAAGCGGTATGGGCCATAAAGATCCTCCTTTCAATTCCGCCAGACCGGCGTCCGGCGCGAAGCATGCTGGATGCCGCCTATTCCGCCGACTGGAGGCGTACCTTCGATGCCAATTTGGAGACTCTCGCCGATCCTCATCTGCAGGCCTATTGGCGCGGTTACCGCCATCAGCGGCAAGGTCGATATAAAGCGGCCTTATCGGCGTGGGAAAATGCCGGCTCTCGAGGAACAGCGCTGAATGCGGCCTTGCAACAAGGCCTCGCACTTCGAAACGATCTGACTGATCCGGAATTGGATCAAGAGGCCTTGCTTGAGGATTGGGCGGCCTGGTGGGAGAAGCTGCCAGGGGAGCGGCAGTGGCGCTCACTCAGCAACAACATCGTCAAGTTTGACGGCGTTGAACTACTGAATGTGCCCGATCAGGATCAGGCCTTCAGGCTATTCCGGGCCTTGCCATCCTCACCTGTCGAAATGGTTGTGCAAGGGCCGCGCACGTTGCGCATCAATAGCCGGCTGCTGCACAATGAAGATATCGACTTCCCGGTGGATGACTGGCTGCTGGTCGCAGATGGATCAAGCTTGAGACGTTTCCCCATCAATGGCGACAGTGTGGTAAAGGGCGTGAGGCTGTCGCGTGGCGGGATGTTCCCCGGGCGAACGCATCGGTTCGAGTACTCAATCGGACCCGGCAGGCATCATTTAAGACTTACGCCCCATGATCGCCCACAGCTGATTGAGGTCGAAGCCCTAACCGCCGAGCGGCCATTGTCAGTACTCCCCGAACCCATGGTCTATGATCTGGGCGGAAAGCCTGGTGCGGCTGACGATTTCAACCCGCACAATCCGTTTCCAGGGCAGGATGTCCATTGGCTTAAGGGATGCTCCATATCCGACAGCTTCATACAGGCTATTCAGAGTGAGACGATCAGCGGCGATGATTCAATCAACGCCGAGGCCATAGGTATACCGCGCCCGCTCTATACGGCAGCGGTCGTTCAGGATGTGCATTATCAACAAATGGCACAATGGCTGTGGCAGGTGGAACAGCAGCCTGAAATGGCTGCGTCATTGCTGGCACAGGCCGAGGTTCTGTTCCACGCGCATGCAAGCGATCGCCGCTTGCAGAGCATAATACGCAGAATGAGACGCAACTATCGTTGGCAGCCGATGGACGGGATTGTCTCCAGCGCCGGACTGCGCTTTATGCGACTGACAACATTTCAGCCCGAGAGTCCCGGCTCGAGGGTGCGCAGCGCGTTGCTCGAGCCGTTGCTGGAAGGCGAACGCTTTATCTATGGCGGTCAGCGAGTCAATATCGCATTACGAAATCCAGCCTCTGCCACGGCTGTCGCCCTGAACTTCAAGCTGGAAGAGATCGGCTATATCGATGCCAGGGATTTGCGGATCAGCTATCGTCTCGATGATGGCGAAAACCATCTTATCCAGCTTACACCCGACCATCCAAGTCAGCGCATACATATATCGGTTCCTCAGGGACGGCACGTGCTGCGTGTGCAGATGCTCAATCCGCTGCAAAACCAGATCCTGCGCTTCGCTATTCGGGATGAAGGACAATCGTCGGGTGCGGGCCGGGAACGATTCTACGAACGGGCCTATCAGGTTTCCACTGTCGATGAACCTTTAGAACTGGCGCTAGAGGGGCCGGCCTGGTTGCGGATCGATGAGCGGGTCGAAGGACAGACTTTCAGCCGGTTTCTATTTATACAGCCTGGCTGGCAAGAGCTGCAGTTACCACCGAGAAGCGGTCGACAGGAGAGCTATTACCGTCTCTTCCGCCAGCGTGTCCTGTTAAAACCCTGGCAAAGCCGGTTGCGTGAAGCGCATCTCATTCAAGCCGAAATGCCGAGCGTAGATAAATTACCCTCTTCGCAGACCGAAGCGTTATCGCTCAGGGAACTGCAGCCGATGTTGGGTCAAGAAGATGGAACCTGGGAGTACTATGGTCGTCTGGTCAGCAGGCGCAATCTCGATGAAGACCGTTCAGCCGACCGATCCGAGCGGTTTTTCGAGCTGGGTGTCGGTCATCGCCTGTTTCAGGAATATGCCGATCGCTACCTGGAATCGGGAGTATTGGCGAGGATCCGGGATATAGGCGGAACTACTTTGGGCGTTTACGGCGATCTCCATTGGGACAGTAGCTTTCATGCCATCAACATGGATCTGAGTGGAGACTTGTTTCTACAGCAGCCAAAACAGATGATCGGTACTGAATGGTCACTGTCGCTGAAGGCGGAACTTTCCCAGTACCGCCGGCTGAGCGGCAAGACCCATCATCGACCCAGCTTCGGTCTATTCAAGCGTTGGCTCAGTTTGAATGACCTCGAACAGGGATTGAGCGAATATGTGGATCAGGATGTCTATACCCGTTACAAAAATGACCATCAGCGTGGACTCAGGCTAGGTGATACATTAAGCCACTATCCCTGGCGCGACACACGCATCCGCGCTTCCCTGGCGTTGACCACCAACGAGGCATTAAATCCGTTTAGACCCGACTATACGGACTTCACCCTGAGTGGAGATCAACTGGTGCGCGATTTGGGGCTGGGGGTGCGCTATCGTTGGCGTCACTATTTCGATGACGATGACCGCGCTGAAGAAGAGCAGCAGCACAACCTGAAGTTGCGCCTGGATTGGCATCGTTGGACGACGCTGCAAGCGGGTTGGCGTCTGGGTTTCGAATTGGACCACCAACTGGATAGCGGAGATACCTCGTTGTTCCTGAGCCTGCGTCATCATCGTGCCAATGGGCGAATATATCGTGATTTCCGCCCCGGTACGGTTACATTTGAACCTATACGCAGCCGACATGAGTTAGAGCGCCACTTTCCTGTCGGCGAGGTTCGGCAATGAGCGTCGGCTCCGTACGCAACTTACTGGAATTGGGATTTCACACTCGATGGCTGGCGGTTGACCGGCCATTGATCGATCGGCTGGAATCCGGTTTTCAGGGATGGCTCGATCTTCAGCCTCGCATGGAAGGGGTTGCGATCACAGAAGAGAACGTACGTGCCCGTTTGCTGGTTGAGTACCTGGTGTTCTGGATTACGGAAAAGCTGGAACAGATGGATGGTCTGCGTGCGGGTTTTGTCGAATTCTCCCAGCGACACAACCATGCAGCGACCGATCGCGAAAAACAGGCGCACATTCTGGAGTATGCCAAGCGTCTCGGGGCGACCCATCGCCAGGTGAACAGAGATCGCAGGGCCTTCTCCCGCTGGTTCGGTTATGACGCCATGGTGGAGCGTTATGAACGCCGCTATCGGAAAGCGGAGCAAGAGCTTGTCGTTACCCTTGGGCGACTTGGTGTCATTGCCGCGCACTATATTGAGTGCTTCTCTGCAGGTGAGCAGAGCATTATCGCCTGGCGTCAGCTGCAGCTGGAGAAGCTGTTGCGTTCGCTGCTGGCATACGATGGCGATCCGCGGGTGCGAATCGCGGCATTCGAGTCCCTTGCCGCATCGGTAAGCAGCCTGCCTCACAACCTCCAGGAGAAGGCGGTTAACGATACCACCTTACGTTATATCTACCGTTCCGCGCTGGAGCGCCGTCAAGAGGTCTGGATTCAATGTGCCGCATTGAGCCTGCTGCAGACCTTCTCCACCGAGTCGTTGATCTCGGCCCTGGAGCATCGCCTGCAGAGCCTGGGAAAGGGTGATGACCTGTTCGTTCGCCGACACGCCATGCGGCTATTTGGCCAGCAGATCCCGGATTCACCGCAGCTTGAGCCGCTGCTGATGAGAGTGAAGGATGACCCCAGCCCGGCAGTGCGTCAATTGATTGTTGAAGCGATGCATCATGCGAGTAAGGAAACCGTGGACCGAGTTCTGCCTCGGTTGTTGCTGCAGGATAAGGAACCCCGGGTGCGTGCGGCAACCCTTGTGGGTCTCTGTGCCCTGATACAGCGGGAGGAGTTGTTCGAGACCATACTCGAGCAGCTGCATACATCGCTCAGCTCGGAGAAGGAGCAATTCGTATTGCGCGTAGGACTGAAAAGCATGCTGGATATCTACACTGATCTGGATAAGACGGAGCGGTGGGAGCTCGCATGCCGGTGGTACGCCAGGCTCTCCCCGCTTCTGGCTGAGCTCCATCGCAGTGCGGACGATCTTTCAGTGCGCCGCTGGAGCGCCCAGGTGAAGGAACAGATTTGGTTGCTGCAGACCCCTCAGGCAAGGCAGCTGGCAGATGCCTTGCGTCGACGTATCGAAACCATAGAACCGCGTCGGGCAACCCGTCTCAGGAACAGCCTGTTGAAAGCGGTGGATCGGGACACCCTGGGTAGAACACTCTCCTGTCTGGCGCAGAAGGATTTTGACCTGGAATTGGAATCCGGCATGTTTGGACCACGTCTGCGACGGGGCGCCAGGCTGGGTTTCAGAAGCTGGCGGCTGTGGCATGAGCTATGGCGACCAGCGACAGACAAACGCCAGGGCTTCCCCCACACCACCGGGCGAGTCTATCGAGGCGGTTTACACGCCCCATCATCGATAATGGCTGAACTGGCAGAGACCCGGGTTCCGGGGGAACCGCTCTTTCTTCCTGCAGAGAGTGGACGCCGCCCCTATCTCCCCTTGGTGGATGAGGTGATATCGGCATTGGATGCCGGCCTGCTGCGTGGTAAGCCGCTGTGGCTCTACAGTGCGGAAGGCGTTACTCAGGTATCCCCGCCCGACTCGATTTTGCGCCGTATGGCCTCGAGAATCCTGCTGACCCTGCGTTTTGCCGAATATGCCGAACTGCGCAATTGGCAGGAAGGGGAGCGGTTGGCGCCCACTCGCTATGTCGAATCATTGCGGCGCCTTGGGATAACCCTGCGTTTCTCCAGCCACCCGGATACGATTTGTGAGTCTCGTAAGAGTTCTCAGGATGGGGCGGGGGGCTGGAGCCCAGATCCGGCCGTGGAGCGATTTTTTCCCGCTATAACGCTCATTCCTCTCCCGTTGCAAGATGCTTTTGGGCGACTTCAGGACTATTTCTACTCGGTCTACCAGAACAACATTAAACAACTGCTTCTGTTCCTCGTTGCGGCAGTGGCGGGGATGTTCGGTCGACATCTCTACCTAAATGCGCGTATCAGATCGGCCCGGGGTTCGATGCCGCTGGTCATCGGTGGTTGGGGCACTCGCGGCAAGTCGGGCACCGAGCGACTCAAGGCGGCACTGGTGAACGCCAAAGGCTATTCGGTGATATCGAAGACAACCGGTTGCGAGGCGATGTTCCTGCATGCCCACCCGAATGGCCGCTTGCGGGAGATGATGCTGTTTCGTCCCTATGACAAGGCTACCATCTGGGAACAGGCAAACCTGCTGCGCCTGGGGCAACGGTTTAATATCGATGTGTTTCTCTGGGAATGCATGGGATTGACCCCTTCCTATGTCGGTATATTGCAGCAGCAGTGGATGAAGGACGATATTTCCACCATCACCAATACCTATCCCGATCATGAGGATCTGCAGGGACCCGCGGGTTATAACATTCCGGAAGTGATGACGAACTTCATACCACACAATAGCGTATTGATAACGACTGAGGCTCAGATGCTGCCGATCCTGCGCAGTGCCGCGCAAAAAAAACAGACCCGCCTGCGTACAGCGGGCTGGCTGCAGTCGGGCCTGCTCCCGCCGGACATCCTGCAGCGCTTCCCCTACGAGGAACATCCCGACAACATCGCATTGGTGCTGGAACTCGCGAACGAACTCGGGTTGGAAGCCGACTATGCCCTCAAGGAGATGGCGGATCGCGTCGTCCCTGACCTGGGTGTGCTCAAGGCATCACCGATTGCAACGGTCAGGGGGCGCAGACTGGAGTTCGTCAACGGCATGTCGGCAAATGAGCGGTTCGGGTGTCTGAGCAACTGGCGGAGAACCGGCTTCGCCGATCAGGATCCCTATTCGGACCCTGATACCTGGCTTGCGACAGTAGTCAACAACCGTGCAGACCGGGAGCCCCGGTCACAGGTTTTTGCCGCCATTCTGGTAGAGGATATCGCCGCCGATCATCACTTTTTAATCGGCACCAACCTGGACGGACTGCAGGGCTACATTCGGGATCTTTGGGAGGAGTGGGAAAAGGATATCTCTCTCTTCGATGATCGGGGCGGCGAACAGGAAGATCCACTTCGGGTAGTGGAAAAAATGGCGCGCCGTTTCCGTCTCCCCTACCGACCCGAGCACATTCAGGGGCGCTTGGGCTGTCTGTTGTCGGACTTCGCCGGGGAGATGCCTCTCGCAAAGCTTGAGCAGCTTTGGTGCGATCCCGAAGGGCTGCAGCAAAGTCTGTCGATGACAGATGCTGGTGCACAGGCTGAAGAGATCCGGGATTTCCATCAGGAACTCCTTCAACGCTACCATGAGTACCAGGAACTGGTGGACAAGATCGAGCAGGGAGCCAGTCCGCCGAAGCAACTGGAACAGATCTTCAAGGAGCAGCTTACAGGCTGGTTTTGGAGCAAGTTTACAGTCATAGAGGATCCCCATAGCAGTGGCGAGCAGGTGATAAGAGAGATCGTCAAAAAGACCCCCCCCGGATTGAAGAGCCGGGTAATGGGGATCCAGAATATCAAGGGTACGGGTCTCGATTTTGTCTATCGTTGGC
The DNA here is from genome assembly GCA_040506195.1 of Candidatus Thiodiazotropha sp. Taxonomy (GTDB): domain Bacteria; phylum Pseudomonadota; class Gammaproteobacteria; order Chromatiales; family Chromatiaceae; genus Thiodiazotropha. The sequence continues at coordinate 74,439 of JBEVXH010000009.1, read as the reverse complement.
AGGCCTGGGAGTTATGTCATCATTACTGTGCGCAACTCGACGCCAAAGATCCTGCGATAGCCCGAGATGGTTTGCACAACCTGTCGATTTTCAAGGATTTCGGCCAGCTGAGCGAACATACCGTGCAACAGACGATTGAGCGGGTACGCCATAAAAAACTTGCCCAGAATGAACTCTTTCAGGCAGAACTTAGAGTGATTCTCGTCAACCTGGATGAGGCGATGAAAGCGATACGGAAAAAGATGGACGCGGGTCGCAGCGTGGGACTGTTGGCAAAACTGCTGGATGGTGTGGAAGCATTCCTCGATTCAGGTGACGCAATACGCCGGCGTAAACTGGCCAATCGTATATACCGCGATTTACAGAATGAACGAATCAGCCACGAACGTGCCGCACTGGAACTTCAGGCCCTGAATAAACGGCAGAAAGAGGGTTGGTTAAAGCAGCGGGCATTTGAGTTTGTCGGTGCCTTCACCAGGAGTGATTCTGCGACGGATACTCAGTCCCGCTAAATGTTTTTACGACAGTTCATTAAGTTTTTCGCAGAACAATCTCCGGTTTCATGTTGATACGACCGTCCGCTTCAAGCACGCCGATTTGTATCCCGTCATGTCTTCTGACTACAGGTACAACCTCTTGAAAAAGCGGGCGGCGAACAAAGAACAACTCCCAGCCGAAACTCGAAAGTTTGTTGAGGGACATCATCTGCAGCTCAGTCAAGATCTCCTTTAAATTACCCGGAATTGCCTGCTCGCCAGTACGTTTTTCATATGTCATACATCGATCCCCACAATCACCCGGTTAGCTACTTTTTAAATTGCTCATCTCCCGTTTCACGCAAGTCAAACCTTCATTCTGTGTAGATGAGAGAGACTCTTTTATGGTTATTGATTATCGAGGCATCCTATTTGGGACGACCTTGATTAATTAATAGCCATATATTTAACGAAATGTAACATTGAGGTTGTCGCGTGAGAATAAAATGACTATTTGGCATACGCTCATGGGACTCGCCATCAGGCTGCAGTAATCCCCGTCGATCATCATCGGCTTGATCCTGGTTGGTACCGCCGTCTGGCTTGCCTATGAGACCAAGGGATTGTTGATTGGCGAGAGCGCCAACAAGGCTGTCGTGCAGGGTATACGGGAAATGGCAAACGATATCGCCGTGGTAGAGTACGTCAACGAGGTGCTGACCATGCATATGGGTCCGGACTTTGTGCTGGTTAACATGAGTGTCGATTTCAGGGACAGCGTCTCCGCGGATGAGGTGGAGCGGGCGATCGGCGGGATGGACGGTATGATCAAACAACACTTTCCACAAGTGAAGAGAATCTTTATCGAGGCTGAAAAGCGTTTTTCATCAAATGGTTAGTGGTCCATGAAAGTGATTGGCTGATCGCTTGGCCAGCCAATCGAAATCTCACTCTAGCGAACAGGTTCCCTTATGAAGGGATGCTTTGACTATGGGGTCAGGTGATAGGATTGCGCCCGGGAGGGGGCTCTGTTCAAGGTGGTTGACCGGCATGGGCCTTGTAGGTAGAATTCCCGCTCTTTACCTCGCCCGGATGTCTGGCGGGGCATAACGCTATTTTTCGGGGATTCAAGCAATGTATGCGGTAATTCAAACCGGCGGAAAGCAGTATCGTGTTTCTGAGGGCGACACCATCAAGGTCGAAATGCTGACCGCTGATGAGGGTGCCTCCGTCGAGCTGGACAAAGTACTGATGATCACCAACGGTGATGACGTCAAGGTCGGAACGCCTTATGTGGATGGCGGGAAAGTTACGGCAACGGTTAAATCCCACGGCCGGGGCAAGAAAGTCAAGATCATCAAGTTCCGCCGTCGTAAACACCACATGAAGCGCCAGGGGCACCGGCAGTGGTACACCGAACTTCAAGTGACCGGCATCAGCGGCTGAGGAGAGAGTCAGATGGCACATAAAAAAGCAGGCGGCAGTACACGAAACGGTCGCGATTCAGAATCCAAACGCCTGGGTGTAAAGATCTACGGCGGTGAGTCAGTCAAGGCGGGTAACATCATCGTTCGCCAGCGCGGCACCCAGTTCCATAACGGTGTCAACGTCGGTATAGGAAAGGACCACACTCTATTTGCGAAAGCGGATGGAAAGGTTCAGTTCGAGATGAAGGGGCCACGCAATCGCAGATATGTGAGCGTTGTCGCCGAGTAGGCCGGTTCGTAGTCGAGCCGTATAAAGCCTCGTCGATCGACGGGGCTTTTTAGTTTTTGGACCCGTCTACTTCGGTAGGGACTGCCTGGCATGTGGTTTTCAGCTGTTCCCGAATAGGGTTTGCGTGAAGGTAAGCTGAATCATGAAATTCGTCGATGAAGCCAAAATTAAAGTCCTAGCCGGAGACGGAGGCGATGGTTGCGCCAGTTTTCGCCGTGAGAAATATATCCCCAAGGGTGGGCCGGACGGGGGTGACGGCGGCAACGGCGGCAGCGTCTACCTGGTCGCCGACAGCGGCCTGAACACCCTGGTCGATTTTCGTACCCAACGAACCCACAAGGCGGAACGCGGACAGAATGGCATGGGGCGTGAGCGTAGCGGGCGTAAAGGGCAGGATCTGTTTATACGGGTTCCAGTGGGAACACGGGTGCTGGATGAGGAGACCGGCGAACTGCTGGGTGAGTTGATGATTCATCGGCAGCAGCTTCTGGTGGCGAAAGGGGGTGAACGGGGGATCGGCAATGTACATTTCAAGAGCAGCACCAACCGTACCCCGAGGCAGTTCACACAAGGTACGCCGGGGGATCGGCGGGAGCTCCATCTTGAACTGATCCTGTTGGCGGATGTGGGCCTGCTGGGGATGCCGAATGCCGGAAAATCGAGTCTGATCAGCCGTATCTCCAGTGCCCGGCCTAAGGTGGCGGATTACCCCTTTACCACCCTCTACCCCAATCTGGGTGTGGTGAGTCTGGGCAGCGAACGCAGTTTTGTAGTGGCGGATATACCCGGTGTAATCGAAGGAGCGGCAGAGGGCGCCGGCCTGGGATTGCAGTTTCTCAAGCATCTGTCACGCACACGTCTGCTACTGCATCTGGTGGATATCGCTCCCTTGGACAGCAGTGCGGATTGTGCCGCCGAAGTGAAGCAGATCGAACAGGAGTTGTCACGCTATTCAGCGGAGCTTATGGACAAGGAACGATGGTTGGTACTGAATAAAAAGGATCTACTGCCTGATGAAACGTTCCGGGAACGGCGTAGAGAGCTGCTTGAGGCCGTTCAGTGGGAGGGACCTGTATATGGGATCTCCGCCGTCACTGGAGAGGGGGTAAAAAATCTCATCGGTGCTCTCATGCAACGGCTGGAAACTATTTGGCAGGATGAAAGGCTGATTGATGATGAGAGAGAGGATGGTCCCTGGGATCCTCTGCGAAGTCGATAGAGGGTTGAGAGCGGATCCCAAAAATATAACGGTGACAGATAGATGATTTCCCGGGAAAAGATCGCGACTTCCAAGCGCTGGGTGATAAAGATCGGCAGTGCGCTGCTTACCGCTGACGGTAAAGGGCTCTCCCACGGCGTGCTCTCCGGCTGGGTCGAGCAGATGGCGGCCCTGCGGCATGCCGGGCATGAGATTCTACTGGTCTCATCGGGTGCCGTTGCGGAAGGTATGAGTCGTATGGGCTGGAGTAACCGTCCACATAATTTGAATGAGCTGCAGGCGGCTGCGGCGATCGGCCAGATGGGTCTGGTGCATGCCTGGGAGGCCTGTTTTCAAAAGTATGGACTACATACGGCACAAATCCTCCTGACCCGTAACGATCTCGATGATCGTTCCCGTTACCTGAATGCCCGCTCGACACTGCGCACCCTGCTCGAGTTGGGCGTAGTACCGGTGGTGAATGAAAACGACACCGTGACCACCGATGAACTCCGTTTTGGGGATAATGACACCCTGGCCGCCCTGGTGGCGAACCTGATCGAGGCCGATCTATTGGTTTTACTGACCGATCAGGAGGGTCTGTTTGATGCGGATCCTCGCTTTAATCCTTCAGCCAGTCTGATTCATGAAACCCGGGTCGATAATCCTCAACTCGATGCTGTGGCAGGAGGGAGTGTCGGTGGACTCGGGCTTGGCGGTATGGTTACCAAAGTGCGGGCCGCCAGACTGGCGGCCCGTTCAGGCACCGGGACAGTGATCGCTTCTGGATTGCGCAACAGGGTTGTGGAGGCGATCAGTCGGGGCGAAACGGTGGGTACCCTGCTGGTACCGGTGCAGGAGCCACAGGCGGCAAGAAAACGGTGGTTGGCGGGTCAGCTACAGCCGCGCGGTAGTCTTGTCCTGGATGATGGCGCGGTACGTGTACTGCGTGAGCAAGGAAGTAGTCTGTTGGCCGTCGGCGTGTGTAGCGTGAATGGAGATTTTTCCCGCGGTGAAGTGGTGGTCTGTCTCGATCGGACCGGTAGCGAGATAGCCCGTGGCCTGGTTAATTACAATGCCCAGGAGACCTTGCGGATCATGGGTAAGCCCAGTCATCGGATTGAGGAACTGCTCGGCTATGTGGATGAAGATGAGCTCATCCATCGGGATAATCTCGTCTTGCTGTGAGACGAACATGAATCGTTTCAATGGAATTGAACGCTGAACAACGTTTGAATCGACACCGCCAATGCGGTGATACCAATCTCTTCTGTATATCCATTCGAAATAAAGAGACTTACCTGAATCACCACTATCTCAAGAGCCGGTTCAAGGCTTTGGTTACAAAGAATTGAAGTGTGTGCGTGATCACGGAATTGAGTTTTACCGGCGCCATGAGAGTGCTCACAATATGAGTGCTGAAATCAGCATGATGATGGTTTATCAATAAGTAGGGATCCCATATACACGATCTCAAGGAGCGGGATAGATGGAACACTGTATTTATGGATTGTGTGATAGTCGTAAATCAAGTTGGCGTATACTCTGTTTAGGCTTGTCCTTAATTACAGGGCTCGTCACGCCGACCGGCTCCTTTGCTGCGGTTTGGTCACCTCGGGAGGTGGCAGTATTTGACCTGGTCAACCAGCAGCGATCGATCAATAATCTGCCTCACCTGATTCAGAATGAGCAACTCCATGCTTCGGCACTGGGCCACTCACAGTCAATGGCCGACAATAATTTCTTTAGCCATACAACAATGGCAGGCAGCAACGGTACCACCTTTGTCGATCGTATCAGGGAGGCCGGCCATACCGGCTGGACATACGGTGGTGAGAATATCGCTGGGGGACATGGACGCACCTCCCCGCCCGCCGATGAGATGCAACCGTTGGATGCCGCGCGGAGTGTCATGTACGGCACAGCCGAGCTGGATGAACTGAACGCATTCTTTTTTGCCAACTCACAGGAGAGTTGGGTCAGTTGGGACGATGTGGGCATGGGAGTCTCAGGTGATGGGTGGAATGCCTGGCATAACTTTGTGAGGCAAACCACCAATAATCAGAGAGACGGTGGCTGGATGGGCAGCCACGGCCATCGGGAGAACATACTCAGCGTCCTGTTTGACGAGATCGGGGTCGGCTATTTCTGGGAGCCGGGTGATACAACCCCTATCTTGGGGGATCACGGTGAGATACCCTTTCCGCTACACGCCTACTGGACCCAGGACTTCACTGGCGATGACTTCGTGGCGCCCGTACCTCTGCCTGGCGCGTTCTGGTTGTTGAGTTGCGGTGTAATTGGCTTGTTGTTGCTGGATCGGCATAGAGGGGTAGAGTAGCAATCGATCCGCATCCGGCGGGAGCCGATATACCAGGTAAAAAAAACCGGCCAGTGGCCGGTTTTTTTCTGAATCAGTGATTGTTCACATGGCCTTGATCTGGACATTCAGGCGGCTTTTGTGGCGTGCTGCCTTGTTTTTGTGGACCAGACCTTTGCTGACAGCGCTGTCGATCGCTGGTACAGCCTGTTTGTAGGCCTCTTCGGCGCCCTCTTTGGATCCCGCTGCGATCTGTTTGAGTACCCGCTTGATATGGGTACGCATTTCGCTGCGCTGAGCCTGGTTCCGGCTACGCCTTTTGTCGGCCTGGCGGGCGCGTTTTCGTGCTTGGGCTGAGTTGGCCAAGGTTCTCTCCTGGGATGAAACTAGCTTTTTAAAGGGGGCGAATTCTCCCTAATATTCTCCACCGTGTCAACATCTTTGATCCTTTTCTGTTCTGCTGGTATGGTCGCCTCTGCGGGTGCATTCAGGCATCTGGATTGCCCTCTCGGTGAGGTGCGCTGGTGTTCGTCGGGGGGTTGGAACCGATTTGCTCCGCAGATAGGCGAATCGTTTCTTTCACACAATTTAGAAGGACCCTATCCTGGCCTCGTTTTTTCGCGCCTTTACCGCAGTGGGCAGCCATACGATGCTGTCACGTATACTCGGGTTTGTACGGGACCTGGTGTTCGCCCATTGGTTCGGCGCCAGTGCTGCAACCGATGCTTTCTTTGTCGCCTTCAAAATCCCCAATTTCCTGCGCAGGTTGTTTGCGGAAGGTTCTTTTTCAGTGGCGTTCGTGCCCATACTGACCGAATACCGGACCAAGCGGAACCGGCTGGAGCTTCAGACGTTCACCGATCATATGGCGGGCTCACTGGGGCTGGTTGTTCTGCTGGTATCCCTGGTCGGGGTGGTCGCGGCACCTATCCTGGTAATGATATTCGCGCCGGGATTCTGGAATGAGAGCGAGGGTAAATATGAGCTGACTGTGGAAATGCTCACCCTGACCTTCCCCTATCTCTTCTTTATAACCATGACCGCCTTCGCCGGCAGTATTCTCAATACCTATAACCGCTTCTGGGTGCCGGCCTTTACGCCGGTGTTGTTGAACCTCTCCCTGATAGGGTGTGCTATCTGGCTTTCCCCTATGCTGGAGAGGCCGATTGTGGCGCTGGCCTGGGGGGTGCTGATAGCGGGTATCGTACAGTTTATGTTTCAGTTGCCGTTCCTCTGGCGGGTTAAGCTGTTTCCGAGACCCAGAGTGGCATTCAAGGACCCGGGTGTGGTGCGTGTCATGCGTCTGATGATACCTGCACTGTTCGGTGTCTCTGTCAGTCAGATAAACCTGTTGCTCGACACCCTGATTGCATCCTTTCTCGTCAGCGGCAGTATCTCTTGGCTCTACTATTCGGATCGTTTGATGGAGTTTCCTGTGGGGGTGCTGGGAGTGGCCCTGGGTACGGTTATTCTGCCCACGCTTTCACGACGGCATGCCGAAAACTCGCCACAGGCCTTCTCCCACACCCTTGATTGGGCTTTGCGACTGAATATCCTGTTCGGACTCCCGGCCGCGGTAGGTCTGTTTCTACTGGCGGGACCGATGTTGGCCACACTCTTCTTTTCCGATGCCTTCGATCATCACGATGTAGAGATGGCGACAAAGAGTCTGATGGCCTATGCCCCGGGATTGATGGCGATCATGTTGATCAAGGTCCTCGCCCCCGGATTTTATGGCCGCCAGGATACCAGGACACCGGTGCGGATCGGTGTAATCGCCATGAGCGTGAATATGGTGTTGAATATCTTACTGGTATTCCCCCTGGCCCATGCCGGATTGGCATTGGCGACCACAATCTCTTCCGGATTGAACGCCTATCTACTCTTTCGGGCGCTGATAAAAGGACGGATCTATTCCCCAACGGCGGGTTGGGCGGCATTGCTATTGCGAACCATGTTGGCCTCGTTGGCCATGGGGATCTTTATCTGGTGGGGAGCGGGGGATATCAGCGAATGGCTGGCGGGTTCCGGTACTTCAAGAGTATGGTGGCTGGCCGGACTGATTGCTTCAGCCGTCATGGTCTACTTTCTGACACTGTTCCTCCTTGGTGCCCGTCCCGGCCAATTCCGCAGTGTAAAACGATAGAGTTTGATATCGCTTATTCCACTTACCTGTCAATTTTCAACCAAACGAGTTACTCGGGGAACCGTTTAAATCGGGATGAGAAATTGAATCTATAGACCTCTCTCACGCGTATAGATCAGTATCGAGGTGCAGTGGGTATCTCTACCGGTCGAGTTGGAGGGGAGTATGTCCCCGCAAGTTGTGCGTCTACTGTCATTGCTGATCACGCTGGGCTTGTTGGGATCGCCTGTTCTGGGTGCGATACACAATAGTGATCACTCCCGCCCCCAGCTCGCAGTGTCGGATAATGGGGACATCCTTTTCGACGGCAGCACCCTGACTTTGATCCTGCCACGATATCCGGACAGGTATGAGCGCAGCAGAATCGACCGGTAAAGGGCTGTATCGCTTGTCATCAGGGCGCACCAGGTGGAGACATGGTGTTCAATCATGATCGCTATGCCGAGAAGCGTGTCGATCAGACACCTGAGAGCAGATGTATGGGTGCGTTTAGTCTGTCAGGGCAATTAGTTGTCCTGGCAGGCGTTTTTTAGCAGCTGTAATTACACCCGCGATATGCGGCATGAGCATTTTTCCGATCGGGGATGCCCAATTTCTCTACAGGCCCTATAATTGACCGCTCGAGTTTGGGCGGTTAATCAATGCAAATAGTTCGTGGACTTCACAATCTAAAACCTGATCATCATGGCTGTGTGGCCACTATCGGTAATTTCGATGGTGTTCACCTGGGCCATCAATCGGTCTTCCGCCACCTTATGGAAATGGGAGCGGAACTGGATCTGCCCACCACGGTCGTCACATTCGAGCCCCAGCCCCGTGAGTTTTTTCAGGCAGCCTCCGCGCCGGCCAGGCTTACACGCATGCGCGAAAAGCTGCAGGCGATTCAGGAGACCGGCGTGCAGCGTGTGGTGGTGCTGGAGTTCAACAAGCGGTTGGCGGCCATGCCGGCTGAGGCCTTTGTCAGGGAGTTGCTGGTGGAGGGATTGGGGACGCGTTTTCTCTCGGTCGGTGACGATTTTCGTTTTGGTCGGGGCCGTGAGGGGGATTTCGATCTATTACGGAACATGGGGAAGGAGCATGGATTCGAAGTTGAGAATATGAACACCTATAAAGTGGATGCGGATCGTGTCAGCAGTACCCGGATCAGAGAACTTCTCACCCTCGGCGACCTGAAAGGTGCCGCCCAGTGCCTGGGTAGATCCTACCGTCTATGCGGGCGGGTGGCGCATGGAAATAAGCGGGGGCGCACAATCGGTTTTCCCACAATGAATATCAACATGCATCGCCTGGTGAGTCCGTTGCATGGAGTCTATGCGGTTAAAGTCGAGGGGCTGGGCGACAAGGGTCTGCCTGGTGTGGCCAATATCGGCAATCGACCCATGGTGGAAGGGGATAACCGCTATCTGTTGGAAGTACATCTGTTCGATTTCACTCAGGATGTCTATGGCGAACACGTCAGCGTGGAGTTTGTGCAAAAACTGAGGGATGAACAACGATTTGAATCCTTCGAGTTGCTACGGCAGCAGATATGGCGGGATGCAGAACGGGCTAGAGAGATATTGGCTGTGGCCGACAATCCCTGAACGGTACCGGTGGTTAACACGGTGGACGCCTGCAACTGTGATGGGCATTTGGTTGTTTTGGCATGAATCGGCTGTTTTCAGTGACGATTTCATCCGTTTCTACTGTAAACTAACACCCAAGCATATCTTCAGCGTGTGTCACTTCGACAGCCGGTGCCAGATGCTTCTCTTTCTTCAACGTCCCGACAGCACATTCCTGTGTTGACTGGCCTTACGCGGTTTACCTGCCGCTATTATGAAAGACAACACCTGGAGCCTGCAAAGGTTGAAGTGCTTACCGGACAGAAACAGTTGTAGTTGAACCGGGAAATTTTGCGCCAAGCGCGATTTTGAGTTTCAATACGCTATTTTTTCGCACCCACAACAGGCAGCCGGCAGTGAGCGATTACAAGCAAACCCTCAATCTCCCAAAAACCGATTTCCCGATGCGAGGCAATCTGGCTCAACGTGAGCCGGAAATGCTGAAAAAGTGGCAGCAGAAAGAACTCTATAATCGGATTCGCGAAGTCAGCGCCGGCCGACCCGGTTTTATCCTTCACGATGGACCGCCCTATGCCAACGGAGAGATCCATATCGGCCACGCAGTCAACAAGATTCTCAAGGATGTGATTGTAAAAAGCCGTACCCTGGACGGTTACGATGCTCCCTATGTACCGGGTTGGGACTGTCATGGATTGCCGATTGAATTGCAGGTGGAGAAGAAGATCGGCAAACCTGGCAAGAAGGTGACCACAGGGCAATTCCGTAAGGCGTGTCGTGAGTATGCCGCCAAGCAGGTAGAGGGGCAGCGGGAGGATTTCAAACGTCTCGGGGTGTTGGGTGACTGGGACAATCCCTATCTGACCATGGATCATAAATTCGAGGCCGACATCATCCGTTCCCTCGGCAGGATCGTCGCCAACAACCATGTACAGAAGGGCTATAAGCCGGTTCACTGGTGCACCGATTGTGGTTCCGCGCTGGCCGAGGCCGAGGTGGAGTATCAGGATAAGGACTCTTTCGCTATCGATGTGCGCTTCTACGTCATCGATGAAACTGACCTGGTCTCCCGTTGTCACCACAATCCCGAGGGGTGCGGCGAGGGGCCGGTCTCGATGGTGATCTGGACCACCACACCCTGGACCCTGCCAGCCAACCAGGCAGTGGCGTTGAATCCGTCCCTCGAATACGCCTTGGTGGAATTCCAGGGCAGGCACGGTAAGGAACGGATGGTGATTGCCGAGGCGATGCTCAAGGATGTCATGGATAGGTATGGCGTGGAGCACTATCGGGTGGTGGGTTATGCCAAGGGTGAAGCATTCGAGGGTTTGAAGCTGCAGCACCCCTTCTACGATCGGCAGGTACCGGTGATACTGGGTGAGCATGTCACCCTTGAGGCCGGTACGGGTGCGGTACATACCGCACCCGGCCACGGCCTGGAAGACTATATGGTGGGCGTTCGCTACGATCTACCGGTGGACAACCCGGTGGGGGGCAATGGCTGCTTCGTGGAGGGTACGCAGTTGTTTGCCGGTGAACATGTCCTGGCGGCCAACGAGAAGGTGATCGATGTCCTGAAACAGCGCGGCGCCCTGATGCACGAGGAGCGGCTGCGCCACAGCTATCCCCACTGCTGGCGGCACAAGACGCCGATTATCTTCCGCGCCACACCGCAATGGTTCATCGGTATGGATCAGAATGGCCTGCGCCAGGCCGCCCTGCGCGAAATTGACAAAGTGACATGGATGCCGGACTGGGGGCATGCACGGATAAAGGGCATGGTGGAGAATCGTCCCGACTGGTGTATCTCCCGGCAGCGGACCTGGGGGGTTCCCATCACGCTGTTCATCAACAAACAGGATGGCGAACTCCATCCGCAGACCCCGGAGTTGATCGAACAGGTCGCGAAATTGGTTGATGAAGAGGGATTCGAGGCGTGGTTCGAACTCTCCCCCGAGACCCTGTTGGGTGATCGGGCAGAGGCCTATGAAAAGGTCACCGATACCCTCGACGTCTGGTTCGATTCCGGTGTATCGCATCACTGTGTACTGGATGCACGGGAGGGACTGCACTTTCCCGCCGATCTCTATCTTGAAGGTTCCGACCAGCACCGTGGTTGGTTTCAATCCTCGCTCATGAGTTCGGTGGCCATGAATGATTGCGCACCCTATAAAGAAGTGCTGACCCATGGTTTTACCGTGGATGCCGAGGGGCGCAAGATGTCCAAGTCCCTGGGCAATGTGGTGGCGCCGCAAAAGGTGCTCAAGACGCTGGGTGCCGACATCATTCGTCTTTGGGTGGCGGCAACCGACTACCGCAACGAAATGAGTGTCTCGGATGAGATCCTCAAACGCACCGCGGATGCCTACCGGCGTATCCGCAACACGGCGCGGTTTCTGTTATCCAACCTCAACGGTTTCGATCCTGCTCAGAACAAGGTTGCAGCGGAGCAGATGATCGAACTCGACCGCTGGGTGGTGGATCGTACGCTGCAACTGCAGCAGGAGATTGTGGCCGCTTACGCCAACTATCAGTTTCACCTCATCTACCAGAAGATCCACAACTTCTGCGTCAATGAGCTGGGCGGATTCTATCTTGATATCATCAAGGACCGGCAGTACACCACCCAGGCGGACAGCCTGCCGCGCCGCTCCTGTCAGACGGCCATGTACCATATCATCGAGGCGATGGTACGCTGGCTGGCGCCTATCCTGAGTTTTACCGCAGACGAGATCTGGCAGTCCATGCCGGGAAAGCGCAGTGAGAGCGTGTTTCTGGAGCAGTGGTATGAAGATCTCTTTCCGCTCGATGCCGATGATCGTCTCGATCGTGAATTTTGGCGGCGGGTTGTCGCGGCAAGAGAGAGCGTCGGCAAAGCGATGGAGGCGTTCCGCGCCGCAGGTAACTCCTCACTGGATGCCGAGGTCGACATCTATTGCAGTGATGAGCTGAAGACAATTCTGGATAAGCTGGAGGATGAGCTGCGGTTTGTCCTGATCACTTCAGAGGCGCGGGTATATCCCATGGAGGAGAAACCGGCGAATGCAACGATGGATGAGGAGCTGGAACTGGCGGTAAGGGTCATGGCATCAAGCCATGATAAATGTATCCGCTGCTGGCACCATCGCGAGGATGTCGGGTCCAATACCGAACACCCGCAGCTCTGCGAGCGCTGTGTCGAGAATGTAGTCGGGATTGGCGAGACTCGTCGCTTTGCCTGAATGCGCCTATGAGGAGTGACAGGATGATACGCTGGCTATGGCTGTCGCTGCTGGTGATAGTGCTGGATCAGGCGAGCAAACAGGCTGCCGAGTCGGCCTTGACCCTCTATGAGTCGGTCAGAGTGTTGCCTTTCTTCGATCTCACCCTGCTCTACAACAAGGGGGCGGCATTCAGTTTTCTCAGCGATCAGGGCGGCTGGCAACGCTGGTTCTTTATCGTATTGGCAATTGGCGTGACTATCGTGTTGATCGGTTGGCTATGGCGCCTGAAACGCGACGAGCAGTGGGTCGCCGTGGCCCTCTCCCTGATCATCGGCGGCGCCATCGGCAATGTCATCGACCGGATTCTGTTCGGTCAGGTGATAGATTTTCTCCATTTTCACTATCAGCACCACTACTTCCCCGCCTTCAATGTCGCCGACTCTGCAATCACAGTGGGGGTGATCATCATGCTGTATGACGCCCTGGTATTGGCTAAAAGGCGTGAGTGAGTTGATCTTACACTCTAACAGCGAGCAGGCGCCTGACGGTTATCTTTCTCCGACGCCCCAACAGCACTTCCCTCTGCTGATGGGGCTTACGCGGCATCCATGCCGCTACTCCGAAAGACAACCGCCAGGCGCCAGTAGTTGACTTAAACTTGGCAACAAATAACAAGACCAAGTATCGCCGCCGTGCGATATGCCGCACTCTGCGTGTATCTTTCGTTCTCACTTGCAATACATCGATACCCGCATGTCTTCACCAGGATCTAGAATACGCCAGTCATCGAGGGCCTTTATGCAGTAGGTAAAGCCCTGTTCAGTGACTACCCGGGTGGTACCGTCCGCTTGTGTATAGACACCCGGTGTTTCACGAGGCTTGTTCATAACCCGCTCGAGGGTTGCCGATACTGCGTCTGCTCTGTTTGTCTGTTCTCCCGTATTGTCCTTGGCCGTATCACGGGCGGCAGCTGCTGCGCTTCGCCTGATTTGAGCGGTTGTGACAGTGCGTCCCTTGATCGAACCTGATATGGGTGGTATTGAAGTCGAGGCCGGATTGGGCACCGGTTCGGCCTGAATTTCAGCAAGCGGATCGTTTTTCGATGCCGGTTTTTCTTCCGGGGCAGGGTCCGCTGCCGGTTCAATCGACCCGGTTTGTCGATGGGTACTCTCCTGGATGCTTCGTGGCGGAGTTATGGAGACTCGCAGAGGCTGTCTCACAGTAGACGGGGAATGTCTGTTCCACTCGATTTGTAACCAGTTATTCGTTAGCCAAAGCAATAGCAGATGAAGGCCAATGGAAAAGGCTATGGCATAGGCGAGTCCACGGGATTCGAATCCGGGGTGAAGAGATGTTTCAGCTACGTCCATGATGTGTGTCCGTTTTTCAGCTCATCTCTTTCAACGCATGGTCACCAACTCTTCCGCAGCAGTCGGATGGATAGCGACGGTGTCATCGAGATCCCGCTTGGTGGCGCCCATCCTGATCGCCACCGCGAAGCCCTGCAGCATCTCGTCAGCGCCGCCACCGATGACGTGGCAACCGATAACCTTCTCTCGCGCACCGACGGTAACCAGCTTCATGGCCATTTTACTCTGGTGTCGGGTAAAGGCGTGATACATCGGGGTGAACCGGGATTGATAGATCTTGACCGCATCGCCATGAATCTCCCTTGCTTCCGACTCGGTCAGGCCCACTGTTGCAATGGGCGGATGGGAGAATACCACGGTAGGGATCACGTCATAGTCGAGCCTGCGCTCAGACATGCCGCCGAAAAGCCGGTCGGCCAGTCGTCTGGCGGCGGCGATGGCCACCGGGGTAAGCTGAGCCCGGCCGGTGACATCCCCGACCGCATAGATATTGGGAACATTGGTGTTTTGGAAGGGGTCGGTGGGGATGTAGCCCTGTTTGTCGGTGGTGACGAAGGCATTGGCCAGATCCAGGCCGCTGCTCGCGGGAGCCCGGCCGATCGCCCATAAAAGCTGGTCGAAACGGCCTATGCTTTGCCCGGTATCGGCGCAGATCAGGTCCAGCTTCCCATTCGCCACTTTTCTAACTTCACCAATCCGGGATGAAGTGACGATATTGATACCGGTACTGATCATCTCCTCCATCAAGCACTCACGCAGCATGGCGTCGAATGGCCGCAGCAGCTGTTCGCCACGTAAAAACATTGTGACATCCGCGCCCATTGCGTTGAGCAGACCGGCGATTTCAACAGCGATATAACCGCTGCCGACAACCGCAACCCGTTGCGGCAACGCCTCCAAAGCAAAAAAGCCATCCGATGTGATGCCGTATCCGGCGCCCGGCACAGACGGGACCAACGGGTAGGAGCCGGATGCGATGACAATATGATCTGCGCTGAGCCGCTCACCTTCCACATCCAGTGTATGGGCGTCGATGAAACGGGCATAACCGGTGATTTCATCGATATCGGAGTCTTTCAGGTAGGTGTGGTACCAGCTGTTGATCCCTTCCACATAGTCGTCGCGTTGCCGCTTCAGGGTCTCCCAGGAGAAGCCTTTGACGTCGATGTCGAAACCGTAATCCGCGGCGTCATGCAGGGTATGGGCGATCCCGGCGCCATACCACATCACCTTCTTCGGCACGCATCCCAGGTTGACGCAGGTTCCGCCGATCCGCTTAGCTTCGACTACCGCGCACTCGGCGCCATACTTGGCGGCGCGTTCCGCCACCGAGAGTCCGCCGCTGCCCGCGCCGATGGCGATCAAATCGTACTGTTTTGTCATGTTTCAACCTTACAGTCGGTATTGTGGTCAAATGCTGAGTATCCTGTTCCATGGTCAGGACCCATGGAGTATTGATGTCTATTCTTGATCCTGTTGTTTATCGGTCGGAGGCGATAGCGTGCTTATTCGGTAACCGATTGCCTATCTAACCCGTATCAACCCTCAATAGCAAAGAGTGTCTCAACCGGCAAAAAATATAGGAATCACTATCGGGACACGTATAATCAAATCCGCACAGTAGATAGTAGGACCGGGAATAGCGCATGAAGTGCCTTGTTGTTACGGCTCATCCATTGGCTGAGAGTCTCTGCCAGCAGTTTGCCCGCCAGGTGATCGCTCAGTTGAAGGATATGGGGCATGAGATTTCGACGGAAGACCTCTATGGACAGGGTTTCAACCCGGCGCTGACAGTGGACGAACGAGCCAGCTACTATAGCGGCAGCTATCACGTTTCGGGTATTGCAGAACAGCTGGAGCGTTTGTGCGATGCGGAAGGGCTGGTACTGTTGTTTCCAACCTGGTGGTTTGGTTTTCCCGCCATACTGAAGGGTTGGTTTGACCGGGTCTGGGCGCCTGGCTTCGCTTATGATCATGCCAGTGATTTCGGTCCGATCAAACCGCGATTGGACCGCTTGAGGCGGGTACTTGTGATTACGACTTTGGGTTCGCCCCGGTGGGTGGACCGGCTGTTGTTGCGGCAACCGGTGAAGCGGGTAATCAAACATGCTTTACTCGGAACCTGCGCCAAGAGGGGCAAACTCACCTATCTTTGCCTCTACAAGAGTGAGAACTTGAATACTGTCCGTATCCAGCGATTCAGCGACTCTATTCGCCGCGCACTGCAGGGGTGGCACTGAGACTGACGCTTCTCAACCGTCTATTTGTTGAGTTTTTTCAGATAACATCCCGTGTGCGAGTCAGCGTTCTCTGCCAGTTGCAGGGGTGTTCCCTGGGCCACGATTTCACCACCCCGGTCACCCCCTTCGGGTCCCAGGTCGATGATCCAGTCAGCGGTCTTCACAACATCCAGGTTATGTTCTATCACCACAACGGTATTGCCGTGGTTACGCAGCCGGTGCAGCACCTCCAGCAGATGGTTGACGTCGTGGAAGTGGAGTCCGGTGGTCGGTTCGTCGAGGATGTAGAGGGTCTTCCCAGTGTCCCGCTTGGAGAGCTCTCGGGATAGTTTGACTCGTTGCGCCTCGCCCCCGGAGAGGGTGGTGGCGTTCTGTCCCAGGGAGATGTAGGAGAGTCCCACATCCATCAGGGTCTGCAGTTTGCGTTTGATTGCCGGCACCGCATCGAAGAAGGCCAGAGCCTCCTCAACCGTCATCCCCAGCACCTGGTCTATGCTTTTACCCTTGTAACGGATCTCCAGGGTTTCGCGATTGTAGCGTTTGCCCTTGCAGACATCGCACTGCACATAGATGTCGGGCAGGAAGTGCATCTCCACCTTGATCACCCCATCGCCGCTGCAGGCCTCGCATCGCCCGCCCTTGACATTGAAACTGAAACGCCCCGGTGTATAGCCCCTGGAGCGGGCTTCGTGGGTACCGGCGAAGAGCTCCCTGATCGGGGTGAAAAGCCCGGTGTAGGTGGCGGGATTGGAGCGGGGGGTACGGCCGATTGGGCTCTGGTCGATGTCCACCACCTTGTCGAAATGATCGAGCCCACGAATTTCACTGTAGGGTGCGGGGGAGGTGTTGGCCTTGTTCAGGGCGGCGGCGCAGATCGGGTAGAGGGTGTCGTTGATCAGGGTTGATTTGCCGGAGCCCGACACGCCTGTGATGCAGCAGAAACTGCCCACCGGAATCGCCAGATCCACCGACTTGAGATTATTGCCGTTGGCGCCGAGAAGCTCCAGATTGCGCGCTGGATCGATCGCATTGGTACAAGCCGGGGTGTCGATGATTCGTTTGCCGCTCAGGTACTCCCCTGTCAGTGAGGTTTTACTTTTCGCTATCTCGTCAGAGGTGCCTTGAGCGATGATGCGACCGCCATGGATGCCGGCTCCCGGGCCGATATCGACCACGTGGTCGGCGCTGCGGATCGCCTCTTCGTCATGCTCCACAACGATCACTGTATTGCCAAGATCCCGCAGGTAGGTCAGGGTGTCGAGGAGACGTTGATTGTCGCGCTGATGCAGGCCGATGGAGGGTTCGTCAAGCACATACATGACGCCGACCAGGCCGGCGCCGATCTGACTGGCCAGGCGGATACGCTGGGCTTCGCCCCCGGAGAGGGTTTCTGCGCTGCGGTCGAGGGTCAGGTAATCAAGCCCCACATTGACCAGAAAGTGGAGCCGCTGATCGATCTCCTTGAGGATCTTCTGGGCTATCTTACCCCGCTTCCCTGCCAGTTTCAGGGTCGAAAGAGTCTGCTTGGCCAGGCCGATGGGCATGCAGGTGACCTGGGGGAGGTTGTGCCTGTCGATGAAGACATGCCGCGCCGCCTGGGTCAGGCGGGTGCCGGCGCAATCGGGACAGGATTGGCTGGAGATATAGCGGGAGAGCTCCTCGCGTACCGCGTTGGACTCGGTATCCCGGTAGCGCCGTTCCATGTTGGGGATGATCCCTTCGAAGGGGTGGCGCTTTTTCACCGAACGCCCCCGTTCATTGTAGTACCTGAACTCAATCGCTTCGCGGCCGCTGCCCTGCAGAATGATCTTCTGTACCTTTTTCGTCAGGGTCTCCCAGGGGGTCTCAGGGTCGAAACCGCAATGGCGTCCAAGGGATGTGATCATCTGAAAATAGTAGGCGTTGCGCCGGTCCCAGCTACGCACCGCGCCGCCGGCCAGAGAGAGTTCCGGGTGGGCAACCACCTTTGCCGGATCAAAAAACTGTTCCACTCCGAGGCCGTCGCAGGTGGGGCAGGCACCGACCGGGTTGTTGAAGGAGAACAGCCTGGGTTCCAGCTCGGTCAAGCTATAGCCGCAATGGGGGCAGGCAAAACGGGAAGAGAAGAGCAGCTCAGGTTGGCTGCCGTCCATCCAGGCCACCCGTACCAGCCCATCGGCCAGGTTGAGCGCGGTCTCAAAGGATTCCGCCAGACGGGTGGCTAGATCCTCGCGTATCTTGAATCGATCGACCACCACCTCGATTGTGTGCTTCTTGTGCAGCTCCAGGGTGGGGGCATCATCGAGTTCGAACACTTCACCGTCGATGCGTGCCCGGATATAGCCCTGGGCATGCAGCTCTTGCAGCAGCTTGTAGTGCTCGCCTTTTCGCTCCTGCACCACCGGCGCCAGCAACATCATGCGATCTCCCTCGGGCAGCGCCAGCACCTGGTCAACCATCTGACTGATGCTCTGTGCCTCCAGGGTGGTGTCGTGCTCCGGGCAGCGGGGTGTCCCCACCCGGGCGAACAGCAGACGCAGATAGTCATAGATTTCCGTGATGGTGCCGACGGTGGAACGTGGATTGTGGGAGGTGCTCTTCTGTTCGATGGAGATCGCCGGCGAGAGGCCCTCGATATGGTCCACGTCGGGCTTCTCCATCAATGACAGGAACTGCCGCGCATAGGCGGAGAGCGACTCCACGTAGCGGCGCTGGCCCTCGGCGTAGATGGTATCGAAGGCGAGTGATGATTTACCCGAACCGGAGAGTCCGGTGAAGACAATAAGCTTGTCCCGCGGCAGTTCGAGATCGACGTTTTGCAGGTTGTGGGTGCGGGCGCCGCGAATACTGATGGTGTCCATAAACTTATTGAGGTAGTACTGCATTGAATTGAGCGAACCTGATACTATACGCCCTCTTTTATTTCACAGGCAAAGCAAAGTTTTGATGAGAAGTGGGCGCGGCAACGATACTGGATTGAATGCGGTAGAACGACAGGCGGCCTACTCCCTCTCCGGACTCTTTTTCCTGCGCATGCTGGGTCTGTTCATGATTCTGCCGGTATTCGCCATCTACGCAGAGGAGTTGCCGGATGTCACGCCATTGCTGGTCGGGCTCGCCATCGGTATCTACGGCTTGACCCAGGCCCTGTTGCAGATCCCCTTCGGCATGCTGTCGGACCGGATCGGGCGTAAACCGGTATTGATCGCCGGACTGCTGATATTTGCCGTGGGCAGTGTGGTGGCGGCCGGCGCGGAGACGATCTACGATATCATCCTGGGACGTGCCCTGCAGGGCAGCGGTGCCATTGCGGCGGTCATCATGGCGCTGGCGGCGGACCTCAGCCGGGAGCAGCGCCGCCTGCGCATCATGGCGATTCTGGGTATCAGTATCGGGATTGCATTTGCGGTTTCGATGGTAATGGGGCCGGTTCTCAACAGTTGGATCGGCGTGCCGGGAATCTTCTGGCTGACGGCGTTGCTGGCGCTGGGTGGCATCGGCCTGGTTCTATTTGTCGTACCCACCCCGGTAGAGAGCCATTTCCACCGGGATGCCGAAGCGGTGCCGGGACAGTTCGGCAAGGTCCTGCGGGAGCCTGAGCTGCTGCGTCTCGATTTCGGTATCATGACCTTGCACATGTCGCTCACCGCCATGTTTCTCGCCTATCCGCTGGCGTTGCGGACCTTGGTGGCGGAGAACGCCCATACCTGGGTCTATATGCCGGTGATGCTGTTGTCGATGGCGGCCATGATTCCCTTCGTAATTCTGGCGGAAAGCCGTCGTCGCATGCGCCCGGTATTCATTGGCGGCGTGGCGGCCCTGGTCGGCGCGTCGATGCTGATGTTCGGTTATCACGATTCGCTTGCGGGGATGGTCCTGGGTCTGCTGATCTTCTTTACCTCGTTCAATCTGCTGGAAGCGACACTCCCTTCATTGGTGGCGAAGATTGCCCCCGGCGAGCGTAAGGGAACCGCCATGGGAGTCTATTCCAGTTCACAATTCATCGGCGCGTTTTTGGGCGGCGCCCTGGGTGGCTGGTTTCATACCCGCTACGGGATCGACGGCAGCTTCCTGCTCTGTGCGGCCATGACCGCAATCTGGCTGCTGGTGGCCTGGGGCATGTCTGAGCCCGACTACCTGAGTAACTACCTGATACCGGTGGGATTGCTGGACGAGGATCAGGCCTTTCTGTTGGAGGGGGAGCTGAAAGATCTCGATGGTGTAGCCGAGGCGGTCATCATACCGGAGGATCGGGTCGCCTATCTCAAGGTTGATTTGAAGCGGGTGGATCAAGAAGTCCTAGATGGATATGCCGTGCAAGGGTAGACTGCACCTCTGATTCAGAATCAAGACCCCAACGGAAGGGGCGGCAACACTACTGGAGAACTACCAATGGCTCGAGGAATCAATAAAGTAATCCTGATTGGCAACCTGGGCAAGGACCCGGAAACCCGCTATATGCCCAGCGGCGGCGCCGTCACCAACGTGACCCTGGCGACCTCCGAGAGCTGGAAGGACAAGAATACCGGTGAACAGCAGGAGCGCACCGAGTGGCACCGGGTGGTCTTCTTCAACCGCCTGGGTGAGATTGCCGGCGAGTATCTGAAGAAAGGATCGAAAGTCTACGTGGAGGGGAGTCTGCGTACCCGCAAATGGCAGGGGCAGGACGGACAGGACCGCTACACGACAGAAATCGTGGCCAGCGAGATGCAGATGCTCGACAGCCGTGGCGGGTCAGCCTCATTCGATGCTCCGCAGGCTCAGGCTGCTTCCAAGCCCCAGCAGTCGGCACCCACCTCAGTGCCGGATAATGACTTTGATGATGATATTCCGTTCTAGAGCCTGTTAACACTAATCAAATCGACTCTGCTGGAGCTGTTTTTTTTCCAGCAAGGCAGAATGAGCGAGGTTTAGCCATGCTAAATGAGCGAATGATAACGCCGCTGGGAGGAAAAACAGCCCCAGCCCTTCGGGTTGCGCCCCGAAGGAAGTGCCCTTGGGGTGCGCCTTGATTGGCGCATTTTCAGGCACAACAGGGCCAATTGGATTAGTGTTAACAGGCCCTAGCAGCCCCGGATTCTGGACAGATTATGCCCCGGCTGCTGACCGTACTGATACTGGCCTTGCTGATCGTTGATGATATGTCGGCCGATTGGCGCAGCAAAACGGTGTCAGTGGTTCGTGATTTTACCGAGGTGGCGAAAAAGGCCCGCGACGAAAAGATACCGATACTGCTGATGGTTTCCCAGGACCATTGTCCCTTTTGTCACCAACTCAAGCGGGAAATATTGAACCCGATGGTGGTCAGCGGAGACTACGACGACAAGGTCATAATCACCGAGCTGCTGATTGACGTTGGGGAAAATGTCATCGATTTTGAGGGTAACACAGTTAATCCGGGCAGCATTGCCTCGAACTACAACACCTGGGTAACCCCAACCCTGTTGTTTCTGGATCACCAGGGCAAGGAAGTGCATAAACGAATGCTCGGCGTCAACACAATCGAGATGTACGGTTACTATCTTGATCTATCCCTCAAGGATGCCTTGGCAGCGGTTAAACAGGGCGAGCCCTATCGTTATAAAACCAGCAAAACAGACCAACTGGGTACTGATCCGCATTGGGATCTCTAGCGGAATGCCGGGCCTGGACCTCCGTAATCGTGACTCAAGCGACCGGCGATGCTAGGGCCTGTTAAAAATCTAATCGTTATTTATAAACACAAAAGCGGACTTCAAGTCCGCTTTTGTGCTTGAGTCCGGCTTGCGGACCCAATGCAAGCTCACGCTGAAAGCTGATTACTTGGCTTCAGGGGCGGCAGCCTGAGGAGCAACGGGAGCGCCGTAAGGAGCAACGGGAGCACCATAAGGAGCACCGTAAGGAGCGTAGCCGTAGTAAGGACGGTTGTAGTAGTTGTTGTAGCCACGGCCGTAACCGTTGCCGGCGCCACGAGCGCTACCGCTCATGTTGAAAGAGAAGTCTCCATCACCGAATCCGTCACCCATGAAATCATTGCCGTTACCCCAGCCGTTGTTCCAAGGATTGCCCCACCATGCGGAAGCAGAAGCGGAAGCGGCGATCAGAGCAGCAGCGGCTGCGATTTTTACGATTTTGGACATGAGTTGTTCCTCAGTTTGTGTTTGAAAAGGTTGTAAAGTAGTTACTGCATCACTTATGGAGTGAAAGAATATTAGTAAATACTAAATTAATCAATAACTGTAAATCTATCGCGTGATTATTATTGATAGTGTCAGGCTATTTTGGTGGCGATTCGCCAGATAAGCTGAGATCTAGCCGGGACGTCCGTCGATCCGCGTGCGTGCCAGAATAGGCAGGTAGGTCAGAACAAAGAGCAGATAACAGAGCGCCCACAGGGAGCCGGATAGGCCGATACAGGTTTCGTACCCGAGTAGGCCTGTCACCGGCAGGAATACCCTTATGATCACAGCAAGGTTGATCAGGATGAATGTAATGGTGATGAATTTGTTGGGTTCGATCTCTCTGCCGGTATGTCCCAGAGCGACTCTGGCCATCATGCCCAGGGTGAAGACACCGACGGCGCCTGCCGTGAGTGCATGGATGGCGAGATTGGCGGGGAACAGATTCAGCAGGGCCAAGCCCTTTAGAAAATAGCCGAGTGTCAGCCAGAACAGTCCACTGAACAATACCCACAGGATCGGCCGCCGCCATATACCGGGGTGGTACCAGTCGGCGAGACGCCAGGCCTGGGAGGCCGCCACGCCAAGCGCAAGTGGAAACAGCAATCCTGATTGGGGGAGCAGCATCTCTCCCAGGGTCCAGAGGATGAAGACAGCATAGACAAACTGCTCCCGTTGCTTGTTGAATCGGGGTGTTGCGCCGTTGACCGCCTTTTCGGTGAAAAAGGGCAACACTCTTCCACCGACGAAAATCAGCAGCAGCAGGGTCAGATTGAGCATCAGGGTGAGTCCCCGCTGTCCCGTGGAGGTCACTCCCAGGCCCTGTAAATGATAGAGCAGGTTGGCCAAAGCCATCGCCGCCAGCAAGGGGAGGAAGAGTCGATTGATGCGATTCTCAGCCCTTGTCAGTGGTGTATAGAGGGCGAAGATCAATGCCGGGATAAAAAGCAGGTCGGTGAGTGCGACCAGCCATGAAGGAATAGACGGGACAAACGGCAGCAATCGGGCCAGCAGCCACAGCAACGCCAGTAATGCCAAGGGTTTCCCGGTCGGAGTATCGATGCCCGTCCAGTTTCGCACTGCAGTGAGGAGAAAACCGGCGATGATGGCAATGGTAAATCCAAACAGCATCTCGTGGCTGTGCCAGTCGATGGTCGTGAAATAGGCAGAGGGTGCTCTGCCTGCGTGCCAGAAACCGATCCACAGGACCATTAAAATCAGTCCGGATAGTCCGGCAAGGGCAAAGAAAGGGCGAAAACCCAACGCAAATGGCGCCCATCCCGAAGGAGGGGTGGATGGCGTGGGACGTTCACCGAGGGGGATTAATCCCATGTCTTGTCTACCTCGAATCGATTACAGACGTACCCTAATCCGCTGACCGGTGCACTACCTTGATGTGTATCAATGGCGGTTCCCCACCTCTGCTGCCGCACAGAAGAGGCTGTTCACTTTTTGCCGTGAAACAGCAAGGGTACCAAATCCTCGAATACCGAGGCGAAATGGACTTTGAGTCCTTTGCGAATATGTTCGGGCACCTCCTCATAGTCGCTACGGTTGTCTTCCGGCAGGATCAGTTCCCGGATGCCGGCACGCCGCGCGGCGATCACCTTTTCACGGATGCCGCCCACCGGGAAGACCTGTCCGGTCAATGTCAGCTCGCCGGTCATGGCGATATTGCGGACCGGTCTGTTCCTCGCCAGGGAGAGCAGTGCCGAGGCCATGGTAATGCCGGCGGAGGGACCATCCTTGGGAGTGGCTCCCGCCGGCACATGGAGATGGATGAAGGCCTTTTCGAAGAACGCCTGTTCCGCACCGAACTCTGCCGCATGGCTGACGATGTAACCGTAGGCGATCTCGGCTGACTCGCGCATCACATCACCCAGCTGGCCGGTGAGCTTGAAGCCGCGATTGAATTCATGGGTGGCTACGGCCTCGATATTGAGCGTAGCGCCGCCCATGGCGGTCCAGGCCAGGCCGGTGACCACCCCTGCACCGCTCAGATTGCGCTCATCCTTGAAAACGGGGCCACCCAGGTAATCCTTTAGATTGTCCAGCGTCACCTCGATCGGCTTCTTTCCACCCTCGAGGATTCGCACTACCGCCTTGCGAACGATCTTTCCGATCTGCTTCTCCAGCCGGCGCACACCGGCATCCCGCGCATACCCTTCGATAATGGCACGCAGGATGCTGCTGTTGAGTTTCAAGTCGCTGCGTTTCAGTCCCGCGCGTTTCAGCTGGCGTGGCAACAGGTATTTTCTGGCGATCTGCAGCTTCTCACTGGCGATGTAACCAGAGAGTGAGATCGTCTCCATACGGTCGAGCAGGGGTCTTGGAATGGTATCGAGTTGATTGGCGGTACAGATGAAGAGCACTTTCGAAAGGTCGAAACGCAAATCCAGATAGTGGTCGAGGAAGTCGCTGTTCTGTTCAGGGTCGAGCACTTCAAGCAATGCGGAGGCCGGGTCGCCATGATAGGAGGCGCCGATCTTGTCGATTTCATCGAGCATGATTACCGGGTTTTCGGTCCCAGCATCCTTCATCGCCTGCAAAAATTTGCCCGGCATGGCGCCGATATAGGTGCGGCGATGGCCCTTGATCTCAGCCTCGTCGCGTATACCGCCCACCGAAAAACGGTAGAACTTCCGCCCAAGGGCTTCCGCAATGGAGTGACCGATGGAGGTTTTGCCGACGCCGGGTGGACCCACCAGCAGGATAATCGAACCCGCTATCTCACCCTTCATGATACCGAGAGCGAGAAATTCCAGGATGCGCTCCTTAACGTCCTCGAGGCCGTAGTGATCCTTATCCAGGGACTTGCGGGCGAACTGCAGATCGAGCTTGTCCTCTGAATGTACACCCCAGGGCAGTAGGGTGATCCAGTCCAGGTAGTTACGGGTTACCGAATATTCCGGTGAGCCGGGTTCGAGCACCGCGAGCTTGTTCATCTCCTCTTCGACCCGGGCCTGGGCCTGTTTGGTCAGGGTCAGTTTCTCTATGCGTTCGCGGAATTTATCCAGCTCTGCCGTGCGGTCATCCTTCTCTATCCCCAGCTCCTGCTGGATCGCTTTCAGTTGCTCGCGCAGCAGAAATTCCCGCTGCTGCTTCTCCATCCGTTCTTCAACAGTCTTGCGGATCGACGCCTGAGCCTTGACCACCTCGAGTTCCCGGTGGAGCAGTTCAAGTACCTTCTCCATGCGGGGCAGAAGCTCGATACTCTCCAGTACCGCCTGGAGCTGAAACTTATCCGACGTGGTGAGGCTGGCGGCGAAATCGGTCAGGTGGGACGGATCTTCCGGTCCAAAGCGGTCGAGGAACATGCGCAGCTCTTCCGCATAGAGCGGATTCAGGGGCAGCAGCTCCTTGATGGTATTGATGATTGCGACTGCGTAAGGCTTGATCTCTTTGCTGTCACTGGCGGGTTCCGGCAAATATTCGATTTGGGCTGTGAACGGCGTCTCGGGGCGCACGATTTCGTCGATACGAAAACGCTGCAGACACTCCACAAGCACCTGTAACCGGTTATCTGACCGTTGCACCCGATGTACGCGGCATACGGTACCGATGCTCTTGAAGCTCTCCGGGGTGGCGTTCTCGGCGGTTTCGGCATCGGACAGCACCACACCAAGGAGATTGTGAGGTGATGCCGTCACGGCATCCATGGTCTCCTCCCAATGGGCCTGATCCATCAGCAAAGGCACTGCCTGGCCGGGAAAAAAGGGTCTTGCCGAGACGGGCAACAGGTGGATCAGGTTTGGCAGGACCTCGTTGGAGCGTGCCAGGGTATTGCCGCTCAGAACCTCGATAATCTCTGCTTGGTTGTTTTCTTCTTCCTGCATGCCGGTACCTTTTTTGATTTATTGCCCTTTGAAATCAATCTACAACAGTATGGAAGATTGGCGTTAAATAAGCGCTGGTCACCGTTAAATATCACAAATCATATTAGTGTTTAATCTGCGGACATCTACCAAATACCCACAGTTGCAACGGATTTGCTTTTTTTAATAGCGATGATTGGCGTCTATTTGTGGTTAGCTTCTTAATTTTATGTTGTATCTATTAGGTTGTGAGCGGATTTCAACGAAAATTTCAGTGATCTACAACATATGGGGTCGGTTTACCGAGTTGCAAGCCTACAAAGATCGAGCGACCTTGTCGGGGGGACGGATTACCGCAATCCTGCTTGTCCTGAGTATCGGAGAGTAGCCGTGGTATAGTTGTTTTAATTGATGGGGGAGTCGCCAGGCTGTTAGATGAATACCGAAGATCGAATCAAACAACGTTATCAAGGTGACCGGGGTCGCGAGTATCACGGCAAGAAACGCGACATTCCGGACGAAGCCTTTCCCTGGGTAGCCCAGCTCAGATATGAGAAGATCGCACCGCAGGTCAGGTCGTCTGATGTGGTGATGGAGTATGGTGTCGGCTTTGGCTGGAATATGGCCAAGCTGAATTGCCGCAAACGTATGGGATTCGATCTGGCCCAGCATCTGGAGCCCATGCTGAATAGGCAGGGTATCGAGTTTGTCTCCGATACTTCCACCCTGTCGGACCATGCGGTGGATGTGGTGGTTTGTCACCATGTGCTTGAACATGTCCCCACGCCGATCGATGTATTGGCGGAGATACGTCGCTTACTTAAGAATGATGGCAAACTGTTGTTGTTCGTTCCCTATGAAAAAGAGAAGCGCTATCGGAAATATGATCCGCAGGAACCCAACCATCATCTCTACGCATGGAATGTACAGACATTGGGTAATCTGGTGGGTGATTGTGGATTCGAAATCACTTCGAGCGGCGTGCGCTGTTTTGGCTACGATCGCTTTGCGGCCAATTGGGCGCAACGGCTGGGGTTTGGCGAATCTGGATTTCGCTTGATCAGGTGGGCTGCGCATACCTTGAAGCCGGCGCAGGAAGTTTTCATGGTTGCCACGCCGCGGTGATCCGACAGGCTCAACCATTCAGAGTCGAAAGGGCCCGACCCTGAATGGTTGAGTCGAAGTGATTTATGTCGCTTCGATTGAGCTATTTGCATTCACCAATAGAGCCCTCTGCGCAGATGTGGCCGTCAGTCCAGGTTGCACCATCGAGTTTGGCTTTTATCAGGATGGCTCCTACCAGATTCGCTCCCCGCAGATCTGCTCCGCTCAAGTCCGCATCGAAAAGACTGGCGCCGCTCAGATTGGCAAACATTAGGTTGGCGTTCTGCAGATTGACGCCGTGCATGTGTGCGTGCTCCAAATTGCTCAGCATGAGATTGGTGTCCTTGAGATTGGCCAGTTGAAATATCGAGTGAGAGAAGTTGGCCCGCTCGAAATTCGATCTGTCGAGACGGGCGGATGCAAGGGAGGACTCATGCATATCCACCCCCGGGGCTTCCAGATCGATCAGAATGGCCCAGGAACACTGTGCCTCAGGTGTCAGTTCACAGACGGTATTGACATACGCCGTCTCGGTGATGACGTCGGTCCAGGCATTCGCGTATAGGGGCCATAAGCCGGATATCAGGATAAAACCCTTCAGGATTAAGGGAATGGAATGTTTTGTCTGGCGCATGGCTTCGCTCCCCGGTTAAGAGTTAGATATCGCGTATCTACTGCAGGGTCGCGATAGGAGTGACCTGATTCAGATAGGGTAGGTCAGGCATCCTATTCTGTATAGTGCGTCTATGATGTGTTTGACTTATGACAATTAGCATTCGCTTCTACGCCTGAGCGAACATCCATGTCGTCGTCACTCTCAGCCGATAGCGAGCGGTCGTTGTCATCAAGCCGATCGGCGGCGAAGCCGCGGGCAACCGGCAGACCAACCGTGGTTGGATGAGATAATTCTATTCAGTAGTCTTCTTACCGCTGAACGGCCCCAGGTAAAACTGGTTGTGCTCCACGGCAAACACGTGTGAATGCAAATTCGCAATCCACTGCTTGCCTTCCTGGGTCAGCTGAAGGTAGCGTAAGGCGTCTTTCAGATAGGGCTGCGCCTTGTTCCAGAAAAAGACCGGATAATCCTCTGCAAGATCAGCGGCGTTGGTATAGCCAAGTCTTTCGGCAGTCCCTGTTTCAACGAACTCGTAGTAGAGTCCCGACAACCGGCGCATGTGGTCGGGATCACCAAGTTGGCCAATGAGATCGGCTGCACGAACCAGACCGGCCTCGGTATCTGTTTCCTGATGGTCGGCCGAGTCCGGAACAGGGAACCTCGTCAATTCAATGGCGCGTGCCAGGCGTTCGGTGTCGACATAGGGTACATCTTTCCCGCGGTTTTTGGCGAAGAGGATGCCGCGGTCGACATGATAGGGTGTGAGAAAGGCATCGGAGGCGCCGCGCGGTGGCGTAATGCGGTTTCCTTCCGCATCGATGACAAACGCGGTATCGGAGTCGCCGGGACAAACCCCACGGATATAACCGATGTCGTGCAGCAGGCAGGCCACCATAAAATGCAGCCAGTCGTCAGGGTTGACGCGTTTGATCATGTGACGACCCCGCAGAATCGCCTCGCCAACCAGTGTGACCTGCACGGTATGGTGGACATCGTGATAAAGGGCGTCGCTGTTTGCTATGAGTTCCAGTACCATGCGTGCGGCGGAATTGAGGGCCTTGGGATACAACGGTTCCTGTGGACCGTAGAGGCTAAGGTAGGTTTCCTCAATATGGTTGCCGAGTGTCTCTATAATCAGCGTAGTGATTTTCATAGTACTTCCATGTCTTGATTTGTTTATTCTGAGCAGTATGACCAGAGTATAGACAAACGCTATTGACCGGTTGGCAGGGCGTTGTGTATTCGTTAGCCTGACACAGAATGTCACACTATTGTGGTGAATATTACCAATGGCCTTGACTGATCAACGGATCGGTAACATTCACTGTATTCAATTTCCCGGTCTTGTTCCAAGCGCATATTGAAAATAGGATTTGACTCAGTCGAGTTTGGACAGCCGGTTTTTCTACCCAGGGCTATCGATACGCAGACAGACTGACCAAGCTGTTAATGTTCAGCTGCTATACGGATGCCTGGTTCGCCAGGTTGGCGAATTCCGCCACGCTGAGCTGCTCCGCACGGTTGCCGGGATCGATACCCGCTGCCGTGATGGCGTCCGCTGTCAACAGCATGCCCAGGCTGTTGCGCAGGGTCTTGCGCCGTTGGGAGAAGGCCTGGCTGACCAGTCTGCTGAATCGATCCCAATCATCGATTTGGTAAGGGGACTGTTTCAGCGGCAGCAGACGCACAAAGGCGGATTCGACCTTGGGTGGCGGATTGAAGGCCCCGGGTCCGATGCTGAACAGCGATGCGACCTCGGCCCTGGCCTGCAGCATCACTGTCAGGCGACCGTAGGTCTTGCTCCCAGGCTTCGCCGCCATGCGATCCACCACCTCTTTCTGTAGCATAAAATGCATGTCGCGGATCTGGTCGGCCTGGTCCAGGAGGTGAAACAGCAGCGGTGTGGAGATGTTGTAGGGCAGATTGCCAACTACCCTGAGCGGTCGCTCCGTCATCGCCAGCTGTGTGAAATCGAACTTCAAGGCGTCTGTATTGTGGATCCGCAATTCACCCAACGAGATGCAACGCTCCGCCAGCGGTCCCACAAGATCACGATCGAGTTCGATGGCGTGCATACGACCGATCAGGGGCAGCAGCTCGGTGGTGATGGCTCCTTGCCCGGGCCCGATCTCGACCAGGTTGTCGTTCGGCTGGGGATCGATAGCCTGAACGATGCGTCGGATAATACCCGGATCATGGAGAAAGTTCTGGCCGAACCTTTTCCTTGGGCGGTGATTCAAGGGGTTACCCTACCATTATTCTGATTTTTCAAAGACTTATATTGCTGCATATAAAATATATCCACTAAAAACACCCAGTTAGAACCATATAGGGTGCGATTACAACTCTCATCGATATTCGCATCGATATTTCTTCGATGGAATCTATTGTTCGCTAAATAATAACATCTTAAGGATCAATAGCTTGATCATATATTTAGAGATAGCTAGGGTTTTTATAAA
Organism: Candidatus Thiodiazotropha sp.; assembly: GCA_040506195.1. Classification (GTDB taxonomy): domain Bacteria; phylum Pseudomonadota; class Gammaproteobacteria; order Chromatiales; family Chromatiaceae; genus Thiodiazotropha. Next base: position 44,074 of record JBEVXH010000009.1, on the reverse strand, counting down.
CGATAGAGTAGAATTCAAAGTATGGCGAATACGAAACAAATCAAAGCCTTACTGAAGGCACACATGGATGATGACGATGATCATTTCTTCGCCGTCGCAATGCAGGTTGCTGCATCTGAGGCTAAGCAAGGACATGGAAAGATTGCTGAAGAACTTCGAAAGATAATTGATGATGCTAAGACAAAGCGCCATATAGACCGTACTAAGGCAAAAACGACCCCTATTGCGCAGCCAAGAGGGGAGCTAGCAGACCTCCTTGAGGTTAGTTATCCCAAAAATGTTTTTCCTCAAATGATTCTAGCTAAGCCGATTAGTACTCGGCTAGAGCGAATCATCAAAGAGCAGCGGCATTATCCTAAGATTCGCTCGCATGGGCTTACTCCAAGAAGAAAGCTATTGCTAGTAGGCCCTCCAGGTACCGGTAAAACTATGACTGCATCTGCTTTGGCAGGAGAGCTAGGTATTCCATTGTTCCTTGTTCGTCTAGATCGCCTTATAACTAAATTTATGGGCGAAACTGCGGCAAAGTTAAGGGTTGTTTTTGAGGCAGTAAAAGATGTTAGAGGTGTATATTTCTTTGATGAATTTGATGCAATTGGTTCTCAAAGAGGCTTAGTTAATGATGTTGGTGAGATTCGTCGAGTCTTAAATAGTTTTCTTAAAATGCTTGAGCAAGATGACTCTAACAGTGTCATTGTTGCCGCAACAAATCATCCAGATATTCTAGATTACGCATTATTTCGACGTTTTGATGATGTCATTGAGTATTCCTTACCTTCATCTAAAGAAGTCGAAAAGCTGTTAAAAAATAAACTCACGGGCTTTGTTTCAAAGCATTTTACCTGGGAACATATTAATGAGGTTGCACAAAAACTTAGTTATGCAGAAATCTCAAGGGCAGCAGAAGAAGCCATGAAGGATGCCATTATTCATGATCGGGAATATGTTACTGAAGATGAATTGTTACAAACGCTGAAAGAACGAATATCTTTTACTAAAAAAAAATAACTTGAGCATAAGGATATGCCTGTAGATCAAGACCGGCGAAAACATTTAATAGTATCTGATACTGCTACTTCCGAATCCTTTACCTCACCCACAACGGGAGGTGGGGGCCCACCAAATATTCCGCAGAGAGAAAGAGCGCCGCATGGCCAACGTTTGCTTGGCCAGCTTGCTAACTTAAGGCAGCGTTCAGAGCAAATATATCAAGAGCAAGAAGATATTGGTCTTGAGCGAGGCTTAGGAATACGAATTCATTTTGAAGGTGCAGAAAACGTTGAACTGCCTATCGAAAGCTTAGCTCGAGATGCCCAGGGAATTGAGCTATTAAACGCTCGTGCTGATGAACACCACATTTATGCCACTGTTTTTGTGCCAGAAGGCAAGTTGGCTCATTTCGAAAGATTGTTACAACAATATCTTGAAGAAGAAACGTCATCTGGTAAGCCAAAAAACTTGAAACTTATTAGTTCTATAGAGCAGATTCGGGAAGCAGCATTTGATGAGCTCTGGACTGATGATAATGATGTGCTTCAAGAAGATGAAGCAGAAGTAATTGATTGGGAAGTCTGGTTGCCTGTCAGGAATGATCGCCTGTTGGTGTTGGAGCAATTTCGTCAACGAGCCGCTTTACTTGATCTAGAGGCCTCAAATGAAATTCTGGAGTTTCCCGAGCGTACTGTCCTGGCAGTAAGAGGCACGAAACAACAAATAACGAATTCAGCAAGATTGCTCGATAGCATTGCTGAAATACGACGTGTAAAGGAGACATCTGATTATTTTCTCGAGATGCCCAATATTGAACAGCAGGAATGGGTTGATGATCTTTTGCAGCGTACAGACTATCCGGAAGGCGATGCCCCGTTTGTAACCGTTTTAGATACAGGTGTTAATAATGGCCATCCATTATTGGAACCAGTATTAGCCGATCAAGACCTTCATTCAGTTGATCCAGTATGGGGTACCGATGATGCGGATGGTCATGGAAGTGGAATGGCAGGCCTGGCGATATATGGTGATCTCGCCAATGTCTTAGAAACAGCTGATCCGGTTTATGTACCCCACCGTTTGGAATCCGTGAAGTTGCTGCGGCATAGTGGTGACAATGCCCACAGACATCATGGTGACCTTACCCAAGAGGCTATTGCTCGTGTAGAGGTAACAGCTCCTTTACGACAGCGGGTCTTTTGTATGGCTGTAACCAGTAAGGTTAATCGCGATCGTGGACGTCCATCTGCATGGTCGGCGACTATCGATAATCTAGCGTCAGGAGCAGCTGATGATTCTAGTCGATTAGTCATTGTGTCTGCTGGAAACGTTCATCGTGACAACTGGCCTGACTATCCCGATGGCAATTCTACAGATAGTATTCATGACCCCGGGCAGGCATGGAATGCACTAACTGTTGGGGCGTACACTGATAAGGTAACTATCCAAGACGATGCGCCTGCATATGCGCCATTAGCACCTGTAGGTGGGTTAAGTCCTCATAGCACAACGTCTGCAACCTGGAAGTCAACTTGGCCTCTAAAACCTGATGTTGTATTTGAAGGCGGTAATGTAGCAGATGATGGCCTAGGGCCTGTCACAATGGGAAGTTTAGAGCTCCTCACAACGTATCACCAACCTCAGGATAGCCATTTTAATGCTACCAGCGCTGCTGCCGCACTGGCATCAAAAATGGCGGCAGGTCTCAATGCTGCTTATTCACAGCTGTGGCCTGAGAGTATTAGGGCGTTGATAGTTCATTCAGCACAATGGACTGATGCGATGAGGGAAGTATATCTGCCGGCCAACCCCAATACGACTCACTATGAAACATTAATTAAACATTGCGGATTTGGTGTGCCGAATACTGAAAAAGCACTATGGAGTGCGAGTAATTCACTCACTCTAGTTGCGCAGGATAGATTGCAGCCATTTTGGAAAGATGGCTCCAGTTATAAATCAAAGGATATGAATCTACATTCAATTCAGTGGCTCCTCGCCATGTTTAGAAAACATAGTGTGCTCGGATAAGTCAAAGGGATTTGCTTTCAACTGGCGCTTCTTTTACTGACCCAAACAACTTGCCCAGTTCGAATACTGATGTGTTTTTACTCGTTATGCTGAAGGCGTCGCAACCATTTTTCAGTGCCCACAACGGTATAGATCGCGAGGCCACCACCCAGTATCAGACCCCATTCTACAAGACCGATCGGCGCGGTCCCGAAAAGCAGGTTCATTGTTGGGACGTAGGTCATGAGTATCTGCAACCCAGCCATCACCGCCACGCCCAGGATAAGCCATCGGTTGGAGAATATACCTAGCTGAAACATGCTGTAACGCAGCGAGCGGCAATTGAAAAGGTAGAAAAGCTCGCCGAATACAAACATGTTCATGGCCACAGTTCTTGCGATTTCAAGGCTTTGGCCCTGACTCAGCACCCATTCGAAGAGACCGAAAGCACCGGTGACCAGCATCAAACTCACCACCCCGATCCGTATGGCCAGCTCTTGGGTAATCACAGGTGTTTCGGGACGGCGGGGTGGCCGGGTCATGATGCCCGGTTCCTTGTCTTCGAAGGCGAGCATCAAACCCAACAGTACGGCAGTCGTCATGTTTATCCATAGAATCTGTACCGGGGTGATGGGTAAAGCGACGCCGAGAAAGACCGCCAGCAGAATTACCAGACCTTCCCCCACGTTTGTCGGCAGTGTCCAGGTGATGAATTTGACCAGGTTATCGAATACTGCGCGTCCTTCCTCGACAGCCGCTTCGATGGTCGAGAAGTTATCGTCGGTCAGTACCATGTCAGCCGCTTCCTTGGCCACTTCTGTTCCTCCCATGCCCATGGCGACACCAATATCGGCCTGCTTGAGCGCAGGTGCGTCGTTGACACCATCGCCTGTCATTGCCACGACATGCCCTTGGGCCTGGAGCGCCTCGACCAGACGTAGTTTCTGTTCGGGCGTAACACGGGCAAATACTGCGATTTTTCCAGCGGCATCCACCAGGTTCTGATCGGTTAGTTCGGTCAGAGCGTGGCCGCTGATCGCAAAATCATCCATATTGTCCTTCGTGGTGCCATCCAGACCGATCTGATGAGCGATGGATGCAGCAGTTACCACATGATCACCGGTGATCATCTTCACCCGCACCCCTGCTTGCTGACAGGTATTTACAGAGCTTATTGCTTCCTGTCTGGGGGGGTCCATCATTGCCTGCAGGCCCAAGAAAGTCAGGCCCTCACTCACGTCAGCGTGACCGACTGATGAGGTAGGTGCGCTTGGAATCTTTCTGGCAAAGGACAGCACGCGAAGACCGCGTATAGCCATTTCCTCTACTTGCTGATCGATCAGGTCTGTATCGAGCTGAGTGCGATCTCCATTGGGATCCAATGCGTCCTGACAACGCGAGACGATGCTCTCCACGGAGCCTTTCAGGTAGATAATACCGTGGGCTTCAGCGGCCGTCTGGTGCAGGGTTGCCATGTAGTGGTTTTCGGATTCGAAGGGTAGGGTATCGATACGAGGATATTCCTGTTCGGAGGATTCCACCGTAAGACCCGCTTTCAGTGCTGCGGAAACCAGGGCGGCCTCGGTCGGGTCTCCTTCGATTCCCCATTTATTCTCGTTATGGATCAGACGGGAATCGTTGCACAACAGACCAGCGCGAAGGCATTCTATCAACACTCCATGTGCTTTGGCGTCGATGACGGAATCGCTGAGGGAAATGTTCCCTTCCGGCGCGTAGCCGGTGCCGGCAAACTCATAGCATCCGCCACCGGCACAAACCTCCTTAACAGTCATCTGGTTCTGTGTCAGGGTGCCGGTTTTATCGGAACAGATGACCGTGGTGCTACCCAGTGTTTCCACAGCCGGCATGCGGCGGATGATGGCATTGCGCCTGGCCATCTTGCCGACGCCGATGGCCAGCATAATAGTCATGGCGGCGGGCAATCCTTCCGGTATTGCGCCCACGGCCAGCGCGACCGCGGCCATGAAGGTTTCCAGCAATGAGCCGCCATGCATCCACCCGGCCAGAATGGTCAATCCGGCCAGGACCAGAATGATCCATAACAGAACACCGCTGAATTGGGTGATTTTACGTGTGAGCGGTGTGGCAAGTATCTCGGCACTGGAAATAAGTGCATTGATATGGCCGATCTCGGTCGAATCGCCGGTGGCAACCACCAGCCCGGCACCTGTGCCGTGGGTCACCAGGGTCGATGAATATGCCATATTGTGACGATCGGCCAGCACGGTTTCTCGGGCCAATGGATCGGGCCTTTTCTGTACAGGCACGGATTCCCCTGTCAGGGTGGATTCATCGATTTGCAACTCTCGTGAACGCAACAGGCGCAGGTCGGCAGGCACTTTGTCCCCCGATTGCAGCAGCACCAGGTCGCCAGGCACTACTTCGGTAGAGGGAATAACGATTTTCTCGCCTGCCCTGACGACGGTGGCTGAACCTTCCATGGATTGTGCCAGGGCCTCGATGGCCTTCAGCGCCTTGGATTCCTGAATGAATCCAACGATGGCATTGACCAGCACTACCCCGAAAATGACACCGCTGTCGACCCACTCTTGCAGGAGAAAAGTAATCAGCGCCGCGGCGAGCAGGATATAGATCAGCGGCTGGTGAAATTGCAGAAAGAAAAGCTCCAGCGGACCTTTGCCCTTTTGCGGCGTTAGACGGTTTGGACCGAAATGGGCGTGACGATGCTCCAGCTCAAAGATATCGAGCCCTTTCGTCGCGCTGGACTCCAGAAGCCCCTCGACTTCATCTGCTGGCAAATGATGCCAATGTCTGGAAAGTAATGTATCCATATTCAGTCAATAACTGTGATTATAGCAAGATCAGCTCTCCTTCACTCTTATATTCTACCGCATAATGTTGATTTATTACCGGTCAGCCAGTTTCGGGCTATCTCAGTTGGAATCGCTAAGGCATGGTGAAAAACTAACCGTTCGGCATCTGTGGATTAGGAGTAAACATGCTTTTGACTGACTGTAACGGTATCGAAATGATCGGTTACCCGGGTGGGTTAGATTAAGTTGTGAAAATGAAATCGCAACCATGAGATATGGGGTGTTTAGTACCGGCATTACCGATTGGATCGGCGTTACCAGGCCCTGGGATGCAAGCCGGATGTTTTCAGCACACAGGTATCGTTCTGAAACAGCGAGTGGGTTTGCTTAGGTCATCCGGTGTCAGTTTCTCTTTTTAGTCTGACTTTCACCTTCATTGATCAGGTGCTGCAGGAAGGCCTCGGTTACGGCTGAAAGTCGCTTGCGCTTGAGATAGACCGCGTACCATTGCCGCAGCAGTGGGAAGCCTGTTACGTCCAGCACAGTATAAGCACCGGATGCCGCATCCAGACTGAGCGTGTGTTGGGAGACAATGGCAATTCCCAGTCCGCCTGCGACGGCCTGCTTGACCGCCTCGTTGCTGCCGAGGGTCATACGCGTTTTCAGTTCCATCTTCCGCTCCTCGAAAAAGCGCTCGGCGGCGAGGCGCGTGCCTGAGCCCTGTTCGCGCATGATGAACTGTTCATCGGACAATCGTTTTGCGGATAAGCGTTTTATGCCTTCAAGGGGATGTCCTGTGGGTGCAATCACCACCAGGGGGTTTTGCATAAACGGCACTGCCGTGACGTCCAGGCTGGCGGGTACCCGGCCCATGATGTAGAGATCGTCCATATTTTGGGTCAGGCGAGTCAGGCACTGGTCCCGGTTTATTACCTCCAGCGCCACCTCGATAGCGGGATGCCGCTGGCAGAACTCTCCCAACAGACGCGGCACGAAATATTTTGCCGTGGTGATGATCGAGAGCTTCAGTGTACCCCGCTCCAGCCCCCGCAGCTCAGCCAGTTCCGTCGAGAGCCCCTCCAGTCTCGCCAGCACATCCCTGGCCGCCTGTTCAACTCTGAGACCCGCATCCGTTAGGTAGAGCTGTTTTCCCACCTGCTCATGCAGCGGCACGCCGATCGCCTCAGACATCTGCTTGATCTGTATCGAAAGGGCCGGTGTCGTCATGTGTAGCTCCGCAGCGGCTCGGGTCATGTTCTGGTGGCGTGCCAGTACAGTGAAGATAGCGAGCTGGTGGAGTGTCAGCCGTCTGTACATAGGGTTATATAAAAGTAAAACGATACATTTTAGATGTTTAAATTATATTAATCTGAATATGCACGTAAAGTGGCGTCAGGATTCACTCGGAGCGCCACTCCCGGCAGACGGCCTTTGACATTGCCCCGTGGCGCTTTATTGTTCAGGAGATTGTTATGCCGATCGTTGATATGAAGGGGATGCTCGATCATGCCTATGGCAATGGTTATGCGATCGGTGCCTTTGATGTGGTCAGTCTCGATTTTCTCACCGGTATCATGTCGGCTGCAGAACGCTGCCGTTCTCCGTTGATACTCTCACTGGCGGAATCCCACTTTGCGCATTTCGACTTCGAACTGCTCATGACTGCGGTGGAACGCGCAGCGCAACGGGCGACAGTACCGGTGGCGATCCACCTCGATCATGGCATGAGCATTGAGTCGGCTGTACGATCCATCAGTCTCGGATGTAACGGGGTGATGGTCGATGCCTCGCACCGTCCATTTGAAGAGAATGTGGCGTCAACCCTGGGTGTCGTGGAAATGGCGCGGGGTTGCGGTGTGCCGGTCGAGGGTGAGCTTGGCTACGTGCCCGGTGTCGAGGGAGAGGATGCCGAGCGCCATCCCGGTGAACTGGTCTATACCACTGTCCCTGAAGCGAAAGCGTATGTGCAGCGCACCGGCATTGATTTTCTCGCCATATCCATCGGTACTGTGCATGGAAGGATGATAGGGGAACCCGATCTCAACTATGCGCGACTTCAGGAGATCAACGAGGCTTTGCGCATTCCGCTGGTGCTCCACGGCGGTACCGGCCTCGCTGATGAACAGTACAGCAGGCTTATCGCCAACGGCATCAGCAAGATAAACTACTATACCGCGCTGGCAGACACCTCAGGTCACCGTATACAACAGAATGCGAAGCGTGGAGAGCAGGGTTACACCGCGCTGGTGAACGGTACTGCGGATGTCATCTCACAAGAGGCCGAGCGGTGCATGCGTCTGTGGGGGGCAGCCGGTCGCGCCGACGAAATTCTGAAGGCCTGCGTTCCCTGGGCACCGGTTGAACATCTGATTATCTACAATGCCGATGCAAGTGAACGGCAGGTGCGTGACATGATGGCTGAAGGGCGGCGGGTGCTTTCCCGAATTCCAGGTGTCAGGGCGGTATTCACCGGCAACGCGGTGCGGGAGGGTGCCCGCTATCGTTTTACCTGGCTGGTTCGTTTCTGTCACCCGGCAGTGATCGACAGTTATCGTGAACACCCGGATCATGTTGCCTTCGCCGATAACCATTTCCGTCCTGTTGCGGGTGACCGTATCAGTATCGATTACCAGGGCACGGAAGATAGGGATACCCTGGATGACAAGGACAAAGGCATCAGGAGAAGTGCCTAACGGCATGCTTTCATTCAGTGCACCCTTACGATCATGGGCTGCCCTCATTTGCTGCGGAACATCCCTGTAAATGGGAGGCAAGCTGTGGGCAGGGACAAAAATTGATCTCTCTCAAAATAGTGGATTCAATAATTCGCCATAATATTGCATTTCAGTCAACAACCATGACCGGCATGAGTGGGTCGGCGGGCGTCGAAGTCTGCTGAAATTAAGGCTTGGTAGTGAAATGTAAGATCTGAAGTCCGCGCGCTGAGATATATTAGAAAGGGTGTTTTATTATTTATGATTCGTAAAATACTCATCGTAAACCGGGGCGAAATTGCCGTTCGTATTATTCGTGCGTGTGCGGATTTGGGTATTCGTTCTGTTGCGATCTATTCCGAAGCTGACCGCTTTTCCCTGCATGTTAAGAAGGCTGACGAAGCCTTCGGTCTCGGCAGTGATCCATCGGCGGGTTATTTGAACGTACACCGGATCGTCAATCTGGCGGCATCGACAGGTTGTGATGCGATCCATCCGGGCTATGGATTCCTCTCGGAAAACCCTGAACTGGCGGCGGCCTGTGAAGATCCAGCAAACAGCATTGCCAGTCCATTCACGATCCATGATTTGGGTTATCCACACAAACCCTCCGGGTAGGAATTCTAAATATCCGGTCTGAATCCAGATCGATCTTCATGGCGGTGTTGTTATGCGAAAATATAATGCTGGCTGAATAACTTAACCTGAAAGATATCTATCATGGCCGGATTCTTGATTGCCGGCAACTCCAGTGACGCGAGGGTATCGGGATCACAGCTGACTAGTCGATAACAGCTCTGGCTGCTAGTCTGGAGTTGATGATAAGGACACAGATAACCAATGCATAGAGATTCGAGCGGCCATAGGCCAATCGGGAGTTGCAGCGAATAATAATCGAGGAGGGTTACATGACTCAAATGAAACAAGTTCGGGAGTTTAGAGCAACTGAAAACACCGCTGACATGCAGCGTCGCCAATTTCTCAAGCGCTCGGCTGCTGCTGGCGCACTGACTATCAGCGGCGCACCTTTTATCGGCAACGCAGTCGCGGCCGAGACCACCACCTGGAAGATCCAGACCTCCTGGCCCGGTGGTATCGGCCTGGAAATATTCAAGGACTGGTGTAACGGAATCGTGGAGAAAACCGGAGGCGAGCTGGCGTTCAAGCCTTTCGGTGCGAAGGATGTAGTGGGAGAGTTCCAGCTGTTCGATGCAGTGAAGAACGGGGTTCTCGATGCCATGAATCCCTTTACGCTCTATTGGGCCGGGCGCATGCCCTTGGCGGTTTTTCTCTCTTCCTATCCCTTGGGTTTGCGTAATCCTCATGAATGGGACACCTTCTACTATGGTCTTGGTGGCCTGGAACTGGCTCGGGAAGCCTTCGGCAAGGTGGGACTCCATTTTGTCGGACCGATTCATCACGGTCCCAACATCATCCATTCCAAGGTGCCGATCCGGTCGATAGACGATTTCCGCGGTCGTAAGATGCGCCTGCCCGGCGGTATGGTGGCGGAGGTATTCCAGGCGGCGGGCGCGAAGACCACGCTGCTGCCGGGGTCTGAGATCTTTCCCGCATTGGAGAAGGGGACCATCGATGTGGCGGACTATGTCGGGCCGGCAATCAACCATGCCCTGGGTTTCCATCAGGTGACCAAGTACATATCAATGGGACCGCCGGGATTCATGTCCATCTATCAACCGGTGGATCTGATGGATCTCACCGTCTCCAAAAAGTCTTGGGATAAGCTGTCAGCGAACATGAAGCAGTTCGTGGAGATGGAGGTGCACACCTACTCCGATCTGCATCATGCAGCGATTCAGGCGGCCGACCAGAAGGCCTGGAGGAAATTCGAGGAAGCCGGTACTGAGGTCACCCGTCTTTCCGAGGATGATGTGGAGGCCTTCACGATGCTCTCCGTACCCCTTTGGTACAAATGGGCTAACAAAGATGCCTTCGCAGCCAAGGCCTTCAAGATTCAGCTGGAGTACATGATGTCGGGTTCCCTGGGATACGTGGATAAGGAGATGATCAAAGGGCATAGCCTGAAGGCCTGATCCATTAACAGGCTGACGGGGCCTGCCCAAGGGCAGGTCCCGGACTACCCGATAATCCATCGAAGAATAACAGCTGCGCCACACGCAGGGTGCCGCCGGGAGATCCAATCCCATGCCTGAGATCAGCTTTGTACTGCCGCACTGGCTCTACTGGAGTGGTCTGATCCTGTTTCCCCTGTTTGCCATGGTGTTGTTCCGCAAGGCCGCACCCCAGGGACCGGACCAACCCCTTTCCCTCTCTCTCGGCTACTTCCTGCTCGTCGTTGGTGGTTTTTTCGGCGTGCACAGGCTCTACCTGAAGAGCTATTGGGCTCTGGCATTCATAGCGCTCTTCACTTCGTTGTTGGTGGTGAATGTAGAGGTGCGGAGTATGCGTGACGACCTCTCGGCTGCACAGAACGGGATCAAGCTGGCCGAGTTTAAAGTGCAGCGTGCGGAAAAAGCGGTCAACAAGGGACGCCGTAATGCGGAACAACGTCTCAGCGATGCCAGGCAGAGGCTGACCGGCGCCAGGGCGTCACTTGAAGTGGCGCAACAGGGGAGTGAGCGCTGGAACCACATCGCACAGGCTCTGGGAGCAGGCATGCTCCTTCTGCTGCTTGTTGATCTGCTTTGGATGCCAAGACTGATTCAAATGCGAAACCAGGTTGAAAAGCTGCAGCCGGATGGTGAATTTCACTGCCCCAGTGTCGAGGCGGAACACCAGGATAGCCTAGAACCCTTTCTCATCAATCGGGTGATCTCCCGCATTAACGGTCTGGCCGGTGAGTTTGTCGCTTACTGGTCGGTAATTGCGGTATTCGTCTACTACTACGAGGTGATTGTCCGCTATGTCTTCAATTCACCCACCAATTGGGCCCACGAGAGTATGTTTCTGATGTTCGGTATGCAGTATCTCATCGCCGGTGGTTTTGTGCTGCGCGAAGGGGCGCATGTGCGGGTGGATGTGATATACAGCAAATTCTCCAACCGCACCAAGGCAGTGGTGGATCTCTTCACCTCTATCTTCTTCTTTATCTTTATGCTCACCCTGTTGGTGACCGGATGGACCTTCTTTTACGACTCCTATGAAGTGAATGAGGTCTCCATCTCCGAATGGGGCATCCAATACTGGCCGATCAAACTGGCGCTCTCTCTGGGGGCGCTGCTGTTGTTGATACAGGGTGTCGCCCAGTTGCTGAAAGATATTTCGGTAGTGATCAAACCCGGCGTGGCGACACTGGATGCCGAAGTGAGACCGGAAGGCTAACAGCATGGGACTGGAAATCGATATCGTCTGGTTGACCGTCCTTATGTTCGGCTCACTGCTGGTCCTGTTGATGGCCGGATTACCCCTGGCCTTCGTCACCGGTGGCCTTGCCTGTGTCTTCCTGTTCCTGTTCGGCGATACCGCCATGCTGAATATATTGCCGTCACGCATCTTCCCCCTGATGACCAACTACCAGTTGTCGGCGATCCCGCTGTTTATATTCATGGCCTCGATGCTGGAACGGGCCGGGATCATCGAAGAACTCTATGACATGGTCTACAAGATCCTCGGCGGGTTGCGCGGCGGCCTGGCCATCTCCACCATTATCGCCTCCACTCTGTTGGCCGCCATGTGCGGTGTCATCGGCGCCACTGAAGTCACCATGGGCATGATCGCACTGCCGGCCATGATTCGCCGCCACTACCATCCGACCATCGCCTGCGGCTCGATTCTGGCTGGAGGCACGTTGGGGATTTTGATCCCGCCGTCGATCCTGGCCATCCTGTTTGCCGTGATCGCACAACAGTCGGTGGGTGAACTCTTCATCGGCGCGGTCATACCTGGTCTGATCCTCTCCGGCCTCTACATCATCTATGTGGCGACAGCCACCACGATAAAGCCAACCTGGGGACCGCCATTGCCGCAAGAGGAGAGGGTGAGCACTCGGGAAAAGATTCGACTGCTGGCCAATATGTTCGCTCCCTTGGCTCTGGTGGCCTTGGTCCTGGGAATCATCTTTGCCGGGATCGCCACGCCGGTTGAGGCGGCGGGAGTCGGTACCTTCGGTGCTCTGGTGGTGGCCGCCATGCATCGACGTCTCACCATCGAGAATATTCGTTCTGCCGCAATCACCACCCTCAGGGTCACCGGAATGGTGCTGTGGATCATCTTCGGGGCCACGCTGTTCGTCGGCTTCTATGTGGTCAATGGAGGCCAGGAATTCGTCAATGAGTCCATCGCCGGCACCGGCCTGGGTCCCTATGGTGTGCTGATTCTGATGATGGTGATCCTGGTGATCTTGGGCATGTTTCTGGATTGGGTCGGGATTCTGCTACTGGCGGTGCCGATCTTCATCCCCTTGATGAAGACCATGAGTTTCGACGGGGTCTTCGGTCTGCCGGGTGTCAGTCCCGAGGAGCTGCCCCTATGGTTCGGTGTGGTCTATATGGTCAATATGCAGATGTCGTTTATCAGTCCGCCTTTCGGTTACGCCCTCTTCTATCTCAAGAGCGTCGCACCCCCCGAGGTGACAATGGGTCAGATCTATCGCTCATCGCTTCCGTTTTTATTTCTGCAATCTGTCGGCCTGGCGATCTGCATAATCTTTCCGGAAGTCGTTTTGTGGTTGCCGAGGCAGGTTTATGGCTGATGGTGTAGATAAAACAGATTCAGACCATAACGTCGATATTGCCGCCTATGTTACCGGTAGCATTTGATTTCGGCGTGCTCTGCTCTATAGATGCGATGAGCTGCGCTGCGGCCTGTTTTTCCATCTCCATCTCTTTCTTTTGCACCGCCACACTGGTTTCGGTTTTGGTCGCGATATTCGCGAGCATGCTGGCGGATGGGGAGCCGGCTCCGGAAACGTCCATAATATTACCTCTGGGTCATGCAGGATCTTCATGCCTATAGCGGCAGGTTAAGCTGAAACTCTATGCCTGATGAGGAACAGGCTTCTCGAATTCAGCATGACTTATTATTTAGGAATGACGGTTCAGCAATTCTCCCGATCGAGTGTGTCACCGTGGATCTGTTCGTAGACATCGAAAATAGCGATGGCCATGGCGGCGATGACCGGGCCGAATAACATGCCTATGATGCCGAACTGGATCAGGCCGGCAAGCGTCGATAAAACAGTCAACAATGTATGATCCAGTGCACCGAGATTACCGCCGTCAGGCAGGCCTTTGGAGATCTTCTGAATCATCACTGGACGCAGGACGTTGTCGATTACAAATCCCATTATCACCGTGCCCCAAACGACTACCAGGATCGCCTGCCAGACCTCTCCCTGAAGATAGAGGTAGACAGCCACCGGGATCCAGATCAAAGCCGATCCCACCACCGGGATAAAGGAAGTCACCGCTATGCCAATACCGAGAAACAGTGCCGGTAATCCAAGGAAACTCATCAGGATGCCGAAACTCACGCCCTGTAACAGAGCCACGATCACGACACTGATGGTCAACACGGTTGCCAGGCTGCTGAAACGCACCATCAACAACTCATCATAGCGATTCGGCAGCGGTGAAAGCACTTTGATCTGACGTGCAAAATCATCACCGTCCCGGTAGAAAAAGAACAGAGCGAAAACCGATAGAAACACGAAGGTGAGAAAGCCGGCTGTATTGCTGAATATGCTCCGCAACAGAAACACTACCGTGTTTTTCGCAACTGTTATCAGCTTCGTGAGATTTGCATCCAGTTGTGCAATGAGAGCGCTCTGATCACCCAAATCGAACGGAAGTTTCTTGGCTGTTTCGGTATAGATCTTCTTCAGGCTCTCCGAATCCTGTGCATCCACCCAGCCCTGAATTGATCCGTAAAGCTCGCCGGTGCGTAAAGAAATCTCAACCAGCAGGTAAGTGATGGGCGCAATCACGGTGAAAAAAATCAGAATGCTCATCGCGGTGGCTGCGGTCGTATCGCTGAGTTTCCATCGATGTTGAAGTTTCAGAAACAATTGATAGGTGGCGGTGGCTACGATGAGGGAAAAGAACAATGCCGGTAGAAACGGCAGAAACAGCCAGATCAGCCCAACGATCGCAAGAACTATCAAAGTAATGAGAAAACCGTCTTGGTAAGGGGGAGTGTTGGGTTGATTGCTCATTTCTGTAACACGACGCCAAATGGTTGCTGCTGAAAATATCTCTACATTAAGCTACAAATCGGAATATTTGCCAAGCTTGAACTGTAGAAGGATCGCGATCATGCCTTGCTCAAACAACTTTGTCATCCAGATTGCAGATTTGTTACCTGTGATGCCGGAAACCGATCTTGACTATGCCGAGCAATCGCAATTATCAGGTTTCTGATTGAGACGCATTGATGAGAGTTTTCTTCCCGTTAACGGTATTGGCACCACTCTGTATACCCTGTGCATTGAGGATCTACCTTCGGGTCATGATCCTGTTTCTCAGTGCTAATGGGTGTAGGGTGAGGCAGCGCTAAAGAAACAGCGGCATTTTCCGATATCAGTACAAATGATATGGTTTTTGCTGTTGTTTATATCTAACTGTTATTTTAGGAAAAATAGTTTTGCCAAGAGTATTGCTGGTCGAACTTTCCGCCACTATTCGACACATTGAAAAAAATCTCCTGATCAAAGCGGGTTATGAGGTTGAGGCCGACCTCGACTTCAATTCTGCGCTAAGGCGCTTTGCTCCGGGCTCTTATGATGGAGGAACCTTCGAAGCGGTAGTATTGGGATGGCCCGGTGATGCCGTTTACGGGGCAGACGAACTGTATACGTTGCTGGAGAAAAACACTTATACATCCCTGCCGCTGCTTACACTTGCCCATGAATCGGAGGCCGATCTCATCAGGAGGGTGGAAAGTAGAGACAATTCTGCATTTCTACTCTGGGAGGATTATCAGAAGAGCACGGATCTCATCGAAAAACTGCTTATCGATGCGAATCAGCGAAAGCACACAGAGACAACCGCGAATTCAATCGTTCAGCCAATTCGAGTACTGTTTGTGGATGATTCACGCACGGTGCGCGTGAAGTATCAGCGGCTGCTGATGGCCAACGGCTATGATACCGAGATAGCCGCCACAGTAGTGGAGGGTTACGAGAAGGCGCTGGATTCCCGGTTCGATATCGCAATCATTGACTACTTTATGCCGGACGCCACAGGTGATGTACTCTGTCAGCGACTGCGTGACAACGCAACGACTACCGGAATCACCACAGCGATCATAACCGGTACCTATCTTGATAAGGCAATCAAGCAATCACTCGAGGCAGGTGCGGTTGAATGCATGTTCAAAAACGAAAGCGATGATCTGTTTCTGACCCGCATAGACGCCATGAGCAGGCATATCCGGGCCCATAAATCGATCGAAAAAGAGCGCGAACGCCTTGGTGGTATCCTCAGATCGGTTGGCGAGGGAGTTTACGGGGTGAATTCCGAAGGTTATATCTCGTTCGCCAATCCGGCTTGCAGGCGAATTCTGGGATATGCGCCTGATGAACGATTGATCGGCAAGTCGGCGCTTGAGCTTTTTCATTACACCGATGAAGATGGCAATCCAGTCGATGAAACGAAGTGCTTTTTAAAACATGCTTATGCAGATGGTACACTTCTCAATGCGCGGGAAACCCTGTTTTGGCATAAGTCAGGCGATTCGATACCGGTGGAGTGCACGGTTTATCCCCTGACTATCAAAGGTAAACGCGAAGGATCAGTAGTCGCATTTCGCGATATCTCTGAACGGAAGTTGCTTGAGGAAGAGCTGCGTTGGCAAGCGAGTCACGATGCGCTGACCAAACTATATAATCGGCGCTTTTTCGAAGAACAGTTAACCCAAGAGGCTGCTCGGCTCAAGCGCAGTAAAGAGACCAGTGCTCTGTTATACATAGATCTCGACCGTTTTAAATATATCAATGATACTGCGGGCCATGCTGCTGGTGATCGATTACTGGTGGAGATCGCACAACAGTTAAAACAGCGCCTTAGAAGTACCGATTCGCTAGCTCGTCTGGGTGGTGATGAATTTGCCGTAATATTACGTAATGTATGCAAGGAAAGTATTTGCCGGGTGGCAGATGACTATCGTGAGATGCTTGACAGCTGTATGTTCATCTATAACGGGAAACAGTACAAAGTTAACGGGTCAATCGGTATTGCTCTGATCGACAAGGAGTCAGAATCAGCCAGTGAAATACTCGCTGATGCGGATATTGCCTGCCATATAGCAAAAGGTGAAGGTCGTAACCGTACGCATCTTTTTATCCCTGAAAGTGACAGTAAAAAAGCGATGGATCTTGATCTGGGCTGGTCTTCGCGTCTGCACAATGCCTTGGTGCAGGACCATCTTGTACTTCACTATCAACCCATTATCCCGGTAGAGTTTATTCCTCCAGAATTGATGTTGGAGGCTGAGGGGCCAATTTACCAGCAGCTTCTGTCGATCGTGCCTCAGGAACTACAGATCAGTGAACTGTTGCTGCGACTTGATGACCCCATGTGGGGAATTGTCTTTCCCGGCGCATTCCTTCCTACGGCGGAACGCTTCAATATGATGGACAAAATAGACTACTGGGTTGTCAACGCCGCTGTAAAGAAACTGGCATTGTTGCAGCAGACAGGCTATACGGGAATGTTTACCATCAATCTGTCGGGTCAAACAATCACCAATAAGCAATTGATCGAGGATATCGAAACACTCGTCGTCAATTCTGCGATTGATCCCGGTAAAGTGATATTTGAAATCACCGAGACCTCGGCTGTATCCAACCTGATGTCGGCCAATGAAATGATTACACGCCTGAGTGCCCTTGGTTGTCGCTTTGCATTGGACGACTTCGGTAATGGATTCTCGTCGTTTTCACATTTGAAAAATCTTCCGGTGGACTTTATCAAGATAGACGGCCTGTTTGTCAGGGGCGTGGCGACCGATCCCAGCGATCGTGCGATTGTCCACTCCATCAACGATATCGCTCACTCCCTGGGTAAAGAAACCATTGCTGAATATGTGGAGGATGCAGCAATTTTAAGGTTCTTGTATGAATCGGGGATAAACTATGTACAAGGGCACTTTCTCTCGCCACCGATGGATATAACGAATATCGCGCCACAGGCCGCACTTCAGAATCACGATATCAATAGACAGTCAACTGGCAAAAAGTGAATGCCGGGCACTTGCCAATATCTTGACATTCAGGCAATAGACTTTTAGTTTATCCCACTTGTATCCTCAGCTGGGCCTGGTGTCGGTGTTTCATTCCAAGCGCCCTCTACCAGCCCTGTGATGTCAATCACGTCGCCAATGGCAATCAGGTTATCGAAATCGACTTTCAGGCGTTCACAGCGGCCAGGCGAAAGTTGTACCAGCCGATCTATGGCTTGTTCAACCTCTGCTTTTGGTGGTACGTCAGGATGATTGACGACTATCTTGACGCAGCGAAAATCATGGTTCATAGCATGATGCACGAATTCATTTCTTTGTGTTTCATCGCCAATTTCGAATTCGGCCAGGGATTCGATTTCAAATTCAGGTCTGCTCCCACGACGCTCTTTAGAGAGGTAGAGGATGATCTCTGCCGAACCCTGTTCGATCACTTCCGCCATAATTCGCTGTAAGCGGCCATTCATGGCCAAGACGCTGAAATCGAATTCACCGTCGGCAACCTCGAAGTAACTGACCAGCGGTGAGGGGGAGGCGGTGATGCCGAGTCGGAAAGTCCAGTCATTCTGGGATCTGCAATAGATGAAGACCGGCAGGGTCGAGCTGCTTTCGATAAATATCGATGAGTAGAGGCGTGATGTGGCGGCGCGTAGACTATGCGAGGTTTCGAGTAGCAGACCGGATTGTCTTTTTGCCAAGAATCCGGAAAAAGCATTGGAAAACTGACGGCCTTTGCCGACATCACTGATTTTGAGGCGCAACAGCCGCTCCCCATCTGCCGGTCCACCTACGATCTCTGCCGGCACATTGCGAAAGGTACCTTTGATACGCGCCAGGCTTGAGCTTCTCGCTTCCAGTTTTGGAAAGGTTATCGATGCCTTGCGCTCACTGACTAAAGCGAGATTTGAATCTGCAATCTCGACGGACAACCCGTGGGCCGATACATCCCGGGTTCTGCCCAGATAGAGCCGTCCGGCGATGTCGACCTCAACCTGCATCTGCCCCAGAAAGCGGTCTTCGCTTCGGTTTTCCTGGATGTAGTGAATGGGTACCATTTGAGGTGGTTCATGGGATTGCTGATCATCACCATAGATAACCGGTTCCTCATAGGGATTGCGGTCAAAGCTGTCGTCATGGCGCCAGTTACGAACCTGCTCAGTCACATCGATCATGGCGCCTACGATCGATAAGGCTATGGCATCCATGAGTAGTTTGCGTACAAACTTGTCACTCTGATCGGGAAGCGGTTCCAGTGCGTCCTCAATTCGCATCTCCACCGGCCGGCGGGCCACTCGCGCGACTATCTTAAATACGCGGAATCCCGGCTGATCCGAATATCGCGTCAGGAGTCGACACCAGTGTTTGTGATTTTTGCACTCAAGATCAGCTATGACTTGCGGTTCCGCATGCTCCGGGGAACGATAGACTGCCATTAGCGTGTCCGCCTTGCTGTCACGTAACGCTACTCTGGTTAACAGCTTGATGCGCTTTGGCGTGACCAGGGAAGTGAAATCGTAATTACCCTGTGAGTTACCGAATGCATTCAGGGAGCGCTGGTTTACCTGATTGCCGAAGACGATGCGCAAGGGTGATTCTCCATCCTGGCATTCAAATATAAAGAAGGGCAGTATGGTTGTGGAACGCATGTAAAAGCGTTCAGCCAACAGCGCCTGCGCAGTCAGCATTGCATCTTCGGGATCGGTCTGTTCAGCCAATGACTTCTTAGTTGAAGTCTTGATATGGTCTGAAATCACCGTCAGCCCGTCCTTAGCGTCATTCTCAATACACTGCAATGCCAAAAGGGTATCGTTCAACAGGCGGCGAATCCGCACAACACGATAGTCCAGTTCGGGATGGTCAAGCTGACGCCCGACAGAGGGCATCACATCGACGCGCACCAGATCGCTCTCCGAAATATCAATCGGCGTTTTCACGCGTAGCTGCAAACCGGATTGGGAGATGTCACGGGTTTCAGCTTCATAGATCTGCCCATTCCAGATTACATCCATATTCAGGGAAATCTTAAACCTGTCATAGACCCGTTTTTCAAAATAGGAGAGATCGATTGCAAGATTGTTGACGGCCCGATCCGAAACGAAAGCATTTGATGATAATGCAATAGGTATGGTTTCGGGCCCAGCTGTATCGCTGCCACGGTTTCCTGCGTTAATTACCTGTGCTGACTTCGTTACCTCGCCGGCAACTTGTCTGAGAATGGACTCATAGGTCTCTACGGTAAATACCCCGGCATTTTTCTTCAATCCATCGAGAAAGAGCTGGTGAGCCTTCGGGTCAAGCCACAGGCTTCGGCCGCGATAGGAGAAGCGTTTGCAAGGATGCTTTACATGCGATCTGAGATCCAACGGGCGTAGGCACTCGCTGTCGAGGCGCTGGCGCTCTACCCGTTTAAGAAACTCATTTGAATCGTTCGGTACCTGCCTGGTGCTGATTGTCCTTTCTGATCGTATTCTTTTCGTTTGCATCAGATTGGCCGTTACTGTTTTTAACTCATTTTTAGTTAACAGGCTGTATCGCCGCTTAGACTGCAATCTTTAATTGTTCTTATTGTCAGGGGTGACGTTAACCCGTCTGGTTCAGGTTGGAAAGCCCACAATATCTGTATCGCATACAGCATTTGACAGGGCCCATGAAGCTAATAGGGCAAACTGTTGGATCAAAATAAATTCAGGAAAATCAGAAAGTAATAATTTATATTTCAATGTGCGTAGATGGTGTTATAAGTGTGGGACCTCGAACCGGTGACCGCTATTGTTGGATTTGTAAACAAGTGTTAATTGAGGCGTGCCAGAGGTGGTGACTGTACGCGATCTGTAGGGCAAGGCCTGATTCCAGGGCGTCTGAGGGATCAGAGGCTCCTTATACTCAGAACGGCAAACAGATACTTCCTGTCATAGGCGGAACTGTCTTTCATGACGTATGGTTATGGCGTAAGCGGAGCCTGAGGTGGATTTACTCCTTGAGTTTGATCTTCAATTCGCCCTCTTCAACCCGAATATCCTCGACGCCTTTTGCGAAACCTGCCCAAAATCCCTGTTTATCGCCGAATTCGCTGATCAGGTCGATGTTTTTCAAACCACCCAGCCAGGCGTTGGGTATGGGTACTCCCATGATACTTACGCCTTTCAGGATTACGACCGGTTTGGCGTCGCGAAACGCCATCTCCACCCCCGTGGATACCCGCAGGGTCTTACCGCCAAGAATTGGGAAATCCTTATCGACAGGCACCAACAGTCTGGCGCTGACCAGATCGTCACCCAGGTCGATGGCAAGCTTTCTGGCCAGATCCTGATTATTCGCCACCATGGCATTGAGTTCCCTCTCACTGAACAGTACTTCGCGTCTGGCGCCTTGCTCATCGTAGCGTTCCGACCGCAGCCATTGCTCATCGCTCTCCTTCTGTTGAGATTGATGGTCAGACTGGGAGGCGGGGTTTGGCTGATAGCCCAGTTGTTTAAGTTTGTCGTTGAGTGCCTGTTGCTCGGCATGGGTGAGTTGTACCGGGGTAAAGTCCTTGGCGTAGATATAGGTGCGCACCACCCAATAGGTGACTGCGGCGGTTACCAGAATGGTTGCCAGGACGATCCACATAATGTGGATGCCGCGAAGCCCGCTTTGACCGGCAGGGTTATCTATTTGTTCTGTATCTGTCGCCATTTTGGTTACCCGGTAAGGTTGAATGATGCGGTGGCCTCAGCCGAGCCGTATTGCACCTTATTAAGATTATACGCCCTGAGAGACGACATGAATGTTTAAATTTGTGGCTCATGGCGTGCTTTGATCTCTCTTCATGATAAGCTGCGAATATGATCCAGACACCTAGGGTGTCGAATCGAACAAGATCCTCAAAAGGACATGCCCTATGCAGATTGAATTCTATGGTGCAACCAGCGGTATTACCGGTTCCTGTCATATTCTCCGTGCCAATGGAGAGACGGTATTACTCGATTGCGGGCTGATACAGGGACGCAGGGAGGAGATGGAGAAAAATCGCCGGCCCTTTCCATTCTCGCCCGGCGACATCAGCGCGGTGGTTCTCAGTCATGGTCATATCGACCACTCGGGGCGGATCCCCCTGTTGGTCAAGCAGGGTTATCAGGGACCGATCTATGCGCAGAACGCGACCATGGAGCTGTGCGATATCCTGCTGCAGGATTCCGCTTATCTGCAGGAGAAGGATGCGCAGTATGAAAACAAATGGAGAAAGCGCAAAGGGAAACCGTTTATCGATCCTCTCTATACTGTCGCCGATGCCCGGGAGGCACTGGATAACCTGGTCGGTCTGAAGTACAGGGAGAAGCGGGAGATCCTGCCGGGGATATCGATCCGCTTTCAGGATGCGGGGCATATTCTCGGTTCAACCAGTGTGGAGGTGTGGCTGAGTGAGAAAGGCAAACAGCGGAAGATCGTCTTCAGCGGTGATCTGGGGCAGTACGATACACCCATCCTGAACGATCCGGCGGTCATAGATGAGGCAGACCACGTGATCATCGAGAGTACGTACGGTAACCGGCGCCACCGGGATCGGCAGAATACCATCGACGAGATCGGCGACATCATCCGCGAGGCCGCCCATCAAAGGGGCAACCTGCTGATTCCCGCCTTTTCCATCGGGCGTAGTCAGGAGATCCTCTACTACCTGGGGAAATATTACGATGAATGGGAACTGGGGCGTTGGCAGGTGTTTCTTGACAGTCCCATGGCGATCAGGGCAAGCAAGGTCTATTGGGATTATCCACATCTCTATGACGAGGAGGCGACCAAGCTGCGCAAGAAGATCCATGAGATGCCGCATCTGAGGAATCTCAAGCTGACGGAGTCACCCCAGGAGTCGATGGCGATCAACCGTATCAAGAGCGGTGCGATGATCATATCCGCCAGCGGCATGTGTACCGGAGGCAGGATCGTGCACCATCTCAAGCATAATATCTCCCGTTCCGGGGCGCACGTCATGATAGTGGGGTATCAGGCCAACGGCACCCTGGGAAGGGCGCTGGTCGAAGGCAAATCCCCGGTTCGGATCCATGGTGACGAATATCGGGTCAAGGCGCATATCCACACGGTCGGCGGTCTCTCTGCGCATGCCGATGTGGACGATCTGACCCGATGGCTCAGCAGTTTCAGAAACAGCTATCCACATGTTCATGTTGTGCATGGGGAAGCCGAGTCGAAACGGGATTTTCGCGACAGGCTGGTGTCGGAAGTCGGATTCAAGGCCTCCGTGCCAGAACCGGGCGATGTGCTGGAATTGTAGCGGTTGAGCGGTGTATGCGGATACCTTGAACCCTGATGTCCTGTTCACATACCGGAGCCGGGAGCTGAAGGGTGCTGATATCTGCTCGGTCTATAGCGCGGAAAGTCCCGGTTACGCCAGTCCTTTGGTGCAAGTTTCTCCTCGGCTGGTTTCAAGCGGGATATATAATCCATCACGGCGGAGACGTCGCGTGATGAAAAACTTTGGCTCTGCTTGACCATCTTCTTGTCGGCGTTGCGCCTGCGTCCGTCGCGTATCCACCTGAACTGGCGCATGAGATATTGGTAGTGTTGCCCTTGGAGTAGGGGAATATTTTCATCCACTATCCCTTCTGCCCGCTTGCCATGACATTCGGCGCAGTGTTCCTCGTAGATCGCTGCCCCGTGCTTGAGGTCAGAACCTGAGCCGACCCCGTTGTTTCGGGTCATGGGCAAATTGGCGATATAGGCGCTGACGTCCGCGATCTCCTGCAGTGACAGGAGTTCGAGCATGGTGAAAGGCAGCATTGTGGGATTGTCCCGGTTACGCGCGCGAATATCGGCCAGTTGCTTAATGATAACCTTTCTTAATTGACCGGCTATCTGCGGGTAGTAGCCGCTGATACTGCCCCAGCCTTCCGGTTGATGGCAGACCAGGCAAACACGGTAGACTTCTTTGCCGTTTTCAATGTCGGGGGTGAGCTCGATCGCGCGTTCCACCTCCTCGGCCGCCCGCTTTGGGTCTTCTGCGTTGGCAAGGCCGAACAGGTTGGCTGCGAAGAAGAGTATCGCTATGTAAAGAGAGCGGTGGTCCATTTGTTTTCACTCAGACTGATTGTCGGTCAGTGTGTCGTTTATCGCCAGTCTGGGGTAATTTCCTACATAAACTCGAAACATTCAAGTCATGGCGGGTTTGATTCCGGGAAATGGCAAGGAGCCGCATCTCCATCCATGCACTCAATATCGTCCCATATCAGGGTGGGACGCCGCATTGAACAGGCGTCTCAGTCGATAGCTTGGCCCTGCTGATCGAACAGGCACAGGTTGTCGATCTCGAAACTCAAAGTCAACGGTTCTCCGGCGCTGAATCCGTGGTGGCCGGGCAGTAGGGCGATCAAAGGTCGAGGCTGAGTTGCGGAAACCGATCGGTCGGGTATTTCCCCAGCGGTCATCTCCAGCTCCGTGGCAAGATGCAGAATGGTTTCATGACCCATCGATTCAACTGCGGTGACCCGGGCAGCCAGACCAACCTCTGATTGCGCTTGAGCGGTACGGATGGCATTGGGCCGTATCCCCGCCAGGATTGTCTGGCCGAAGTGTGAGCTTAGATCGGCATGGCGCGCCACAACCCGCTCCGGGAGCGATAGATGCAGCGGCCCCAGCTGGAGCAGAGTATTTCCCTGGCTGCGGTGCAATGATCCGCGGATGAGGTTCATGCCGGGAGATCCGATAAAATTCGCGACGAAGGTGTTGGCGGGGTGCCGATAGATAACATGCGGCGGGGCCACTTGCTGTAATCGGCCGTTATTGAGGACGGCAATGCGTTGGCCCAGGGTCATGGCCTCAGCCTGGTCATGGGTGACATAGAGCGTGGTGATGGCGAGTTCTCTCTGCAGGCGTATGATTTCAGAACGGATCTGTACACGCATTCGGGCATCGAGATTGGAAAGCGGTTCATCCATCAGGAACAGGTCGGCCTTCCTTATGATGGCGCGTCCCATCGCCACACGCTGACGCTGTCCACCTGACAGGGCCTTGGGTTTTCGCTCGAGTTGCGGGACGAGATCGAGCATCTCTGCGATGCGCATCACTCTACGGTCGATTTCGGTGGGTGGCAGCCTTTGCATGCGCAATGGAAAATCCAGGTTGCGACGCACCGTCATGTGAGGGTAGAGCGCATAGTTTTGGAACACCATCGCCACATTCCGCTGCTGGGCCGGGATATGGTTGACCAGGCGCCCGCCGATGCGAATCTCTCCCGAACTGATCTCCTCCAGTCCGGCCGCCATACGCAGCAGTGTGGACTTGCCGCACCCTGAGGGGCCTACAAGCACCATGAGTTCACCATCGTTGATATTTAGGTTCAGCTCATGCACAGCGTCAATGCCGCTGTCGAAGCGTCTGCTGAGATTGATGAATTCGATGGACGCCATGCTCAGCCCTTGACTACCGAGCTGGCGACGCCGCGGACGAACCAGCGTTGAAAAACGATAAACAACAGCAGTGCCGGTAACACCATCATCACGCCAAAGGCAAGGATATCCCCCCAGTAGAGGGGCGGCAGGGTGAAAAAGCTGGCGATGGCAACCGGCAGTGGGCGTACCGAGGGTCCGATTGTCACCATCATCGGCCAGAGATAACTGCCCCACCAGGTGAGAAAGGTGAGAATGGCGACACTGGCGAAGACCGGTTTGGCATTCGGCATGATGATGCTGAAAAAGATACGCAGGGTGGAGGCGCCATCGAGACGGGCGGCCTCTTCGAGCTCTTTCGGCATGCCGATGAAAAAGCTGTAAAAGAGATAGATGGCAAAGGCGTTTGCAATGAACGGCGCTATCTGGATGCTGTAGCTGTCGCGCAGGCCGAGCATGGAAGCGCCGTAGAACAGAGGTATGGCGATCGCCTCGAAGGGCAGGATCATCAGCGCCAAGACCAGATTGAAGAGCAGATCCCGGCCACGCCACTGCAGGCGGGCGAAGGCGTATGCGGCCATGGAATTGACCAGCAGACCGCTGCTGACGATGCAGCCGGTGATGAACAGCGAGTTGAAAAAGTAACGCAGGAAATCGCTGCGCCTGAATACGTCGGCATAGTTTTGCAGCGAGATATCGTTTGGCAGGAAGGCAGCCAGTGAACCGCCCTCCACCAATATGCTCTGATCCGGTTTGAGGCTGCCGATGAACATCATCAACAGCGGCACGATGAACAGTGCTGCCATGCCGCCAAGCAGCAGATAACTCAGCAGGACGGATAAGCGTGTAGCTCTCATGTCAATTCCCGCTCATGATGCGTGTAACGGCGTTGCAACCAGGTGACGGCCAGAACAAGCAGGAAGAAGACCACGGTCATGGCGCTGGCAAGTGCGACCTGTTGTCGGGCAAAGGCCGACCGCACCGTTTCGTAGATCACGGTTGTGGTCGCGTTGTCGGGGCCTCCACGGGTCATGATCTGCACCTGATCAAAGAGACGGAAGGCGAGAATGGTGGTGATCAGCATGACGAAGATCAGGGGGTTGCGCAGTTGCGGCAGCGTGATATGGCGAAGTCGTTGCCATCTCCCTGCGCCGTCGAGCGCAGCGGCCTCGTAGAGTGATTGCGGAATCGCCTGCAGACCGGCGAGAAGGATCACCATCTGAAATCCCACCCCCTGCCAGACCGACAGCAGCATGATGGCCGGCAGGGCGAGCAATGGATCGCGGAGGAAGTCCCTGGCCTCCCACAGGCCGAAGCTCGCCCATTCGAGGAAGGCGTTCATCATCCCGTCCGGGCCGGGGGCATAGATCAAGGACCAGATAACCGAAACCAGGGACATGGGAAAGACGACGGGCATGAAGAAGAGGGTGCGGAATGCCGCCGTCCCCGGCAGACCCTGATTCAAAAACAGCGCAAGCGCGAGCGCGAGCACTGTCTGCAGGGGTACCACAACTGCCGCGAAGAGGAGGTTGTTGAGCAGTGCTCGTATGAAGTCGGGATCGTTGGACAACTGGGCAAACTGGTCGAAGCCGATAAATTTTGCCGGCAGCGGTGAGCCGAGGCGCAGATCGGTAAAGGCAAGCGCCACCGCAGCGGCAAAGGGAAGGAGGATAAAGAGCAATAATCCCGCGAGGGCGGGAATCGCCATTAGCAGGGCCGTCGCCGATTGGTCGCTTGTCCGGCCGTGGATGGTCAAGGTTTTGGCTCGTCGCGCCAGGGGTAACCCTGGTTTTCTGCGATCTCACGATCGATCGCCTTGACCGCGCGCTCCAGCACAGATTCGACATCGCTTCCGCTACGGATGCGATCGATAATTCGTTGGAACTCCGCGGTGATGATCGGATAGGCCGGGGTGCGCGGACGTGCAACCCCGCGGCCCTGTTCGAGTTGTTCGGCAAACAGGCGCAGCGGGCCGCCGGGTCGGTAGAGAGGGGAGGCGTCGATGGCGGAGCGGGTTGCGGGGATGGCGCCGTTTGCGTTCGCCATTGAGAGCACTTCCTCGGTGGTCAAAAGAAACGACAGAAAGGTGGCGGCGCCCCAGGTTTTTTGGCTGCCGGCCGTGATCGCCCAACACCAGGAGCCCATGCCTGTCTTGCTGCCCGCACCGAAATCGGGCAGGGGCAGCAATAACAGATCGTCACCCAGGCTTGCCTGGTATTGCCGGTAGTTCCAGTGACCGCCCAGGGCCAAGGGTACCCGGCGGCTGGTAAAGGCGGCATCGTCGATATTGGGATCGACACGGTTTTTCGCGATCCAGTCTTGCAGATTCCTCAGCATGGCGTTGCTTTCGAATCCATTCAGAACTCCGTCGGCACTGAGGTGACGGTTTCGCTCGATGAGATCGCCGCCTGCCGATTGCAGCATTGGCGATAGGCCATAGGTGTACCATTCGCCCGCATAGTTGAGTTTGAGGTCGAGGACCTGTCCATCCGGGTCATGCATGGATAGCTGTCGCAGCACCGTCTCGAACTCATCTCGGGACCAAGGCTGTTGCAGTGAGGGGATACGCAGTCCGGCTTGCTGCAGTTTGGAGCGATCGCCGTAGACACCCAGGCCTGAGTCGTAGACACCCACCGCCCAGAGTCGGCCGGCATAACTGCCCTGGGTAGTTATCGAAGGCAGCAGATCGGCAATCAGTTGTTTGTCGAGCAGCTTATCCAGAGGGTGCAAGTGGCCCTGCCAAGCATAGGCGGCGACAAAGGGGCCATCCAGTTCTAGCAGATCCGGCAATTCACCGGCAACCGCGGCAGCCTGGACCTGGGCATTGTAACTTCCTTCGGGGATCAGGGTGAGCTGAATATTGAGCTTGGGATGGCTTTGATTGAATCGGGCGACCTGCTCCTGCAACACCGTGCGTTCACTCTCCTGACCGGCATGCGCCCAGATCCTGAGCCGGACCTCATCTGTGGATCTATTCGCCTCCTTTCCGCAACCGGCCAGGGAGATCGTGAGAGTGATGCTTACGATGAGCAAAATAGATGCTTGAATCCTGTATCCCATGGTTATGCTATAGAAACTCTTGGCCATATGATCTGCAGTAATTGTCGGATGGTCTTATATCCTTTTACCCAGCATATCCGGTCGGTTTTGCGAAGTAGCAGTTAGTGTTGAAAGAATAGCCTAACACATGGATGGTTTGTGCGTTTCAGCTGATGTGGTAAATCCGATATGACAGCACACTATCTCCTGACAAAAGTATCGAATTAAAGAGTGGTCAAGGTAGATGACAGTAAGTATGCTTGAAGATCAAACGAAGTGAAGTATTTTTTTCAGTCGTTGTCATCATTGAATAGATCTTCCAATGACTGGGTGGTTAACGGCTTGCTGAACAGGTATCCCTGGCCTTCATCGCACCCTTTCTCTTTCAGCCATTGCAATTGCGGTTCCTCCTCGATGCCTTCTGCAAGCACTGTCATGTTGAGGCTATGGCCTAGTGCGATGATTGAATTGGCAATGCTCTGCTCATTGCTCTCCTTGAAAATGTTGTTGATGAAAGACTTGTCGATTTTGAGCCGATCGAAGTGAAAATCCTTCAGGTAACTCAGGGATGAAAAACCGGTGCCAAAATCGTCCAATGCTAGACGCACGCCCAGGCTGTCTAGTGACTTGAGCGTGCGGCCTACCTGTTCGGTATCCTGAAGAAAGATAGCTTCAGTTACCTCAAGTTCCAGGTTGTCGGGTTGTAGGCCGGATTTCTCCAGAGCTTCCTGTGTGATAGCCACCAGATTGCCATGATTGATCTGTACAGGTGAAATGTTGATCGCGATATGATCGAGATTCAGGCCCTGGTTTTGCCAATGAGCCATTTGGCGACAAGCGCTGTTTAACACCCATTCACCGATGGCAACGATGACACCTGTCTCTTCAGCCAATGGGATAAATACATCAGGTGTCACAATTCCATGTCCGGGGCGGTCCCAACGGATTAATGCCTCAACACCGATAATTCGGTTTTCCGCCAGCGAGATTTGTGGCTGATAGAGGAGAAAAAGTTCCCCGTGATTGACTGTATCGCGTAGCGCTTGTTCGATGTCGATACGCAATGCCGCCTGGCGGGTAAGGTCTTCTGTGTAGAACCAGAAACGGTTGCGGCCATTCTCCTTTGCCCGGTACATAGCAGCATCCGCATTACGAATCAGTGTGGTAACATCTTGTGCGTCGTTTGGATAGATGCTGATCCCAAGGCTTGCGGTAATGACCAGTTCCCGGTCGGTAAGTATGAACGGTTTATGAAATACACCAAGGATTTTGGTGGCCATTTCCACTAGGTTTTCTGTCTCCCTGATATCCTCCAGAATCAGGAGGAACTCATCGCCTCCCTGGCGGGAAATGGTGTCGATTTCACGCAGTGTTTCACGGAGTCGCTTCGAAACTTCAAGCAGCAGGTCATCACCGACTGGATGTCCCAGGGTGTCGTTGATGTTTTTGAATCTGTCCAGGTCGAGAAACATCACCGCCATAATGCTTTGATCGCGATTGGTCCTGTTGATTGCATGCTGCATTCTGTCGTTCAGCAATATTCTGTTCGGCAGCCCAGTCAGTGGGTCATGATGCGCGAGAAAGTCGAGTTTTTCCTGGGTCTCTTTTATCGGTGAGATGTCTGAGAATACAGAGACAAAATGGCTTGCCACCTGCTTGTCGTCATGCACAGTACTGATAGTTTCCCAGGCTGGGTATATTTCACCGTTTTTACGACGATTGTTGATTTCGCCTCGCCAGCTTCCATTCTGGAGTATCGAATTCCACATGGTTGTGTAAAACTCGGCATGGTGCAGCCCGGACTTAAAGATACGTGGATTCTGCCCAATGATTTCGGTTCTTTGGTAGCCGGTGATCGATGTGAATGCCCGGTTTACGTTGATTATATTCCCGTCGAGATCGGTGATCATTACGCCTTCGTTGGTGCTCTCGATGACTTTCGCCCACTGACGCAATTGTGTCTCGGTCTGTATTCTCTCCGTAATATCCTCGGAAACGCCCAGCAGGAAAAGCGGTTCATCGGCATCGTTATAGATGGGTACCTTTCTCGTGTGTAGTATGCGCTCACCTTTGGGTGTGTCGATATGCTCTTCAGGGATATCCAGAATCCTCATGTTTGATAAGACCTCCCTGTCCTTGCTGACAAAGAAGTCGGCCTGGTGGTCCGGGAAGAAGTCATAGTCGTTGTGCCCGATAAAGTCGTGCCTCGACCTGCCCAGCAGCTTTTCGCCGGCTTTGTTGATTTTTGTAAAGCGCAGGTGCCTGGCGTCTTTGACGAATAGCATCAGAGGGATTTGATCGATAATGGAACTGAGTTCGTTCTCACGTGCTTGAATGTCATGGATCATCAGGTTCATTGCTGCTGCGAGTTGACCAAGTTCATCCTTGGAATCAATCCTCAGTCGGGTGCCATAGTCGCCTTTGCGCAGTCGCTCTACACCGGTCATCAGTCTTGACATAGGGGTGCGGATAAAACGGTGATGCAGCATAAGGCTCAATGGTATGACGGTCAGGGCAGTGACCAGCATTGCCATAACTACTGCCTTTTGGGTCTTTTCACTTGCGATGCGGTATGCGCTTATCGGGTAACTCGAAATAAGATAAGTGCGTTCTAGGTTTTGTAATGGCAACAGCGCAACCCCGAAAAAGCCCTTCTTGTTTTCGAAGAAACCGGTCTTGTCGTTGTTAGGCTTGTTGAGCTTGTCGGTCAGGAGTTTAGCTGGAGCTGGGTTACCTCGGGCGGCAACAATAGGATTGAAATGAGCATCCAGAATACCTATGGCCACGGGTTGGTCCACGACTGACTCGATAAACTCCTCGTCAAGCTGGTTGATGAGTGTAATCGTTCCTACTTGATGTCGCACTCCACTTAAATCCTGCCTGGATATGGGTTGGTGATACTCTAAAAGCAATCCGTTATCGTCCCTGTGGTAGTCGATTCCATCGAAGTCGATGGCGTGTAAGGCGGATCGTTTGCCAAGTAACTCTTCAAAGGGTTGAGCATCATAGGGATCGACATTGTTTCCATTCAGGATTGAGATGTTTTCATTCCCTGCGCTGTAGCGCATGATACCAAGTGTGTATTGGCCATTTCTGCCTGCAACAAAGCTGACCAGATTTCCTGCATTATCGTATATATAGCCTTCATCCGCTTCGCCGGTCATTACTGCGGCTAGTAATCGTTCACCAACCTTCCTTTTTTCTTCGTCAAAGAGTATGGCGTTATAGTTGTCCGGTTGCTGATAGTTGTTGATAAGATGCAGTGATGCGATGACCACCGCTTCGTTGGTAATGCTCCTGGACTCCATGAACAGTTTTTTTTCTATTCTGCGAATACTTTTCGACAACGAATCAATGCCGGTTCTTATCTCTGCATGTGCGGTATCCCTGTGATAGTCGTGCAGGCTGTTATTGACTAGGTAGCCGGCACCAAGTAGTGACAGCGCTGTTGCCAGCAGGGTGAATAGCAGTTGTTTGACACTGATGGAAAGATTCATTGTCAGAATATGGGTGAAATGATATCGACGTTCTCTTTTGATACCTTGATCGAATCGAGAATGATTTCCTTGGGAACATGCTTGCCATTAAGTATCATCATTGCAGCATGCGCGCCTTCAGTGCCTCCAGTCGGGTAGGTGAAGCTGATCGCTTGTTCCCCGTGGCGTATTGCTTGTTGTGCCTCCCGAATATAGTCGATGCCGACAATCGAGATCGATTTGGGATCTATACCGTGATGCCGTAATGCCATGCGAGCACCAACGGCCATGCTGTCGCTTTGTGCATAGATGGCGTCAAATCTTCGGCCCTGCATCAGCAATTGTTCTACAGCCAAAATTGCGTCAGCTCTCAGGTAGTTGGCAACACGACTGGTCACCTTTAATTTACGGTGTCTATTGACAATGCTGAGAAAACCTTGGGTTCTGTGTATCGTCGGAGTGGCGCCGGATACGCCCTCGAGCATGAGAATCTCACCCTCGCCATCAAGGGCCTTTACGAGATACTCTGCCGCCGCCTTTGCGATAGGTTTATTATCCGGATGGATGAAGGTGGTGTATGTGTCGCCATCAATGCCTCGATCCAGCAATATAACAGGGATACCCCACTGGTAAACCTTGGCGATTACTTCGCTCAAGGCCGCTTTTTCTCGAGGGCTTGTTATCAACAAGTCAATGCCAAGATTGACCATTTCTTCGATGTGCATTACCTGCAGGGCAGTGTCACCTTGGCCATCTGTGTAGATAAATCTTACGTTGGGATGTTTGTCGAGTTCTTTTTTTACCTCCATTACCTGGGCAAGCCGCCAGTCATTGCCAAGTGTATCTTGTGCGAAACCGATGAAGAAACCATCTTCTGCAAGCAGTGGTGAGTGGTTGGTGAACAGCAGTAAGAGAATGCTGGTTGTGGCGAAATTCCATAACTGTGTCATGAATATAGTGATAGTGCGTTGACCCATGACTTTTTCCGCTAGTTAATAAAAATGGATGCTCTCTTTACTATATCGGCTGATGCCAATAATAATAAACACTTTGTGGTATGGCTTGCCACACTTGAATATGACCGATCCGTTCATCTATTTCAAATGAATATGAGATACCGCTACGGGCTGCGCTGAAAAAGTGCCCGGTAGGTGAATCTAATGTGTGATTAGTTGAAAAAAAATTAGAAATTAGATGCATAATAAGAGCACAAAAGTGTAATAACATGATGGCAATGTTTGAAAAGTATCGTTCACTGCAAACTCAACTGGATCTGTACCAAGGCATTCCCTATTCGCCCAACTGGTCTGCGGAAGCCGATTTCATCCAGCTCATCGTTGACGCCTGCCTCAGGGACAGACCCAAACAGATTCTGGAGTGCAGCAGCGGTTTGACCACATTGATGCTGGCGCGCTGTTGTCAGATCAATGGCGAAGGCCGGGTTATCAGCCTGGAGGACGGTTTACAATATGCGGACAACACCCGCTCCTATATCGACCGTTACGGCCTTGGAGAGTTTGCCGATGTTGTCCATGCCCCGCTTCAGGACAGGATTGTGGATGAGATGCTCTACAGGTGGTACGCAGCAGATGCCATTCCCGAAGCGGGAATCGATATGCTGGTCATCGACGGGCCTTCAGGCTTCCTTCAAAAGCACTCGCGCTATCCTGCGCTGCCTGTCTGCTATCCACGCCTTGCCGATCGTTGCGCCATCTATCTGGACGATGCGGCCCGGGAGGATGAACAGGCGATCGTGGCCATGTGGCAATCCCTTTATCCGACTCTGAGGCATGATTACCAAGCGACAACCAGGGGTTGCTCCATCCTCTTGCATGGTTGAACGCTATCACAAGATTTGTCAGCTGAGTCGAGGTGGATAGGCTGCTATTTTTTTTGAAAGAACCCGGGCAGGGGATGCCTCAAGCGGGTGTGGTTTTCGTTACCCCATTTTCGAGTACCATCGACTCCATCAAATCGATAAATTTCTGCTGGTAACGGCGCAGATACTTGTCCTTGTGGTAGGCCACCCAGGTGGTTTCCCAGGGGAGCATGTTGCCGAGATCCCGAATCTCCAGATCGTGATCCTGCTCTGCAGAGTGGGCCATGCTCGCAATCAGGCCGACACCCATGCCCTCCCGTACATAGGTCTTGATCACATCGGTGTCGGCGGCGGTCAACACCACATTGGGCTGCAGGCCGGCCCGGGTAAAGGTGATCTGCATGTGATTGGCGCCGGTGAAGCCGAAGGTATAGGTAATCAGCGGATAGTCGCAGATGCTTTCCATGGAGAGCGGTTTCTGCGACAGCACCGGATGCCCCTTGAGGGCGATAAGGCTGCGGTTCCAGCGGTAACAGGGGATGGCATTGAGTGCGGAGTGTTCGCCCAACTCCTCAGTGCAGATTGAAAAATCGACCCGGTCGGTGAGGGCCATTTCAACCAGCTGGTGCGGCGTTCCCTGGTGTATCTGCAGGCTGACGGTCGGGAAGATTTGGCGAAAGGCGCGGATCACCGCGGGTAGTACGTAGCGTGCCTGGGTATGGGTGGTGCCGATGCGCAGGATTCCACTGCTCTCCTCCACGTGGTCACGGCCGACGGCGAGGATGTTTTCACGGATGGCCAGGGCCTGTCGTGCATAGTTGAGCACCTCCTCACCCGCTGCCGTCAGGGCGATCAGCCGTTTTCCCTTGCGGACGAAGAGTTGGGTGCCCAGCTCCCTTTCAAGCTGCGCCAGGTGCTGGGAGACGGCCGACTGCACCAGATAGATCTGCTTCGCCGCCAGAGTCACGTTAAATCCCGACTCCGCCAGGGCCACCAATGAATTGAGTTGCCTGAGTTCCATATCTTGTTTAAAGATTAAATATCAAAATATATTACTTCAAAAGATATAACACCTCTTCCAATATTGCTACCCAATCCAATCCTGAAGCATTGACTAGGAGTCGCGTCACCATGGATAACACAGCCAAGACCCTGGATGGTTTTCCATCCCTTCCGCTGGAAGGCTTGCAGCTCTCACGCCTGCAGCAGGCGGTTGAGGGGTTGAACAACCAACAACTCACTTGGGCCAGCGGTTATCTTGCCGGTCTGGGTGCGCTCGGCCCCACTGTCGCCAAGGCGCCCAAGCAGATCCCGGGAGTGACCATTCTCTACGCCACCCAGAGCGGGAATGCCCGCAGCGTGGCGGAAGCCCTGGCTGAGAATGCAACGGCGCAGGGACTTGCGCCCCGTCTGGTTTCGGCCGACAGCTACCGCCCCAAGGACCTCACCAAAGAACAACTACTGGTGGTGGTTATCAGCACCCAAGGTGAAGGTGAACCCCCGGAGAGCGCCTACGATCTCTTTAAATACCTGCGTGGCGACAGAGCGCCTCGACTGGAGGGGCTCAGATATGCGGTGTTCGGCCTGGGAGATTCCAGTTACGAGCAGTTTTGCCAGGCGGCCAGGGAGCTGGATGAGCTGCTGGGAAACCAGGGTGCGCGATCGTTGCTCGATCGGATCGATGCGGATGTTGATTACCAACAGGCGGCAGCGAACTGGCAGGACCGTCTTCTGTCGGAGCTGGGAGAATTGCAGCCGTCGGACCAGGCCATGATCATTCCGTTGCAACGCGAGTCGGCAACTTCCAGGCACGATCGCAACAACCCGTTTCAGGCCGCGTTTTTGGCGCGACATCGCATCACCACCGCCGATGCCGTATGCAATGTGCAGCATATCTCCCTGGAGATCGATCCGGCGGTGATCCGCTACCGCCCGGGGGATGCCCTGGGTCTCTATTTTCAGAATGATCCCGCTTTGATCGAAGAGCTGCTCGCCCTGGCTGGATTGGCGGCCGAGACGCCGGTCAGTCTCGATGGGGAGCGCATGACGCTTGGTCAGGCGCTTGGCGGGCGTTTGGAGCTGACCCAGCTCCATCCCGGTGTGATCAAGGCATGGGCGGCGCTTGCAGCCGATCAGGCGTTGGATATCTTAAGCCGGGACGGGGGGAAGCTGCGGGCCTTCATCCAAGGCCGCCAATTCATCGATCTGCTGCAGGCTTATCCTGCCGGGGTGGATGCCCAGGGGCTGGTGGAGATACTTCATGCCCAACAGCCCCGGCTCTACTCTATCGCATCCAGCCAGACGGCCTACGAGGATGAGATCCATCTGACCGTCTCCGCACTGCGTTATAGAGGCCATGGTCGAGACCATCTGGGCGGGGCCTCCGGCTATCTGGCACAGCGTATCTCCAAGGGAGACGCTTTGGGTGTCTATGTGGTGGAGAACCCGGCTTTCAGACTGCCGGCATCGGCAGGCAGCCCCATCATCATGATCGGTGCGGGCACGGGTATCGCGCCGTATCGCGCCTTCCTCCAGGAACGCGAGGCACTGGGAAGTGCCGGCGGTAGCTGGCTGGTGTTCGGCAATCGCCATTTTCGCCGTGATTTCCTCTATCAGACCGACTGGCTCGCATACCGAAAGGCAGGTCTGCTCAATCGCATCACTACGGCCTTCTCCCGGGATGAAGGGGCCCGCACTTACGTGCAGGCACGGCTCTACGAGGAGCGTGCGGAGCTCTATCGATGGCTGCAGGAGGGCGCCCACCTCTATGTGTGTGGCGGGGTGGAGATGGCGCAGGGTGTGCATCAATCCCTGTTGGCCATCCTCCAGGATCAGGGTGGCCTGGCTGAGGAGGCCGCGGTCGAATACACCGAGACCCTGCGGGAGCAGGGGCGTTACCAGAGAGACGTCTACTGATGGATATCAAGCTCAATCCTAACGAACTTATCAAGGCCGACAGCCACTATCTCCGGGGAACCCTGAGAAAGAGCATGGCGGACCAGGCGAGCGGCGCCC
Source organism: Candidatus Thiodiazotropha sp. (assembly GCA_040506195.1). Lineage (GTDB taxonomy): Bacteria > Pseudomonadota > Gammaproteobacteria > Chromatiales > Chromatiaceae > Thiodiazotropha. The sequence goes on along the minus strand of JBEVXH010000009.1, from coordinate 7,678 downwards.
TGTCGCCGGACGATGCGCAGATCAGCAAGTTCCACGGTTTCTACCAGCAGGACGACCGGGACCGGCGGCTGGAGCGCCGGCAGCAGTTCCTTGAGCCCGACTACAGCTTCATGCTGCGGGCCCGGCTACCCGGCGGAGTCTGCACCCCCCGGCAGTGGCTGGCCATCGATGCGGTGGGACGGGAACTGGGTAACGGCAGTATTCGCCTGACCACCCGTCAGACCTTTCAGTACCACGGCATTCTGAAGCGTAACCTGAAGCCTCTGATCCAGCGCATCAACCAGGTCATGATCGACTCCATCGGCGGTTGCGGCGACGTCAACCGCAACGTGCTCTGCAATCCCAACCCTGTGTCCTCCGCCCTGCATGCGGAGGTATATGACTGGGCCAGGCGCATCAGTGAGCATCTGTTGCCGAAGACCCGTGCATATCACGAGATCTGGCTCGATGACGAACCGGTGGCCGGGGGTGAATCGGAGCCGATCTATGGGGAGGCCTATCTTCCACGCAAGTTCAAGACCGCAATAGCCATACCGCCGCATAACGATGTGGACGTCTACACCAACGACCTGGGCTTCATTGCCATAGCCGAGGGCGACCAGTTGCTTGGCTTTAATGTCCTGGCCGGTGGTGGCATGGGTGTCACGCATGACGATTCCGCCACCTTTCCACGCCTCGCGGACGAGCTGGGCTTTATACCGCCGCAACAGACTCTGGCGGTGGCGGAAGCGGTGGTCAGTGTGCAGCGGGATTTCGGCGACCGGGTCAGCCGACGTCACGCGCGTCTCAAATACACCGTCGAACGCATGGGGCTGGCGGCCTTCATTACCGAAGTGGAGCGGCGTACCGGAGTGCGCTTCAAACCGTCACGCAGGGTCCGGTTTACCAGCCAGGGGGACCGCTATGGCTGGGTTGAGGATGAGCGGGGACGCTGGCACCTGACACTCTATGTCGAGAACGGTCGGGTAGCGGATACCCCGGGCGCAAGCCTGATGAGCGGTCTGCGGGAGATTGCGGGCATCCACCAGGGAGACTTCCGCATCACCCCGAGTCAGAACCTGATCGTGGCCGGTGTACCTGAAGCTCAAAAGGCGACCGTTGAAGGGATTGCACACCGTTACGGGCTGTTGGCAGCGGGGCGCAGCCCAACCCGTCTGGCAAGCATCGCCTGCGTGGCGCTACCCACTTGCCCTCAGGCCATGGCTGAAGCCGAGCGCTACTTTCCTGATCTCTTGCGAAGGATAGAGGCGATGGCGGATCGCCACGGTATCGACCGGCAGGCCATCGTCATGCGCATGACCGGTTGCCCGAATGGCTGCGCTCGTCCCTACGTGGCGGAGATCGGCCTGATCGGCAAGGGGCCGGGCCGCTATAACCTGCAACTGGGCGGTGACGGCATCGGTTTGAGACTCAATCGTCTCTATCGCAAGAATCTGAATGAGCGTGAACTGCTGCACGCCCTGGACGAGCTGTTCCGGATCTATGCCGGCGAGCGCCTGCCGCAGGAAAGTTTCGGTGATTTCACGATACGGCGCGGTCTGGTGAAACCGGTCATCGATCCCGCGGAGGACTACCATGAATTCCCTTGAGCGGATTACCCGTGTGCCACCGGTGATGACGGAGGATCTTGGGGCGGTCAACCATGAGCTGCAGGGATTGAGCCCACAGGGGCGTGTCGAATGGGCCCTGAGCCACCTCCGCGGCAAGCATATTATGACCTCCAGCTTCGGCATCCAGGGAGCCCTCATGCTTCATCTGGTAACCCGTATCGTGCCCGATATCCCGGTGGTGCTGGTGGACACCGGCTACCTTTTTCCGGAGACCTACAGCTTTATCGATCAATTGACCGAACGCCTGCAATTGAATCTGCAGGTCTACCGCGCCGAGCATTCACCGGCCTGGCAGGAGCGCCGCTATGGCCGCCTTTGGGAACAGGGATTGACCGGTATTGAACACTACAACCGCATCAATAAGGTGGAACCGCTGCAACGCGCCCTGAATGCGCTCGATGCCGGCAGCTGGTTCGCAGGATTGCGCCGCCAGCAGTCGCACAGCCGTTCCGCCCTGCCGGTGGTGCGGATCCAGGGTGGCCGTTTCAAGATCCATCCGGTGGTCGATTGGCACAACCGGGATGTGCACCGCTATCTGCAGAAACACAATCTTCCCTACCATCCGCTGTGGGAACAGGGCTATGCATCGGTGGGCGATCTCCACACCAGCCGTCCGCTGCAGCCGGGTATGCGCGAGGAGGAGACCCGCTTTTTCGGCTTGAAGCGGGAGTGCGGTATCCACGAATGATCATCGATCAAGCGATTTGGTGGGGTCTGGGCCCGCCAATCCAGAACAGATCAATCGCGATCAAGACAACAAGTTATTTTCAAACCATCCAAGGAGCAATTCACAATGAGCAGCAATATCGTTTGGCATTCCCACCAGGTGGACCAGGGAGCCAGGGCAGAGCAAAAACGCCAGCGGCCGCTGGTGATCTGGTTTACCGGACTCAGCGCCTCCGGTAAATCGACCATCGCCGGGGCATTGGAGCAGATCCTCACCGGTCAGGGTTACCATACCTATCTTCTTGATGGCGACAATGTGCGTCACGGTCTCTGCCGTGACCTGGGATTCAGCGATAAAGACCGTCAGGAGAACATTCGCCGGGTGGGCGAGGTGGCCAGGCTGATGGCCGATGCCGGGTTGATCACCCTGGCTGCGTTTATCTCCCCCTTTCGCGCCGATCGTCGCCTGGTCAGGGAGATCATGCCCGAGGGGCAGTTCGTGGAAGTCTTCGTGGATGCGGATCTGTCGGTTTGCCGGGGACGCGATCCAAAGGGTCTCTACGCCAAGGCGGACCGGGGGGAGATCAAGCAGTTCACCGGTATCGACAGTCCTTACGAAGTGCCGCAGAAACCGGAGGTGCATATTCGTGCCGGCGAAGTCCCGGTGGCGGAGGCGGTCAACCAGTTACTGGACTATCTGCATCGGACCGGGGTCCTGCAGGCGGGTTACCAACCGGTTGCTGTGGAAGCTTGAGGCAGGTGGCTACAGATGTTCATTACCCGTGCGGACAACAAGGCCGAGAAACGGTCACGGCAGGCCGTTTCCTCGGATCGCCCGATACGCAGTCTGGCCAAGGCAGTCTCCTGGCGCGTGACCGGATCGATCGACACCATCCTGCTCTCCTGGTTCTTTACCGGCAGTCTCACTACCGCCGCGGCGATAGGCCTGACCGAGGTGGTGACCAAGATGGTGCTCTACTATCTACATGAGCGGATCTGGAATCGGATACCTCTCGGGAGAGACCGGGGTGGCCGGTATGACGCAACGGAGGTGTTGCAGGCGGAGTCTCCGGTTGCGTGAGTTTGCCTTTCCCGGGAGCTGCAAGGGCCTGTCAAACCGAGGCGTTGTAGCGGATCCGCCACTCTGTAAGGGCCTTGTCCAGTTCACCCCGGGCGCCTATCCAATGCCAGAAATCGACAAAGTCGCTGGCGGCGTTTTCCAGGTTGAAGGCCATCTTGTGGCGCTTGTCTTTGAGGAACAGCGAGATATTGCAGGCCACAGTGTCCAGGTAATCGGAGGCGATCTCCGCGGCCGGCTGCTGCTGACCGCCCATGAGAATACCGGACCTGTACGCCTGCATGATGCCGTACTCCTTGCGCTTGACGAAGCTCTCCACCGATTGCCGGCGATCCCGGGTGAGGTGTACATAGTAGGCGTCGTTGCCGTATTCACGCTCGAGCCTGCCGAGTATCCAGCATAATCTGTTATCCGCTTCGATATGGTTGTCGGGGTAGCTCAGCCTCCGTTCGCCTGTCAGTGTCGAACGGGACTCGTGGGCCGCGGAATAGTTACTGATGTGTTGACAGGCCTGAACGAAGGTCGTGGACCCGCATCTGCCGGCGTTGAGAATAAATATATTCATGATAATTGCGAAAGGGTTTGCCGCCAGAGATCACGATCCGCGCTATATGAGCGCAGCGCCTGCAGGATCTGTTGTCGGCGAACCTGCCGATGCTGGGTTGATTCGATCATGTCATACCCGGGTGACCCCGCACCGAAGTTGTATCTCATGTTGTCAATGAATCGTCGAAAGTTCTCGATGGCATCCCCGGTATCGGCATTCCGCCACCACCAGCAGTGTCGATCCTCGATCTGTTGATCAAGGCGTCCCAGTTTTACCATGATCTCGTTCTGCATGCGGGAATAGCGATCCAACAGGGTGGCTTCGGTATCGTTCACTATCTGATCAATCCGTCCGTCACTCAATCGTTGCTGCGGGTATCCGGACTCAATCAATGCCTGCAGGCTGAACAGCATCATATCGCCAAAGAACTGGCGTTCGAATTCCCCGGATATATCGATGCCCGCCCTGCCCTTGTCGATACCCGCTCTGAATTCGGATTCTCCGATCTGGTCCTGCGTCCGTTTATGCAGCAACGGAAGATTGGCCGATACGAATCGACTGCCCATTTCAGATTTCATGATCCGTCCCAGTTGTGGTCCGGCCATTCTCAATTTCAGGGTGGCGAAGGGAATGAAATAGTCTAGTGCCTGAGGGCTGAGCAGGTAGTTGCCGGTGTAGAGGGTGCGCGCCGGTATGAGTTCTGTCGCGACGGGCGGATTCGTATAGAAATTTTGCCGGGTCAGGTGCCCGCCATCGAAAAAGCGGTTGAGGAGTTCGGAAAAATCGGTGAAACAGGCTAGCTGGTCGTGCTGGCCATGCAACCGGCATTGATAACGGTAGGTTTCCCGAGTGCCGTCAAATCCGAACAGATCCGCCATGTCATGGTAGGCCGCGTCTCCGCCTGTTGTGATCCGTTGCTGATGAAAACGGCAGTCATGATTGGGCCCGAGAGAGGCAATGTCGGAGACAAATCCTGATACATCCCTGAGAAAGTTGCCGGCCATCACGGCAGGTGAGACCGGAGGATCACCCACAACCTTGCCGGTCAATACCAGGGTGTCGGTTGCGCTGAAGATTCGATCCAGACGATGAAAATAGTTGATGGCAAATAGAGCGTCCCGCCGGCTGCGTGTATTGACCCGGAACTCCTGGTCACTGTCGATGAACCAGATCAGCACGGGTTTTTCTTCACTCACGAGCTGTTTCACCTTCAGGTAGCTGAGATTGCGGGTGATGGAGGCGCCTTTGTGATGGAATGCCTTGGCCGGATGGTTGCCAAGGATGCCGGTCAGGGCCTGCCTTTGTGCGGAGGTCAGACGATCCAGCAGTTGCAGTTGTTCATCCTGCCCGAAATAGATGGTCTCGAGTCCCTGCCGGGTAAATAGCTGTTGTATGCGCTTGATCCGGGTTCTGGCATGCGGATCTTTACTGTCATCCGCTATCAAGACCGTTATCAGTTGCCGCTTCTGTTCCGTGAAGCCGCCATAATTGAATCGCCGGCATAGGTGATACAGGCTGTCCATACAGCTTTGCAGATGCTGGGGCCTGTCTGCAACAGGTATCACGACGATAAATCGATAGCGGTCATCCACCGCTTGATCGCCAATCAAGGACTCCATCTCCAGAAACAGTTGTTGATGGAGATCGAGCAGATCCCCGGGATAGTCGCGCCTTTGCATCTCCTGCTCGAGGAACAGTGTTGCCCTGTCGGTCAGTTCGATGAAGATGGCTGAATGCGTGCTGCCGGATTCAGTGGTCATCAACTGCCGCCAGCGTTCACTGGCCGCCTGTAACGACGGGTGAGTGCCAAATTGAGTGTAGAAGCTGTGCAGTGCCTGATATTTGCCTGACGCCATCGTTTATGGGTCGCGGACAGCGGGTCAGCGTTTGGATGAGTAGTTGGGAAAGGCATCCTTGTCGATAGCGATATCGATCAGGTTGATTGCCTGCCGCAGATCATATTGCTGAAAAAAATGGTCCAAGTCCTCCGGAGACGTTACCTGTTTGTAGTTAATGCCAAACGATTCGGCGAGATGCCCATAGTCGGGATTGACAAAATCGCAGTTGATGAATCGCTGTTGGTAGAGCTGATGCTGGTTTTTACGAATCAGTCCCATGGTGCTGTTGTTAAATAATACGACATTCAGCGGCAGCCGGTAGTTGACGGCTGTCATAATCTCCATGCAACACATCTGAAAGCCGCCGTCGCCGAGGATGGCGAAGGTGGGTTTCCGGGTGGTGAACTGGGCGCCGATCGCGGCGGGAATGGCATGGCCAAGAGATGAGATGCCGGAGTTGGGATAATACCGGTTGCTGCTGGAGACCTCGTAGAAGTTCTGGGCGAAGATGATATTGTCATCGAAAACCCTGGTCTGGTGCGGAAAGTGTTCGGCCAGCTTATCGAAGAACGCCTCGGCAAGTGAAAAACCGGACTTGAATATGGTGTAGTCACCCTCCGCGGATGATTTGAGATCGGTAATCCTGTTCTCAGTCTCGTTGACGGGATGGTGCGCCTTGTCGGTTTTGTCCAACCTGGCCAGGAGAGCGTCGATGACTTCCCCGATATCGCCGCAGATGGCCAGTTCGGTGTCGAATACCTTTTCCAGTTGATGGGGATCGTGGTCAATCTGGATAATTTTTCGATCCTTCAACAGGGAGTGGTCCCAAAGATAACTCGTACGTTCATTGAAACCGGCGCCAAGGATCACCAACAGATCCGATTTCTCCACGATGAACTTATAGGCATTACCGCTGGACGTGACACCCAGACTGCCGAGGGAGAGCGGGGAATCTTCACTCACAACGCCCTTGCCCTTGAGGCTCGATGCGACCGGGATCTGCAGCATCTGGCTAAGTGTATTGATGGATGCCGCGGCGCCAGACCGGATTGCCCCATAGCCGGCGACGATCACCGGTTGGCGGGCCTGCTGCAGCAGGCTGTGGAATCGCTCCAATCTGGTTTCATCAACTGGGCAGTATTTCGGGTCTTGCTTGACGATAAGATCGTCAAGCAGCGCTTCTTCGATCAGTTCACCCTGTACATTGAAGGGTATGCTCAGTAACACGGGCCCCGGGTTGGCGGCAAGTAGTGCCTTACTTGCCTGTATCAGGACTTGCGGCAGATAGTCGGTTCTCTCGATCGATTTGCTGTAGCGGGTGATGTGTTTGAACAGTGCGGCCTGATTGAAACTGCCGCCTTCACCGGAACTCTCCTGCAGTCCTCCTTTACCGAAGATGTAGGTCGGTGCCTCGCCGGTAATGGCGATAACAGGTTGTTTGTCCGCATAGGCGTTGGCGATGCCGGTGATCAGATTAGTGGCACCCGGCCCTGCGGTGGCGATACAGGCAGCGACCTTTCCCGAGGTCTTTGCATATCCCCCGGCCATGAAAGCCGCCCCCTGTTCATGTTTGGCCAGTATGGCCTGAATGTTCGAATTATAGAGGGCGTCATAGATCGGCAGAACGTGGGCGCCCGGCATACCGAAAATGGTATCCACACCCAAGCGCTCCAGGTACCTGACGATAAATTCACTGACTTTTATCTTCATGAAACTGCTTTAACTTAGGGCCTGTTAACACTAATCCAATACACCCTGCTGGGGCTGTTTTTGTGCCCAGCAAGGCGGAATGAGCGTGGTGTAGTTATTCTACATGAGCGAATGATAACGCCGCTGGGGGTGAAAACCGCCCCAGCCCTTCGGGTTGCGCCCCGAAGGAAGTGCCCTTGGGGTGCGCCCCGAAGGAAGTGCCCTTGGGGTGCGCCCCGAAGGAAGTGCC
>JBEVXH010000008.1:0-234458 GCA_040506195.1 Candidatus Thiodiazotropha sp. | reverse complement strand
AAAGAAAGACAACTTAGTCCATAATCAGACCAAACCAGGCGGGTCAATTTTCAGTGCAAATCCTGGGTCAGTTTTAAATGCAAATCAACATGGTTCGCATTACACACCACACAGGTAGACAGACGTTTGGGACAATATATCCAAGAGTATGAAAAACTGTAATTAGACGATTGCGTTACTGAAGGATCTCAAGCAATCGGTTATTTTGACTATAGTAGATTGATTACGTGTTGTGTTTGTTTGTTACTGGGAGGGATGGATGGCAGAAGCTCACCTGTCTCCAGCCAGTTGATCAGTATCGACCACTGTTGATTGTCTTTTTTAAACGCAGGCTGCTTCAAGTCGACGACCGCATAACCCGACTCGGCCGCATAGACATAGTTTTGCGACTCTCTCAGAAAGGCCACCAGAGGCACTTCCAGGTCCTCCAACGACGCTTTAAGCTTCTTGAACGAACGTGTATTGAGGCGCACCCGGTTGGCAACGATACCTATCGGAAGACTTAGCCCCATCTGACGGACCAGGTCACTAAGCTGCTTGAGAAAATCCAAAGTCACGTGACAATCGATCCCGGATGGGAGAACAGGCACCACAACCGCTGTTGCCGAGCGCAGCATCTCCATCATTTCCAGACGTTTCATCGATGCGGGGGTATCTACTATGATGCGTTGCGTGTCCTGGGGGACCCGTAGGGCAAAGGAACGTGTAACGCTTCCTTGAGTGGTCTTGGCGGCAAACACGCCACTGATGTCTGGAAACTGGTCCGGACGCAGCTCCAACCAACGCTTGCTGGATCCCTGAGGATCGTAATCGAAGAGTGCTGTCGACGTCCCGGAAGCGGCATAAAAACCCGCCAGATTTGTCGCTATCGTTGTCTTTCCACAGCCTCCCTTGCTGTTGAGGATCAAAAGCCTTTTCATCGCACGGAACCTATTCCTGTGGTCTGATTGGGGCATGTTCCTCCTATTGAGGAACAATTACAAGCCGTAACAGACATGAGAGAGAGGCAACTCAAGGGCTTGCCGATACCATTTTGAGTTTACTACAGCTGCCGGGATACCCAGCCTGAAAAAAACCCTGCTCGATCGAGTGCTGTGTCATTTAACCTTCCCTTCCTCGAACAGGCTCATCAGCTGGTTGATCAGATCGGGATGACTGAATTCGCGACCACCCACTGCCTGAAAGGCCAGTTTGCCGTCAGGGGCAACCACGAACGTCGTAGGCAACCCCCTCACCTTCCAAGCAGACGGGCTTGAGGAGTCACTGTCGAGTAGGATCGGGAAGCTGGGCGAGGGCTCCACTCTGCCGAGAAAGGGAAAGATGGCATCGATGTCCTCACCGATATTGACAGCCAACACCACGACACCCCGCTTTTTTGTCGCCTGATAGAGCTGTTCCAGTGATGGCATCTCACGCCTGCAGGGGGGGCACCAGGTTGCCCAGAAGTTGACGACGACAACCTTGCCCTTCAGCGATCTTATATCGACTATCTCATCATCCATATCGGGTAATCGCAGATCAGGCGCCGATCGTGATTCCGAGACCGGCATCAGGTCATGGGTCAACGGCGGGAGTTCAGCCTGCGCCGGGGCAAGCCCCAGACACAACCATATTCCCATCCATCTTATGTAGTCAGCGGGCACAACGCACATTGTACAAGACACCTTGATAGGGTTGTCCGGCCACTTTCCAGCGGGCCACCAGATCGAATTCACTACCGGCCGGGAGTCCGGTAGCGAGCATTCCCTGATTCCAGTCTCCTCCGGGCTGATAGGCTTGTTGCGGCGGAAATTGAGCCCATCTGAATGCAATTGTTGCAGATTTCGGGTGTTCATGTTCCTCGAAACGACTGAGCCATCCCTCCACGCTCGGCAGAGGCTTGGTTTTACCCTTACTCACAACGGACCAATCGGCCAATCTGAAATGAACCACTCCGGGAGCGGTGTCATTTCGCAACACCACACTATAGACACAGGCCTCGGCATAGGCCTCGGTGGCTTCGGCCGACAGTCCGCGATTGAGATAGAAGGCACGAGCCTGATCCGGCAGCATCTGGGTCAACGAGAGTGTCACCCCATGTGCGGTTGTCTCCCATGTGACGACACCCGTAGCAGGATCGGTCGTCCGATTCTGAGCCATCACGCTTCCACTGAAAAGGGGCATACAGAGCCATAGGATGAAAGCTTGGCCCTTGATTCGCCTCATTTAAAGCTGTGGTGAACCGTCTTGCCGATTTCCGCTGCATTCTGCACGACATGGACACCCAATTCCGCCAGACGCTGCATTTTTGCCTGGGCAGTATCCCCCTCTCCGGAGATAATCGCCCCGGCATGTCCCATTCTGCGCCCGGGCGGCGCCGTCGCACCGGCAATGAAACCGATCAGGGGCTTGTTCAGGTGATCCCTGGCCCAGGCAGCCGCCTCGACCTCCTGGGCGCCACCGATCTCGCCGATCATCAGTACCGCCTCGGTCTCGTCGTCATCGGCGAACTTCTCCAGCAGGGTCAGAAAATCACAACCATTCACAGGATCGCCGCCGATACTGACACTGGTTGAGACCCCCAGTCCCAGTTCACTCATCTGCTCCACCGCTTCATAGTTCAAGGTGCCCGAACGAGAAACGATCCCAACACTTCCCTTCGGGTAGATATGGGCCGGCATGATCCCGACCTTACACTCTCCCGGAGTGATCACCCCTGCCGTGTTGGGACCGACGATGATGGTATCGTGACCGATCAGGTAACGCTTCACCCTGACCATATCCTGCACCGGCACACCGTCGGTAATCACAACGATTACCTCGATCCCCGCTTCGATGGCTTCCATGACTGCATCGGCACTGAAAGGCGGCGGAACGAATACCACACTGACATCGGCGCCGGCCTGGACTACCGCATCCCTCACGGTATCGAATACCGGCCTGTCGATATGGATCTGACCGCCTTTGCCCGGTGTGACGCCACCCACAACCTGAGTCCCCATCCGGATAGCTTCCTCGGCATGAAACGTGGCATGTTGCCCGGTAAAGCCCTGAAAAATGACCCGTGAATCCTTATTGACGAGGATACTCATGCCGCCACCCCCTGATTGACTGCCTGTACCGACTTTTCCGCGGCGTCACTCAGCCGGTCGGCATGTATGTAGTCGAGTCCCGAGTTCGCCAGTATCTCTCTGCCCGCTTCCAGGTTGGTGCCTGCCAATCTCACCACGACCGGCACCTCGACCGAGAGCTCCGCCATCGCCTTGACGATACCTTCCGCAATCCAGTCACAGCGGTTGATTCCGGCATAGATATTAAGCATGACAACCTTGACGTTTGGGTCCTCCAGTACGATGCGGAAGGCATTGGCGATCTTCTCCGGTGAAGCGCCACCGCCGACATCGAGAAAATTAGCCGGTTTCCCGCCATACAGACTGATGGCATCCATGGTCGCCATGGCCAGGCCGGCGCCATTGACGATACAGCCGACACTGCCATCCAGGGCAATATAGTTGAGATCATGGCCCGAGGCCTCAACCTCTTTTGGATCCTCCTCGTCAAAATCACGGAGATCGGTAATTTCCGAATGCCGGAACAGGGCATTGCCGTCAAAGGACATTTTTGCGTCCAGGGCCAGAAACTCCCCATCCGTGGTCATCACCAGCGGATTGATTTCGACCATCAGGGCATCCTTATCACGAAAGCAGCGATAAAGACTCTTCATGATACGCGCCGCTTTAACAATATTTTTGCCGCTGAGACCGATGCCGGCGGCCACTTTGCGACACTGAAAATCCTGCAGGCCCACCGCCGGATCGACCACTTCCCGGATCACTTTTTCCGGTGTTGCCCTGGCTACCTCTTCGATCTCCATTCCGCCGGCGGCGGAAGCAATCAGGGTGATCCGCTGGCTACCGCGATCGATCACCAGGCCGAGGTAGTATTCCGTATCGATCTGACGAACCTGTTCAACCAATACCCGGTTGACCAAACGCCCGGTTTCTCCGGTCTGCCTGGTCACCAGGCGACTGCCTATCAGGTTCTCAGCATGCTCCTGCACCTCTTCGAGGCTCGTTGCCAGTTGAACGCCACCGGCCTTACCCCGACCGCCGGCATGGATCTGTGCCTTGACGACCCAGCCGTCGCCACCCAGCTGTTCCGCCACGGAGAGGGCCTGGTTGGCCGAATGGGCCATGCGCCCCTCCGGTACGGGTATCTTGTAGCTGCGAAACAGCTCCTTTGTCTGATACTCATGTATGTTCATGCAACGGCCTCCTTGCCGACGGCCTTGCCCTCTATCTGGTTGATCTTTTCGATGATCACCTCGGCCTGGCGAATGGATGCGGCATCGATCATGCGACCATCGAGACTGACCGCACCCAACCCTTCGGCTGCCGCCTTTTCCATTGCGTCCAAAACTCTTCGCGCCCGTTCGACCTCCTCCTCATCAGGGGTGAAAATCTGGTTGGCAAGCGGAACCTGTGAGGGGTGTATGGCCCACTTTCCCTCCCCCCCAAGGGCGGCGAATGACTTTGCCACAGCGAGATAGCCATCAGGATCGCTGATATCGCCGAACGGTCCGTCGATGGGTCTGAGTCCATAGGCGCGACAGGCGACGATCAAGCGCGACATGGCGAAATGCCACTGGTTACCCAGATAGGTTTTACGCTGTCCCTGGTCATTGGGATCACTGAGCACATGATAGTCGGGATTCACCCCGCCCATACTGATGGTTCTGGCCTGCGTTGAAGCGGCATAATCAGCGACACCGAACACCAGCGCCTCGAGGCGCTCGGGACAGCTTTGCGCAATCGCTTCCACATTCGCCATACCCATGGCGGTTTCGATCAAGGCATGCAGATTAATCGGCTTGAATCCCTTCGCCGCCTCAATCTGCTCCAGCAGCAGGGCGACAAACTGCAGATCCGACGGTTGACCGACTTTCGGCACCAAGAGGGTATCCAGCTTGTCCCCCGCCTGCTCCACCACATCGACGATATCGCGATAGCAAAAGTGTGAGTCCAAGCCATTGATCCTTACGGATACGGAGCACTTCGACCAATCGAGGCTGTTGAGCGCATGAATGACATTCCGCCGCGCCTGTTCCTTGTCGGAAATGGCGACAGCATCTTCCAAATCGAGAAACACCAGATCAGCTCCTGAATGCGGCGCCTTTTCAATCATCCGCATGTTACTGCCCGGCACAGCCAGTTCGCTTCGATGCAAGCGATTCTTATAGGCCATATAGGAATACCTCCGTGATTGTTGTACTTAATCCTGACTCCGTAGGTTTCCCAGGGAATATCGCACAAGCGCCTGATCCGTTAAGCGACAGAAAATCTCACTCAGCCAAAGTGTTTGGCTATGATTTACTTATGCTATACAAATCAATATCTTGTACCTGGATTTCCCTCTGAATCCACGGTTTCAGGTTTTCATTTTTTATCGATTTCTGCCCGAGTGTGGATAACAATTTCCACAAACAATGCATGTATTTACCACAGGAGGCCGGTAATTTACAGACAGGGTTCTTTATATATCAATGTAAATGATTGTTTTGCAATGTTATTTAATTTGAGTCACGCTCACTCTATCCATTCTAAATCATAAACTTAGCAGTAACTCACTGATTTTGTCCTTACTACTGAATGGATAAAAAACGAAACGCCAGCCACACCATTGAATTACCATCGTCAGCAACAAGAAGAGTGTCGGGTTTCTAGCTAGATTAACTATATAAATCGTTAATAGGATCACCATAATGTCTATGGAAGCGTGGTTTGTTCTCGCCATCATCTCCCTATGTTTCTGTCTTATGGCTACAAATCGGTTTTCTCCTGATCTGATCTTGATGGGTGGCTTGACACTACTTTTAGTCAGTGACGTTATTTCTCCATCAGAGGCCCTTGCCGGTTTATCCAATGAGGGCATGGTCACCGTTGCATTTCTCTATGTTGTGATTACAGGCTTTCGTGAAACGGGAGGTATCAACTGGATCGTCGACACTGTTCTCGGCATTCCCAAAAGTTTGCGTCACGCGCAGATAAGACTCATGGCGCCGGTTGCTGCCATGAGTGCTTTTCTCAACAATACACCGATTGTGGCGATCTTTTTACCCGCAATCGATGAGTGGGCAAAGCGCTATCGTTTATCGGTGTCCAAACTCCTGTTACCGTTGAGCTATGCTGCAATTGCAGGTGGTACCTGTACCTTGATCGGTAGCAGTACCAATCTGGTAATCAATGAACTATTGAGTTCGGAAACTGATCTTCCGCAGCTTGTTATCTTTGATCTCGCATGGGTGGGGATACCGGTAACACTGACAGTCCTTGTATATGTAATCGTTAGTCAACAATGGCTGTTGCCGGAACGGCGTCCGGTGATCTCCAGCTTTTCCGATGCCAGGGAATACACCGTAGAGATGGTGGTCGAAAGCGGGAGTCCCCTCCATGGAAAAAGCATCGAACAGGCAAGTTTACGTCAGCTACCTGGTTTGTATCTAATAGAAATTGAGCGAGACGGAAGGATACTACCTGCAGTATCACCTTATGAGACGCTACAAAGCGGTGATCATCTTGTATTTGTCGGTATTGTCGATTCAGTTGTTGATCTGCAACGTATCATTGGACTCAAACCCGCTACGAATCAAGTCTTCAAGCTGGATTCAATACGTGATGATCGCTGTCTATCAGAAGCGGTAATCTCAAATACATCTCCACTGATCGGCAAAACTATACGCGAAGGTCGATTCCGCAGTAAATATAACGCCGCTATCATCGCAGTGGCTAGGAATGGAGAGAAGATCAAGAAAAAAATCGGCGATATTAAACTCCTGGCCGGAGATACGCTGCTGTTGGTTTCCCATCCAGATTTTTTTCAACAGCATCACAACTCACGAGACTTTTTTCTGGTCAGCAGTCTATGCGAATTGCAACCAGTTCGTCATAAACGCGCACCTATAGCGATGGCAATCATGTTGCTCATGGTAACCGTCATCGCGGTTGGCTTACTCAGCATACTAAAAGCAGTTATGCTTGCTGCAGGCCTGATGATCATCACACGTTGTACAACAGGCCGTATCGCCCGTCGTGCCGTGAATTGGGAGGTACTAATCGTAATTGCTGCTTCATTCGGTATCGCTAAGGCACTGCAAAACAGTGGTGCCGCATCTATTATCGCCCAATGGCTGCTCTCCTTCACCCAAGACTCCCCTTGGCTGGCCTTAGGCGCAATCTTTGCCTTAACCGCTTTGTTTACCGCATTGGCAACAAATAATGCGGCTGCAGTCATCATGTTTCCGATTGCACTCTCTTCAGCTAATAGTCTCGATGTCAGTTTCATACCCTTCGCCGTAACCATCATGGTGGCAGCATCTGCAAGCTTCGCGACACCTATTAGCTATCAGACTAACCTGATGGTCTATGGCGCAGGTGGTTATCGTTTTAAGGATTACGTCTACTTCGGCGGGCCACTCACGCTTTTAGTCGGGCTATTGACTGTCGTCATCACCCCCATAGTGTGGAATTTCTAACCAGGGATATCCCTTATCTGGGAAGAGATTCCATTATTCGGTCACCGCTATTTCGATAAGGGTACGCCTGGACGTACGGTTATGAATCGATAGGGTACTGAAATCAATCCCTTTTGAGTGTCGACCAAGACTTGGGCTTCCCACTCCATAGCGTCCCAGACACACACAGGTAACATCGCCTGTCCGCTGAAAACGCCATCGGCTACACGGCTCAACCGGGATCGATTGAAGCCCATATTCATATCCACACCACTGAAATCCACTTCGATACTCTTTGCACGGATGCCTGCAAGGTTGACCCGCAGCTGCAGGGTTTTCACAACCGGGATTTCTCTCGGCTCAATGGAGAAGGTGATGCTGCCACCCTCGTTCAGTTGGGTCATACAGGCTCCGGCGCGCAGATCGCAAGCCGGATCGACAGCCGTCTTCAGTACCGTATCGGGAAATAGTATCGGCCATGTCTTGTAGAGCGCGACTAGACAGATAGCTGCGAATAGCAACCCCAGGAGCGCCCATAAAAGTGAATTGTGATTGTCGGAGTGCTGCAATTGTCGATTCCCACCAGGCGGATTTATATAAGACTATTGACCAGGGACATTGATTACTTACACCAAGATACGTAAGTCAAGCAATTAATGTATCGGCCAGTATGCCGAGAAAAATCAAAAGCGGAGTGGTCAGGGTGAGTACGACGTTTTTACCCAGATAAGGTATCAGTTGTTCGATCTCACCCCTATATACTCTGATGCCTTTAAAGATCTGATAGGCGAGTCCGACAGTGACCAAACCAATGAGCGCCGTAAAAGGCAGGCTACCCAGCACCACACCCATAATAATCATCATGTAGGCCAGGATACAGAATATCAGGAACAACCATGCACTCTTTGCCGTACTCCAGGCGATGGCAAAGTTGTCGCGACCCACACTGCGATCGGCATCCACGTCGGGTAGCTGGTTGAGGAGCAGTAGATTGTTGACCAGAAAGAATGGAACCATAGACAGCAACAAGGCGCTGGAACTGTATTCAGCCGTCAAAGCATGGTAAGTACCGATCACCATCAAAGGTCCGAATCCTAAACCCGGCGCAACCAGCACCAGCACTCTGCTGCGATTGATCCAACTGGTATAGGTAACGATGATCAGCATACCGAGAAAACCTATCGGGACCAGCCCCCAACCTACATGCTGCAGAAGGTATATGCCACAGATCAGGGTCACAAAAAGAGATACCAAGCCGATACCCAGCGCATAGGGCGCCAGGCGGGGCTGAATCACCAATGTCCCACTGCCGCCACTGAATGGTGTACGATCCGTCTTGAAGTCGAGTCCCGACTGAAAATCCATATATTCATTGAGCGCATTGACACTGATATGCGCCATTAAGGCACCCAGCAGCACGACAGCAAACAAGCCCCATGTCACACCCTGTCCACTCAACAGGACGCTAGCCAAACCAAGCGAGACACAGATGGGTGTCAGAATCAGAAAATTGGGTCTGGCAACGCCAATTACGTGAAACGGTATCATCGGTTGTCCTGAGGTATATACTGTCGAGCCACACAGACTACTGTAAAACAGTGAAGCAATAAAACCGCAAATACCCCAGGATAACCAATAATCGCGGCACGAATGAAATCCGATCGACCACTAACCCGGCAACAAGGTTGACCTGGCGAGAACCAGGCCCCAACAGCAGGTCCCTGAGTTGGGGCCTGATTACTGGCCTGCGAGGCAATATGTCTGGAACCGACATGTGGTCAGCACTTCCCGGTTGCGCACCACATGATCAGAACCTCACCGAACCTCTCAGCCAAACTTCGCGGCCAGGCTCGTTGACCTGGATGGCCTCAGGATTGAAGGGATCCACATTGGCCCTGTTGACGTGATAGGCGAAACGCTTGTCCAACAGGTTGTCGACACCAAAGCGGATTGAGCTGTTTTTCGACAACGCATATCTGCCATTCAGGTCGATCACACCCCAGCCCGGTGTCTCCTGTAAGTCCTGTCCACTGCCGTTCTCGAGATCGGCGCGAGTCTGTTTCGCATTTGCCCGCACACTACCCCCCAGCTCCCAATCGCCGCGGGCGTAGTCCAGACTGACGGTCGCCTCGAGGGGTGCTATTTGAGCAATGGGTCTGTCATCAGTGCTGTTTTCCGCTCTGACATAGGCCAGGCTCGCACTGGTCTTCAGACTGTTGGAGAGGCGATACCCTGCTTGCCATTCGATACCGTAGAACTCAGCATCCACATTGCGATAGATATTCGCGGTGCCATTCGCAACCAGGATGCCGTCCTGACCTCTGGCCTTGTCCCTCAGGATATAATCAGTGACATCGTTGTAATAGAGCGTGATATCGGTATCGAGTCCTGCGTTCTGCCACTTGTAGCCTACTTCAAGCTGATGATGCTTTTCCGCTTCCAGCTCGGGATTCCCGACCCAGCTGGAATCCATACCGGTCATCATGTTGCGCGAGAAACTGGCAAGATAGCGTTCTGTCGCATCCGCGGTCCTGACACTGCGGCTGAAGCCGGCGAAGAGCGAACCGTCACCCAGCATGTGTTCATAGTGGATAAATCCACCCACATTGTTTTCCGTCTGCTCGTCCGATGTCCCGGCATAGTAGGCAGCATAGAGGTCATTGGGTGTCGGACTCGGGCCCAGGTCGGGCTTCTCATCTCCCCGTGAGATCGAGGCATCGACCCGGTCATAACGCATTCCGAGCTTCAGCAGATTCTCCTCCCCCACCGGCATGGCCAGCTCTGCAAACAACCCTGTCTGTTCAAGTTCTGCGCCTGGCCACATTATCGATTGCAAAGTGGTGGGCTCCGCCATCATCGGCACGCCGGAGAAGCGGTCCGCATCGCGCTCGTTGTTTTGGTAGTCGATACCGATGGTGAGGTTACTGCCGCCCACCATGATATCGCCATAGAGACGCCCGCCCGCGGTGTCCGACGTAGCCGGCACCGCCATGAGCATGGGTGCGCTCAATTCACGCAGCGAAAAGTTGTCCATCAAGTGGTCCACCTGGCTGGAATAGATCTCGGCCTTGATCCCGGTAAAGGGTCCCAAGCCATCGCTCTGCCGATATTTGAAACGGATGTTGTCGGCATCGCTCTTGGGTGAATCCATACCCGCGCCCGCAAACAGGGTATCGTCTTCCCGGGTCGCCTCAACATTGAGCTCCAGGCGTTTATCCTGATCGGGCATATAACCCAATATCAGATTTCCGCTTCGGTTTTCATAGGCGGAGCGCACCTCGTTGCCGTCACCATCCTCATAATTGTCGGCATCCTTATAACCGAGCACACCCCGTATATAGCCGGTTTCAGAACCCGCGGCGATATCGGCAGAGAACTCCTTGGTCTTTGAATTGCCCTTGTAACCGGCATCCACCTCACCCATATATGACTTGTCATCTTTGAAGCGGGGCGGCTGGCGTTCGAACAGTACCGTACCGCCACTGCCGCCACCGCCGTAGATCACCGTCTGAGAACCTTTGATAACAGTCACACTGTCATAGCTCTCCAGAGCGGAATAGGCTGTCGGTGGATCCATGCGGTTGGGACAACCGCCATGGATGTAAGCGCCGTCGAGGATGATGTTGAGTCGATTCTGGCTCTGACCGCGAATCACCGGATCGATGCCGTGCCCCCCCATACGAATACCCGAGACACCATTGATATCACGCAGAAAATCACCGCCATCCGCTGGCAACCCCTGTGAACTGTCGTCCAACTGTGTCCTGGTCACAGCAGGTGTCGTTTCGGCTTTGCCTTCAACATGGATTTTGCCGAGTTTTTCCACCTGCTCTTCAGCATGCAGGCAGGATGTTGCCAACAGGGAGCCGATTGCTAAGGATAGAGCTCTGAGTCGCATCGATTTACCTCATATTTTCGTTATCAAATCCAGTTGAGGGCAGCAAATATCGGTCCATTGAGCTAACAGATTGATTTATAAAGTGATGAAGGAAATGGAGCTGGGATTCTTAAGACCAAATCAGGGGATATGACGCACACACCATGGTATATGCCGTAGACGAATCTGGCGCTGACCGGGATAACTTTGAGGTCCTGTTAGCACGCTTTATCCCCAATTGCAGTGCACAGCCCTGAGGCACGCACTGTCATTTACACTTACAAGATCCATGTTTTTCTCATCTGGTGTAACCTATAAGCTGCATCCATCCGAGGTAACCCAATGCATGATCGCCTGACCCTGGCCGGGGAATTTCAAAAGATGCTGCCCGCAGAGTGCGTCATCTATCGCGAGGAGGAGCTGATCCCCTATGAGTGCGATGGCCTCTCCGCCTATCGCAAGGTGCCCCTGATCGTGTTGCTGCCCTATACCGCAGAGCAGGTCGAGGAGATTCTTGGATTCTGCCGCCGGCAACAGATTCCCGTGGTGGCCCGGGGAGCGGGCACCGGACTCTCGGGCGGCGCCCTGCCTCACGAAGAGGGGGTTCTGCTAAGCCTCGCCAGGCTCAACCGGATCCTGCTGATCGACAGCGACAATATGCAGGCGCGGGTACAGCCCGGGGTACGCAATCTTGCGGTCAGCGAAGCGGCCAAACCCTACGGCCTCTACTACGCCCCCGATCCTTCCTCACAGATCGCCTGTTCCATCGGCGGCAATGTTGCGGAAAATGCCGGTGGAGTGCACTGCCTTAAATATGGCCTGACCCTGCACAATGTATTACAGGTCACCCTAGTCACCATCGACGGCGAAAGGATCACCCTGGGCGCCGGCAGCCTCGATGCACCCGGTCTCGACCTGCTGACCCTGATCACCGGCTCGGAAGGGATGCTGGGTGTTGTTGTGGAGGTCCTGGTGAAGCTGCTGCCGATACCTGAGCGGCAACAGGTCGTACTCGCCGCTTTCAATGATATCGAGACCGCGGGCAATGCGGTAGCCCAGGTCATCGCCAAGGGGATTCTGCCCGCCGGGCTGGAGATGATGGACAATCTGTCGATTCGCGCCTCGGAGGATTTTGTCCATGCCGGTTATCCCACTGAGGCGGCGGCGATCCTGCTGTGCGAAGTGGATGGTGTGGATGCCGAAGTCTCGGAAGAGATCATGCGGGTCAGAGAGACCCTGAAACAGTCGGGGGCCACTGAGGTAAGGACGGCGATGGACGAGCAGGAACGGTTCAGGTTCTGGGCGGGAAGAAAGAATGCCTTCCCCGCGGTGGGACGTCTCTCCCCCGACTACTACTGCATGGACGGCACCATCCCCCGCCATCATTTGGGCAAGGTGTTGAAGATGATCGACGAGATGTCGCAGCGTTACGGGTTGCGCTGCGCCAACGTGTTCCACGCCGGTGACGGTAACCTGCACCCGTTGATCCTCTACGATGCGAACAATCCGGGAGAGTTGGAGCAGGCAGAGGCCTTCGGTGGCGAGATACTCGAGCTGTGTGTCGCTGTGGGCGGCACCATTACCGGTGAGCATGGCGTCGGTTTGGAGAAGATCAATCAGATGTGCGCCCAGTTCCGGGATGAAGAGCTGGAGACCTTCCATGCGGTGAAAAGGGTGTTCGACCCCCTTACCCTGCTCAATCCGGGGAAAGCGATTCCAACCTTGAACCGATGTGCTGAATTCGGCGCCATGCATGTACATGCGGGAAAACTGCGTTTCCCCGAACTGGAGCGCTTTTGATGAGCAACGACCGCGACTGCAGTCAATCGCTGCAAACGGCTGTCAAGGATGCCGTCCAGGATGTCCGTCCCCTGCAGCTGATGGGGCACGGCAGTAAATCGTTTTATGGCCGTGAGCTGGCCGGAGAGCCCCTGTCGCTTGCGGAGCATCGCGGCATCATCAGCTACGAACCCACGGAACTGGTCATCACGGCGCGGGCCGGAACACCCTTGCAGGAGATTGAGGATACGTTACTGGAGAAGGGACAGATGCTCTCCTTCGAACCGCCCCGTTTCGACGGCAAAGGCACCATCGGCGGCGCCATCGCGGCAGGGCTCAGTGGTCCGCGTCGTCCCTGGGGCGGCTCACCCAGAGACCAGCTGCTGGGTATCAAGCTACTCGACGGAAAGGGCCAGATACTGAAGTTCGGCGGCCAGGTGATGAAAAATGTGGCCGGCTACGATCTCTCGCGCCTGATGGCAGGGGCGATGGGAACCCTGGGTATCCTGCTCGAGGTATCGGTCAAGGTATTGCCCAAACCCATGCAAGAACACACCCTCGCTTTCTCGGCGGAGCAGCCCGCGGCCTGGACACTGCTGCACAAAATGCTGATCGAGGGTGTACCCATCACCGCCACCTACAGCCTCGACAACAATCACAAGGTACGAATTGCCTGCTCCCAGCAGCGTCTGGAGGAGCTTCAGACCCGTTACGGGCTCGATCCCAGCGACAAGCCCCAAAGCGGATTTTGGCGGAGCCTGCGGGATCAGCAACACGACTACTTCAAACAGCAAAGCCCGCTCTGGCGTCTCTCTATACCACCTGCGGCAAAGCTCGATATCGAGGACCGGATACTGTACGAATGGTCCGGCGGCTTACGTTGGCTGGCCACAGACCGGCCTGGGCAGGAGATACGGTCACTGGTGGAAAAAGAATCGGGACATGCCATACTTTTTCGCAATGGGGATCGCAGGGGAAAAATATACCATCCGCTCCATCCGCGGATCTCTGTCATGCAAAAACAGCTGAAACAGGTTTTTGACCCGGAGGGGATATTCAATCCAGGCAGACACTATGAAGACTACTGAAGCGCCGTGCATGTTCTCTGGCCTGTCGGATTACGCAAATATTTCCGCCCTCTATCCAGCCCAATGAGGATTCATGCCCACTCTTCTCAAGACAACCCTCATGTGTACGGTGCTCTGCTGGCTTCACCCTGCACAGGCCTTTTTCTGCATTTCGTTCGGCGGCCACGGAAAGACAAAATCTCATCCTTCATATCGACAACACTATTACCGTCCTCCCCCGCCACTGCTGCTTGCGCCACCAGTCACCAACCAGTCACAGCATGAAGCGGCACAGCCGCTACCGGCAATCGCTCCAGAAGAGAAAAAGCCGGTAATCATTCAGGGTTACCGCTTCAGACCGCTGCCGCAGGAGTGACAAACCGAGATGCAGATGCCGGCGACCTATCGTCAGCAATAGCAATATTGGAGCGCAGCGTCCTGAAGTCCATTCCTGAATCATACGAGCGATAAGCCTGACAGCTATTGCTTGGGTTTGGGTCGTGCCGCCTGCATACAGCCCTGCATCTGATCCACCGTGCTGCTATCAGTGAAGCACTTCTGCATCGCGGTACCGATCATGATCGATCGTTCCAGGAACTTCATCATGTTCTTCTTGGCCTCCGGCGTAAACTTGATATCCTTCGGGGTTTTCGTCGGTTGTTGCTGTCCCTTCGGCACGCCTGGCACCGGCCCCAAGCGCTCTTTTATCTCCTTCTCCATGGCGGTCATGATCTCTGCACACTTCTCGAACGCAGCCTGATCGTTTGCCGTTTCCAGGCAACGCTTGGTCTGCTTCATGGCGGGGATGCTCTTCGCCATCATCGGCAGCATCTTCTCTTTCGACTGTTCAAAGAACTGCTGCTGGTCTATTTGCCCGCCGGGCGGCTGAGCCAGCGCCAGTGACGGCAAGAGCAATAATAATCGGCACCACTTCATGCAAAATCTCCTCACACTATCTGTCGTTTCAGATTTGTTATTTCAGATCACGACCATACCGCAATCGGGATGGTTGAAACAGTCTCGGATCCCGGCGGTGTGGGTTTTCTGCAGAAATCCGTACTATCTCGCACGCGCCTGATGAAGCGGATTGAGCATGTCGCTCGATAACCCTGATACTAATGGCTGTATTTTGCTGCACGAGCCGTTAGAATCCCGATCTGCACAACCATTGCAGGAGATCTCCGTGGCAGAGAAAAAAGTTGACGTCGCTATCCTCGGTTCAGGAACAGCGGGACTGAATGCAACCAGCCGGGTCGGCCCGAGCGGTAAGAGCTTTCTCCTAATCAATGGTGGCGAACCCGGCACCACCTGCGCGCGGGTCGGCTGCATGCCCTCCAAGGCCTTGATCCAGGTAGCCGAGGACTACCATCGCAGAACCCACCTCAATCGCTACGGTGTGGACGGCCATACGGAACTGACCATCGATCTCCCTGAAGCCATGGAGCATGTGCAGGATCTGCGCGACAACTTCGTCGACCGGGTCCTCTCCAACAGTACCGACAACATGGGCGACAAGTTCATCGAGGCGTATGCGAAATTCGTCGATCCCCACACCCTCGAACTCGACAACGGCGACCGGGTTGTCGCGGACAGGATCGTTATCGCCACGGGATCCCGCCCGGTTGTGCCGGCCGCCTGGGAGGCCTTCGGCGACAAGGTGCTGACCACTGACACCTTCTTCGAACTGGAAGATCTGCCGAAATCGGTGGCCGTGGTGGGCCTGGGTGTGATCGGCCTGGAACTGGGGCAATCCCTAAGCCGCCTGGAGATCGATGTGTACGGTTTCGATATGGCGCAGACCATCGGCGGCGCCACGGATCCGGAAGTCTCGCAGATGGCCTTAGAGACCATGCAGCGGGAGTTCCCCATCTACCTGGGCGAACCGGTCGAGATCAGCGAAGAGGGTGCGCAGTTGCGCGTCACCGCGGGCGAACATTCGGTGGTCGTCGACAAGGTCCTGGCAAGCCTCGGGCGGACGCCCAACGTGGAAGGCCTGGCATTGGAGAATGCCGGGATCGAAGTCGACGATCGCGGTATCCCTGTCTATAACCCGAACACCATGCAGTGCGGCGATTCCCATATCTTCATCGCGGGCGATGTGAATGGCGAACGCCCAATCCTGCACGAGGCCGGTGACGAGGGTAAAATCGCCGGTCACAACGCCGCCCATAACGATGTCACCGCCTTCAAGCGCAAGGTTCCCCTGGCGATCAACTTTTGCGACCCGAACATCTGTCTGGTGGGCGAAACCTACCAGGCCCTGGATCCGGATAGAACCGCCATCGGCGAGGTCAAGCTCGCCCCGGTCGGACGCGCCCAGATCATGGGCCAGAGCCGCGGCATCATCCGCATCTACGGCGATAAAGCCGGCGGCAGGATCCTGGGTGCCGAAATGATCACCACCCGCGGTGAAAACCTGGCCCATCTGCTCAACTGGGCCATCTCCCAGCAACTCACAGTCGGCGACCTGCTGCGCATGCCTTTCTACCATCCCGTCATCGAAGAGGCGTTACAGGCGGCGCTCAACAACCTGTATGCCCAGGTCGAGGCAGAAAACCAAGGTCCGGTCAAAGAGCTCTATCCCCTTTAAGCGGTATATGAACATGGAATCCATTCAGGTCAGTTTCACAGGCGGCAAGCGTATTCAGGCCAAGGTCGGCGATTACACCATAGAGACGGACCAACCCCTCAAGTACGGCGGTGAAGCCAGCGCCCCTGCCCCCTTCGATCTGTTTCTCGCCTCGCTGGCCACCTGCGCGGGTATCTATGCCTGGAATTTCTGCGAATCACGCAAACTCTCAACCGAAGGCATGGATCTGCGCATGGATTGTGTCAATGATGAGAAGAAGAAGATGATCGTCAAGGTCACATTCCGTCTCACCCTTCCCGGCGATTTCCCTGAGAGGTACCGCAGCGGCATCGCCCGGGCAATGGAACTCTGCACCGTGAAACGGCATATGATGGATACGCCCGAGTTCTCATTTGACCTTGTGTGATCAGATAGTGTGACGAGCAGGCTATTTGATCTTTGCAACATGGGCGATCCCACCCCCATGATCCAACGATTCCAGTGCCATTGTCCCGCCGTCATAGGCAAGGATCTTCAATCGTTCGGGTAGTGCTCCCTTCATGTGAATAATATCCCCCTCGCAGCTATAGTCCCCTGTCTTATCGATTGCCGGACGAGACTCAAGAAAACGGACCGTGCCGTTCTTCATAAACTCCCTGCCGCCCCGAGTAGACCCTGAATCCACACATACCGGAACCTATCAGCACTCATCCATGTGGTTTTGTTGCATCTGATCAAGCGCCAATCATGGTATGAAAAGAGAAGCTTGGCCATTCAAATCAGCGGCGAACAACATTAAGCGGCGCATGATCAGGTGCCTATCCCTAACTTGTTGAAACCATAATTGCCTGATGGTTATGGAGTAAGGTATTGAGTGGGTGTACTCGACAGGATTTGCTATCGTAATGGCCTGGACTTTTCTGCCAGGCGGATTAAGCTAGGGTGTCGCGCGAAGTCCCACGGAACAACCAGAGAAGGTAACGGGTGAATCAGATCAATTCCGGTCGACGTACAGCGGACAGGCGTTCCGGTTTGGAGCGCCGCAAAAAGCAGACAGGTGGGCATGGATCCGAACATCGGATGTCCTGGGAAGACCAGCGCACCCAATACTGGACACGCCTGCTGTTTTGCGGCCTGGCGCTCCTCTATTTCAATTTCGGCGGCGAGGAACAGGTACGCGACTGGACCAGCCTTCAGGTGGTCAACCTGCTCTTCCTGGCCTTTGGCATCGAGATTCTGTTCTTCATGCGGCACGCTTCCCGGGTACCGCACGCGCCCTGGCGCCAACGCCTGACCATGTGGGTGGACATCATCATGGCCTCCTTCGCGGTACTGGCGGATACCACCATCAGTTCCCCCGGTTTTCTGGTCTACCTGATGGTGATCCTCGGCAACGGTATGCGCTACGGTCTGCGGTTGTTCGGTGAAGCGGTCATAGGCAGCCTTGGCGCAGTCATATTGATCGTCAGCCTGCGCTTATTTGACTATGTGGACCTGTTTTCGGTCAGCGCAATCTTTTTTCTCGTCTTCTTCGCGATCATCGTCATCTACTCCTACACCCTGACGGCAAAGATAGAACTCGGCCGCGCCAAACTTGCCCACGA
Organism: Candidatus Thiodiazotropha sp.; assembly: GCA_040506195.1. Classification (GTDB taxonomy): domain Bacteria; phylum Pseudomonadota; class Gammaproteobacteria; order Chromatiales; family Chromatiaceae; genus Thiodiazotropha. The sequence goes on along the minus strand of JBEVXH010000008.1, from coordinate 216,073 downwards.
GCGTAACATCGACGCCCTCACCGGGCTGCTCAACCGGCGCGCCCTGGTGGAACGCTCGTCATCCCTGTTCCAGAGCCAGGAGAACGGGAACAGCGTGGTTGTCCTGTTCGCAGACTTGGACGGTTTCAAAAGCGTCAACGACACCCATGGCCACCATGAGGGTGATCGCGTGCTGGCAGGCGTTGCAGACAGCATCGCCAGTACAGTACGTGACGAAGACCTGGTGGCACGGTACGGCGGCGACGAGTTCCTGCTACTGCTGCCCCATGCCACCAAACAGTGCGGAGAGACAGTTGCCCAGCGCATGAGAAAGGCGATCGACGACTACGCCAAAGAGAACGGCATCGACTTCAGTATCTCCATCGGCATGGGCAGATACCCCGATCATGGCCACGACCTGGACAGTGTGATCAGAAGTGTCGATCAGGCGATGTACCGCAGCAAACTGAAACATGGGGGCGGTGGGATTTTACATGTTGATGGTGGCGAACTGGATACGGCCGAGTCGACTTCTGGGATGACGTATTGATGACGTTATTCTGAATGGAAATGAATGCTTGCAGTACTGCCGCCTTCAGCATAACAGGCGCATAAGCGACTGCATCCGATGCAAGGCCTTCGTTATACTTTCCTTATTCATGGACTAGTGGCTGCATCAGGTGAATAACAGCCCCCGTTGGATCTGAAACAACACAAACACTGCCGATGTCTGGTATATCATGTGGGGGCACTAAAACTTTGCCCCCTAGGTGTGCTGCGTTTTTAGCGCATACATCAATGTTATCGACTGCAACATATGAGTGCCAATACGAGCCTTGTCCCGGTGTATCAGGTGTTGGATTCATCATACCTGCTATGTCTTGCCCCTCCTTTTGAAATAGGGTGTATTTGCCAAATTCACCTGCATCAACCTCTTTCATGGTCCAGCCCAGTAATTTGCTAAAAAATACCCCGCTAAGTTGTTGATCGGTTGTTACGAGCTCTTGCCAAATAAAAGGATTGTGTTCAGGCATGATTCATCCTCTTTTCTGATTTCGTATAACGCCCTGGCTTAATTGCGAGCATCCATTGCAGCCAATGGTTAGCGAAACGTTGTAATACTTTAGCTAGCATAGTAATAGCCCCATTGTAAAAGAAGGCCAAATTTAAGGAGAAACAATAGTCCCACCAAATATACTAAGCCTACAACTCCTCTTGTTTTAAAGAAGTAATACGGTAAATATGGCAACCAATACAAAAAAACAAGGAAACCAAAATCATATGGCACATATACATTTTTATATGACTTAGAATCCTCAACAAGCCACATTATGAGTAAGACTAAAAATATCGTTGAACTGGTTTTTAATAGGTACTCATCAGATTGAATATCATATATGTACGCAGCAAGCTCATATAAGGCCATGATAATTGATGTCCCTACTAAGCCAAATATTAAATTTCTCTTCTTGCTCATTCTTTATCGCTAACACCCAAGCTCATCCGAGGAGGAGCGACAGCGACGACGTCGGCTGGAACCGCTGGTTAGACCTCTTCATCTGTTACTGGCCGGTATATGGTTGCTTCAAAGTCTGCACCGATGCTTGCCATTCCCGCAAGGGCAATTTGGGAAACAGACAATGCATCAACCGTGACCCCTCCATCAGGCAATTTTTTCAAATCAAACATAGTATCCACAAGCAAACAGATATCTCCTACTTCTGCCTCGGATATAGCTTTCGATACCCTCTCAAGAGCATCGGCAACTTCTGCCCAGTGCTCGACACTAGGATTCTTCGATAAATCACAAACTAAATCTTGTCTCTTATTTATGTCAGGCAACAAGTCAGGATTATGGACTTTCAACACACCCAACAGCTTATTTAGTTGATCTGGTATTCCAGTTATTCGTAAGACTGTATACATTTTTTAAAGCGGTCTAACGCCTTACACTGCGGTGGATTTTGAGCGCAGCGAAAAAGCCATCCAGCGAGTGTAATGAGCGAAGTGGCTTCGCTTGTTATAAGCCGTTTTAATTATTTCTGAATTTGTGTTATCACTTAAAAAATCAAAAAACATTTTGATTCGCTTTTCTCGTGTTGCTGGAAAAGAGTGATAAATAGTTCTTCCATGACGCAGCTTGAATACTGCTCGAAACTCTAAAAGTTTGCGACTTATTTCAATTTCATTAATTTCTGTGATATTGAAAGTTTGTGGTTTTAAATTAAATACTGTGGGCTGAGATTCCTGATAAAGCGTTAATATTTTACCTTGGAGTTTGGCTATTGGCGTTAGATTAATAAAAAATGCATTAGTAAGGAAAATGAACACAGCAATATATAATATCGCCTTTTCAAGGCTATCCATGTCACTATATACGTAGTAGCTGAACATCAGTAATGCTACCAGTAGAGCAACCGAACCTAATTTATCAAATCCTGTTCTGTTAAGCGTTGTGTTCATGCTTAAGGCTTATAAAAGGTGATTATATTGCCGGCTCTTATTATCGCGTTATGCCGCCGGCTACAGATATTGTATTACGCCGCACCGCAAATGATTATCATTAGAAACAAATGGAAGTGAGATCAACTGGAAGGGGCATCCTGCCAGTAGACACAAATCCCTATATATTCAAAAGAATACCAGAGACTTGTTGAATAGGTAAGGCGTACTGCAGAACATAATTCCTGATATTTGCGCCATAGAAGGATCAATAGCACGAGTACGCACTATAGGATCAGACGCCATTCTTCTGATTCGCTCGATTTATGCTACCCGTCGAGAAAAAGAGGGACGCTAGCATATTAGAGTACTTGTTCTAAAAATTCCTTGGTTGATTCCGTTTTTGCAGATTTATCATGAGGTTTACAAATCAATTGATTCCATACATGGCGATTAGAACAGGAACCGCCAGCCATAATAGCCCCTTGATCAGGAAAAACACGGGAAGCCCCCAGGCCAGCTTTTTTATCCAGGCTTTTGTGTGCTTTTCACGGACGGCAATAGTTGTAGGATTATTCATTGATCACTTTCCTCTATGGCATGCAGTTGTAGCCATCGCCTCGCCGGGTATGGGGCCTGTCATTAATCGGCCGGCTCTCCCCCGTGGTGGGGATGCCCATATCCAATACCGTCATCCAATCCGATCGCTTCACTGAACGGGGTACACTCACACCACTGACTGCCCTGTTTGATACTTTCATGTTGTATTCCTCCTCTTCTGAATTGTGTTTTCTGTCGCCGAAAAGGCTACATCCCTGTAGCCATGATCACGCGGTTCAGACGATATCGAAGCGGTCCAGGTTCATTACCTTGTCCCAGGCTGCCACAAAGTCATGGACAAACTTCTCTTCGGCATCCGCGGTGGCATAGACTTCCGCCAAAGCGCGCAGTTCGGAGTTGGAACCGAAGATCAGGTCGACACGGGTGCCGGTCCAAATGGGTTCTCCGGTTATGCGGTCGCTGCCTTCAAAGAGCTCTCCATCTGCCGACGTTGCCTTCCACGTAGTGCTCATATTGAGCAGGTTGACGAAGAAGTCATTGGTCAGCGTCTCCTGACGGTCGGTGAATACGCCGTGTTTCATGCCACCGTAATTTGCGTTCAAGACCCGCATACCGCCGATGAGAACTGTCATTTCCGGTGGTGTCAGGGTCAACAGTTGTGCTCTGTCCACCAGCAGCTCTTCAGCCGAGACCGTGTATTTGGCCTTTTGGTAGTTACGGAACCCATCCGCGATCGGTTCTAGGACGGCGATGGATTCGATGTCGGTCTGCTCCTGGGAGGCGTCCATGCGGCCCGGTGTGAACGGTACTGTCACATCATGGCCGGCATTGATTGCTGCTTGCTCGACACCGGCACAACCCGCCAATACAATCAGATCAGCCATGGAGACCGGCTTGTCGAACCCGTTCTGGATAGCTTCGAGGCTATTCAACACCTTCGCCAGCTGTTCCGGCTGGTTGACCTCCCAATCCTTCTGCGGCGCCAGCCGGATGCGTGCGCCGTTTGCGCCACCGCGCATGTCGGAGCCGCGGAAGGTTGAAGCGGACGCCCAGGCGGTCGATACCAGTTCTGCCACGGAGAGCCCGGAATCGAGGATCTCTCTCTTCAGCCCGGCAATCTCATCCTCATCGATCAAGGCATGATCGACCGGGGGTATCGGGTCTTGCCAGATCAGGTCTTCTGCCGGCACTTCCGGCCCCAGGTAGCGGGCGCGCGGACCCATGTCGCGATGGGTCAGCTTGAACCAGGCACGGGCAAAGGCGTCGGCGAACTCATCCGGGTTCTCGTAGAAGCGCCTGGAGATTTTCTCGTAGGCCGGGTCGAAGCGCAGGGCGAGGTCGGTGGTCAGCATGGTCGGCGGGTGACGCTTCGACGGGTCGTGGGCGTCGGGTACCGAATCGGCGCCTGCCCCATGTTTCGGTATCCACTGATGCGCACCGGCCGGGCTCTTGGTCAACTCCCAGTCGTATCCGAACAGGTTCCAGAAGAAGTTGTTACTCCACTTGGTCGGGGTTGATGTCCAGGTGACCTCCAGGCCGCTGGTGATGGTATCGCCGGCTTTGCCGCTGCCGAAACCGCTGCTCCAGCCCAGGCCCTGCTCCTCGATGCCGGCCGCTTCCGGCTCGGGGCCCACCAGCGCCGCATCGCCGGCGCCATGGGTTTTGCCGAAGGTGTGGCCGCCTGCGATCAGGGCAACCGTCTCTTCGTCGTTCATCGCCATGCGGGCGAAGGTCTCGCGGATATCCTTGGCTGCGGCCAGTGGATCGGGATTGCCGTTAGGACCTTCCGGGTTTACGTAGATCAATCCCATCTGCACCGCAGCGAGGGGCTTCTCGAGCTCCTCGTGATCGCCCGCATAGCGCCTGTCATCCAGCCAGCTCTCCTCGGTCCCCCAATAGATATCCTTCTCCGGCTCCCAGATCTCCTCGCGCCCGCCGGCGAAGCCGAAGGTCTTGAAACCCATCGATTCCAATGCCACGTTGCCGGTAAGGATCATCAGATCGGCCCAGGAGATTTTGCGCCCATACTTCTGCTTGATCGGCCACAGCAGCCTGCGCGCTTTGTCGAGATTGACGTTGTCGGGCCAACTGTTGACCGGGGCAAAGCGCTGGTTGCCGGTTCCACCGCCGCCACGCCCGTCGCTGGTGCGATAAGTCCCCGCACTGTGCCAGGCCATGCGAATGAATAACGGGCCGTAGTGGCCGAAGTCGGCTGGCCACCATTCCTGTGAATCGGTCATCAACTCATTGAGATCCTTCTTCACGGCATCCAGGTCCAGGCGCTTGAACGCTTCGGCGTAATCAAACTCTTCACCCATTGGATTGGACTTGGATGAGTGTTGGCGCAGAATATCCAGCCGCAACTGGTTGGGCCACCAGTCCCGGTTCGACGTACCGCCGCCAGCCGTATGATGAAATGGGCATTTGTTCTCAGACATTGTGTTATCTCCTCGCTTGTTCCGGACATGAATGTTTTGCCATTGGCTTATATTTTTAGCGCTCTCATTTAATTTGTAAAATCAATTGTTACTATTATTTTGTTTGCTTTTATCTATCATTGATCTCTCCCGCAGCTGCCGCAAATCTCATAAGCGGCTACACGGCCAAAAAATGTGGGATCCCTGGTATGATCACTTGATCATCGTCTGGCTAGAACGATGGGCAATAAAAGGGACTCAGATCCCTTTCTCTCACTGGCAGTGAACGAAGCCAGCGAGGTTTTGTAAGGCAAAATTGTGGTGGATTGAAGTGCCCGTGAGAGAAGGGTTTTCTCTTGGAATGGATAGCGGGGCCTTCGGGAGCCTATATTCGGTTTTACAAAGTTTGAGGATTAATACTTTTCCAGGAGAAGCTTAAACCTGCAATGATGCATTACGGTAATGCCGGAAAGGTCAAACAGAAACTGAATACTCCAGGGCCTGTTATCACCTTATCTGGCTTGGGCTGTCTACGGCGATAACATACGTTCACGATCAACTGACGCCAACCACCTGTACCGCACATCTACGCTCGCGCGGCCCGTCCATCTCCAGCAACAGGATGGATTGGTAACGCCCAAGCACCAGCGCGCCATCATGTAGCGGCACGGTTTCACTGTTTCCAAGCATCATGGCAATCAGGTGGGCGTGTGCATTCTCAGGTTCGTCAGGCGGTATATTGATGCGCAGATGCAGGTCGTTATGCTTGTACGATCCCTCGGGCGAGGCAATGGTCAAGAAGAAGTTGCGTATATCCTCGAATAGACGCTCTTCGTTTTCATTTACGGATATTGCACAGGTGGTATGCAGCGAAGTGATTGATACCGTTCCCTCCAATACACCCGACTCTCTTACCACGCTTTCGACTTGCTTGGTGATATCACATACTTCGAATGATCTACTCGTGGAAAAATTCAATTCATTGAAGAAATTCAGCATGCGGCAACTCTCTGCGTTAAGTCTGACTAATTGGCTTTGTGTAATTGCATGAAAATGTGGATTGGCTTTCAAGCATGGGTAATACAGCTATGCGAGCCGCTATCCCCCGGCAATAAATATTGCCCTGCGAGGCGCTGGATAGCCCTCAATGGTCAAACGCCTGTCTGCCGGATCGAGATAGTCCGCCAGTGATTCAAAACGCATCCACTCCGTGGCACGCTGTTCCTCGGTGGTGGTTACCGATACATCGATCAGCTTCACCTGGTTGAAACCGGCCCGTTCCAGCCATTTGTGCAGGGTTTCCGTGCTGGGAATAAACCAGACATTGCGCATCTTGGCATAGCGTCCCCGGGGTACCAGCACCCGGTTCTCACCCCCTTCGATCACCAAAGTCTCCAGCACCAGTTCACCGCCGTTGCGCAGCGCCCCTTTCAGTTCGGCCAGGTGGGCGAAGGGTGACTGGCGATGATAGAAGACACCCATCGAGAAAACGGTGTCGAATCCCTTGATCTCCGGCGGCACGTGCTCGATGCCGAGGGGAAAGAGATGCACCGGATGGTGTCCGCCGAGAAAATGTTTGATGGCTTCGAACTGCATGATGAAGAGTTGGGTGGGATCGATACCGATGACCAGCCTGGCGCCCTCCCCCAGCATGCGCCAGGCATGATAGCCATTGCCGCAACCCACGTCCAATACCACCCTGTTCTTTAGCGGCTGTATATGGGATTTAAGCCTGCTCCATTTGTAGTCGGAGCGCCATTCGGTATCGAGATGCATACCGCATATCTCATAAGGTCCCTTGCGCCAGGGATGGAGTTCGGAGAGAAGCTGGGCTAACCGTACGCGCATCGCCTCATCGCAATCACCTGCCTCACCCGCCCTGATACGCGCACCGCTCAAGTCGATGGAGGATATCGCTGGCTTGGGTAATTCTGAGACTATCCGGCGCCAACCCGCCATATCGCCATGAGCCTGTGTTCGCCATATCCGATCGGCCTGCCACGGCAGCTGCTCAAACCATTTTCCTAACGGCCCCTCCATGAAAGGTTGTCGCCAATCCCATGTATCCGTCATTTGATTGCCAACAGGGAGACAAAATTAAAACACTGAAACCAGACCTCGACCGTGGAAAAGCCAACCGCCTTCAAGCGCTCGACATGGCAGGCCAAGCTCTCGGGTATCAAGACATCCTCCAGCGCGGATCGCTTCTGGCTGATCTCCAGATCGGAGTAGCCCTGGGCCTTTTTGAAGCCATGATGCATCTGCGTGAAGAGTCGCTGTGCCGTATCGTTGGGTACCAGGATCTTTTCAGAGAGGACCAACAGGCCATCCGGCAACATACCGTCATGGATCTTTTTCAAGATCGAGGTCCGCTCCTCGGCCGGCAGGAACTGCAACGTGAAGTTCAATACCACCATCGACGCCTGTTGAATCGTCACATCGCGGATATCTGCGCATATCAGTTCAATCGCCGGATCCGGTCGGCATTGGGCCAGATTCGCCCTGGCCCTGGCCAACATCGCGGGGGAGTTGTCGACACCGACGAGGGCCACATCCTCTACCTCGATGGCGGAGTGAATCGCCAAGCTGGCCGCGCCCAGCGAACAGCCGAGATCGTAGCAGTATGAGCCGTCCTTGACATATTGTGCAGCCAGGGTACCGATCATGTTGATGATGGTTCCGTAGCCGGGAACCGATCGGTTGATCATATCGGGGAAGACACGGGCCACCCGCTCGTCGAAGACAAAATCGGGAACGAGTTCATGGGCATCCGCATAGAGCCTGTCTTTGTTAGAATCGTCTGCCATAGACCGAAAGGGTATCAGGTGAGTTGTCGCGCGGTTTGCAGGCTGCTCATCGTTGATGATCACCCGTTTCCAGCACCGCCCGTTCCCCCGCCTCCACATCCACGAAGTTCAATAATACACCACCAATGATAAACAGGATGCTGATCGAGAGAATCGAGAGGCGGGTATCGCCGGTAAGCACGCCGATCCAGCCCATCAACAGCGGTCCCAGCACCGCGGCGAACTTACCCAGCATGTTATAAAAACCGAAGAACTCCGCTGACTGATCGTGGGGAATCAGGCGTGCATAGAGGGAACGGGAGAGCGCCTGAATGCCGCCCTGTACCAGGCCGATGGCGATGGCCAGCAGATAGAACTCCCACACAGCCTCCATGTGATAGGCCCACAGCAGAATCATCAGGTAACAGAAGATGGCCAGCATGATGCCCTGCTTGGGGCCGCGCCTGTTACCGATCTCGCCGAATACGATGGCGGCGGGAAATCCGACGAATTGGGTAATCAGCAGGGCCACCATCAGGTTGTTGGCATCGAATCCGATAGAGAGTCCGAAGTCCACCGCCATTCTGACAATCGTATCGACACCGTCGATATAGCACCAATAGGCGACCAGAAACAGGAATGCCATGCGCAGTTGTTTCAGTTTACCGAAGGTGCCGATCAACTGGCGAAATCCTGCCAGTATCCACCCCTTTTCATGAGCCCCGACCGATGGCTCCTCCACCAGCAGAAACAGCGGAATGGAGAACAGAGCCCACCACAGCGCAACCAGTACGAATGAGAGTCTAACCGCCTGTGCGGCATCGGCAAGACCGAAAAATGCAGGGAACAAGGTCATCAGGACATTGAAGGTAAACAATACTCCGCCGCCCAGATAGCCGAAGGCAAATCCGTATGCGGAGACCTTGTCGTAATTTTGCTTTTGCGTCACCGACACCATCAGAGCGTCGTAGAAGATATTGCCACCGGAAAAACCGAGGACTCCCAGGCCGTACAGCACCAGGGCCATGGCCCAGTTTCCCATCGCCACCAGATAGAGCCCACCGGTCATGACGATACCCATACCGGCAAAAAAGAGCAGAAAGCGCTTTTTCGCCCCGGCCTGGTCAGCCAGCGCCCCCAACAGCGGTGCAAAACATACGACGATGATGCTTGCCACCGAGTTGGCCAAGCCTAAGCGAAAGGTGCTCTCGGTGGCTGCAACATCTGCGCTCCAGTACTGTTTGAAGAAGATCGGAAAGAAACCGGCCATCACGGTAGTGGCGAAAGCGGAGTTTGCCCAGTCGTAGAGACTCCACGCGAGCACCCGGGGCTCCCTTAACAAGGACCTGGACAACTGAGACTACTCTTCGCTCTTTGACTCGGAGAGTGTGAGATTGGCGCTGATCGCCATCCTGACCAGTTCAGCGAGGGAGTTGGCCTGCATCTTCTCCATGACCCTGGCCCGGTGGGCTTCGACCGTCTTGGCGCTGACCCCAAGACTGCTTGCAATCTCCTTGTTCGCCTTGCCGTTGGTCACCATGACCATCACTTCGTGTTCCCTCGGTGTCAGGCGCGCCAGGCGGGTGGCGATCTCCGCACGCTGTTTCTGCATATCCCGCTGCTTCACATCCAACGCCAGCGCATAGCGGATGCTCTCGAGCAGCAATTCATCATTAAAGGGTTTCTCGATGAAATCGACCGCACCCGATTTCATCGCTCTGACGGCCATCGGCACATCACCGTGACCGGTAATAATGATCACCGGTATGGCAATCTGGTTGGCCCGCAGATACTCCTGTAACTCCAGACCGCTCATCCCCGGCATGCGCACATCCAGTAGCAGACAGCCGGATCGTCCGGGATAATAACTCTTGATAAAGGCATCTGCCGACTCGAATGTCTCCACCTGCATGGAAACCGATTCTATAAGCCATTTCAACGAATTCCGCATGGCTTGATCATCATCTACAACAAATACTGTCGGTGGTTTGGTCATGGTTAAAAACCTGGTAGCTCGAGTTTGGGATCCGTTGGCAGGATAACGTGAAAGGTCGTTCCTTCATCGACTTCGGATACGACTTCAATCATGCCATGGTGATCTTGCATGATTTTCTGACTGATTCGCAAGCCCATTCCCATACCACCCTTCTTGGTGGAAAAAAACGCATCGAAGAGATGCTCCAGCGTCTCCGGCGGCATACCGGGACCGCTATCCCTGACAAGAACCTGCACCATCTTGTTATTCACTCTCTCTGTCTTCAGCAGAAGTCTGCGCTGGGAGACATCAACCTGTTTCATGGCATCGATTGCGTTTCTCACCAGGTTGAGCAACACCTGCTCTATCTGCACCAGGTCAACCATAACCGGAAGAACCTCATCGCTCAATTCCACACAGACCTCGACCTTCTGCCGGTCAGCCTCGAACTCTATGAATGAGGCAACTTCCAGCACCAGGTGATTGAGGTTTGCCGCCTCGCGCTCCTGGGGACGTTTCCCCACCAGTGAGCGCAATCGCTTGATAATCTCACCCGCCCGCTCCGCTTGTACAGTGATCTGGGCCATGGCGTCCAACAACTCGGCTTCACCACCGCTACCGGTTTGCAGGCGCCTGACACAACCACTGGCAAAATTAATGATTGCCGACAACGGCTGGTTCAGTTCATGAGCCAAACCGGTGGACATTTCACCCATTGTACTGAGGCGACAGACATGGACAAGTTCTGACTGGTGCTGTCTGCTCTGCATCTCAGCCAGACGCATTTGGGTGAAGTCGCGCCCGTAGATATTGACATAGTCCAACTCTCTGATAGGGGCCAGTTGTAATGAATAGATCTGGTCCTCAAGATTGATCTCATAGACCTTGTTGACACCCTCCTTGAGGACACTGGCAACCAGGTTGCGCCAATAGAGCGGCAACGTCTGACCGCGCTCGCAATCCCAATAGGTCAGCAGTGGCTCACTGACATCGTTGGCATAGACAATGACCCCCTTATCATTGATACGCAACACGGGATTGGGATTTTCGCTGGCAAGCTTGGCCAGACTCGCAATCTCTCGTTCGGCCTGTCTGCGCCCGCTGATATCACGGAGATAGACATTGAATAGTGTCTGATTCTGGAGATGAATCGGAATGACGGAACACTCGATTGCCTTCTCTTCACCGTTGGCGGTTTCCGCCAGCATCGGCTGATCACGGCAGAAACCGGGGCCGACACTGCGCTTGATGCACTGCCCCAACATGTCGCGGAAACGGTTACGATCATCCGGCTTGATCGCTATCTCCTCCAACCTCCTGCCCATCAGCAGTTTCCTTGAGAAGCCAAAAGTGTTCAGCGCTGTTCCGTTGACTTCCACAACAACGCCCTGCTCGTCTAAAGTCACAATCGACACCATGGAATTATCGAATAGCGCACTTTTAAGAACTTCGGTTTCCCGAATTCGCTTCTCCTGCCTGTCGTGCAGGGTATCGCGTGCGGTGATCAACTGACGAAAAAACTTCTTTACCCAATCCTCAAGCTGCAGGAGCACGTTACCCTTCTCTATAACCGGCTGCTGCACACCCAATGCTTGCTGCCCATAACGGGATATGCGCTTTAAAACCTGATTGATCTTAGCGGATATCAAAAAGATGATGAAGGAGAACACAACCACATAGACCAACGCAGCAAGCAGACGATCCAGTTGAGCAAGTTTGGAGATGTTTTTGATATTCTGCTGTACTACATCCCGCGACACCATGGTGGTAAACAGAAGGTCGTGATCCAATGATTGGTATTGAGTGATAGCCTGGGAAGTCAACAGATAGCTGTTGCGCCAATCCCGTATGTAGGAACCTTGGGGTATCTTTTCCTGATCACTGCTTACCAGAAGCCTCTGATCACTGGAATCGATCAACGCGATAAGCGTATCCGTATCGTGTGCCATCTTTTGTGACTCGGCAAGAAAATATTCATCGACATCGACGATTAGAAGAATGACCGCCGGGTCTGTTTCCTGCTGGTAGGCAATGTTCGACCAGACCAATAGGTAGGGAGTACCCTCGATCAATGTGATGACTGCATCATCACGCTTTGGATATAACTCTAAGATTTTGTCTATGCTGAACGGCAGCAATTTTCTTTGATAAATCTCGCGAGCCTTGCCGCGCATATCCATCAGGACCACTTGACCGGGCGCTATCAAACTGATATTGGGGTGACCTATTTCCAACCAACTTGGCGACTCATTGTAGTATTTGGTCCGCTGCGCCGATTCATGCCATGAAAAGGAGTTGAGATAGGTAATAAGCTGCCAGTGATTCGAAAGTGCATGGCCCTGCAATTGCCACTCTTTAATAAACTCTTCGAAACGGCGGCGCGTCTCCATGGCACGCATATCCAACCGGCTTACCAGTTCGTTTTGAAAGAGCTGTTCAAGGTGTTTACCCTGGATAGGATCCAACAGCAACCAGGCGACCAATCCACTGAAGATCCCGGCCAAAAGTGAAAGTGTCGGCAAGGAAAGGTTTACCAGCCTGTTCCGCCATTTTTGTGAATAATTTGTGCTCATTTTGCGGATAGTCGGGGTAGCCGGTAAAAAAATTCGATATATAAAGCAATCTGCCACACGCTGACTTGGAAAAACGGCTACCGCACCCTTTTTACCCTGGTTGTTGTCACTATTCCAGTCTATTGGGTAATTCATCCGACAATCGGTTAGATCACGAGCACGCTCGACTCAGGGCCTGTTGAAATTTATCCAACCGGTTCTGGCTGGATATCGCTGCGATGAATCGAAAGCAAAAAAAAGACGCAGAATGCGTCTTTTCAAATCTGGATTCCAGCTAACTGGAGGTATTATAGTTTTCAGGAGGTTCGGTCATTTCATATAGTTGGCACCGGCCCGGTTAGGCAGTACTTGGGATGTATCACTGTAGCCGGTGTGCATATACGCCCTCTCCGCGACTGTGGCATAGCCATATAGCATCTTTCGCAACATCTGCCTGACGCCGGCATCCAGCTCACTGAACATCAATCCCATACAGCCGGGCTGCTGATGCACGATGAATGCTTTAGCCTGGCACTGGCTTTTACCGCCGCAGGATTCGACGGGAAACGAGACATCAACGATCGGATTAAGAGGATGTGAGTTGTCACCGATATCGACTAGCATACCACTCAGGCTGATATTTCTTACCTTTCCATGTAATTGCCCGTGAGTGCGATCATTGATTACGATTTCGAAGGATAGCAACTTGCGATGGTCACGTCTGTGTTCCATGCTTTCGCTCCAAATAATTGCTGTATTGGCAGGACTTAAAAGTATGGACCTTGGTGCTGATTTTTCAAATCCGGAGTATTGCCTCAGAATATTAGGGTTTGTCCTAGACTGAGATCTCTGCGATCTCTTATTATCTACCCAATTGTATGTAGACAGATGCCAACTTATAGTGCCCCAGAAGCCGAAGCAGCTCTCATTCCAGGCCTCATCCGCCGTCTGGCCGCCATTCTTTACGACAGCTTGCTGTTAATCGCCCTACTGTTTGTAGCGACAGCTATCATCACGCTTCCGTTCGGCAATCCCAGCGGTGCGATGTTCCTTGTTTTCCAGTTTTTTATCTTTGAAATCATACCCTTGATATTCTTTACCGGCTTCTGGGCCCAAGGCGGTCAAACCCTTGGCATGCGTGCCTGGCGACTCAAACTGATACGTATGGATGGGGGGGATATCGGTTGGTCGGATGCCCTCAAACGCCATCTCGCCGCCCTCTTCTCGATTCTGCTTTTCGGGCTTGGGTTTATCTGGATTCTGCTCGATCCGCAAAAGCTCGCCTGGCATGACCGGCTTTCCAAGACACGACTGATAATTGTCGAATAGTTGATCCAGATCACGTTTTCATTACTTGTAGATTCGATCTGTTGGCAGAGCGCGCGAGGTTGCGCAGGCGCGACGCCGATAGCAATTTGTTAATCACTATCCGGCGTTAAACCTGGCGCCTGCTCAGACTGAACCAATCGGTTCTTTTGCGGCGAGTAAGCGTACCGGAATATCAGGTGAGCAGACTCAGCTTTCGAACGGGTGGCGCCGCACGATCGTTTCGATTCTGTCCGGGCCGGTCGAGATGATATCGATGGGCGTGTCACACAGTTCCTCTATCTTTTTCAGATACTCTTTAGCCGCCTGGGGCAGCTGATCGAAACTGGTCAGACCGACCGTGGACTCCTGCCAACCCGGCATTTCGATATAAACCGGTTCACACTCCGCAAAACGGTCAGCACCCGAGGGAGGCGATGTAACCTCCTGGCCGTTCAACTTGTACGCGACACAGATCTTGACCTTTTGCATACCATCGAGGACGTCCAGCTTTGTGAGGCACATGCCGCTGACGCTGTTGATCTCCAGTGAACGCCGTAGCGCGACCAGGTCCAGCCAGCCGCAGCGGCGCTTTCGCCCGGTCGTCGCACCGAATTCATGGCCCTTGGTACCCAGATGGTCGCCATCCTCGTCAAACAGCTCCGTGGGGAACGGGCCTGCACCGACCCGGGTTGTATAGGCCTTGACAATCCCCAACACATAGTCGATGTAGCGGGGTCCGACACCGGAACCGGTTGCCGCACCCCCGGCGGTGGTATTGGATGATGTGACGTAAGGGTAGGTGCCGTGATCGATATCGAGCAACGCCCCTTGCGCACCCTCGAACATGACATTCCTGCCTTCGCGCCTCAATTGATGGAGGGTGCCGGTTACATCATCCACCATCGGCTGCAGGCGTTGCGCCTGTTCCAGCAACTGATCCAGAACCTGCTGATAGTCGACCTCCCCATATTCGAACAGATGCTTGAGGGCGAAGTTGTGATAGTCCATCACCTCCCGCAGTCGTTCGCTGATGTGCTTCTGATCAAATATCTCGCCCAGGCGTATACCCCGTCGGGATACCTTGTCTTCGTAAGCGGGGCCGATACCGCGCCCGGTGGTGCCGATGGCCTTTTTTCCACGCGCTCTTTCCCGTGCCGCATCAAGTGCGATGTGATACGGGAGGATCAGCGGACAGGATTCTGAAATGCCCATGCGGCTCGATGCAGGTACTCCGCTCTGCTCGAGCGTATCTATCTCTTCCAGCAGGGCGTCAGGTGCCAACACTACACCGTTGCCGATCAGGCAGCGCACTCCCTCGCGTAAAATCCCGGAGGGAATCAGATGCAATACGGTCTGCTCTCCATCGATGACGAGTGTATGGCCGGCATTGTGGCCACCTTGAAATCTCACCACAGCAGAGGCCTTGTCAGTCAGAAGGTCGACAACCTTCCCTTTACCCTCGTCTCCCCATTGTGTTCCGATTATTACGACATTCTTGCCCATGGCACTCTCAAATTGTTATTTCCGATCGGAGTCGGATCTAGATTAAAGTTAAGTCAGCGATTCTTGCAGAAATCATTACAGAATCAAACAGCCGTCAGCTGCCACCGACCATCCGTCAATATCAGCTGTTGCTCACATCCCATCTCTTCGGCGTCGCCTTGTTGACCAGGCAACGCACTGACAACCCTTTGTCCTTGGGAGCGTAAACGCGCGATCTCTTTTTGTAGCCCGGGATCATTCGAAGCAGGTGCAAATATGGCGGCTTGATTCGGCGTCCGTTGCGGTAAATGAGCCACCCGGATCAGTGTCTTGAGGTCACTGCTAAAACCGGTCGCAGGTCTTGACCTGCCGAACACGCTGCCGATGGCATCGTAGCGCCCACCGCGGGCAATCTCCTTCCCGCTGCCGGGTACAAAAGCTGCGAACACCACGCCTGTATGGAAGTGGTATCCGCGCAACTCAGCAAGATCGAAGTGGACCGGCACCTCGGGCAGCCAGACAGCGATCTGGTCAGCCATCATCTGCAGATAATCCAGCGCCTCTTTGACAACCTCGGAAGCATTCTGCAACAGATCTCTCGCCTGCTGCAGCGCCCTGTCGCCATTCAGCTCCCCCAAGCAGGCAAGCATGGCGGCATGATCTGGGGCGATGGAAATGGCTTCGAGGAGTCTTTCGACCTCGGACATTGCCTTACGCTGCAAAGCGTCGAAAAGCTCCCGTTCCTGGTATTCGTTGAGACCGGCCTGTTCGGCCAGACCTTTGTAGACACCAACATGGCCAAGATCGAGATAGACATCCTCAACACCGGTGGTCTTGAGGGTCTCCATCATCAACCGCAACACCTCGATGTCACTTTCAACACCGCTGTGGCCATACAGTTCTGCACCGATCTGCAACGGACTGCGGGTACCGGCGAATCCATCGGAGCGTGTATGCAACACCGTACCCAGGTAACAGAGACGAGTTGGGCTTTGAGAGCGGATGTGATGCGCGTCAATGCGCGCCGCCTGGGGTGTGATATCCGCTCGAATACCCATCAGCCTGCCGGAGAGCTGATCGGTCAGTTTGAAGGTATTAAGATCCAGATCACTGCCCGTGCCGGTCAGCAATGAGTCGAGAAACTCCACAAACGGCGGAATAACAAAATCATAGCCCCAACTGCTATATAGATCGAGCAACTCACGGCGTTTGCGCTCGATAATACCCGCTTCTGGAGGAAGCACTTCATCGATACCGTCAGGCAGTATCCAACGTTCGTTTTCCATCTTAGCCACAATCAATTCACAAGATAGAGCAGGATTACCCCGGAAACCATACTGATAAGGCCGCTGATTCTCAGTGAGCGGCTGTCTTGCTGCACAATCATCAACAGGACTTCCCGCATACTGTTGGGGCTGAGGAAGGGCCAGATGCCTTCGATCACCAACAATAGCGCCAGCGCCACAAGCAAATCATGCCACATTGATGAATTCCCCATAAAAAAACCGGGGATCATCCCGGTCGAGAGCATGCGGTCCGCCAGGACCGCCGGCCATTCTCTCAGAGCAGGACGCTGTTGTCCATGCAGACAGAGTCAATAAAAGCGATATTTAGAGAAAATAACCGCTAAAAACAGCTGAATGATCAAACTGTGTCGGAGGGATGTCAATCAGCTGCCGACCGCTGAGCGGCGGCAACTGATTTGTCATCTGAGCCTATTATTGACCCTGGCGGTTTTTCAAGTAGCGGAAGAAATCGGAGTCGGGTTGTAAAACCATCACATCGGAGCGATCCTGGAAGCTGTTTTTATAGGCATTCAGGCTCCGATAAAAGGAGTAAAACTCACTATCCTGTTTATAGGCATTGGCATAGGTCTCCGCTGCCTTGCCATCTCCCTCACCTCGCAGCTTTTCGGCCTCCCGGTAGGCATCAGCCACAATAACCACGCGTTCTCGATCGGCGTTTGCGCGGATCTTCTCAGCCGCCTCGGCACCCTTGGCTCGAAGATCCCTGGCAACGCGCTCACGTTCTGCGCGCATGCGTTGATAGACCGATTCACTTACTTCGGGGGGCAGATCGATCTGCTTAACCCGCACATCAAGGATCTCCACGCCAAGCTCCGCAGCCTTGGCATCGGAATCCTTGGTCAGCTTGTCCATGATCTCCGTACGTTCGCCGGAGATAACCTCCTGCACCGTGCGTTTACCGAACTCGTCACGCAGACTGGTATTGATGCGCTCCTGCAACAGTCGCGCGGTCTTGTCGAGACTGCCGCCGGTAGAGCGAAAATATTGCGCCACGTCGGCAATGCGCCATTTGGCGAAATAGTCGACAATCACATCCTTCTTTTCCGCAGTCAGGAAGCGTTCGGGGCGGGAATCCATGGTCTGGATTCTTGCATCGAAGGTTTGGACATTATTCAGTACCGGCACCAACCAGTGAAGTCCCGGTTTGTAATCGGTGGCGACGATCTCACCCAGACGCAGCTTCAGTGCCACCTCCCACTGATTGACAATAAAGGCGGAAGCGTAAATGGCGGTCGCTCCAATCGCAACCACAGGGATCAGCAATTTAGGTGTTTTCATCAGCGAACCCCCCTTGTACGATCGACATTGCGGATCTGTCCGCTGCTGCTCTGACTGCGCGAGGTCTCTTTGGTTGAAAACTGCTGTTCTCTCACCGCTCTTCCTTTCTCATCACCTTGAATCAGTTTATCCAGTGGCAGATACATCAGGCTGTTCCCGTCCTGAGTGTCGAGCATCACTTTGCTCGACTGCCCCAGCATCGACTCAATGGCGTCCAGATAGAGGCGTTCCCGGGTGACTTCGGGTTCCCGGCGGTACTCTTTGAGAATCGCAAGAAAACGGCTTACATCACCTTCCGCCTCCGCAATTACCCGATCTCTGTAGGCATTCGCATCCGCCGTACGGCGCGCCGCCTCACCTCGGGCCTTGGGTACAACCTCATTGGCGTAGGCTTCGGCCTGATTCTCCAGCTTCTCCTTATCCTCACGCGCCTTGATGGCGTCATCGAATGCGCTCTTGACCTGCTCAGGCGGTTTGGCGGGTTGCATGTTCACACTGGTGATAATGAGGCCGGTCTTGTATACGTCTATCAAACCCTGGGCACCCTGCATAATACGATCTGCGATGGCGCCACGTCCTTGGGTGAGGATAAAGTCGAGATCGCTCTTACCGATGATTTCGCGTACAGCGGTCTCGGTTGCATCGCGCAAGGTCTTGTTCGGATCCCGATCCTGAAAAAGGAAGTCTGCCGCGTCCTGAATACGGGACTGAATGGTGAACTCCACATCGACGATGTTTTCATCACGGGTCAGCATCTGCGCCTTGTGACGAAATGAGGAGATCTGGTCGACATTGACCAGGATCCGGCGTTCGACTGGAAAAGGGATATGCCAGTGCGGTCCGGGTTGCGTAGTCTCGGAATAGGCGCCGAAACGCAGCACCACACCACGCTCGGCGGGCTCGACAATGTAGATACCGCTGGCCAGCCAGACAATCAACCCGATGGCAGCGATTACACCAATCGATTTAGAACCAGGTCCTGATCCACCACCAACCGATGAGCCGCCACGGGAAGGCTTGCCGCCACCGAATATTCCACCGAATTTATCCTGAAGCTTTTTTACCACTTCATCGAGGTCCGGTGGACCCTGATCGCCACCTTTACCGCTCCAAGGATCTTTACCGTTTCCACCCGGTTCATTCCAGGCCATTGAACACTCCAACTATAGTTACTGGTTTAATTCGCCTTGGCTCAAGCAACCGAAACCTGTATATGGGTTCGATTAAAGCCAAATTCAATCCATAACACTCCAACCTAGCACCATTCTATCAGCACCCAGGTACCGAGTGTACATCGTGATCGGTTCTGTGACACTCCACACTAACCGATAATGCAATTCTCCAGTACAGGTTCTTCCTTTAATAATTTAAGGAACTCCCGCTCCGGCATATCGATATCCATCTCCCAGCCCCCCTCGTCCGTACTCGACTCATTAAGCACCGAACCGCGTTCGAACAGCAGGGCGTGCAAGCGACCATCCCCCGGATTCAAGCGCAACCGCTGCTGCACATGGTTTTTTCTAAAGAACTCAGCAAGTGCCTGATGCAGCAAGTCAGCTCCCTCTCCCGTAATAGCGGAGAGCCAGATACGTGTAATCTGACCATTCCCGTCCCGATCCGCTCTCGGTTCAACATTGTCAAGTAGATCCGTTTTGTTAAATATCTCTATCTGGTGGACCTTGTCTGCACCGATTTGTCGCAGCACATCGTTGACTTCCGTTATACAGGTCGCCCTCTGCTGGCTGGAGGCATCCACCACATGCAGCAACAGAGAGGCATCCGTGGTCTCCTGCAAGGTCGATTTGAAGGCGGCCACCAGATCGTGTGGCAAATGGCTGATAAATCCAACCGTGTCGGCCAGTACAATCGGTCCCTCGCCCTTCAGTTCCAGCCTCCTCAAGGTCGGATCAAGGGTGGCGAACAGCTGATCAGCGGCATATACGTTGGAGCCCACCAGTTTATTGAAAAGCGTGGATTTACCCGCATTGGTGTAGCCAACCAGGGAAACTGTAGGGATATCAGCTCTTTCACGCCCCCGTCGTCCCTGTTCACGCTGAGAATCCACCCTTTCGAGGCGCCTTTTTATCTGATTGATTCGACGGTTCAACAATCGACGGTCACTCTCCAATTGCGTCTCACCCGGTCCGCGCAGGCCAATACCGCCTTTCTGCCGTTCCAGATGGGTCCACCCCCTCACCAGACGGGTAGAGAGGTGTTGCAACTGGGCCAGCTCCACCTGGAGCTTACCCTCAAATGATCGCGCCCGCTGACAGAATATATCCAGAATCAAACCGGTGCGATCGACGACTCGACACTTGAATTCCCGTTCCAGGTTCCTCTCCTGGCTGGGTGAGAGCGTATGGTCAAAAATCACCAGATCGGCACTCTCCTCGGCAACAATATGCTTTATCTCTTCCGCCTTGCCACGCCCGATAAATAGTTTGGGATCGGGTTGCTGTCGACTCCCATAGATAAGTGTGACGATCTCCGCACCTGCAGAGATTGCCAAGTCACGAAACTCGCTGATCTCATCCCGGTCCCTGGTCATAGCCAGGTCAAGATGGACAAGTACAGCGCGTTCACCCGCTTTGGGACGTTCAAACATAATGGATCGGATAGATCAGACTTGAAAATATCAGTTCATGCTACCGGGCAAAACCAGGGCCTGTTGACAGGCTTCAGTCGGACAAGCCCGATAGCGAATCGATTGGAATGACTAGAAGTTACCAGTACCGGAGGGTGGTGCTGGCTCTTCGCCCTGGCCGTTTGCATGCTGAATACGTACATTCCGCGCGGGAACGACCGTCGATATGGCGTGTTTGTAAACCATTTGACTGACACTGTTTTTTAAAAGCACCACAAATTGGTCAAAGGATTCAATCTGTCCCTGCAGTTTGATACCGTTGACAAGAAAAATCGACACTGGTACGCGTTCCTTCCTCAGTGCATTCAAAAAAGGGTCTTGTAGACTTTGCCCTTTAGACATGGAGTTTCTCCTTATTGTGTTTCTATTCTAGGCAGTGATATCAAATGCATTATGTAAGCTGGCAACTGTTAAAACGACGCCACAGGCGGAAGTTTAGCACAATGTTTTTTTGTCCACGCATACAAAACATCAATAGCAATTAAGTAAAAAATAGTAACCGAACCAACGGGAAGAGGCTAGGTAGGGATAAAAAACGACTTAAAACGGCTTGAAATCAGTCTCAGAGCCTGTTTTATCACATCCCCCTCTTCTTCCAACCAGTGACAGCCTCTACAGCTGCGCAACCAGGTAAACTGACGTTTCGCAAGCTGACGAGTGGCGATTATGCCCCTTTCTATCATCTCTTCACGCGATGATTCGCCCAACAGGTAGCTGAGCATCTGACGATACCCGACGGCCCTCATTGACGGCATTGCGGGTGAGAGATCGCCCCGACGCATCAGGGCGCTGACCTCCCGCTCGAAACCCTGTGCCAGCATTTCGTGGAAACGCCGCTCTATTCGAGCATGTAACAGGCTTCGCTCCAGAGGTGCACGCACCAGCTTCAACACACTGTACGGAAATGTATGACCAACACAGCCCTGCTGAAGTTCAGTCAGGGTTTTTCCACTGATTTCAATCACCTCAAGCGCACGAAGGATCCGCTGAGGGTCGTTGGCATGAATACGCCCGCCTGCTGCCGGATCCAGACATGAAAGGCGCTGATGCAACGCTTCCAATCCGAGCCGGCCCAACTCTTGCTCCAGGCGCGACCTGATCCCTGGATCTGCTTCAGGCAAGTCGGAAAGCCCCTCTTCCAGCGCCTTGAAATAGAGCATGGTGCCGCCAACCAACAGGGGGACTTTGCCAGCCCGGGTTATTTCGGCCATCTCGGCCAGTGCGTCCTCTCGAAAGGCGGCGGCCGAGTAGCTCTCCGATGGGTCCCTGATATCTATCAGCCGATGCGGCGCGATCCGCAACGTGGCCTGGTCAGGCTTGGCTGAGCCAATATCCATACCCCGGTAGATTAGCGCTGAATCCACACTGATGATCTCCAGTGGCAGGCGTTCAACCAGTTCCACAGCCAGTGCGGTCTTACCTGATGCGGTGGGACCCATGAGAAAGATGGCGGGTGGTAGTGACTGAGGATACTGCTCCAACTCCACTTCAGCGACCCCGCAGGAAGAGCCGGTCCAATTCACTCAGGGACATCTGCACCCAGGTTGGTCTTCCGTGATTGCACTGATCCGCCCGTTCCGTCCTCTCCATATCGCGCAGTAAGGCGTTCATCTCATCCAATTCAAGACGTCGATTCGCCCTTACCGAGCCATGGCAGG
The DNA here is from genome assembly GCA_040506195.1 of Candidatus Thiodiazotropha sp. Classification (GTDB taxonomy): domain Bacteria; phylum Pseudomonadota; class Gammaproteobacteria; order Chromatiales; family Chromatiaceae; genus Thiodiazotropha. Next base: position 193,684 of record JBEVXH010000008.1, on the reverse strand, counting down.
CCATTGTGGCCAATACCTTTTCGATCTCGACCTGCATACGATCTGTGTGACCGTACTCCGCGAGGTCAGCGAGCAGATCACGCAACAGTTTCTCCACATCAGCTCCCTGTAGCAGGGCAGGGATAGTCCTGATCGCCAGGGAAATCTTACCCAAACGGCTGACTTCGATGCCGAGTCGATCCAACAACGGTTGATACTCCTCAACCAAATCCGCCTCTGATGCACTGACCGCAACCGTCACGGGCACCAACAACGGTTGACTGGTAATGCCGTCACCATGGTAGGTCAGCTTAAAGCGTTCATAGGTGATACGCTCATGGGCCGCATGCATATCAACCAGCACCAGGCCGGCTTCGTTTTGCGCCAGGATATAGACCCCATGCAATTGTCCCAGAGCAAACCCCAAAGGCGGTATCTGCTCCGTCTGGGAAGGCTCCGCCTCTGAATATTCCTGTGCATGCGCCGGCTGTTGAGCCATGAATGCCGCCCGATAGGCGGCAGGACGCTGCGCCACACGCAAATCCATACCCTGCTGTCGGCTGTAGCCGGATGTTGTTGGCTCCTTGACTGACGGTATCGTTTCAACGACCGGCTCCTGACCATGCTGGGGTCGGGTCTGAGCCAACAGTCGGTGCAGGCCCCGATAGATGAAATCGTGCACCGAGCGTGAGTCGCGAAAGCGCACTTCATGTTTTGTCGGATGGACATTGACATCCACCTTGCGGGGGTCCAAACCGAGGAACAGCAAATAGGCCGGATGACGACCGTGATAGAGTACATCCTGATAGCTCTGTCGAATAGCATGTGTTACCAGTTTATCCCGTACCATTCGCCGATTGACATAAAAGTACTGCATATCCGCCTGTGAGCGGGAAAAACCTGGTCTAGCCACCCACCCGCTCAGGATCATATCCCCCGCCTGCTCTTCAATGGCAAGCGCCTGATCCATAAAGCCGGCTCCAAGCAATTCCCGGATGCGCCCCTCTCTGTCCCGGCGATCTCCGCAGGGCGGCAAGACAAAGATCTGACGGCGATTGTGGTGGAGAGAGAATCCCACACCGAAATGCATCAGGGCAAAACGTTGAAACAGTGCGCTGATGTGGTTGAACTCAGTCTTTTCAGTGCGCAGAAACTTGCGCCTTGCCGGGGTATTGTAAAAGAGATCGCATACCTCGACACTGGTGCCTGGCGGGTGTGCCGCCGGCTTGGGTTCGGTAACGGCATCTGAACCATCTCCCGCAACCTCCCAAGCCTCCTCGGCTTCCTGGTGGCGTGAGATCAGCCTGAGTCGGGAGACCGAACTGATGCTAGGCAGCGCCTCACCCCTGAACCCCATGCTTTGCAATGACTCCAAATCCTTGAATTGGATGACCTTGCTGGTGGCATGTCGAGACAATGCCATGGTCAACTCCCGCTGTTCAATACCGACACCATCGTCACGAATGTGGATACGTTTGATACCCCCCTGGTCGATCTCGATAGCGATCTTTCGCGCCCCGGCGTCAAGACTGTTCTCCACCAACTCCTTGACCACCGATGCCGGACGCTCCACCACTTCGCCGGCGGCAATCTGATTGATCAGTTGAGGGGGCAGGATTCGTATCGGCATAGTCGGCAGGCGGCAGTCGTCTGTAGAGGCTGTGGGAATGGGGTATTGTGCCATCCATCCCGGAAACGGGCCATGGCCAAGTGAGTGGAAAGGCAGAATGGTCTGCTGATCAGCCGCCGGGGATCTGCAGTATCTGGCCGATACGGATGGTATCGCCCTTCAATTCATTGGCGTTGCGCAGACGGCTGATACTGACCTGATATCGATTGGCGATGGCGATCAGTGTTTCACCGCGGGAGATAACATGCTTTCGCGGCGCCTTCTTAGCCTGGTTGGAGGCAAGCAAAGTACCTGGTGGCGGCTGGAACTTGAAATAGGTGCGAATGCCTTTCATCAGGGAGGTAGCCACTTTTTGCTGATGTTTCACGCTCCTCAGACGGCGCTCTTCATCCGGGTTGGAGATGAAGGCGGTCTCCACCAGCATGGAAGGGATATCCGGTGACTTCAATACTACAAAACCCGCCTGTTGCACCTTTCGCTTATGGGTTTTTCCAAGCGTTTTGAGCTGCTTCAACACCCTATTGGCGGCCTCTGAACTTGCCTGCAAGGTACCGATCTGGGAAAGATCCAACAGCACCGAGGCAAGCATGTCATCCTTATCCTCGAGAGAGACGCCACCGACGAGATCCGCGCTGTTCTCCCTTTCAGCCAACCAGCGGGCAGCTTCATTGGAGGCCCCGCTTCTTGACAGGGTATAGACGGATGAGCCACGCACCTTCGGATCGTGAAAGGCATCGGCATGAATCGACACGAACAGGTCAGCCTGGTGCTCTCTCGCCTTGGCGATACGTTTACGCAAGCCGAGATAGTAGTCGCCATCCCGAATCAGTACCGCCCGCATCCCCTCCTGCTTATTGATCGAAGTGACCAGTTTACGCGCAATCGCCAACACCACATCCTTTTCATAAGTCCCCTTGAGGCCACGCGCGCCCGGATCCTCTCCGCCGTGCCCCGGATCCACGGCTATCACCACATCCCGTCTTCCCAGCGCCTTTGCCGTCTTCACCGGTTGTGAACGCCGACTGGTGGTGGCTTTGCCGTCATACAGATCGACAACCAGGCGGTGACCATACTCCCGATTGGGCTTGAGTGAAAAACTCTTCGGTTTGACCGCGCTCTTGAGATCGAAGACAACCCGCATATCGCGTTTGTTGCGAACCGCAGACCGCATTCCCCGGATGATCTTGTTCTCCTTGGTCGGGTCGGGAAGATGTTCTGTCAGGGTGGTATTTTTCAGATCGAGCACCAACCGGTCAGGCCCCTTCAGGGTAAAGATCTTGTGGCTGATCTGACTGTTGGCATCGAATACCAGTCTGACATGGTCGGGGGCCGACCAGATGCGTAATCCGGTGATCTGAGACTGATTTGCGTAGAGAGGGAGACTGCTTAGCAAAATCAGCAGCAGCAATAGGCAACGCTTCCTCATTTCCCCATGACCTTTGTATACGAGCAAATTCATCCTAAAAATAGCATGCTATAGTCATTTTTCCAAGGTTTTCTGGCAGATAGGCCGGTTTCTTTTAAAAAAACTTAAACTTTTGCCACTGCTTTTTGCAACTGCACAAGAAATTCTGCGCCCCGCTCAGTCCCAGCGTCAAATTCGAGCACACGTGCCTGATCATGGTGAGTGAAATGAATCATCAGATCCGCTTGCGGCAACACGCCAGCCCCTTTCTCGGGCCACTCTATCAACAGTAACGCATCACTATTCAGTAGATCCTCAATACCTAAATAATCCAACTCCCGGGGATCGGACAGGCGATAGAGGTCAAAATGGTAATAGGAACGTCCCGCAAAGTCGTAGGGCTCAAGCAGCGTATATGTCGGGCTCTTTACCCTTCCCTGATACCCAAGCTGCCTCAGAAACCCCCTGACCAGGGTTGTCTTTCCTGTCCCAAGATCACCCTCGAGATAGACAATAAAGGGCGGGCTGCAGTTCAACGCCAGACAGGCGCCTACCGCCTCCTGCCGCTCTTCGCCTTCAACCTCTATCTCAAACACGGGTGCGCCTCATTCAGAAGGGTTCTGACTTCAGGCAGCAGATCACCTGCCAAGAGACCGATCTCACCATTCGCAGCGGCCCGGTCGCCCGCGGCGGCATGTAGACAGACTCCCATCTCGGCGGCCTCGCGATAGGTATAATCCTGTGCCATGAATGCACCAATGATACCGCTTAAGACGTCACCGCACCCCCCCGTGGCCATTCCGGGATTACCGTCACTGCAGAGTGAAGCGGGTTGGGCGCTCCCATCGCATATCAGAGAGCCTGCCCCTTTCAGTATCACCACGCCGCCAAAGCGCTGCTGTATCTTTTCAGCAGCTTGAAATCTGTCATTTTCAACCCTCTCCGTATCATAACCGAGAAGCCTCGATGCCTCCCCCGGGTGCGGTGTCAGGATCCAATTCTCGCGTTTCTGCGGCCGCTCGGCCAGCCAGTTGAGGCCATCCGCATCGATGACCATCGGCAACGCGGAATCGAGGGCGACCCGGTAACACATCTCTCCCCACGTATTTCGTCCAAGGCCAGGCCCCAGAACCAGGGCATCAGCCCGCTGCGTCAGCTGTTCTATCTCCTGCACCTCACTCACTCCCCGCACCATCAGCTCCGGGCGGCCCAGGTTTATACAGTGGGCATGGTCGGGATGGGTTGCCAGGGTCACCAGCCCTACCCCACTTCGGGCGGCCGCTTCTGCTGCCAGACGGGCGGCACCCGGATAACCCCTATCACCGGCGATAACCAAAAGGTGTCCGAAATCACCCTTATGTGCGGTACGGCGCCTGGGTGTGACCAGTCCACACCGCTTCCGCCAATCGATACGCTTGCAGGCATGTACTTGATGGGCATAGACAGGCGCAGGAATCCCTAGGGCATCGAAAACGATTTCACCACAGCAATCCGGACCACGTCCGGTAAACATCCCCTGTTTCAGGCCGATGAAACTGATGGTGGCGGCCGCCTCGATGGCGCAGCCCATAATACGGCCGGTATCGGCATGCAGCCCGGATGGTATGTCGATGGCCAACACCTCTGCACGATGCCTGTTTATCTGTTCGATGGCCGAGGCCCAACGGCCGGTGACATCCCGTTCGAGTCCCGTGCCCAAAACCGAGTCCACGACAAGGTCTGGGTTCCCCAAATCCTCGAAGGGTTCGATTGGATGGCCCAGTGCCGTCCAGGACTCCGCCATCATCTGGGCATCGCCCTTAAGCTGCAGAGCGTCGCCCAACTGCAATACCCGTACCCGCAGACCAGCCTGACTTGCCAACCGGGCAACGACATAACCATCACCACCGTTATTTCCCATACCACAGACCACGACGATCTCGGACAGGTCCGGCCAGCGTTGTTTCAAGAACCGATAAGCGCCGCTGCCGGCACGTTCCATTAGTTCCGCACCAGGAATATCGTATTCTTCAATGGCAATACGATCGAACTCCCTTACCTGCCTCGCCCGATAGAGGGCATAAGGCAGTTCCTCGGTATGTGGCATAACACGCATTCGATAAATCTCATGGCAAGTCGACGTTTCATAGAGCGTATACAACTCATCGCTAGGGCAAACCATACCCTGTTGCGGACGAGGGTTCAAAAGCCCTGATCAGGCCTCAATGCCGTCTGCTGTAACACTCGATGGCCAGTGAAGGATTTATGATAGATACTGGTGGGAATTCATGGATATCTAGCGCGTAGATGACGGGGCATGGCCCCACTATTCTCGGCTGCCCGGGAATCTGGACGTTCAGGTTTGTATGGATATACGCCTGCACAATTTCTTTCAATCACTGGCACAGGTTATCGATTCGATAACCCGGTATGATGGGTAATCGGCAAAGATGATGTCCGGAGGCGGACAGACAGGAGGAGCTTGAGAGTCGGGTTATAGTGGCACACCGACACTCGCTCAGGCGAGTTTCCCAGCCGTTGCATCCGAACGAACGATCTCTATGCAATACGCATTGCAACATACACAACTGGCACTGTTGACCCGTAAGATAAAGACTTGGGCCAACTCCCTGGGATTGAGCGCCATCGGTATCGCGGACACGGACCTGACCGATGCGGAAGCCAGGCTCGAGGCGTGGCTTGCAAAAGGTTTTCACGGGGACATGGGCTATATGGAAAAACATGGCGCCAAGCGCAGCCATCCCGCGGAACTGCAACCAGGCACCACCAGGATCATATCAGCCAGATTAAACTATCTACCCGAATCCCTGAATCAGTCTGAACGAATCCTTGCAGATCCGGAGCGGGCATTTGTTGCGCGTTACGCCTTGGGACGCGACTACCACAAGCTGTTACGCAAACGATTGCAGAAACTGGTGGAATTGATCCGCACCGAGGTGAATAACGCCGACTGCAGGGTCTTTGTCGACTCGGCGCCGGTAATGGAAAAACCCCTGGCGCAAAAAGCGGGTATTGGCTGGATCGGCAAGCATACCAATCTGATCGCCAGAAACGCCGGTTCCTGGTTTTTTCTGGGAGAGATCTATACCGACATACCATTACTCTGCGACTCGCCGGCTCAAGATCATTGCGGTGACTGTTCGGCCTGTATCGACTGTTGCCCCACGCAGGCTATCGTAGCACCCTATCAACTGGATGCCAGACGTTGTATCTCCTATCTGACCATCGAACTCCACGGTTCGATACCCGAGCATCTCAGACGAGACATGGGCAACAGAATATTTGGCTGCGACGACTGTATGCAGGTCTGTCCGTGGAACCGTTTCGCCCAACTTACCCATGAGATCGATTTCCTCCCTCGCGCCTCCCTCGACAGCGCCACCCTTGTTACACTCTTCAATTGGGACGAGGCCACTTTCCTGCAGCGTACCGAAGGATCTGCGATCAGGCGCTTAGGCCATACCCGCTGGTTAAGAAATATCGCCGTTGCCCTGGGCAACGCCCCCACGAAATTTGGGGTTGTGACCGCCCTGCAAGAGCGCCTCGAAAACAGCTCACCACTGCTACGTGAACACATTGCATGGGCCTTGCAACAACATCGAAAAAGCTATCCGGGTTTTCAATGAAATAGATCGCAGATGTCAGGGCAGACGCAGGAAATGGTCCCGGTAGTAGCGCAATTCATTGATGGAATCCTTGATGTCATCCAGTGCGAGATGTTTTCCCGCTTTCGAGAATCCCTCGCTCAGTGACGGCGCCCATCGATTCATCAGCTCCTTCAGGGTACTGACATCCAGATTCCGGTAGTGAAAAAAGGCCTCAAGCTTCGGCATCGTCCGTGCCAGGAAACGCCGATCCTGACATATGCTGTTGCCACACATGGGCGAGGCGCCACTGGGCAGGTAATACTGCAAAAAATCCAGAGTTTCAGCCTCTGCCCGCGCCTCATCATAGTCACTCTTCCGGACACGCTCAATCAGCCCGGAGGCACCATGTTGACGTTGATTCCACGCATCCATCGCATCCAGCCTTTGTTGTGACTGGTGTATTGCGACCATGGGCCCCTCAGCCAGGATGTTTAGTCGCGCATCGGTGACAATCGTCGCGATCTCGATAATCTCATCATTCTGGGTATCGAGCCCAGTCATTTCCAAATCTATCCATATCAGATTGGAGGCATCAACAGGCATCTTGTTATCCTTTTTCACTATCAGCCGCCAGATTCTAGCAGGAAGCTGCCACTCTCTGTATTCTAGGCACTGAAAAACCATGAGCATTTTTCAACTGAAATGATCTAATAGAACATTCGTACACCTCCAACTGAGTTAACAAACTGGACTGATGCCGATATTTACCCAACTATTCCTCACATTTCTCGCGATTGGCACCTTGCTTCAGCTCTGGTTGCTGTTAAGGCACCTCGGGCACGTCTCTCGACATCGTAGCCATGTACCCGGGGAATTCAGTGATAGAGTGACACTCAACGAGCATCAGAAAGCAGCGGACTACACCCAGGCCAAAGGACGCCTTGCGATCCTTGAAGCCGTAGTGGGTGTCTCACTGCTGCTCATATGGACCCTGGGAGGAGGACTCGATCTACTCGATCACTTGTGGCGCGGCCTTGCCTGGGAAGAGATCACCATCGGCATGCTTTTCATCTTCTCCTTCTTCCTCATCAACAGCCTGCTGGAAATGCCGTTCGACCTCTATCGGACATTCCGCCTGGAAACTGCCTTCGGCTTCAACCGCACCACCCCACAGCAATATCTCAAGGACCGTCTGCTCGGCCTCATGCTCTCCATCCTGCTGGGAGGTCCCCTGCTCTGGATCGTCCTGCAACTCATGCAAGGTGCCGGTCAATACTGGTGGCTTGCCGCATGGATCGTCTGGATGGGCTTCACGCTGACCCTGAGCTGGGCTTACCCAAAGTTCATCGCCCCGTTGTTCAATCGATTTACCCCATTGGATGATGGCGATATGCGGAACCGTATCCAGTCCCTATTGCAGCGATGCGGATTTACCAGCGACGGTATCTTTGTCATGGACGGCTCAAAGCGTTCAAATCACGGCAATGCCTATTTCACCGGTTTCGGCAAAAGCAAGCGCATTGTCTTTTTCGACACTCTGCTGGATGCATTGACGATTGATGAGATGGAAGCGGTCCTGGCCCACGAGCTTGGCCATTTCCGCTACAAACATATCCTGAAACAGATGTTGCTGATGGGTCTCCTCTCTCTGCTCGGATTGGCCCTGCTGGGCTGGCTCTCTCAACAGCCATGGTTCTATAACGGTCTGGGGATCAGCCACCCCTCCAGCGCCGCCGCCCTGCTGCTGTTTATGCTGGTGATTCCGGTTTTCACAATCTTTTTTACGCCCCTGGGGAGTTACCTGTCTCGTCGTTACGAGTTTCAGGCCGACAACTATGCCGTCAGGCAGACGAATGGAGAGTTTCTTGTGCAGGCATTGGTCAAACTCTACCAGGACAACGCGAGCACCTTGACACCGGATCCGCTCTATTCACTGTTTCATGACAGCCACCCACCGGCGCCCGTGCGTATCGCCAATATCCGGAATCGATAGACCTGTATTTATATCTATGTCAGCCATGTTTTCCCACTCCCCCATACAGATAGCGAGCGCCGATGACTGGAAGAGAGGTGAATACCAGTCGTTTGCGGAACAACAGAAACCACTGGTCAACGGAGATAGCAAATGATCAAAACCGCAATACCCGCAATGATGCTGACACTCGCATCAACAACCTCACAGGCGGCCGACCCCGCATTGGGAAAGCAGTTAAACGAAGAGCACTGCATCAGGTGTCACGGCAGTGAAGTCTATACGCGAGATAACCGACGTGTTACCTCCCTGCCGGGGCTGCACAAACAGGTACGCTTTTGTCAACAGAATCTTGGCCTGACCTGGTTTGATGATCAGATCGAAAGTAGCGCGACATACCTCAATTTGGAGTTCTACAAGTTCGGCATCAAACCCTGAGGCTTTCGATGGCCAAACGTCGCCTGACCAAACAACAGAAAACGCGCATTCAGGCCATACAGGAGAAACGTCGTAAACGACTCGATTCAAAGGCCAGGCAATCACTTTCAGAGGCTGGGGACAACCCGGCTCTGGAGGGACGCGTCATCATCCGCCACGGTGCGACCCTGGGTGTCATGGACGCACAGGGCAAGCTGTTTCGCTGTCAGACACGACAACATATCGGCCACCCTGTCTGTGGTGATTGGGTCATTTGGCAACAGGTGGACGAAACCACTGGTGTGGTTACGGCGCTGCAACCTCGAAGCAGTGTCCTCAGCCGCCCCGACTACAGCGGCAGACACAAACCATTGGCGGCCAATATCACCCAACTGGTGATAGTGCTTGCGCCCAAGCCGGAACCCAGTGGTTACCTTCTGGACCAGTATCTGGTGACTGCCGAAACCATAGGTATCCCACCCTTGATCGCCATCAACAAGATCGACCTGCTGGGGGGGGGAATGGAACATGAATTCATGCGTCGCTTTGAACCATATAGGTCGATCGGATATACGGTTATCGGGGTAAGCGCCAAACGTGAACATGGATTGGATCTTCTGATCGATAATCTGAAGGATGAGACAAGTATCATGCTGGGACAGTCAGGGGTGGGTAAGTCATCGCTGGTCAATGCACTGCTGCCATCGATGAAGGTGGAAACAGGACGCCTTTCCAATGCGACCGGCCTGGGTAGACATACCACCTCGGCGGCAACCTGCTATACCCTTCCCCAGGGTGGCGAACTGATCGATTCACCGGGTGTACGCAGCTTTCGCCTTACTGATCTTTCCCGGCAGGAACTGGAACGGGGGTTTATCGAATTCCGGCCGTTTCTCGGTCGTTGCCGGTTTCATAATTGCAGTCACGACCATGAACCGGGTTGTGCCATTCAGGCGGCCCTGGAGAGTGCCGAGATCACACCCCATCGCTTGGATAACTTCCTCAGGTTAAGCCAGGTAGCAGAGCATTGAACGATTAGATCACCGACCCTTTTTCTGAATGGTTGGAAGGTCTTCATCCTCCGGGGAGATAAACCTGCACAGCCGCGCCACCCAACTGTTCGGCCACACCTATTTCGATCCGACCCCCATACGCGGCAACAATATCGGCAGCGACCGAAAGTCCGATTCCCTGACCGGGTAGCCGCTGGTCGGCACGATGTCCTCGCTGTAACACCGATTGCACCTGATCTCCTGAAATACCCTTTCCATTATCCTCCACGCTTAGATGGAGATCTTTCCCTGTTACTGCCTTGATCCGGACATGGCCATGACCGTATTTGCAGGCGTTTTCCATCAGGTTCCCCATAAGTTCCATAAGATCGCCCTCATCGCCACGGAAAAGGACCCCCTCTGCAACATCAAGATCCCAGGTTATTCTCTGTTCCCGATAGACCTTATCCAGAGAGCCCGCGATACGTTCCACCAGCGGTTTGACGAACAGGTTTTGGGTCAGCACGCTGCCCCCTGAGGCTGCTGCCCGTTGCAGCTGGTGGCTGACGATCTGGTTCATGCGCTCGACCTGTTCGCGCAGCGTATTTTTAATTGCCTGCTGATTGTCACTTTCATTCTCAGCGACACCCTGTAAAACCGCCAGTGGTGTCTTGAGGCTATGGGCAAGGTCACCGAGACTGTCACGATAACGCTGTTGACGGGCCTGGGCATGGCGAATCAGGGAGTTGATATTCGAGGTCAGACGATTCAGCTCCTTCGGATAGTCTCCCTTCAGTTGATCCTCGCGACCCGACTCAATCTCGGTCAGCGCCTGCGCCACTTCCCGCAACGGATGCAATCCCCAGCGCAACACCCAGCCCTGTACCAGCAACAGCAGCAGCGCTGCACCGCCAAGCCAAAGAAAAAGGGTGTCGCGGAATGCGGCAATCTGTTCCTGCAACGGTTTCAAGTCCTCTGCCACCGCCAGGACATATTGCAGTTCACGGCCTTGGAAATCCTCCCAAACCACACCGAAGCTCAATCCCATGGTTGCGGCGCCGTCGAGCTTGAATCGTTCGAATTTCGACTCACCCGGCTGCATTTGGCGTACAAAGCCAAGCTTGTGGCCTACAGAAGAGGGGGATATCCAGAGGTAGCTCTCCTGCTTGCCGCTGACCTGGGCATAAAGTCCCGATTCCGGTCGATTGAAACGGGGATCGGTCAGAACCTGAGGCATCCTGAGTCGTCCCGCTTCATCCTCCTCTGCCGCCGCTAAAAGTGCATAGACACTACTGTAAAGGCGTGCCTGTAGCGCCTCTTCACTGGCCGAACGGAACGCCTTGTCGAGGGCCAGTCCCGTCAATCCAAGAAAGGCGCTCAATACCAGACTGGCCGCCAACAACAGGCGTTGATGTATGGAGAAGGTACGAACTTGTCCCATCCAGGCCGTTTTGCTCCCTTATTGGTAACAGTGGAAAGGATCAGCGTTCGAGGGCAAAGCGATAACCTCGGCCACGGAGCGTTTCTATCGGTTTGTAGCGCTCATCCGGATCGAGCTTTTTTCGCAGGCGGCGTACGAACACCTCGATGGTGTTACTGTCGCGATCCCAATCCTGGTCGTAGATATGCTCAGTAAGATCGGTCTTGGAGATTACCTTACCGGCATGCAGCATCATGTACTCGAGCACCTTGTATTCATAGGCTGTCAATTCCACCGGATCGCCATGCAGGGTGACCGACTGGGTACGGGTATCGAGTTCCACCGGACCACCCGAAAGCACCGGTTGCGACCAACCGCCGGTACGCCGCAACAGTGCATTGAGACGGGCCAGCAGTTCCTCCACGTGGAAAGGTTTGACCAGATAGTCATCGGCACCCGCCTCCAGTCCCTCTACCTTGTCCTGCCAGTTGCCGCGGGCGGTCAGAATCAGAATCGGAAAGTGCTTGTCCAGCTTACGCAGCTCCCTGATCAACTCGATCCCCGACAGCTTCGGCAATCCGATATCGACGATACCCACATCGATGCCATACTCCCTGCCGAGAAACAGTCCGGCGGCACCATCCTCGGCACTATCTACGGTATAACCCTGCTTGCGCAGTTTATCCGCCAACGGCTCGCGAATATCCGCTTCATCCTCTACTAATAGTACACGCATCTGCAGATCCGATACCTGGACTTATCGTCAGGTCAGTTGAAAATCGCTGAAAACAGCCTGTTCCGAGATTCATGGTCAGTTGTTGAACGCACCAATCAACGGCGACCCTTGTGGTGACGACGACCGCCTTCGGCATTGATCCGCAATCTACGCACCTTGCCGTCCTCGGTAAGGATACGGACGTTGTGAACCCGTTTGCCATCACGTTCCCGCGTCTCGGCGGAGATCACTCGACCCCCCAGGCGCTGTTTGGCCTGCTCCACCGCTTGATCCAGGCTCATATCGCCTTTGGCATAGAGGCTGAATATCAGCAGCAGTGCGCACAACAGCATCTCGGATATGAATCGGGTTCTATTCGTCATCGTCTTGGGTTTGTGTAGTGTTGGCTCTAATCATCACCCACTGGTCTGACAGTTACTGCAACCGGAATCCGTTTCCCGGGATGATTGCTGGTGCGGGTAGTGAATTCACGCCCCTTATACCGATATGTTACATCATAGCCGACCAATTGTTCCTCATAACGGCTGTGGTGTGTGACTTCACAACGGCGTTCCACCGATGTGGTGCGGTGCCCGCCCCGGTGCTGCTGACTGAGATCGTGACCGATGGCGCCACCGAGCAGAGTGCCCGCCAGGGTGGCGGCATCTCTGCCTCGACCGCGGCCTCGACTGATCTTGTTCGCTACCACACCACCGATGATACCGCCCAAAACCGTGCCGGTGTAACGGCGTCCATCCGGATGATAGCGGTCGATCTCTTGATCCCAGCACTCTCTCTCGGGATACGAAACCTCTACATTGCGGTAGATCGGCTCAACATCGATAACCTTGGCCGTATCGTGAAAGTAGTCGCGCTGACCGGCAGCGGCTGTCATCGATGCAATCATGAGTGCTGTACCCATTGTCAATGCCTCTGTCTTCATCTCTTCTCTCCTGGTCTCTCAGCTTTAATCCTGACTTGTGAGTCACTCTCTCGATATGGTTAAAGCTTACGAGGTTGAAACTGAACCACGCCTGAACCGCAAGGGAAGAAGATATCTCCATGTTCTTCAACAGATTAAATACACCTGAAATTGTTTCTGCGAGAGTGTTCGCGTACCGCTCAGCGATCCCTGTACCACACCAGAATTCGGTTATTCACAGGCATCTCCACATCCTCGGAGAAGATCAGATGATTTACAGCGGCGAGTTCATCAAGCATCTCGAAATCCCGAATACCACTCAAGGGATCCCTTGATTTCAGCCACTGATCAAACCTTTGATTGCTTTCGCTGGTATACCCTCCCTGATAATTGAATGGGCCATAGAGTGCGAAACAGCCTCCTCGTTTCAGCACCTGCCCGACTCCCTGGAACATCAGTTCGACTTCAGGCCATGACATGATGTGGGTGGTATTGGCACTGAAGATCGCATCATACTCCCCGGCAGGCCATGCACGGCTCACATCCAGCCCGACCGGATTGCGGACATTGGGCAAAGCGGCCTCCCGCAACCAGGCACGGATCCCCGGGTGATTCTCCTCCATGTCACTGGTCTGCCAGGTTAGGTGGGGCATGGCGGCAGCGAAGTGGACCGCATGCTGGCCGGTACCGCTGCCGATCTCAAGGACGGTCTGAACATCACGGAACAGGCGTAGAAGTACTTTCAGGATCGGCGCTTTGTTCTCATCACAGGCTTCTGAGTAGGGTTTCATGGTGTGGTTACGCTAGGGCCTGTCAACGGGCTCTAACCATTCCCTCGGCTTGAGATAACGATCATAGAGTAGCGCCTCCGCACTGCCCGGTTCCGGCTGCCAGTTGTATTGCCAGCGCACCAGGGGCGGCAGGGACATCAGTATCGATTCTGTACGCCCCCCCGACTGCAGACCGAACAGTGTGCCCCGATCGTAAACCAGATTGAACTCCACGTATCGGCCGCGGCGATAGAGCTGAAAATTGCGCTCCCGTTCGCCATACCCGCTATCGCGGCGTCGTTTTACGATCGGCATGTAGGCCAGAAGATAGTGATCACCCACGCTCTGCATGAAATCGAAGCACTTTTCAAATCCCCACTCATTGAGATCATCGAAGAAGAGGCCGCCGATGCCGCGCGGCTCCTGGCGGTGTTTGAGATAGAAATAGTCATCGCACCAGGCCTTGTATTTGGCGTACACGTCGTCACCAAAGGGGCGGCAGGCCAGATTGGCCATTTTGTGCCAATGCCGGCAATCCTCGTCATTGCCGTAGTAGGGCGTGAGATCGAATCCGCCGCCAAACCACCATACCGGCGACTGATCAGCTTTTTCTGCGATAAAAAAACGGAGATTGGCATGCGATGTGGGTACATAGGGGTTGTCGGGATGAATGACCAGGGAGACACCCATGGCTTCGAAGGCGCGTCCCGCCAGTTCCGGTCGATGTGCGGTCGCCGAGCCGGGCAACTGATCGCCGGTGACATGGGAAAAATTGACTCCGGCCTGTTCGAATACTTCACCCTCCTGGAGGATCGCGCTGATACCCCCTCCTCCCAGGTGCGCGCCGGGCTCACGCTGCCAGCTATCCTGGAAAAAGCGTGCTTTTCCATCCTCCTCTTCCAACGCACAGCAAATCGTCTGTTGCAGTTGTAGCAGGTACTCTTTGACCTGTTGCTTATCGGGTTGATCCATATCCGTCCTGACTCTTCGATTATTTAAATTTTTAAGTGATTGGCTGACCAATCATTGCTTCCAATTTAATTGAAACTCAATAGTCATTGCCGGTCTGATAAAGATGACCACCGGGTACCGAGGGTTAAACTAATATGCCCGTTTTCAGATTCTTATTCGAGCCGCTTCAAAAAGACACCCATCTCTTTGGCTGCCTGGACATCCCCGCGGGCCTCAGCTACTGCAATCCCCTTCCGATAGGCCTTCCTTGCCTCTTCCTCCCTGTTCAATGCGGCCAGCGCCTTACCATACAATTTCCAACTTGCTGAATGGTTTGGATCTTGTTTCAGCGCCTCGGCCAGATGCCATACGGCCATATCCGCATCCTTTTCCTTCAAACAGAGCGAACCCAATGTATAGCGTAACAGGGCGTTGTCATTCCCCTGTTCGAGCATCTTTTCCAGGTTTTCTCGTTGCATTTATTTCAGGCCACACGCCAGATTACCGGGTATCGCGATATCCATGTGCTCCGGCTTGTCCAGCTTCATTGCCTGCATGATTTGAATATAGTCACTACGTGGGGTTGCGTTCCCCAACCTGGGATTGCAACGCTTCTCTTCACCCACCGTGCTACTGGTGAAACCGTTATAGTCATGGGCTGGATATATCACCGTATCATCCGCAAGGGTGAACAACCGTCGGGTGATTGAGTCGTAGGACAAGCCAGGGTCCCCCGACTGAAAGTCAGTACGGCCACTGCCGCGTATCAAGAGGATATCGCCGGTAAAAACCACTCCTTCGGCATGAACGGAGATATCGTTATCGGTATGCCCCGGCGTGTAGATGATCTCGAGCTTTGCATTACCCAGACGAACGATATCGCCATCGCTCAGCTTGAGATCAGTACAATCGCATGCCGCCTTTTCATGCAGCGCCACTTGACAGCCCAGCCGTTCGCGAAGCTTTCCGCTTCCTGTGATGTGGTCTGCGTGAATATGGGTTTCCAAGGCGACTTTCAGGGTCAGGCCCAACTCATCGATCAACCTGACGTCACGTTCAATCTGTACGTTCACAGAGTCGATAATCGCCGCCTCACGGCTGTTTGCTTCCCATACCAGGTAGGTATAGGTGCTCGATTGTCGGTCGAATAGCTGTCGTATGTGTATCTTCACAATAGTTACCGCCTACGCCCCTGTTGAGGTGTATTATTGTCATTAGATGAGGGTAGTCAAAGATCATTCAACCCAGGGGGTTTCAGGGAAATGTTCAGCCGATGGTTTGCTACTATTTCCAATAACGTATAGTGATTTACCCATGACTATCGACAAGGCACGCGAGATTATCAAACAACAGATCAGCTTCGGCAGCGGTTACAACCGCAATGCAGTACGCCTGCTGCTTGGCGAAATACAGCGTGAATATGGCCTGCAGGCTGGTGACCAGTTGATTGAAGAGCTGAACCTGGAACAGGCCTTCGGACTACATCCGGGCACTGACTTTACCCACGTGGCCCACTAGACCGCGTATCGGATCCAAAATAGTATTCAGTTACGATATTTGTGCATCATCATTCTTAGCGGAAGAACCACAATCTACCTTATCTGCCGTAAATGAACGCCAATCACCACAGATTTTTGCAAATAGATGATGTGGTGATTCAGTATATGTTTTGGCGTCGATTCATGGTGATTGGCGTTCATTTGCGGCTTTGTTCTGTTAGCCAACCATCACTCGTATCGGATTCTAGCTTGTCATGATTTTTCCGCTACCAGCATTGCCACATCCCGCGTACCTTCCTCCGGGTTACCCAAAAGATTCTCCTCACAGTAATATCGCAGTTTCAAACTGGAGAACAGTTGCAACAGCTCATTATCCGCCAATCTGAAGGCCGGGTTACTCGGCCCCAGGTTCGACACGGCAGCCTGTATGAAGGTCTGATAGAGGATCAAACCACCCGGTAACAATGCCTCGATCAGATCGGGTATCAAGGTCCTCTCAAGATAATAACTGACGACTATCAGATCAAAGCTGTTGGGTGATGGAGGCAACTGTTCTACATCACGCACTTCTGCTGATAGATTCTTCAATCCCGCTTCTGCGGCATAGGTCTTAAGCCGCTGAATGGCGACGGGGGAGATATCCCATGCCACTGTATCCAGTCCGTGACGCGCCAGGGTCAGCGCATTGCCTCCTATTCCACAGGCAAGATCCAGGGCCGTACCCTTGGCTGGCAGTAGATGCAGATTTTTTTCCAGAACCTCTGCGGGAGTGGGACGTTTATCCGCATCGGCATGGCGCCTGTCCCACTTGTCACGCAGGCTTTGAAAATCGTTGCTGTTCACAAACTATCGAGACCGCGGGCCAAATCGTTTTTGATATCCTCAACATTTTCCAGTCCCACGGCGATGCGCACCAGACCGTTTTTTATTCCGGCCTGGCTTCGCTCCTCGGGTGTCAATCTACCGTGTGTCGTGGTCGCCGGATGGGTGATGGTCGTCTTTGTATCGCCAAGATTGGCCGTGATTGAGAGTACCCGGGTGGAATCGATGACTGTCCATGCCGCCGGCTGCCCGCCCTTGACATTGAAAGAGACGATACTGCCGGGCGCACGCTGCTGTTTCATCGCCAGGGCGTATTGAGGATGACTCGCAAGACCGGGAAAATAGACACGCTCGACCTGTGGATGCCGCTCCAGCCATTCGGCCAGTACCTGGGCATTGCGTGAGTGGGCTTGCATGCGCAGTTCGAGTGTTTCAAGCCCCTTAAGGAAGACCCAGGCATTGAATGGACTCATGGTTGGACCTGCGGTTCGCAGTACCCCGAACACAGCATCGCCAACCACTTCTTGACTGCCCACCACAGCCCCCCCGACACAACGCCCCTGGCCATCCAGAAACTTTGTTGCCGAGTGAATGACGATGTCCGCCCCCAACTTGAGTGGTTGCTGCAGGGCAGGCGTGCAAAAGCAGTTGTCCACCACCAGCAGGCAATCACGGGCATGCGCCAACTCACTCAAGTGATTAATGTCAGCCACATCTGTCAATGGGTTGGAAGGGGTCTCGAGAAACAGCAGTTTCGTCTCCGGACGAAGCGCGGCCTCCCAGGCCTGCGGATCATTGAGGTCGACATAACTGGTCTCGATGCCGAATCGGGTGAGATACTTGTTGAACAGCATCGTGGTCGACCCGAACACGCTTTGCGATGAGACAATGTGGTCACCCGTCTGCAGTAAGCCGATGCAGGTCGACATGATTGCCGACATGCCGGACGCGGTAGCGACGCAACACTCTCCCCCCTCCAGCGCCGCCAGTCGCTCTTCGAAGGTTCTTACCGTGGGATTGGTGAAGCGTGAATAGATGTTACCCGGCTCATCACCACTGAATCGCGCCGCGGCCTCGGCAGCGCTGCGGAAGACGAAGCTGGAAGTCGGAAAGATCGGCTCAGCATGCTCACCTTCCGGTGTACGGTGGTGTCCTACGCGCACAGCCTGGGTAGAAAACCCCCAATCTCCATAGTTCTGTTCCCCCATAAGCCAACCTCGTTCTTCATATATTTTCTGATTCGTCGTGTCGTTACATGAGCGCCATTCTACAACTCAGCTTGCCGATATGCTTCTCTTTTCTACTTTGTGGGATAGGTCCTCATCGAGCTGTTGAGCAAAGTAGTCCTCCAGGAACAGATCAAAACTGACTCTGTCTGATGCCTCCAACTCCCGCTGACGCCGCCATGAATCGGTCGCCTCCTGACGCAGCAACAGTTGATCCTGACTTGAATGCTCCTGCTGCATAAATGTGTGTTGGTGCAGCTTCGACATACGCTGGGCAAACTGGAAAAAACTCTCCCCATTGTCACGCATCTCCGCGAGCATGCGCGCCGACGGAGTCAGATCGGCATCCTGCAGGCGATAGCGCTGTATCATCAGGCTTTCGCTGTAGGGATTACCCGGCATGCCCGCCTCCAACAGTTCGCATAAGGGCAGCATGGCGTCGCAGATCTCCAATCCCCAACTCCGCAAAGCAACCTTCTCTCCGTTACGCTGCAGCATCAATCCGGGCTTTCTTCCCTGGTGGGCGGCCGTCAACTCGTTCCAGTCGATCTCCTTCTGTTCCGCCACATTGATCGCCGGACTTGCGTGCAACAGACACATCAGCATCAGGGCCTCGATAAAAAAGATCTGCTCTTCTGCGATACCTAGTGGATGAAATGCATTCACATCCAGGGAGCGCAATTCCACATAACGCACTCCACGACGTTGCAGGGCATGAATCGGTTTCTCCATCATCTCGGGAATCTGTTTGGGACGCACCGTACTGTAGTACTCGTTCTCGATCTGCAGAATATTGGCGTTCAGCTGCTCATAGCGACCATCGACCTTGACCCCAATGGCTTGATAGATCGGACAGGGCGTTTCGATAGCCCGGGAGAGGGTTTCAATATAGGTGTTGAGGCAATCGTAACTGGCTTTGATACCGGTACCCTGTTCCTTACTGTTCTGGTAACCGATATCCCCCATCCTTAAAGAGGTGGCATAGGGGGAGTAGTAACTGTATTCATCAAACACCTGCAGCGTGGTAGGTCTGCCTCCGAGAAAGGATTTGCACACTGCAGGTGAAGCCCCGAACAGGTAGGGGATCAGCCAACCGACCCGCTGCAGGTTGCGCAGCATGGCAAAATAGGATTCCGAAATAAAAGTCTGTATCGGTGTTTCATCCTGTTCCAAGTGCTGAAACACCTGCCAGAACGGCAGTGGTATAGAGTAATTGAAATGGACCCCGGCTATCACCTGCATAACTCTGCCGTAGCGGTGACCCAGCCCTCTGCGGTAAACGGTTTTCATCATACCGGCATTGGAGTCGCCATATTCTGCGATCGGAATCAGTTCATCGTTTTC
Organism: Candidatus Thiodiazotropha sp.; assembly: GCA_040506195.1. Lineage (GTDB taxonomy): Bacteria > Pseudomonadota > Gammaproteobacteria > Chromatiales > Chromatiaceae > Thiodiazotropha. Next base: position 174,033 of record JBEVXH010000008.1, on the reverse strand, counting down.
GACTATGCAGGGCATACTGGTTGACCAGAGGATCTCATCACCCAGGTGCTGGTAGAGGAAATGGTGCGCCTCGGACAAAAACCGTAACGGTTCTTCACGATCCGCTGAAGGTGGCGTGATGATTTCGGTCAGGGCTTCGGAATAATCCGTCGTAATGTACCTGTTGGTCAGGGCGGACCCCAACGCCCCGGGATGTCTGTTTTGCGAGATACAGCCGGACGGGGATACCCGCAACCCCTCTTTTTCCAGACCTATCAGCCCCCCTCTCAGCAGCCCGGCCTGATCTGCTTGACGCAGTTTTCCCAAACGTTGTTCAAGTATTGTGTACAAACCGGGAGCAGTCCCTGTAATAGGTTGGATTGAGGCCGGAACCAAATTGATGATTCTGACTTAGGGCCTGTTAACATGCAATGAGGCAATAATATACAGGCTAGGTGAATTTATACCGCACAGGGGCATAGACTGAAGGCGCGCATCATACCATCAATTGTCATTTTGAAGCATACTTTTGCAGGCTAGCGCATCACCGCCCTGGGCGCCTGCATTCGAATCGAGTCCGTCAGAATGCGGGCCGCTTCGTTCAACTCGATGCGTTGTGTCGCTTCCGACTCCTTGTCATCAACATTAACATCTATGTCTTCCTGGTCGATGGATTTGATTGCCTGCAAACCTTGTGACGCCCTGAACCGGTTCTTGTGCACCAGCTGCTCCTGCTCGCGATCATCCCATTCAGACCGGCGGCGGCTCTCCAGCAGACTTGTCTCTGTACGCTTGTCCAGTGCCTGAAAGCGTTTTTCCCGATCGACCAGCATTTCGAATCCGGGATCATGCTCAACCCGACTCATGTGGTTATCAATGAGATGGGGTACGGCCCACTTCCCTTTGATAGCGAAATTGGCCGGTCTGATCTGTGCCCAGGGCAGCGCATTCTCCAATGAACGCTCCCCGAAGTCTTCTGAGAATTTCGCCATTGGAAACTGAATATCGGGCACCACTCCCCGGTGCTGGGTGCTGCCGCCATTGATGCGGAAGAACTGCGCCATGGTCAGCCGCAATCGGCCCAAGTCTTTCTTGCGGCCGGGCACGAAGCGCCCCAGATCCACCAGCGTCTGCACGGTTCCCTTACCGAAAGTGGGTTCACCGATGACGATGCCCCGCTTGTAATCCTGGATGGCACCGGCAAATATCTCCGAGGCAGAGGCACTGTTGCGATCGACCAAAACCGCCAAAGGTCCCTCGTAGGCTATGGTTTGATCCGGATCCTGCTCAATCTCGATCTTACCGAAGGCGTCCTTGATCTGAACCACGGGCCCGGAGTCGATGAACAACCCTGTCAGTTCGGTCGCTTCGGATAGCGAGCCGCCGCCGTTTTCCCGCAGATCGATGACGATGCCGTTGACACCCTGCTGCTTCAGATCACCCAGGAGGTTGCGAACATCCCTGGTGGTGCTGCGGAAATCATCATCCCCTCTCGCCTCGGCGGCGAAATCACGGTAGAAAGTCGGTACTTCGACAACACCGATGCGCATACCCTTCATCCCGTCCAGGTCTTCGATGATATAGCTCTTCGCCGCCTGCTCCTCAAGCTTTATCTTATTGCGCACGAGCGTGATGGTCTTGCGCTTGGAACCGGTTTCAGTCCCCTTTGGCAGGATGTCGAGCCTGACGACAGAGCCCTTGGGACCACGGATCTGCTCCACCACATCCTGCAATCGCCAACCGACGATATCGATGATTTCACCCTCCAGCCCCTGTCCGACACCGACGATACGATCACCCGAATGCAACAGATCACTCTGTTCAGCGGGTCCGCCTATCACTGTCTTCTGGACCACGGTAAAGCCGTCTTCATCCTTGAGTACTGCGCCTATGCCTTCCAGGGAGAGGCGCATGCTGATATCAAAGTTTTCCGATGTGCTCGGCGACATATAACTTGTGTGTGGTTCCAGACTCAGGGTATAGGCATTGATGAAGGTCTGAAAAACATCGTTGGCATCGAACTGCTCCACCCGGCTCAACAGACGTTTATAGCGCTCACGCAGGGTTTTACGAATCTCATCGTCTTTTTTATCCATCAACCGCAGATTGAGGAAATCATTCTTTACCCGCTTGCGCCATATCTCCTGCAGCTCAGTACGGGTTTGAGGCCAGGGTTCTTTGTCACGCTCGAATCGATAACTCTCATCGAGTGTGAAATCGAATGCTTTGTCAACCAGTTTTTGCGCATGTGCCACCGCTTCCGCCACACGCTTGCGATAGAGACGAAAAATCTCGAAGGCAGGCTCGATCCTGGCATTCTTCAGGTAGTCATCGAGTTTATCCTGATAGGGAGAGAAACGAACGATATCCCTGGCGCGAAAGAAAGAGCGATTTGGATCGAGGGCGTCAAAGTAACGATCCAGGATCATCTTAGACATGGTATCGTCGAGCGCTACCTCTTTGTAGTGGTATTTTTCGATAACCTTGACGATGACATTTGCAGTTTGCTGCTGCTCCGGAGTCGGTTGCAGTTCGCTGATCGGGACAACCTGGCGATTGGCCCAAAGCGCTGTTGTGCTGAACAGATACAGCGAGCTGAGCAGAATAACCTTGAAAAATTTCATGTAACTACCTGGCCTTTTCATTGCGCCTTAACAGTTAGTGCTTGACTATACATCATAGTAAACAGGAGTAGGGTTGGACTGGATTACCGCACCACTGGTTCAATTTTGTGCCTAAAAGGTGTACTGGACCCCAAGATAAAGCTCCACCCGCCTATATATTCTCGTGCAGACCCTGTACCAGATCCAGGTAACCGGACGTTTCGGGATTTATAATCCCATGGCGCACTAGAAAGTCAATCACCACAAGATTGCAGTTGAGCTTGAATTCATCGCTCTTTGCAACCAGTCTCGCCACCTCGTCTACAGGCAGCAGCATGAACTTAGCCACTTCGCCGTCACTGTTCCGGGGTAGGAAATCACCCGGGAGCTCGAGATCATAACAATAGAGCGTATCGGGTTTCAGTCCGACGGCTGTTTCGGTGCAATAGGTCAGAACACCCACGGAGATCGCTCGGTTCGCCAGCGATGGCGGCACATTGGCCTCTTCCATGCACTCCTTGCGTAGATTCTCGGCAAGGGAGATGCTGTGGGGCAGCCCCCCTGCCACCATATTGTCCAGACAACCGGGAAAGTTACGCCGGTCGGCCGCACGTCTTGCGATCCAGAGTTTCAGCGCCTCCCCATGGCGGACGAAACCATTCAGATGTTGACCATAGGCCCGCAATCCGAAATAGGGGGCGCTGGCGCGATCCATCGTGGCAATCGCCGTCTCCCTGCCGGCGTGAGTAACCGGATACTGTTCACCGTGGATATGGGATATAACCCCCTCATCAACCAAGGTCGAGGTGATCTCCGCAAACAGTCCGGTACGGGCTTCGAAGCTGTCATAGTGACCCTGGAGATGAAGACCCTCGTCATCCTGACTGAAGGCATCGGACCATTGACCGAGGGCCTTCCACACGGGTTGCTTCAGACGCCCGATACGCTGCCCCTGGAAAAAGAGCGATTTGAAGTTCCCCGGATTCCAGTGATTTAGGCGCTCGATATGGCGCAGATACCCTTGTAAGCTCATGGATTGATGGACGCTTTCGTCTCCAGTGGTTTGATTTTTACGCAGTCATATCATCCGATCCGTGACTGCGGCGAAGAGACAATCATACAACCGTGCATGCGGAGCTGTTAATACCCATCCAACAGGCTGATCAAACGGTTGCCCCGTTATGTATAGGATCTGAGCAGTCCCCGCAGCACCCCTTGTATGCTGACCTCTTCCGGCCGATAGACCATCGCACGCATCGAAGTGTTCGCGGGATAAAGTACAATCTCACCCGGACGCTGCTCGATTCTCTTCAGTGTGGCCTCTTCGTTATGGATCAATGCCACAACGATATCGCCATTCCGCGCATGCTCCTGCCGCTCGATAACCACATAGTCACCGTGGTGGATGCCTTCATCGATCATCGAATCCCCCGACACCTGGAGCACATAACATGGCCCCTTTCCCAGCAACTCATCGGGAACCTGCATCTGCTCTGCGTTGGCAATGGCCTCGATGGGCCTGCCGGCAGCGATGCGGCCGAGATAGGGGATGCCCTGTTCCACACCCTGTTCAACCAGGCGAATACCCCGTTTCAACCCCTCCATGGGCTCCACCAATCCCGCCTCTACCAGCGCCTGGATATGTTTGTGCAACGAACCCCGGGATTTCAGCCCGAGCAATCTGCAGACCTCATCATAGGTGGGGGCATGCTCATTCTGTTCGATACAGTCGCGCAGGGCCTGGTAGACCTCCTGCTGGCGTCGGGTCAATTTCATCGGGATCCTTGATTTGTTCTCTGGTTGTTCTCTATTCTATACCAGGAGAACAGGAAGAGAACAACCATGACTAGTCCCATTGCAGCCATAACTGCCACAAAGCCGGTTACCCGGCTTGATCCAGCCGACCATTTGGCCGCCAAATTACGCAGCGAATATGGAGAGCGTATCACAGGCGAACTGATCCTCCCCGCCAAGCAGGGTAACTACCGCCCACTGCCCGGCGATCTCGACCAGCGACTCATCGATGCCTTGCGAAAGCGCGGGATCGAACGACTCTACACCCATCAGGCCGCCGCCTGGGAATCGGTTCGGCACGGTCGGCATACAGTAATCGTCACCCCTACGGCATCAGGTAAGACACTCTGCTACAACCTGCCGGTGCTGCAGGGGGCACTGCAGGCGCAGGCCAAGGCCCTCTACCTTTTTCCCACCAAGGCCCTGGCCCAGGACCAGGTAGCCGAGTTGACTGCCCTCAACCAAGCCGTTGAACTGGGAGTGCGCGCTTTCACCTTTGATGGCGACACACCGGGGGATGCGCGCAAGGCGGTGCGGACCCGAGGCGATATCGTGATCTCGAACCCCGACATGTTGCATCAGGGGATATTGCCCCACCACACCAAATGGGCTCAGTTTTTCGAAACCTTGCGTTTTGTGGTGATCGACGAGATGCATACATACCGCGGCGTATTCGGCTCCCACGTTGCGAATGTGATGAGGCGACTGCGGCGTATCTGTCGCTTCTATGGCTCAGACCCTCTGTTCATCCTCTGCTCCGCCACCATCGCCAATCCCGACCAACTGGCAGGTGAACTGATCGGAGACGAAGTCAATACAATCACCGAGAGCGGCGCGCCACAGGGAAGCAAACACCTGTTATTATGGAACCCTCCGGTGGTCAATGCCGATCTCGGCATTCGTGCATCCGCCCGTTCCCAGACCACCCGTATTACCAAACTGGCAATGGGTCGGGGGCTAAAGAGCATTGTCTTCGCCCGCTCCCGCCTGACAGTTGAAGTGCTGACCAAGTATCTCAAGGATGCCTTTGACCGGGATCCCAGACATCCAGCCAGGGTAGCCGCCTATCGCGGCGGCTACCTGCCCGCTGAACGGCGCGATATGGAACGGCGACTGCGTGAAGGGCAACTCGACTGTGTGGTCTCCACCTCAGCGCTGGAACTGGGAGTGGACATCGGCGCCCTCGATCTCTGCGTCCTCAACGGTTACCCAGGCACTATTGCCGCCACCTGGCAGCGCCTGGGACGCGCCGGCAGACGCCGGCGCACAGCGGTTGGCGTGCTGGTGGCCAGCAGCCTGCCGCTGGATCAATACATTATTCGCAATCCCGACTTCTTCCTTGGCGCCTCACCGGAACAGGCGCGTATCGATGCCGATCAGCTGTTGATCCTGCTTGATCATGTTCGCTGCGCCGCTTTCGAACTGCCGTTCAAGGATGGAGATCGGTTCGGCGACCAACCGCTGAGCGAGTTACTCGCCTATCTGGAGGAGCATGGCATCCTGCACCGGGAGGCGGATGAGTGGCACTGGATGAGCGACAGCTACCCCGCCAACAGTATCAGCCTGCGATCGGTGGCGGAGGGTAATTTCGTGGTTGTGGATACTACCGGGGGCGGAAAAACCGTGATTGCCGAAGTCGACTACAGCTCCGCACCGATGACCATCCATGAAGGCGCCATCTACATGGTTCAATCCACCCCCTATCAGGTTGAGCGACTCGATTGGGAGGGACGCAAGGCATTCGTTACCCGCACACGAGCCGATTACTACACCGACGCCATAGACTATACACGCCTCAAGATTCTGGAGTCTTTCGAGGAGCACGAATATGCCCGTCATGGCGTGGCCCAGGGTGAGGTCCATCTTGTCAAGCGCATAACCGGCTACAAAAAGATTCGCTACTACAGTCACGACAATGTGGGCTACGGCAAGATCGAACTGCCGGATCAGGAGATGCACACCACCGCCGTCTGGTGGCAGATAAATCCAGAGGCGCTGGAGGCTGCATTCCACTCACGACAGACTGCCCTGGACGGCTTTCTCGGTGCCGGCTATGCACTTCATATCGTCGCCACCATGCAGATGCTTTCGGAACCCGGAGATATCGGCAAGGCGGTGGGTGACGGCAACGCCCGATGGTTCGCCACAGTACATGCCGGTGGACGGGGAGAGTTACGCAACAGGGAGGAACAGCGAATTGATCCGGCGCAGTTGGATCGCTTCACTCCCACGCTGTTTCTCTACGACAACTATCCTGGAGGCATCGGACTCTCATCACCGCTTTGCGAGAGCCGTGAGACCATCGTTCATGAAGCGAAGCGGCTTGTCGTTGACTGCGGTTGCAACCATGGCTGCCCCAGCTGCATCGGCCCTGTCCTTGCCAGCGACGAGATGCGGGGCTACTCGCCCAAACAGGCCGCACTCGAAGTGCTTTCACTCCTAATGTAGTACCAACTGGTCATAACCGGCAATGACACTGGGAACAAAACTCAGCCGTCTGAGGGCTCTGAAAAAGGATCGAGGACAACAGCCTGTTGCATCTGCGACGGATCTGCGGCATCGCCTGGCACGGATCGACCGGGCACGACTTTCTGATGATTCGAAAGGGCGGCGACAAGAGTCAATAGAGGAGAGACTGGCAAAACAGCTGAAGGGATACCGAATCAGCGATGGTCTGATCAAGATACAGCGTCATATACCCTTGCATGGATCAATGGGCCGCCATCCTCTCTCGCTACTGAAGCAACAACCCGTCCTGCCCGGAGATAGGGCGGTGGCCAACCGCCGCCAGGTCTACTTCGATACCGAAACCACCGGACTCTCGGGGGGTAGCGGCACACTCGCTTTCCTGTTCGGTTCTGCCGTGGTTGAGCAGGAGAACCTTGAGACAACCCAGTACCTGATCACCCGCTTCGCCGGCGAAAATGCCATGCTCGAGAGGATCAACAGTATGCTCAGCGTGGATGACCGACTGGTGAGCTATAACGGCAAGTGTTACGACATCCCCCTGATGAATACCCGCTACCGCATGCTGAATATACCGGCCATATTGGATCGGCTGCCTCACCTGGACCTTTTGCATGCCACACGCCGACTGTTTGGCCGCAATTGGCCGGATTGCCGTCTGATGACGCTGGAACAGCGCCTGCTCGGTCTGAAAAGACACAACGACCTGCCGGGTTCGGAAGCCCCGGAAGCCTGGTTCGATTTTGTAACCACGGGCGCTACGGCGCAACTAACACGGGTGGTGGATCACAATTTTCAGGATATCATCTCTCTCCCCATGGCCCACGCTGTCCTGGCTCGAGTGATTGAGCAACCGGAACGTCATGACGCAGATATTGCCGCCCTCGCCCGCTGGTTGACGGATAGCGACAAGACTGCCGCCTATACCTTATTACTGCGCCAGCGGCAGGCGCTGTCAATCAGCGGCAAGCGGTTACTGGGTCGACTAGCCAGGCGTTTCGGCAACTGGGAGTTGGCAGTGGAGATATGGGAAACCTTATCCCGGGACGGCTGTCGACAAGCTACGGAACAACTTGCCAAATATCATGAGCACATCAGCAAGGATCTGAAGAATGCAATATATTACTGTGAGTTGCTCCCCGTCGATGATGAGCAACGGCGGCGGTTGAACCGAATCTTACTCAAGCGCCATCGTCAGGAGATACAACCAGCACTACAATAGGGCCTTTTCGCATCTCTGCGTCAGTTCGATAGCCTGCCTGACATAACCCTTATACCATTCGTTGACGGTCAGAATAAATTCGGACAGGGACTCGGCATCATCCGGATCGTTTATGTAGTCGCTCACTTTGAAAGGGGGAAAGACTGTGGCCGCGGTACAAGTACGTGTCAGTCGCTTGTCGAAATTGGCGACCGCGATGGGTACGATCAGTGGCTCTATATCGGCCGCCAGCGCCAGACGGAATACTCCGGCCTTGAACGGACCGGGTGACTCCTCGGTGTAGTAACAGCGTCCCTCCGGACAGATGATGATATTGTCCCCCTGTTGCAGCCTTTCCAGTGCCTGTTCAATGAACTGGCGGTTGCGTTGCTCACGGGTCAGATGATGATCACGATCCTCCTCATCGACCTCGCCAGGGTAGACATAGAGATACTCAAGGCGGTCGAAATATTGTTGAAATCCGTACCAGTCGAGCTCCGGCTTCTTCACCACCCTGATCGGTGCTTCATGATATTTCGGGTAGATCACCATGCTCGACACGAAGTGGGTGTCCAGGGTTAGGCGAAAGTCATTCGGCAGCATATTATCGGTATGGTTTTCCAGATGATTCATGATGAACAGATGCCCTGAGGAGTCTGGCAGGTGCTCCTCGCCGGCTACGTTATAGTGGGTCTGCTCGAACAACGCCCGGAACGCCCGCATACAGTGATGCCGCACTTCCCTTGGTGTCTGATCCTCGGGAGCATTGGCAACGCTTTCATAAATACGCTGCAGTCCCTGATAAAAATGGAGTTCATCGTGCACCTTTTCCAGGATATCCAGAGACAGCCTCGCCAGGTTGCGCTCATTTTCATCCTCGCCATGATTACGGATCAGTTCCAAGGTACCGAATGCATCGGAGAGGGTCAGTCTGTTTTCCAGTAGATAGGGGATTTTATGCAGCGGCGAAGTCACGTGCAGGGTAGCGGCATGCTGTTCCAGTAACGCCGTTACAGCCAATGTCTCTTTATGATAGCGCCTTGCAATCAATTGGGTACGGGCCATACGCAGTCGATTGCCGATCAACCAGATCACCCGTTCCATCAGTTCTGTTGCGAACAACGGTTCCCGGTGACACAGAGTCGTCAATGCTTCAGCCGTGAATGCCAGGGCACAGACTGAATCGCTGGCGATTGCGGATACCTGATAGTGATTGGGTTCGACCAGGGCGGACCAGCCGAATGCCTGCCCTGTGCTCTCCAGACTATTGAGAAAAAAACAGATCTTGCCATCACTACTGCAATACCAGAGTTCAATCCGGCCACTGACAAGCAGGTAGAACTTCTCCGCCTCACCTCCCTGCTGAAACAGTGTTGTGCCAGGCTTCACGCGAATCATTTGCCCCAATGACAACATGGACCGTAAATGATGATCTGACATGGCTTCAAAAAAAGTGACGTGGCGCAAAAACCTGAAGGTTGACTCCTGATCGCTGCCCAGGTTTTCATACTCGACAAGCGAGTCTGATCCCCGGTTTCTCATTGCGGCAGCCGGTTCCACCATGTTTCTTCCTTCGACACCGCTACTGGCGATCAGGCGGTCCCTGTTATGTTCAAGTCGATGTGCCAGAACTATCGCCACATGGCGCAAAAGCGTGTAGGCGATGGGCGGTGACCCTCCCATCAACTCAGTTAACAGTGTTCTCGGAATACGTACAAAACTGCACACCGTTTCACAGCGCACGGTCACCGTATGGCGATAGGGTGCGCGAAACACAGACCAGCCAATCAGTGCCCCAACCTCGCTGTCGGTGCCGACAAGAAGATCATCCATACCTGCCACATGAATCAGAAACTGCACCTTTCCAGTCGCTAGAAAATAGAGTGCGATGGCACGATCATGCTGGTGCAGCAGAATCTCCCCTTGATCCATTTGCCGCACCTCGGAGCCTTTAGCTAGAAAGTCGATCACATCCCTGTCGATATCCTGGAAGAATGCAAGTTCGGATAGTTCAGAGGCATCCATCATCACGATCACCCTTTCAAGAGCATGTCACTTATTATTGTCTCTTCTCAACATCGATGTGATTGAATATTCAAACGACAATATTATTGGCCCTGCACCACTAACCACACCCCTATTACTAATCTATAGTAGATATATGCGGCGCCAATTCAAACCGGAACACACCAAGCCAAGGGATTTTGATCTTTTCTGGCGGGAGACGCTGAACAAACTGGAGAAGGTCGATCCGGATCCGATAATCGCAGGCATGGAACATTCGCCCAACCACCCGGAACTTATACTGGATTATGTGGAATTTGTGTCATTGGACGATGTGCGCATTACCGGGCTGCTCACTCATTGGAAGGATGATCTACCACGGCCGCTGGTTGTCTACAGCCACGGTTACGGCTCTCAATGCATGCCTCAATGGTCATGGGTGAGCTCCGGGCTGAATTGCTTTGGCGTGGATATCCGTGGCTTCGGCCGCTCTCATGACGCACTTCGAGAGTACTCTCACTGGGGCTGGGTATTGACGGGCATTCAAGCACCGGAGACCTCAGTGATAAGAGGCGCCGTCTGCGATTACATTCAAGGCGCAAGAGTCGCTGAGCAACTGCTCCCCAACCCGACCACCCACCATACCTATCAGGGTATCAGTTTTGCAGGTGCACTGGCACTCAAATCCGCATCGGTACTGGGATCGCCCGACCTGCTGGCGGTAGGTGTTCCCACTTTCGGTTGGACTGAAGGGCGTTATATTTTCGTCAAATCAGGCTCCGGTGCTCAGATTAATCACTATCTCGCCAGCCATCCAGAACGATTGGATGATGTGATGCTGGTGATGCGTTACTTTGATCCTGTCAATTTTGCCGATAGCGTGCACTGTCCCGCTCTCATCGGCCTGGGACTCAAAGATGATGTGGTGCCGGCCAAGACAGTCTATGCCATTGCCAACCATCTGGTTGGAAAGAAGGAGATTATGGAGTTTCCCGTCAGCCATACCGATCTGCCGGAGGAGCGTCTCTGGGATCGTTTTGAACAATATTGGTTGACACTGACGGTTGAGGGGATCAACGAGGATTTTGGATCGAAATCCCACCTTTTCGATTGATAGCTTTCTACCGCAACTGAAGCGTTTCCATCCTTATCGAGGCCAGACAACGACATTTATCACTTTATCATTCATGCGCAGAGTATTTTATATATCGCCTCCACGAGTAGAGAGAGAGCGTGGAAAGGAGCAATAATTCAACAGGAAACAGCACAATCAGATCGACTCTGATATCGCATTCTCCTGTGCAGTTTTCCAAAACCCAGGTCTCATAGGCAACGGGCAGCAGCAACATCACGGCAGACAGCGCCTGCAGGCCCTGTTTTGAGCGGATGTAGAGTGCAAAAAAGAATACGCCCATGGCGGCACAGATGAGCAGGAAAAGATAGTAGACCAGGATCAACATATTCAAAGACACAATCTCAAAACCACTATTCGGATCATAGCCGACTGTCAGGATACAACAGCGCTACGCCTATGTCGCTTGTCAGCGGCACCCGATCAGAGGGGGCGACCGGACAGCCGGATCCAGCGTCAGCCTCGCTCCCTGGCGATACTACCCAAGACATATGAACAGAGTACCAATTGCTGAAATCGATTCAGGCCGCGAAACTCCAAACCATGGACAAAGGTGTTTCTGCCATCCCTGCCTGCCACCTCGCGAATATTGCGAATTACGCCCATGATTTTCAGCATGTCTTCCCCACCACATACCGACAAGGTATAGATCACCTGAACTACATCCCCAACTTTACCAAGCGTTTGCCGGTCTAATATCCGGGCCCCCGTACTACTGATATCGGAAATGATGACAGACCGTTTCTTCTCCCCCCCCGAGGCACCCTGGGGCCAGACAACTTCCGCACTTATTTCAGTCGGCACCCGGGGTGCGTTGCGCACGACGGCGCTCTCTACGTCCGACGGATAGGAGAGATGGATATGCGGATAGGGTTTAGATGATGCATTCAGGACTTGCGAAACAAAACCGAATATATTGCTGCCCTGTAACATCCTGACCGTACAACTCTGACCATCGCGTACGATAATCGGTTTTCCGTGTTTACGGGGTGTCGTGATCACCAGACTGTGACCAGGTAGAAAGCCGATCAGGGTGGCCGCAAAGCGCTCGGCGTTTTCGTTGGGTGACGCCCACTGCAACTGCAGTACATCACCAATCTGCAAGTATCTGACACTGTCTGGCAAGGCCTCACTCCCATGCGGCTTATGTTAATATTGACTCACAAATCGACTAAAACCAGCTGCTATGATTCAGCACATACAATCTGTGGCAAGCATTTGTCAGTCTAGGGCCTGTTAACCCGGCAGAGACAATATACCCAGCGTTCACAGGTCTTTAAATAATGCGAATTTATTATTTTAAAAACAAGTAGCTGTTAAGATTAGTTTAAGTCCTTTAAATCGGCAAACGATGATTTTTGTGCTTGACGACAACCCGGATACGCCATTTCCTGACGTTTCACTCGCGGAACGCGAGCCGGACGGGTTGCTGGCGGTGGGCGGCGATCTAACGCCCCAACGGCTGATTCAGGCTTATCAGCTGGGAATATTTCCCTGGTTCACAGAGGGAGAACCCATACTCTGGTGGTCGCCGGACCCACGCACGGTACTCTATCCCGAAAAGATAAAAATCAGTCGCAGCCTGAGAAAAGCATTAAAAAAAAAGGTCTATAAAGTATCCTTTGATCAAGACTTCGAGGCTGTGATCAAGGGTTGCGCGGCGCCGCGTGAAAACTCGCCTGGAACATGGCTGGTGCCCGAGATGATCGATGCCTATCGCCAACAACACCAGCTGGGAATGGCGCACTCCGTTGAGGTATGGCGCAGCGACGAGCTGGTGGGCGGCCTCTACGGCATGGCCATAGGCGCTGTCTTCTTCGGTGAATCGATGTTCAGCCGTACGCCCGACAGTTCCAAAATTGCTCTGGTTCACCTCAGTCGAAGACTGACTCAGTGGGGATTCAAGATGATCGATTGTCAGGTCTATACCAACCATCTGGCCAGTCTGGGAGCTGAAGAGATACCCAGGTCCAGTTTTTGCGCCGACCTCGATCGCTGGACCCGGTTTGAAGGAAGAACAGGCAGTTGGGCTGACCAGGGCAGGCACTTTCCAGAGGCCGATATATGCTGAATCCACCTCCAGGATTCGAACAGGAGACGAGTTATGCTCTCTACATGAGCCAGGTTCACGGCTGCTCCTATCTATCTGGTCGTGAGGCACGGAATCTGTTTCTCGATCCGAATGCGAAAGTCACTCAACATCTCTATCAACAGTTGATAGACCGGGGTTTTCGTCGCAGCGGCTGCTATCTGTATCAACCTGCTTGTCCGCAATGTAATGATTGCATCTCTCTGCGGATACCGACAGCACGGTTTCAACCATCTCGCAGTCAACGCCGTATCTGGAAACGCAACCTGTCACTTTACGAAGTGAACCCCGGCCCCGCCGAATTCAATGAAGCACACTATCATCTCTATCAGCGATACCTGCTGGAGCGTCATCCCGATGGCGCCATGGCATGCAACAGCCCGGGGCAATATTCCCAGTTTCTGACCTGCGAATGGGCTGAAACACAATTTATCGAATTCCGTAAGGCCGGCAAGCTGGCAGCCGTCGCGGTCAGTGATCTGCTACCGAATGGCACCTCATCCGTGTACACCTTCTTCGACCCGGACATGTCACAGGACGGCCTGGGCATCTTCGCCCTGCTGTGGCAGATTGACTATTCGCGGGGACTCGGCCTGAATTGGGTCTATCCCGGGTTCTGGATCGAGAGCTGCGAAAAGATGAGCTACAAGTCCCGCTTTCGTCCGTTTGAGGCCTGGACAGGGCAACAGTGGATAGATCATACTGAACTCGGGAATCGCGGCTACGCAACGAATAACAGGGTCTAACCTGTAGCTGGCAAACCATTCCATCCCTGGTAAGCGATACTTTGCTGGAGACATTGATGTCCAAACCGATTAGATACAGCATCTCCGCCGTCCTGCTAAGCACTCTCCTCTCTCTTTTAAGTGGTTGCAACTCCTCCGATAGCGGAGAGGCCACACCTGTTGAAGCTGATGTAGCACTGAAACGATTCGATCATTGTGACGAATTGAAGTCATACCTGATCAGTACAAGTGCGCAGCAGAGTGCGCTTTCGGCCTATGTGCAAACCTCAGCGGTCATACCCCAGGAAGACTTTAGCAGTTCCCCGGAAACCACCACGGATAATGGCTCAGGGCAGCCCGCAATCAATCGTGTAAGCGGGACGAACAATCAGGTCGCGGGCGTGGATGAGGCGGATTTCGTCAAGACAAGTGGCGACTATACCTACCTCCTTTCTGGCGGGAATTTGGTGATTTTACAGACCTGGCAGGCGGATCAGAGCCGGGAGATCTCTAGAACAGAGATCGATGGCTCGCCCAGGGCGCTCTTTTTAAATGACGATATCGTCTGGCTGGTGAGTGACCTGTCGCACCAGAGCTATCCCCAATTCGAGGAGAGTCTGGCGGCTGATATCGCACCCCGAATCAACCAGACGACCAAGGTCACTCTGCTGCGGGTCACAGATCCCGCGCAGCCTGTCCTGATCAGAGAGACCGTACTTGAATCAAGCTATGTGGATGCGCGCATGATAGGGCAACAGATTTATCTGATTGTCACAGCACAACTTGATCTGAGCCCTGTGCTCGATGACCCCGAGAATGTCGAAATCGATGAGCTGCTGCCCTCCCTGGCCGATAACACGGCCCCCTCGGCAAACAGCGACCCCACTACCTCTGTGATCTGTGGTTGTGATGCAGTCTATCGACCCGAAATTGCCAATGGCACCGGCACCACGACGATTCTCAGCTTCGATCTGGTAAACCCGCTGGCAACCATTTCCAGCCAGACCATACTGGGTAACAGCGGCCTGGTCTACGCCAGTCTGGACAATCTTTACATCGCCAGTGTGGAGGACCAAAATTGGCTCTGGCTGCCGGTGATGGAAGGAGAGGAGGATCCGACACCCTCCACCACCATCCATAAATTCACACTTCAATCGAATCCCCGATATGTTGCCAGCGGAAGTGTCGATGGCCATCTGCTCAACCAATTCGCCATGGATGAGTATCAGGGCACATTGCGCCTGGTGACCACCGAGCAGGCCTGGTGGAGTGACGCCGATCCTGAAAACCGACTCTATCTCCTGGAACAGTCGGGTGACCAACTGATACAAAGTGCAGTGCTTGATGGTCTCGGCAAGCCTGGAGAGAGTGTCTTTGCAGTGCGCTTCGATGAGGACAAGGGCTACTTGGTGACCTTTGAACAGATCGACCCCCTGATCACCCTGGATCTCAGTGACAACGGCAATCCACTGGTCGCAGGTGAATTGGAGGTACCGGGATTCTCCACCTACCTGCACCCGATCGAGGGGGACCTGATCCTCGCCATCGGTCAGGATACCGATACCAATGGTATCAAGCTGAGCCTGTTCGATATCAGTGATCTCGCCCAACCAGTGTTGCTCAATGAGCATTTAATCGGTGCCGGCAGCTACTCCGAGGCCGCCTACAACCATCACGCCTTCACCTGGTTCGAGCAGGAGAAGATGCTGGCTATTCCTGTGACCCATTGGAACAGCTCGGCGCTTGAAGCGATTTTTGATGTGAATGACATATTCAATGGACTGGAGCTGTTCAAAGTAACCGCGCAACAGGGCATACAACCCTATGCCACCATTGACCACGACATTTTCTATCGAAATCAAAACAACTCGAGATGGCTCTACCCCGAGGGGATCCGCAGAAGTTTCTTTGTCTCTGATGAGGCGATGAACAGTTATATCTACTCCATCAGCGACCGTGGATTTCTGGTCAACGACCTCGCCTCACCGGATATAAACCTGGCAGAGATAGAACTGCCAACCGATAATGACAATGTCTATCTCTTCAACGAAGCGCAACTGACACGATTCGATACATGTGATGAAGTCAAGTCATTTCTGATCGATACGAATCGTCAACAGAATGATCTTTTGTCTTATGTAGGCGCCTCGTCCGGTAGTGATTTCAGCAGCGCCCCCATATCAGGGCCCGCCCCTCTGCCGGATTTTGACTCGGGGCAGAGTGAATCACAACCCTCCGTCAATAGCGTAACCGGTACAAATAATCAGGTCGCCGGCGTGGATGAGCCAGACTTCATCAAGACCACCGGCAACCATACCTACCTGCTATCCGGCAGTAATCTGGTGATTATGAAAACCTGGCCGGCTGCCGAAAGCCGGGAATTGTCGAGAACGCAGATCGATGGCACGCCCAGGGCGCTGTTTCTTTATGAGGATATCGTCTGGGTGGTGAGTGATATGTCGCAGTCCAACCACCCACAATTCGCCCAGAGTCTTGCAGCGGATTTCGCACCCAGAGTTTATCAAATGACCAAGGTCACAATGTTCCGGGTCACCAATCCCCAGCAGCCTGCCCTGATCAGGGAGACGGTACTCGAATCGAGCTATGTGGATGCGCGCAGAATCGGTCCGCAAGTCTACCTGATTGTTAGCGCGTTAATCGATCTGAACCCTGCGCTTGACGATCCCGTCAATGTGGAGATCGATGAACTGTTGCCGATTCAGTCAGATAACACTGCTCCAGGGACAGAGACTCAACCTGACACCTCAGCGATCTGTAGTTGTGACGCAATCTATCGGCCTGAAATTCCCAACGGCACCGGTACCCTGACAATTCTCAATTTCGATCTGGCTAACCCGTTGGCTGATACTTCCAGCCAGACCATACTGGGCAACACCGGTCTGGTCTACGCCAGTCAGGACAATCTCTACATCGCCAGTGTCGAGGATAATTTCTGGACCTGGTTGCCTGTGATGCTAGGGGGAGCTGATCTGACAGTTACCACTACCATCCATAAGTTCAGTCTTCAATCATCCCCCCAATATCTTGCCAGTGGCCGTGTCGAGGGCCATCTGCTGAATCAATTCGCCATGGATGAACACCAGGGTGTGTTGCGCCTGGTGACGTCCGAGCGGGACTGGTGGTCATGGGAAACAAACAACCGGCTTTATGTATTGGCCCAATCGGGAGAGCAACTGGCAGAGCGCGCCTATCTGGAAGGTCTCGGCAAACCCGGTGAAGAGGTCTATGCAGTACGCTTCGATGAGGAGAAGGGTTATGTGGTGACCTTCCAACGGATCGATCCCCTGATTACCCTGGATCTCAGCGATAACAGAAATCCGCTGGTTGCAGGTGAATTGGAGGTACCGGGATTCTCCACCTACCTGCACCCCATCGAGGGTGATATGATTCTTGCCGTCGGCCGTGAAGGCAGAAGTATCAAGCTCAGCCTGTTCGATATCAGTGATTTCGCCCAGCCTGCATTGTTATATGACTATCTTATCGGTTCAAGTAGTTACACAGAAGCCGCCTACAACCATCACGCCTTCACTTGGTTCGAGCAGGAGAAGATGTTGGCGATCCCGATAACGGCATGGGGCAACTCCTTAACCAGCACTACCTTTGGTTACAACGACATATTCAACGGGCTGGAACTGTTCAGAGTCACTGAGCAAGCGGGTATCCAACCCTATGCCGCCATCGACCATGACATCTTCTACAAGGATCCAAACAGCCCGAACTTTTACTACCCCGAGAGCGTACGCAGGAGTTTCTTTGTCGCCGATGATGCGATGAACAGTTACATCTATTCCATCAGCGGCCGGGGATTACTGGTCAACGACCTCGCGGCACCGGACACCAACCTGGCGGAGATCGAACTGCCGAGTGACAATAACGATTATCTTTATTAGCGCTACCTGAGGCATCTATTTTTACGTTAATGCCACTTACCCTGGCCATGGGTCTGATCCTGTCCGGTCGTTTACATGACACCACATAACACAATTGCGTTTATTCGCGTTCATTTGCGGACTAGAAATCATTCGCGAGTATTTGCGGCTGTTTTTGAGCAGTTTGTTACTCACTTGAGCTGGGGAGAGCCTTGACAGGCAGCTTCATGCCATATGACGCATTATTGCGTGATATGCCCCACATCTCCACTTATCACAATCTATAAATTACTTACAAATCTGTAGCTTAACGATTGGTCCGCTAATTGCCTTCATATCAGGGATCTCTGTCCAAGGACGCACTATTTTTCCCCCCAGGCAAAAGGCACATTGAGGTGCACCTATGCCTGGTTGATTCGGATATGAAGTTGTATGAAACGCCTGCCACGAAATAATAATCTCAAATTCACCCTCATTATCTCTCTCATCCTTTTTCATCTCAGCATATCTGTCGCTGACGAGAATGAAGTTGCAGAGCCAGATACCGATGAAGAATATGACATCATCAGTGTCACCGCCTCCCGCGTCGAACGACGCACCCAGGATGTTGCCGGTTCTATTGACGTGATCGATGCCGAGCGCATCGAAAGCGAAAAGATGTTCAATATCAAGGACGCCATCCAGGGCAGCCCCGGCGTTCTGATCAACTCCAAGAATTCTGCTTATGACAGCCGTCTTATCATCCGCGGCGCCGGGCAGAAGGCCAATTACGGCGTTCGGGAGATCATGGTCATCCGCGATGGCGTACCGATGACCGACCCGGACAGCTTCTCCCGTTTCGACTTTATCGATACCCAGGATATCGAGCGCATCGAGATCACCAAAGGGCCCGGATCACTGTTCGGCGCCGGTTCATCCGGCGGCACCATTCAGATCATTTCAAAGTCGGTGTTCGATACCGACAGCAACCGCATAAAACTGGGTGTCGGTGAGTTCGGTCAAGGCAATCTGCATGGCCGTCTTGCGGGTGATCTCGATGACAGCAATGCCTACTCTCTCACAGCCTCCTACCGTAAGAGTGATAACGACTGGCGGGAATGGAATGAATTCGAGTCCAAGCAGCTCGCATTCAAGCACGGTTATCTGCTCGATAGCGGCGCCACCCTGGAATCTGAGCTGAGCTATCACGAGGCGGACCTGCAGATCCCGGGGTCCATGGATGAGAGCGAATTCGAAAGCTACCTCGAAAGTGGAGAGCAGAAAGATACCACCAGCAGTCCCTGGCAGCACAGCGGCCGCTACTCGACCATCTGGTTCTTCAACTCCCGCTATGAACAGGAGATGGGCGATCTGATCCTGAAACCGCGTATCTACGCCAATCACTGGGACCACTACCATCCGGTCACCGGCGCAATCAACGATAATCCCGGCACGCTCGTGCTCGGCACAGACCTCGAGATGGCCTACAAGCACCAACTCTGGGGTCCCAGCACACTGGTTGCGGGTATAACCGCCCGACGCGACGACACCGAAGGCGCAAAAAAATTCACCTACGCGGATGTTGAAACCAGTCCGCCGCCCCCCTGGAACCCGATGGGCTCTGATACCATCCTGCATACCAATTCCGATGAAGCCGGCGAATTACTCGAGGAGGAGGATGCGACTAACACCTTGTACGGTTTCTTTATCCAGGAAACCCTGCAACCGAATCGACGCACCACCCTCGACATCGGCTTTCGTTACGACCGCAACCACTTCGATATCGACAATACCGCCTATGGCGAATACAGCTGGGGCGCCGCAAGCTATACCTTCTTCGATACCCCGGAGATCACCAATACAGATAAGACCTTCAATCTCTTCTCACCCAAGCTGGGCCTGACCTATGAACTCAGCAATTTGTTGAATCTTTACACTGTCGTCGCCCAGTCGGGACAGGTCCCATCGGAGTCGGAGATTCAGAGCAATCCGAAACTTGACGCCGCCACCGCACGCAATATGGAGATCGGTTTGAAGGGGCGTGCTCAAGCATGGTCCTTCGACCTTGCCCTCTACCGCACCACGGTCAGTGACGAGATCGTTTCGGTACTGAATGAGGACCTGACCACAGAGTTTCAAAATGCCGGCGAAACGCTGAAGAAGGGATTGGAGTTGAGCGGGCGCTACGACCTCAACCGCCATTTCTGGCTGGAAGGCAGTTTTGCTTACAGCGACTACAGCTTCACTGACTTTGAGGAGTTGGTGCGTACAGGCCGAACCCAAACACCGGTCGATCGTTCCGGCAATCAGCTTCCCTTCATACCCAGGCAACAATACGGCCTCGGCATGGGCTACAGTCACCCGGCCGGTTTCAAAGCGGTATTACGCAGCAACAGCTGGGGCAGCTACTACATCGACAACGCCAATACGGAAAAGTATGGCGGCTATGATTTTGTCACCAACCTGTTGCTGAGTTATCAAACCGGTTCTCACGCTCTCTCGCTGAACGTGGAAAACCTGTTCGACAAGCTCTACGCCCTCGAAGTAAAGAAGAGCACCAGCGGCGACAAGACCTACTCGGCTGCCTCTCCACGCAGTGCCATGTTGAGTTACACCTATAACTTCTAAGGAAGGCATCCCATGCATAGGCAACTGTTAGATGTTGTTATCCTCACCGGTATGTTCTCTCTCTCCGGTGTTGTAACCGGTGCGGATGGCGGGGATGCGACCAAGCTCCCCCAACCCGCCCATGATCACCGCGGCGAAAAGCGAATTGTCCTTGAAAACGGTGATGGCGCCATCATCACTCTCTGGAAACCGGATCTCTCAACCCAACAACTCACCCTCGATCACAATGCCGTCACGATACCGATGACCGGTATCGACAACTACCACGCCATCGTGGCGGAAAAGGATTGGGGTGATCACAAAGAGGCTGTGATACGTTACGAGTACAGGTTCGGACGTCCCAGCAAGCAGAGTCCCTCCAGGCTGGCGGCGAAACAAAAGACCGAGTTCGAGATTGTACCCGACCCGATTCCACGGGAGCACTATCGCTATCACTCTCTAGAGACCTGGGATTATCTAGTGCGTTTCAACGGCAAGCCGGTCAGTGACCTCGATGTCATACTGAATACCGCTAACGGTTCGCAGCTATCATCGGCTACCGATTCCGACGGTCGGGTCTCTTTTCAAATCCCCGACGACTTCCCCGGCATGATTGAAGGAGAGCGGGATAAGAGGCTCGGCCAGTTCACTGTCAGCAGCGAATACCTTGAAGGGGATAGGCGCTATACGACTCGACTCAACGCCGACTATCGCGTCAATCCCGCTCATTGGCAATCAACCCGTTTGGGTCTATTGGTGGTCGGCATCGGATTTATCGCCGGCGGTTTCCTTGGTCGAGCCAATAGAAGCGGAGGAAAGGCACAATGAACAATCCAATCAACCTTTCCGTATTTCGCAAAATCGTACAGCTTGGCGCCTTTATCTTTTTTGTCTACGGCGGGCTCATCACCGGTTACTATCTGGACGATAAGATCAGCGGCGCCCTGCCCGCCTTGAGCTGCGCCTACGATTTTCAAGGCTCCGATCTCTGCACCCTGATACCGATCCAGCACCAGATGGATCACCGCCTTGGCGAGGCAATTGCCAAGGGGGGAAACCTGCTCATGGGCGTTATGCCCACGCTCATTACCCTGGGCACCTTCCTGCTCTTTTTCGTGGTATTGAACAAGGCCTTCTGTGGCTGGATCTGCCCACTGGGCACCTTCCAGGAGATCCTCCAGATTATTGGTCAGAAACTCGGTCTGCAACGTCATGAGTCACTCTCCAGAGACCTGGTCACCCGAATTCGCCCGGTAAAGTGGTTCATCTTGCTTCTGCTGGTCTTCGCATTTCCCCTGCTGACCGGCATGGGCATGCTGAATCACGACCTTGGCGACCCGTTCTGTCGCATCTGTCCCAGTCGCATACTCACCACCCTGGCTACCGGTGAAACCACACAGCTCTATCTGGATACCGCTAACACAACCACTATCGTGATGTCATTGCTGGGGGATTTTATTTTCGGTCTGATGATTGCGCTGGCGCTGACCGTGCGCCAGCCCTTCTGCCGCATCTGCCCGATGCTTGCCCTGCATGCGGTTTTTCGCAAAATCGGTCTGCTGCGTCTGATAAAGAACGGTACGCCTCGTTGCGATCGCTGCGGTCTTTGCGCCAAGGCCTGCCCCATGGATATACATGAAATCCATACCAATATGGAGAGCCGTAATGTCACCTTCGAAGACTGTACGCTTTGTGGCCGCTGCGTGGAGTTCTGTCCTGACAAGGATGTGCTGCAGCTGAAATACACCCTGTTCCCGGTCTTCAGTTCCAGTCCGCAATACTTCAAGCAGCGTAAGAAGCAGCAAAGCCAATGGGAGAAAGGCAATCTCATCGCCTGGTACAAAAAACGGCCCATGTCAGCGAAGACAGAGTCGTCATGATTCCTATTGAACCGGTCAGCCTCAGTTTCGGCGCCGCACTGTTATTGGGGCTCAGTTTCGGCGCCGGCCCATGCAATGTTGCCTGTCTTCCCTATCTGGGGCCTGTCTTCACCACCAGCGACAATGGCATTACAGGCGCCTGGCGCACCCTGCTCCCATTCTCCCTGGGACGCATCAGTGGTTACACCTTACTGGCGGGAGCGGCGGGTTGGGCCGGTCTCTGGGTGGAAGACCTGGTTGCCGGCCCCTGGGTTCGCTGGCTGCTGGGTGGCGCTACGATTCTGGTGGCGCTCTCCATTCTGTGGCGACGCCGCACCAGCGGATGTAATTCGACCTGCTCTACGAAAAGCACCGTAACGCTCGAGAACAGACCGCCTCAAGAAAACCGCCTCATGAGTCAAAGTAGTCTGCCCGGGAGCCTCTACTTGATGGGACTGGGCATGGCATTCAACCCCTGCGCCCCCCTGACGACAATAATTCTTGCCGCAGCGACAAGCGCCAGCATCCTCTCGGGCGCATCCCTGGGTGTCGCTTTCGCCGTGGGCGCAGTCATTCTTCCAACCCTTATCTTCGCCTTCGGCGTAGCCCATTTCGGTCACCAGATCAGACTCCACCTGGCACACTACCGAGCCGCCCTGGAAAACACCAGCATCGGACTGCTCGTCATGATCGGCTGTGCCACCGCATTAGGATGGATCACACCATGAACATCACTGAACTCCTTGCCAAGGGCGGGCCGGTTATCTGGATCCTCGCCCTCTACTCATCCATAGGACTGGCCATTGTGCTGGAACGCTATTTTCTGTTTCTACGCCTGCGGCAGCTGCCCAAAAGCTGGATGGCAAGACTGGGACAACTACTCGATGACTCACAGGCCCAACAGCAGATTGCAGAACTCAAGGGACCGGAAGCCAACGTAATCCGTGCCGTTGTAGAGGCACAATCCGAGGGTGTGAAAGACCTTCGAGGCGTGGGTGAGCGAGTGCGTGGCGAGGAGATCCAGCGCATGGAGTTCGGCCTGCGCACCCTTGGCATACTCGGCAACACCGCTCCCCTGCTTGGTCTGCTCGGCACCATTACCGGCATGATCAAGGCCTTCATGGTTATCGAGCAGGCGGGGGGCAAAGTGGATGCCCAGGCCCTGGCCGGTGGGATATGGGAGGCCATGATCACTACCGGCGTGGGACTCGCGGTTGCCATACCGCTGTTGCTGATGCTGCATTTTCTGGAAGGGAGCGTCGAACGCCGGGCGAAGAAAATCAGCCGTTGCATCGCACTGTTACTGGAGAGACGTAGTCTCGAACCCGCGATCACCACGGAGGTGCAACAGACTCACCAGTGGGAGAACATCACCGATGGAGTATGAGTATAAAAGGCGCTCCAGCCAGGTGCTCAATCTCACGCCCTTAATTGATATCGTGTTCCTGCTGTTGGTCTTTTTCATGCTCACGGCCCACTTCATTGAAGACGAAGCCATCGATATTCAATTGCCGGTGGCGGAAAGCAGCCAACCAAGTATTGATGATGACACGGTGGAGGTTGCCCTGTTACCCAATGGAGAACTGCTGGTGGATGGCCGGGCGGCAACACTGGACAACCTGGAGGATACACTGCGCGGCGCCCTGCACGCCCCCAACAAGCGTTATGTAAGATTGAAGGGCGACCAGGCCGCTGCCTTCGGTGCGGGGGTGAAGGTGATCGATGCTGCACGTAGTGCCGGCGCCGAATCCCTCGATATTCTCACAGAGAAGCCATGATCAAAACAAGTACCGCTTGGCGTCTGCTGGCACTGTCGTTCTCTCTGCTGCTGCACCTTATGATTGTCACAGAATGGTCTGACACAATGGTCACCCAGGCCGCCGTCGAGCAAACCGAAAAACCACAACTACTGGTACAACTGACATTTCAAAAGCCGCTCCCGGAAATCATTCCCGAGGTCATACAACCGCCGAAGACCGTTGATAAACAGATCGTCAAGCCAAAGCCCAAACCGAAACCGAAAATCAAAAAAAAGATCAAGAGCAAAGCCATACCCAAGCCAGTTGTCGCTGAAACGAAACCCGTCACTCCCCCTGAGGAGAAACAGCTTGCAAGACAACCGCCGCCTCCACGGGCTCAACCCAAGGTCAACCTGCGGGAACAGTATCTGGCACAATTACTGGCCATGATTGAAGCTGAAAAGCACTACCCCACTGTTGCGCGGCGCAGAAATTTGGAGGGAAAAATCGAGGTCAGTTTCAATCTCTCCTGCGACGGCAAGGTCTCAAAGTTGATGATTACAGGACCGCACAGTCTGTTGAGAAAAGCTGCGGGAAAAGCCATAGATTCAGCACAACCCCTGCCGGAACCGCCCTCTCAGGTCGAATGCCCGATGCCGGTCCGCTACGCCATGGCCTATACCCTGGAAAAATAGATGGCAGTGCGGAGCCATGCACCACCAATCACAGTTTATCAATTAGGCCTGTTAAGACTAATCCAATATCAGTTCAGTTTCCTGACATATATAGCAAGATCAGCCTTCACCATCAGGGAGATAACGTTCAAATTCTCCAGCACTAACGGGTTTCGAATAAAAATAACCCTGCGCATAATCACAGCCGGAGCGCTTTAATAACTGCATCTGGCTTTCAGTTTCGACACCCTCGGCGATAACCTTAATTCCCAGCTTATGAGCCATTGCAATCATGGCTTCACATAGAATCATTTCCTGCGAATCTTCTTCAAGGTTTCGCACAAATGATTGGTCGATCTTGATGAACTCAATATGAAAGTCTTTGAGGTAAGAGAGTGAGGAGTAGCCGGTTCCGAAGTCATCCAGCGCCACCTCGATATTATGATCCCGGAACACCAGCAGCTGCTCATGCACACTGCTTTCATTTTCCATCAGCAGGTTTTCGGTGATCTCCACGACTATACTGCTTCCATGCAATTGCAGCTTCTTCAACTGCTGAAGCCACTGTTGATGCGCTATTCTGTTACGAAACTGCAAGGGCGATTTGTTGATACTGATCTGAAATCCTTCACAGGTCCTGTCTGACCACTCAACCAGTTGCCGCATCACTTCATCAAAAACCCAGTTGCCGATATCGATAATCAGCCCGGACTCTTCTGCCAGGGAGATAAATTCGGCAGGGTATATCATTCCTCTGTTCGGGTGTTTCCATCGCAACAATGCCTCAGCTTTACAAACCGATCCGTTGGACAGGTCAATTACCGGCTGGTAAACCAGCTCGAACTGATTCCTGGACAGTGCATTGCGCAAATCTCCCAGCAATACCTGTCGTTTGATCGAAGCCGCCTGCATTTCTGCGGTGAAATAACTGAAACGGCTACGGCCGGACTTCTTAGCCCGATACATCGCCTGGTCTGCATTTTTAAGAAGACTCGATGCGTCTTCCCCATCATCAGGATAAATGGTGATGCCGATACTGGCGGAAATATATATCTGATTGACATCGACCTTGAACGGCTTACTGAGTTCATCAATGATCTTCTGGGCAATACTGTCCAGCCTTGAGGTATACCCCAGTTCACTGATAATCATGGCGAACTCATCGCCGCCTATGCGTGCGATCGCATCTGACTCCCTAATACAGTTTTGCATGCGACGAGTGGCATCGATCAGAAGCCTGTCGCCAATTTCATGACTGAGTGTGTCATTCACTTCCTTGAAATGGTCAAGATCGATAAAGAAGAGTCCAAATTGCGCCCGTCTGCGCTTTGTTCGTTTGATTTCATTATCCAGAAGATTGAAAAACATGCGCCGATTTGGCAGATTTGTCAGGACATCGTAATTTGCATGCCTGAGCACCAGGTCTTCATTTATTTTCTTCTCGGTAATATCCGACAAAAGCCCTATGTAGTGATCAATCTGATTTTGATCATCCAATACGGTATTGATACTCAGGTATGAAAAGAATTCGTTTCCCGCCCTGTTTCTGTTCCAGAGTTCAGCTTGCCACTGACCGCTTTGCTGTATTTCCTCCCACATTTTGCGGTACAGCTCTTTACTGTTCCTCTCAGAGGCCAGAAATTTGGGATCCTTGCCAATGACCTCGGCAGGCGGATAACCGGTTATTTCGGTGAAAGCCGGATTCACGCTGATAATCCGGTTATCTTTATCAGAAATCATCATCCCCTGACTGCTTGAGCGGAATATGATCGACGCCAGCTCACGCTCGGTAATGTCGGAATGGGTTCCAACCATGCGTAATGCCAAACCCTGTTCATTCCGGCTGACGACTTTTCCCCGGCTAAGCACCCATGTCCACGAACCGTCTTTATGCAGCAGTCGGTGCTTACTTGTGAAAAACGGCGTTTTACCATCAAGATGCAACTGCAAATGAAGCTTTACCCGGGCGATATCATCCGGATGAATCCCGTATGAACGAGAATCCTGAACAAGCTCGCGGTCGATTACATGCGCGAGAATGTTTTCGACACTTTGGTGCGTCTCGTTGCTCTTCAGGATATCCCAATCCCAGACCTCTTCGTGGTTGCTTTCAAAAACAAAACGCCACTTTTCCTCATTTTCAAGCAATGCCTGTTCAGCCTGCTTACGCAGCGTTTTCTCGCGCATCAGGTCCATGGTTCGCGACGAGAGACTGTCGTACATCTTCAACACGGTTTCTATGAGCAGCTGCATTGAGCCACTCATCTCTTCGTGAGCCCTCTGCTTGGCCTGAGTGACAGTAATGCCGTTTTCAATGGCAACAATCACTTTCGCCATGCGTTTATCGTTATCCAGAATGTGGTAGGCAAGCCAATGGGTCAGAAACCCGACCGTATCCTGCATGAGTTGATCATAGTCCTCACGACCCTCCCTGCCCCTGAGTTTAATGACATGTGAAATAAAGGACTTGTGGGTTTTTTCGTGGGAGTTTAACGATTCATCGTTGAGAAGGTGTTTGCGCCAGACATTCTCTTCCGTCTTGAAGTGATAGTCTGCATAATCAAACAACTCATCAAAAACCTCATTCAGGATTTTTTTGCTTGAACGGTTTGCCAGATGAACGGCAAGGTGATTGAGTATTTGCACCAGTTTCTGGTGCTGTTCATCGATTAGAGCGATACCTGTCTCGAAATTAGTGTCCCATGGGAAAATCTCGAACGATTCGATTGATTTCTCTGTTTTAACTGCACCCATGCCAGCACCTATTTTAGGATAGATAATTGCTTTCAGCGAATGCCGTCGGTGGCGTGACCGACATGCCGACCAGACCTGCCGGCATCTGTAGGACATTGTCACTGTTAACCGTAACCGATATATCCACCGCTCTCTTTATATTGTAATCCACAATCAGAACCTTGCACCGAATCATATCTGGTTTTTATACAATTATTTCCTTGTGGATAGTGGGTGTAGCCGATCGATGTCACACTATTCGCATAGATTGCCATTTCAAGTGCATGTCGTTGTGGATCGGGATCTTCCATTGCTTCAATTAGCCGTAGTCTATCTATATATGGAGCAGGTAAATCATATTCCAGTGCACCAGTGAGCACATGGTGCTTATACCAATGGTATGGCTTTAATGTGCGATCGATGAAAGTGGCGTAATAGGTATAGGCGACTACCATTTCACCATCAGGATCAAAGAGTTCAACCGTTTTTTCCTCGTACCCTTGACCTAGTCCCTCTTTGCAATCCAACGCTGCCTTCTCTGACCTGGCGATTTCGTAAATGACGCCACTTACAGCATGCCGGTCGCTTTTTGTTTCATAGGCATCGCATTTGGCGGAACCGTCCTGGCTTTTCTTATGAAAATGCAACTCATGGCCAGGTAGTGATGCCGAAGTAACAAATCTTGCCGAAGGCGCTCTACTCAGCAGCCTCCTGCTCGACATATTTGATCCATAAGAGAAATAAAGCATATCGGCACTCAAGAGAAGAGCCTATTCAACACAGTGTATATACCGGTCAACGACGCAGCCAGTATTTTACTTCCTGTCCCCTCAGAAAGCTTTCGGCATTGTTTCCATGCAATAGGGCGAAAGTGGCTAACATACCCGCCTCTGTGCAGGTGGAAGCTGCAACGGTAACCGATCGCGGGGCATGTTCCACAGGCCAACCCGTTTGGGGATTCAATACATGCCCATAACGCTTACCGCCACGCAGCAGATAACGGCGTGCGTCACCACTGGTGGCCAATGCGCCCTGGCGGATCTTCAGCAGGGCAGTTGCGGAATCGGGTTGATCGGGGTCTTCGATACCGATCGACCAGGCGCCATCACCACCGCTGCGACCATTGGTGTTGATATCGCCACCGAAGTTGAGCAACAGCTTGCCGCCGGTCAGTTGTTTTAGCCGCAGCAAAACCCGGTCAACCGCATACTCCTTGCCGATTCCGCCGAAATCGATCTCCATACCCTCAGGCAGGGTGAAATAGGGTCGAGACCAATCGACATGCTGCCAACCGATCAGGGGCAGCAGTGCCTTAACTGATGCCTCATCAGGTATTTCACTGCCGCCGTTGAATCGCCACACCCGTCTTAAAACCCCTGATGTAATATCGAACATGCCGTCGCTGAGTTCCCAACACTGCTGGGCGAAATCGAGCAGATGGGCCACTTCATCATCGACCTTAACGGCACGGTCATGGCTGCTATTGATCTGATGGATGATATTGTCGTCACTGTAGCGACTGAACTTGTGTTCAATTCGCCAGGCTTCATCAGCGGCGGTCTGCAGAAGACTCCATGCCTGTGTCTCATCTTCCTCTTCCATAAAGAGTTCACAGGGGCTCGCCATGGCCTGAAACCGCCCTCTCCAATAGTCGTCCATCGCATCCAGACTGAGCGTTCCACGCTGCCTGTTAACTTCTCTGTTTATGGCTGACCCTACCGAAGGCTTTTCCAATATGCCAATCCTGACTGGGGTATGTTCGACAATTCGATGTCAAAAATTGTAGCTGAATTGCAGTATGATCGCCTCCACGTCCGGGAAGAGTTCCAAATCACTGAGAATACCCGGAGCCTCGCCATCTGTACCGTTACCGCTCTGCAGATAGTACTCCAGCCGTAGGCTCATCTCCTGTTCATTTGCCAGTTTCAAGCCATATTTCAATCCCAGGGTAATTCCGGTCAACTCACCGAGGCGGTAGTCCGCCGAGGCGTATTCCGGTAAGGAGTCCCCCTCGCGCAGGAACCTGTGGTAGAAATCGGCCTCGCTTTGGAGGTAATAGCGGAAGTGTGGTTCCAGAAAATGGCCATTATCGAACATCCAGCGGTACCGGATATCAAAAGTATGCGAGGTTATATCCCAATCATCCCAGAACAGGCGATAGGAGAGATCGAGAATATCCCGACTGAAATGGTGTTTGGTCTGCCAGTAGAGGCTCTGCTTCAAACGTGTATCGGGGCGATGCTCATAGCGGTAATCGACAGGACGACCATCACTTCCCACCACACTGAGAATTTTAAATGGATCGGTCAGGTAGCCGCTGCTATCACTAAGCGAATAGCTTAACTGCATAACCGTCTGCCGGCTGATCACCTGAGTTACGCCGAAGATCAGATCAACGGTGGTTTTTGTATCGTCTTCACCCTCACGGGTGGTATCAAAGGCCTCATCAAATCCAGCCTGACCACGGTCGACAACCATACTGGAAAAACCGATCGGGATATCACCATCGGGACTGATGGTATCGTTGGCGATGGATATGCCGGCATTGAGGGTTGTGTTGCGTTTATCGAAATCCCTCGACAAGGAGGCGTTTACGCTCATTGAGAGGTAGTCATACTCGGCAGAGAAGTTGGCGCCGAAACTGGTCTTGTAGTCACGATTGATCGGCTGATCCCATTGACTGCTGAGGGCAACACGGAAATCCCTGAAGGTGTCGTCAAGTGGTGTCTCATCCGCATCGGCAGTATAGATGCCCTCCCCCGATGGACGGGTAAAAGTCTGAGGTTGATCACTCGGTGTCGCCCCATTCGCCGACGCACCGGTCAAGGAATCGAATACCAGTTTCAGATTGAGAAATCGTTCATCACCGAAATCCCGCTTTGCGGTGACCACCGGTTCAATGGCGCTGACACGGTCAACTTCGGAATAGAAAAGAACAGCACTGTCGAAATCCCAATCCCCCTCCTCTGCCGTTACGTCAGTTCCCTGAACACCCAGCAGACTGCATGTTGCCGCTGTCAGTGCTGTGCGTATCTTTTTCTGTTTTTTCAGTTGCACCCGCATCCTCCACCTGCAAAACTTCTTCCGCCACTGGAGGCCTCTTTACTGAAATAGATATGGTCATCAAGCCCCGCTTCTACAGGATCGGAGATCAGCTGCATCTCTGGCTTTGCAAGCAGATCGCGTTCCCAGGGTTCAACACCCAAATTGGCGCAGCCACCGATAAGGAAACTAACTGGCATCAACAAGACAGCCGCTTTGTACATGGTATTGCCCACGTCATTGAACGATTAACGCAAAGAGTGATGGAAAAGGAGGATTAGAGCAAAGATACCTTAAAACAAACTTAAGCGGCGTATGTCGCGCTCATAAAGGACACGACCACACATCATCTCTAGAATGAATTCAAAACCTCTTTGAGCACCCTTTCCCGCTGCTCGGTTTCGGATAGAAAAAAACCCACATGGGAGTCAAGAATCCGCCCCTGGCCATCAATGAGAAAGGATGCGGGCATCCCTTTCAAATCGTATTGACTGGCAACCTCGCCCGTGGGATCGAAAGCCACGGTGAATTTTGCCGGGGTTTTGGCGAGAAAGTCATCTGCCAATGCACGATTTTTATCGAGGTTGATAGCAATAATCTCCAATCCCTGTGACCTGTATCTGCTCTGCATCTCATTCATCCAGGGGAAAGATGCCCGGCATGGCGCGCACCATGAAGCCCAGAAATCGAGCAGCACAACATTGCCTTTGAACTCATTAAGTGAGATAGGCATATTCTCGCCGGGTAAAGAGAAGTCGGGTGCCTGCGGATAGTCATCACCTGCCAGGAGCCCACCGCAAAAGCATAAAAGATACAGATGGATAAACCGTTTCATTCACTATTCCCATTATGATCTTGTGGTAATAAAGATACGCAACATGACCCAAACGAAGATAACCCCGCCGAGGACGGCAAGCAAGCCACCTATACCCATCACACCCATCGCCAGCTTGGCGGATAGTGTATCAAGACCCTGGGCCGCCCCGGCCGTCTTGCGCTGGATGCCCATGGCACCGGACATGGCCAATCCGGTGATATGCAGCAATTGCCCGATGCCATATATCCAAGGCTGCAGCTCGGCCAGCCTGCCTTGTACAGGCGGATATCCCAGCTTAGAAAGCAATAGATAAGCGAGCCCCATCAATCCCATGGTGACACCCACGATGGAACCGTGGTAGTGGGCAGGAATAATGGTATTCACGCCGGAGATGAACAGTGCAATGGCACCACCGGAAAAGAACAGCAGCATGGACATCCACAGGCTTCGGCGCAGAGGCCTCTCATTTGGCTCTGCCCTATTCGCGCGCAGCAGACCGATGAATATCAGCATGCCAATCGGGATAACCGCCAGACCGCCACCGTACTGCATCAACTGGGTGAAGGCTGTACGGGATTCGATGGTCACTGTCTGGTAGAACAGATAGATCAATGGTACCAGTAACACCGGTGCCATACCGAGAATCAAGAGCCAGTAGTACCAGCGGGAATCACCGGGCAAGGCTACCCCGCTATGCAGGGCAAGCCATAGCCAGGCAAGGATTATCAATTGAGTATAGGCAAACTGCAGGCTATGCCCCGCCCCCCAGAAAAGATACTCGTAGTAACTCTGTCCAGTCACCTCTACCGGTATCTGCCACCAAGCCGTCAACAGCGCCGCAAGAGAGATCAATACCGCCAAGGCAACCGTGAAAGCAGCCAGGCTTGGCAGATGGAGATGGCTCCACAAAACGCTTTGATAGGTACTCAGACCGATCAGTGCCTGCAATGCGATACCGAAGCCGAATAAACCCAGAGTGAGAAAGAACAGAGGTCTTTGCAATACCGGCACATAGTTGTTCATCAGCGGCGCCCCATCGCCCAAAAAGGCGGATAAGGCGATACCCAGGGCCCCCATCATGGCCAATCCAAAGGCAAGATACTGCAACCGTATCGATCCGGCACCCGCCTGTGCAGTCAGACACCAAACCACCCCGGACATGGCCAGAAACCAGATCAGTACTGATTGATCCACATGCACCACCAAGGCGGTACGGAAAAAATCCACCCAGGGAAAGAAAGACTCGCTGCCAGGGGTGCGCGAGAGCACCAGCAGCAAGGCAAACAATCCCGCCAGTCCCAGCGCCAACACCCCCAACTGCAACCATCTCACAGCCAGCTTTCTGTGCGCCTGCTCAGGGACAGGCACACCGATCACCCCATTGTCATCAGCATCTATCAAACCTTTTCACCCCAGCTTTCTACGATTCAGCCAGCCACTTCACGGCTAGACAGATTAAATATCCATAACCCACGGGAACCACATAGATTTGCCATAGGAATGGCTCATATCGTACCTTGGTGTGATGGAAATGACATTTATCTACCAATATCGCCTTGCCGCATTTACCTGCCTGCTGGCCTTCTGCGTGATATTGATGGGAGCCTATGTACGCCTCTCGGATGCAGGGCTGGGTTGCCCCGACTGGCCCGGCTGTTACGGTAAGCTGGTGGTGCCGGTTGACGAAAAAGCGGTTGAAGACGCGAATCGCGCCTACGCCGACCGGCCACTGGATCAAGACAAGGCGTGGAAAGAGATGGTGCATCGGTATCTGGCGGGCAGCCTGGGAATCGCCATCCTGATGCTGGCAATACTCGCCTGGCGCAATCGACGCTACGTCATGCAACCCCTGCTGTTGCCCACACTGTTGTTGTTGCTGGTCATTTTTCAGGCCCTCCTGGGCATGTGGACTGTGACTCTGTTGGTGAAACCGGCGATTGTCACTGCCCACCTGCTGGGTGGTTTTGCCACATTCGTTCTGCTGGGTCTTCTGGTTCTTAAGTTACGCCCGATCGGTCCGGCCCACGCCATCGACACCTCCAGATCGACACGCAGGTTGATACATTTGGCACTGATGGTTCTTGTGTTACAGATTTCCTTGGGCGGCTGGACCAGCAGCAATTACGCCGCCCTGGCTTGCATCGAATTCCCCACCTGTTACGCCGGTTCCTGGTGGCCTGAAACAGACTTCAGCGAGGCCTTCGTGCTGTGGCGGGGCCTAGGCGTCAACTATGAATTCGGTGTGCTTGAAAACGATGCAAGGACTGCCATCCACATAACCCATCGAGTTGGCGCCTTGATCACAGCTCTCACCCTGGGTTTCCTGGTCTGGCGCCTGGCACGTCTTGAATCCTCACTACTGCTTAGAAAGCTGGGAGTCATCCTCCTGATACTGTTGGTCATACAGATTACCCTTGGTATAACGAATGTACTCGGGCACCTTCCATTAAGCATTGCAGTAGCACACAATGGAGGTGCGGCACTGCTGCTCTTATTGATAGTCACGCTTATCTGGGTTTCGAGAAGACACGAATAACATCACGATGAAAGAAAACGATACATCACGTATGAATCTCATACCACTGATCATCGCGGTATCGGTAGTTGCCGGGTTGGTAGTGTGGTATTTTTTTCCGCTGAAAAGCGCTTCGGCTCCCGTAGCTGAGCCGGTGAAGACCGAACAGGCATTGCTGATGCCTGAGTTCAGGCCACTCAAGCCTTTTTCGTTGACTACCCACAATGGCGCAGCCTTTGACAATCAGAGCCTCCTTGGGCGCTGGACTTTCATGAGTTTCGGTTATACCTACTGTCCGGATATCTGCCCCACAACCATGTCTCTGTTTGCCGAGATGCACAACAGAATCCAGGCTCAGAAATCCACCAAACCCTACCAGGTGACCTTTGTATCAGTAGACCCCGAACGGGACTCGCTTGAACGTCTGTCCGAATACGTGACCTACTTCGATCCCTCCTTCGTAGGCGCAACCGGGCCGGAGGAAGCGCTGCAGGCGTTGACCAAGCCACTCGGCATACTCTATAGGCGGGTGGAGACCGAAGACAGCGCGATGGGATATGTCATGGACCACTCCGCCTCAATCATTCTTGTCGATCCGCAAGGCCGTTTCCATGCCTACTTCAGCCCCCCTCACGACGCAGAAAAGATGGCTAATGACTTCATTGCCATTAGCAGTCTAACAGTTGCACGATAGCACTGAGGAAGAGTGGCATGAACGATCCGATCAATGGTAAATGCTGGCAATGCGGCAGTGAGTTGGAGGCAGTCGATTATGGCCGTGAAACCACCTGTCGATCATGTGGGAAACCGACACGAGTATGTCGCAACTGTCGCTGGTATGCGCATAATAGACCCAATCAGTGTGAAGAGCCGATGGCGGATCGTGTTATGGATAAGGAGAAGGCCAACTTCTGCGGATATTTCGAACCCACCGCGGAGATCAAGGGTAATGATACTCAAACTTCACAAGACGCCCTGCGCCAGGCGGCAGAAGATCTGTTCAAGTCCTGAGATCCGGCCTGACCCACATGGCAGAGCGGAAGTTTCAATGCTCAATTCACAGGCGATTGATGCAGTCCCATTGCGCCTTCGATCAAATTCCCCTTCAGATCGATACCGCTCAGATCCTCAACCCACAGGTCAGCTTGCCTGAGATCACATTGCTGGCAGCTTCTCTGATCGAGCAGTTGCCGGACAGCCTGTTCGCTGGCTGGAAGCTGGGCAGTTAACAACACGGCCATGAGGCCAATCAGGTTAGGTACGTATTTTTTCAACATTCCTCCTTCAATGTCATATCCATACATGACTCTAGAATACCAGGGCCTGTTGACGTTACTTACTCAACCTATGGCTACCATAAAGCTTCGGAGGAATAGTGAGTGAAATGGTGCAACGTATACAGCTTTATGAAAAAAGTTGTATGAATATAACAGGAGGGAACAGGTTAATACTCTCAAGGTTTTGAAGATCAAACAATCTTCATCCCGATTGGCCGTACTCCATTAATTTGTGAGACAATCGCCTGTTTTTCAATCCAGCCCACCAAGCTTGCTCAATGTCTGAAAAACCCGTACAAACGCTATCTCCATTCGAACCCATACTACCGCAGGCTGCCGGCGAACGGCTGCAATGGGGCGGATTACATGGATCCAGCGCCGCGCTGGCAATAGCCAATGCGGCGAGTGCCTATCAGGGCCTGCTGCTGGTGGTAACCCATGATATGCAGTCAGCCACCCGGCTGGAGCGAGAACTGGGTTTCTTTCTCGACACTGCGGATGTCCCGGTGATCAATTTCCCCGATTGGGAAACCCTGCCCTACGATCTCTTCTCGCCCTTGCCCGAGTTGATCTCGCAGCGACTGCTGACCCTCTACCGCCTGCCGCAGATGCAGCGGGGCGTACTGGTCGCCCCCGTTTCCACATTGATGCAGCGCCTGGCCCCGAAGAGCTTTCTCGACGCTCATTGTCTGATTGTCGAATGCGGACAAAGCATCGATCTGGATGAAACCCGGCGACTGCTTGAACATGGCGGCTATCAGTGTGTCTCGCAAGTCTTTTCCCATGGAGAATTCGCTGTCAGGGGGTCCCTGCTCGATATCTTCCCTATGGGCA
The DNA here is from genome assembly GCA_040506195.1 of Candidatus Thiodiazotropha sp. Classification (GTDB taxonomy): domain Bacteria; phylum Pseudomonadota; class Gammaproteobacteria; order Chromatiales; family Chromatiaceae; genus Thiodiazotropha. The sequence continues at coordinate 138,074 of JBEVXH010000008.1, read as the reverse complement.
GCCAACGCCCCTATCGTATCGATCTGTTCGATGATGAGGTCGATACCATACGAACCTTCGATCCGGAGAGCCAACGCTCCTGCGACAAGGTCCCGCGCATCGAAATGCTCCCCGCCAGGGAGTTTCCCATGGATGAATCGGGTATCAATCGATTTCGCCGTAACTACCGCAGTCAGTTCGAAGGGGATCTGCAGCAATGCCTGATCTATCAGGATGTCTCCGATGGCAGGATACCCGGCGGCCTTGAATACTACCTGCCGCTGTTTTTCGAACAGACGGAAACCCTTTTCGATTACCTGCCGGAACACCATATGGTGATGGAACTGGAAGAGGTGAGAGAGCGGGCGACAATCTTCTTCAATGAGGTGAAGGTGCGGTTTGAAGAGCGCCGTCACGATCTCGAACGGCCCCTGCTGGCGCCAAGCAAGCTCTACATTTCGGCAGACGAACTTGCCTCGTTTTTGAAGCAGGGTCACTCAATCCTGCTGAGCTACCACAAAGTAGCGGCACGCAGTAAAGGCTATACCGATGTGGTTAACTTCAATTCCAAACTGCCTCCCCCGGTCGCATTCCAGGTGCGCAGCAAGGGTCCGGCCTCCGCATTGCGGCATTTTCTCGAGAACAAATCCACACGGGTGCTTTTTATCGCCGAAGGCGCCGGTCGGCGGGAAATGCTGTTGGGAACCCTGCGGGATCTCCATATAGATCCCAAGGTCGTTGATGGCTGGGAAACCTTTCTCAATGAGAACATCAAGATAGCACTGTGCGTGGCGCCACTGGAGCAGGGACTTTGGCTGCAGGAACAGGGTATCGCCCTGATCACCGAGACCCAGCTCTATGGCGAACGGGTACGCCAGGAGCGAAGGCGGCGCAAGGTCAGTCAGGATCCGGATCAGATTGTACGCAACCTCACCGAACTGCACATGGGCGCCCCGGTGGTGCATGAAGATCATGGCGTGGGTCGTTATCTCGGTCTGCAGACCATCAATGTAGGCGGCATGGAGACAGAGTTTCTAACCCTGGAGTACGCCCGCGGCGATAAACTCTATGTACCGGTCGCCTCGCTCCATCTGATCAGCCGATATGCCGGGGCATCCCCGGAAAACGCACCACTGCACCGTTTAGGCGGGGACCAGTGGGAAAAAACAAAACGAAAGGCCGCCAAGCAGATACGTGATGTTGCTGCGGAATTGCTCGAGATTTATGCAAGGCGCGCCGCACGCCGGGGCGTGGCCTTTCCCACACCCGATGACGAGTATCAAGCCTTCGCGTCTTCATTCGATTTCGAAGAGACACCGGACCAATTCCAGACTATCGAGGCCGTATTGCAGGACATGGTCTCAACCCGTCCAATGGACCGGGTGGTCTGCGGCGATGTGGGTTTCGGCAAGACGGAAGTCGCCATGCGCGCCGCTTTCATGGCAACCCAGGGCAATAAACAGATTGCGGTATTGGTGCCGACCACACTGTTGGCGCAACAACACTACCAGAATTTCGCCGATCGCTTCGCTGACTGGCCGGTGAAGGTGGAGAGCCTCTCCCGCTTCCGTACCGGGAAACAACAGCAAAAGGTGATCGACGGTTTGCGGGATGGAACTATCGATATCGTTGTGGGCACCCATAAACTGTTGTCACGGGAGATCAAATTCAAAAATCTGGGTTTGGTGATCATCGATGAAGAACATCGCTTTGGCGTGCGCCACAAAGAGAAGCTCAAGACACTGCGAAGCGAGGTCGACCTATTGACCCTGACCGCCACCCCCATACCCCGCACCCTCAACATGGCCATGTCGGGGATGCGCGATCTCTCCATCATCGCCACCCCGCCTGCCCTGCGCCATCCGGTCAAGACCTTTGTCAGCCAATGGAATGACAGCCTCATCATCGAGGCCTGCCAACGGGAGTTGAAGCGCGGCGGACAGATCTATTTCCTGCACAACGAGGTACGCACCATTGAAAACATGGCTGAACGGCTCGAATCCCTGCTGCCCGGCATTCGACTCCAGATTGCCCATGGCCAGATGCGTGAACGGGAACTGGAAGGGATCATGCGCGACTTCTACCACCAGCGCTTCAGCCTGCTGGTCTGCACCACGATCATCGAGAGCGGCATCGACGTACCCAGTGCCAATACCATGATTATCAACCGGGCGGACAAATTGGGGCTGGCCCAACTTCATCAGATACGCGGCCGTGTTGGCCGTTCCCACCATCGTGCCTATGCCTATCTGCTGACACCTCCGCCGGGAAGCATGACGGCAGATGCCAAAAAACGTCTTGAAGCCATTGAATCCCTTGAAGATCTTGGTGCCGGCTTTACCCTGTCCACCCACGATCTGGAGATTCGCGGTGCGGGTGAGTTGCTGGGCGAAGAGCAGAGCGGCCAGATCCAGGAGATCGGCTTTTCACTCTATACCGAGCTACTCGATAGGGCGGTAGCGGCGCTTAAGGCCGGCAGACAACCGGAGTTGGACAGGCCGCTGGACCACGGTACGGAGATCGAGCTCAATATCCCCGCCCTACTGCCGGAAGACTATCTGCCCGATGTCCATTCACGTCTGGTTCTCTACAAACGCATCGCCAGCGCCAAGGATCGGACCGAGCTGCGGGATCTGCAGGTTGAGATGATCGATCGATTTGGACTGCTGCCCGAAGCGACCAAGAATCTGTTTGAAATCACAGAGCTGAAACTTCGCGCCCACCCCCTGGGTATTCGTAAGATCGAGGCCGGGCCCAAAGGGGCGCGACTGCTGTTTGATGAGAACCCTGAACTCGATCCGGCCATATTGATCGGCCTTATCCAGAGCCGACCCAATACATACAAGCTGGATGGGAGTGATAAACTACGCTATATCGCCGATCTCGAGGCGCCCGACAGGCGGGTTAAAAAAATACACACCCTGCTTGACAGCCTGATAGACTGATGTGGTTCAACAAAGGATGGCATGCATAATGAAACCGCTACTGGCGCACTTTCCAGTATCGACCGAAGAATACAATAGTGCGATTGATGAGAATGGGTTGACAAGGTTTACCAGATGAGAAGGTTCCGGGATAAGTTAAGCGCTCTGCTTATAGGCGCACTCATGATGCAGCCAATGATGTTACCGGCAGCGGGCGCAGACAATGGCAACGCCCCCGTTTGGTATCAATTTGAGGTGCTGATCTTCGAACGCATTGCGCCAGGTTCCGGCTCCACTGAGGGGTGGCCCGATGATCCGGGGAGACCGTCGCCAAGCAATGCGACCTGGTTCACAAAGGGACAACCTCTAGAGAATAATAAACCCGTCGCCTTTCGTGCCTTGCCCGCTGAGGAGAGATCCCTGAATGACGCCTGGCGTCAAATGCGAAGATCCCGTGACTACCGCCCCCTTTACCATGTTGCATGGCGTCAGCCGATGGAACATCCCGACAAGGCTAAACAGATCCGATTCTCTCTGTTGCCTGCAGATGGCGCAAAGGTCTCGGATTTCAATCCACCGAAACTCGAGGGCACCCTGAAATTCAGTATCAAACGCTATCTGCACCTGGATACAGATATTGTGTTACATAGAAGCGTCGGTGGAGGCACTGCGCAAGCGAAAGATGACAACTTTGGTTTCACGCCACGCTTCCAGCATTATCGGATGCAGGAAAGCAGGCGCATGCGCAGCGGAAAGCTCCACTACATCGACCATCCGGTGATCGGCCTGCTGACGATCGCAGAACGCTATGAGCCGCCACAACCCGCAATCGTTGAAACCCCTGTGCCGGTTCCGACAATAGTTCCGCCAACCCAGACCCGGCCGCAGGGGCAAGTGGAACAAAAGCCCGCGACTCAGTAGCGCAGCGGCTTGTTTCCAGTTCCGACTCTCCGGGGTGGGAACTCATACCCCACTTTTCCGACCTATCGTATGCATTCCCACGCGGAGCGTGGGAACGACGATATACCAGTCCCGGTTCCGATGATAGTGCAGCCAAGGCAGACACAAGGCCTGGCAAAGCAGGATCCCTTAGCCCAATAGTCTTCCGGACAGGCTCGGGATAGCTACTCCATGGAGAGGATTGCAGTGGCCATTCGCTCTGCCATCTGACCCAGCGCACGATTGGCGGCAACCACGCCGGCTTCAACGCCGCCACCCTGCAAAGGCTCTTCGATTGCAAGCCGTTGCATCTCCATAAGCCTGTTGTCGCTACTCCTAATCAGACTCCAGCGCAGTTGCAGCCAAATCCTGTCGCCTTCACGCTCGAAACGATTGACAGTCATCAACACCTCGTAATCCGGCCTGACAGTCCCATGCCATGGATAGGCGATGACCTTCATATCAGTCAGCTTTTGTCGCATCAAATGAGTAACCACCTGAACGATATTCTCTTGCAGCGAACCTGCCCAGTGATCGAATTCATGCAGCTGCAGCCGATGTCGAGTCTGGCGCTCAATGATTTGCGGACGGTCCAGGTAGGCAGCCAATTTTATCGGTCCGATACCTAATAACGGCTGCCCGGGCAGAGGTATCAGGGAGATGGTCTCGGTTTTGCCCGGTTGGCCGTCGAGGCGATAGAAACGGGTCGGTTGGGACGAGGTCCCGGCACAGCCTGAAAACAACAGCGCAAGAAAAAGCGCGATAATCGCAATTCGCGCACCAGGTGTAGATTGCATTACTGCTTCCCCCTCAATAAGGCTTCGGGATGGCGTTCCAGGTACTCCGACATATTCCGAATGGATCTTGCCGCCGCACCCAGTTCACGCAGGGCGGCGGTCAGTTCGTTCATTACCGGCGAATCCTCACTGAGCACCTTATCCGCTGAAGAGGCCACCTGCCCCAGCTGCGAGAATGTCACCTCGCCACTGGCCATGGTCTGCTCCCAACTGGCAAACACCCTGGCCAACCTGCCTTCAGTTTTCGATATCAACTGCTGTGATTTGGCTGCGGTTCTGGTTACTTCTGTAAGCATTTCCCGCGTTTCCGCAAGGGCATGTGTACTGTCGTCTATGAGTTGAGGCGTAACCTGATACAGCTGTTGGGTGATACTATCGAGACGCAGTGTTATCCGGACCAGAGACTCTTTCAAGCGCTCAAACTCACCGTCGGCGGCCATCTCATCAATACTGTCCAGAATCCCCGACAGGCGCGTCGTAATCCGTTCAATGGGCATGGCCTCCAATGCGGTGGCGATTCGTTCCATATTCGATTGAATGGTGGGGATCTCCCGGTACTCCGAATTGGTGCTCACCAGTCGAACCGGCGTGCCGGGATGAAAATCGAGCTCTATCTCCAGTTTTCCGGTCACCAGGCTTTGCAGATTGAGTCTCGCCCGAAGCCCCTGCTTGATCAGTTCATCCAATCCGATCAATACACCGCTGCCTGTCTGTACACCATCGATCCCTACCCGCGTATCGTCGATGCCGATGATGACGGGAATCCTGAATTCGCCACTCTCCTTGAAATAGTTTATCGACATCGACTCGACCTTGCCTATCCTGACGCCCCGAAAATTCACCGGCGAGCCGACCTGAAGCCCCTTGACATCACTCTCGAAAAACAGAATGAAGCGTGTGGATTGATGAGACAGACTACCGTCGGAGAGTAGAAATATTGCGCTCAATCCCAATACCAGCGATGCCATAATGAACAGACCGATGAGGGTTGGACTGACCTTCGATTGCATACTATTCAGATTCCTGGAGTTGATGAGGCATCCGCGCCCCGGGTCAGAAATGCCTGTACCCTGGGATCATTGCAGCTTTGCAGCAGATCACCCGGGTTGCCATGAGCAATCATGGTCTTGCATTCGGAATCGAGAAACACCGAATTATTGCCGATAGCGAATATGCTGGCCAATTCATGGGTCACTACCACGATCGTGGTGCCGAGACTCTCACTCAACTCGATGATCAAGTCGTCCAGCCGTTTCGCGCTGACAGGATCGAGCCCGGCGGACGGTTCATCGAAGAACAGCAATTCAGGGTCCAACGCCATCGCTCTGGCGAGTCCGGCCCGCTTCTGCATACCACCACTGATCTCAGCGGGAAGGTAGCCCTCAAAACCCTTGAGACCTACCAGAGACAGCTTATAAGATGCCAATTCCCGCGCCTGCGCCGTGGACAGATCCGTATAGGTCTCGATCGGCAGCGAGATATTTTCCACCAATGTCATGTTGCTCCAGAGGGCACCACTTTGATAGAGCACCCCCATTCTTCGCATCAGGCCCTGTCGCCGTTCCTCATCCAACTGCCAGAATCCGTGGCCATGATAGTAAATTTCGCCTTTTGCCGGCTTTATCAGTCCGATCAAATGACGCAACAGGGTACTCTTGCCACACCCACTGCCGCCCATGACGATAAAGATATCACCCTGCCTGATTGTAAAGTTGAGATTCCGCTGGATCACGAAATCACCATATGCCATGGTCAGATCCCTGACCTCGATATGCGATGTTGCCGGAGTTTCGACAGATGCAGTATTCATCGCCATCGTTCATATCCCCAATTGATTGAAGATCAATGTTGATATGGCATCCCAAATGACAATCAGCAGTATCGCCGTCACCATTGCTGAAGTTGTTGCATGCCCGACGGCCGAAGAGTTCCTGCCGCTCTGCAATCCCCGCAGGCATCCCGACATGGCGATTACAACGGCAAACAGTACACTCTTCACCGTGCCGACCGCCAAATCGCCCCAGCCCATGGATTCCCGGGTCTGAATCAGATATTCGATCAGCGAGATATCCAATACCCAGACACCGACCATCAACCCCCCAAGAATCGCCAGCATGTCAGCCCAAAGGGTAAGGAATGGCAGCATAATCAACAGCGCCAAAAACCGCGGCAGCACCAGAAAATCCACTACAGAGATACCGAATGTTTTCAATGCATCGATCTCATTGTTGACCTGCATGGTACCAAGTTGAGCCGCATAGGCAGAGCCGGTTCGACCGGCCATGATTATGGCGGTCATCATGGCCCCCATTTCTCTTACCGATCCCAATCCCACCAGATTGGCGACATAGATCTCAGCACCGAACATCTGCAGTTGTATGGCGCCCACGAATGCAAGCACCGCCCCGACCAGCACACCGATCAGACTGACGATGGGGAGAGCCTCCGGACCGGCAGCCTGAAGGAAACGCAGAAAGTCGATAGCGCGAAAATTCGCCCTGCCGGAGAGCAGTCGCAACAGAGAGAGAGTCAGTTCACCGGCAAACCGCGTGAACAGCACCGACTCCCGCCAGGCCTTCAGGGTCATTGCTCCGATACGATAGAGCCATGAATAGGACTGTGACCGACGCCGTGCACCTTTGCGTTCAGGGACATCCTGAGCCAGTTTCAGCAACCTGCGGACCCCTTCCGGCAAACCCTCAGTATCAAGCTGCAGATCCCGCTGGCGGGCATAATCATGCAGATGCAGCACGAGACTCAGAAATTGACTGTCCCAACGAACAAGCTGGCCGGTATCGAGTGAAATCGCTTCAAGCCCTCTATGATCAGTCAGTTCCTGTATCACTCCCTGCCACTCGAACCTCACATCACGCAGTGTCCAGGAACCCCTAAAAGAGAGCACCGCCCGGCCCTCAGATGGGTATGAAATTGTCAGCGAATCATCGGACACGTATAGGTTTCCAGGTAGATTTGGCGTATCTTCATATCACATATGGTACTGCAGCCTAACCTCAACAGCTTCATCTAGGGCCTGCTAACACTAATCCAATCGGCCCTAGTGTACATCAGGAGTAAAACCGGGCACATTTGAGTTTGTTACATTTAATAAAACCTGTTTTCTGTATATCAATAATTTCGGTAAGCACTATGCCAAAAATCTCAACTCAACCTCAGCACAACGGAATCGCACTTATTGTCGAGGACGAAGCGACAAACCGTATGATTCTCAAGGCATTGCTAAAAAAACACGGTTACAATGTGATTGAGGCCGAGAACGGGGTTGAGGCCATACAGCATTTCAAAAAACAGAGTCCGGATATTATTTTCATGGATGTCATGATGCCGGTCATGGATGGCTATGAAGCCGCTTCCGAAATCAAACGCCTGGCAGGTGACCAGTTCGTCCCCATTATCTTTCTCACAGCCATGTCCGATGAAAAGGCCCTTGCCCGTTGTGTCGAGGTCGGCGGCGATGACTTTCTCTCCAAGCCGTACAGTTTCACAGTGCTATCAGCCAAGGTTAAGGCCATGGAGCGCATCCGCACCCTGCATCAGGACACCCGTATGCTCTACAGTCGCATGCAGCGTGACGAAGAAATTGCCGAACAGGTGTTCAGCGGTGCTGTCATCGCCGGCAATGTGGCCCTCGAGCATATCCGCAGCCTGCTGAAACCTGCCAGCGTATTCAGTGGCGATCTGATGCTGACCGCATTCGCCCCATCACATGATCTGCATGTCCTGCTGGGTGACTTCACCGGCCATGGATTGGCCGCAGCGCTGGGTGCACTGCCAACCTCCGAAGCATTTCGCTCCATGACAGCCAAGGGGTTTGCTCCCCAACAGATACTCTTCGCCATCAACAACAAGCTGCATGATCTGTTGCCAACAGGGATGTTCTTAGCTGCCCAGTTCGTTAAGATCGACCACCAGTTGGATCATATCTCAATTATCAATTGCGGCATGCCGGACTGCTACTTAATCGAGAATGAGAGTATGCGTCTTAAGCATGAAATTGCATCAAAATCCCTCCCCTTGGGTATCGCTCCGGATATCGATTTCAGGGATGACTTTCATCACCTGCGGGTCGATGAGGGTGACAGGGTTATTCTAGCAACTGATGGGGTTACCGAAGCGCGTGATTCGAACGGTGAATTGTTCGGCCAAAAGCGGTTTATTGAGGCCATCAGGAAGAGCGGCAGCAATTCTTACATAATGGACAAACTCGCCAAGGACCTTGAAGCATTTTGCCAAGACGCCCCCCAAGATGATGATATCAGTGTTGTCGAAGTGCCGCTGATCCGCGAGCTGCTACCTGGCTGGGAATCGGGATCACCCCATTTCGTAACTGACGGGGATATACCGCAAAACCTGTTTTCCCATGAGCAACCTGACTGCATCGAGTTTCAGCTCATTCTTTACGGTACTCAACTGCGTCAGGCCGATCCTGTACCTATACTTATCAACTACATTCAGGAGACAGCCGGACTGCATGAGCATCGGCGCCCGTTATTCACCATCCTCACCGAACTCTATATCAATGCCCTGGATCACGGTGTACTGCAATTGGATTCCTTGCTTAAACAGGGGGAAGATGGATTCACCAACTATTTCCAACAACGGGAGCAACGCATGGAGGCATTGACGGAAGGACAGATACGCATACGATTGAGAATTCACCAAAACAACAATAGTGGATATATTGTGATAACGGTGGAAGACAGTGGACATGGGTTCGAATTCAAGACATTGTCACAACATGTGACAAATGAGACCATTTACAGCGGACGCGGAATAATGTTGGTAAAATCGCTGGTCAAGCAGCTTCAATTCTTTGAACCAGGCAACAAAGCCGAAGCTATTTACGTATGGGAGGATAAACTCTAAGCCCTTGCTAGGGCCTGTTAACACTAATATCAAAACCAACCCAAGGAGTGCTACAGTAGCAGTCTGAAACCCCTGACTGGTATATCTCCAGAAAAACAGGCCTTAGTTGCCTGGTTAACACCAATATGGCAAAAACACTCGTATTCGATAGATCGGATGATATAAGAACACCGTTTCTCAGAGGTATCCTGACTCGCTCTCTGACCGATGCCGGGCTTGCTTTTGAAACAGCGTACCAGCTCTCATCCGATATTCGACAGCAGATCAACAACGTTGATGAGATCACCACCGAAGAGCTGCGCAAAATAGTTTTGTCTGAACTGCAGAAGATGGATGAAAAAGAGGTTATAGAGAACTACGAGACCATCTATCCTGCCGCCACGAAGATCTTCGTTCGTGACCACAAAGACAACCTCATGCCTTTCTCTATGATTGAACATAGGCGCACACTCGAATCCAGTGGCCTCGGCTCTGACAAGGCAGCCTACATTACACAGAATGTCTATAAAGAATTAGCTGATTCGTATCAAGATGCCGTTGATAGCAGCACAATTGGAAGACTGACTTACGATAAACTGAAACAACACTACGGCAAAGAGGCTGCAAAGCGCTATCTGGTATGGGTTGATTACAAACATACACAACGTCCCCTGATACTCCTGATAGGCGGCACGACCGGTTGCGGCAAGAGCACCGTCGCAACCGAGGTGGCACACCGGTTGAATATCATTCGGACTCAATCCACCGATATGCTCAGGGAGGTAATGCGTATGATGGTGCCGATAAAACTTCTCCCTGAACTGCATACCTCCTCATTTAATGCCTGGCGTAAAATTCCCGGCTCTGATGACTCCAAGGAACCGCCTGAAGAGAGAATGATCCATGGCTTTATACACCAGGCTGAGCTGGTATCCGTCCCTTGCGAAGCCGTGATACAGCGTGCTTTGAATGAGCAGGTCTCCCTGATACTTGAAGGTGTTCATGTCTCCCCCGCCCTGGTGAAGCGATTCAAGGATGAAAAGAGTGCTGTTATCGTTCCGATCATGCTGGCGGTATTGAAGCAGGATAGACTGAAACACCAATTGAAAGACCGGGGCGTCAGTGCCCCTGTGAGAAATGCTCAGAGTGATTATCTCTCAAATTTTGAATCGATATGGATGCTCCAGTCACACCTGCTTTCCGAAGCAGACAACAATGCCATCCCGATCATAATGAATGATGATAGAGATAAAACAACGGATCGTGTAATGCGCTCAATTATCGAGGTGTTACAGAATGATTTTCATGCTAAGGTTGAGGACGTTTTCGGCACAGAATAACAAACCCGCATTCCTCACCAGGCGGACCATACTAAATTTGGGATAATCATAGACATTAAGTATGTTACTACCTTTCAGGGAATGGCGGCCATACGATAGTCTGTCCTATTTAGTTACCATCATGTCGAAACACCGGTAAAATGCAGACTAGTGGAGCAAACCCTTGTTTACAACCCAAAAAGGAGTGATGATCATCCTTGATGGTCTTGGCGATCGAGGTATACCTGCATTCGGTGGCAAAACACCGCTTGAAGTGGCCGATACGCCGAATATGGACGGATTGGCGAGTGCGGGGCAGTGCGGTCTTGTCGATCCCCTCTTCCCCGGCATGCCTGTGGGTACACATACCGGCATCTGTCTCTTATTCGGGCTATCCAAACAGCATACAATGAAATTGGCGCGGGGTCCTATCGAGGCATCCGGAGTCGGTCTGAACAACAATGATCAGGCGCTCTATTTCCGCTGCAATTTCGCCACCTTGAAAAAGCGTAAGGATCGCTACGATATTCTTGACCGCAGAGCTGGCAGGATCAACACAGGCACTGAATCCCTGACTGCGGCGGTAGGTCAGGTCGATTTGGGTGATGGCATAATAGCCAGCCTGCACCCGGCAACCCAACACCGTGTCGTATTGCAAATGGAGGGCTGCGGCCTCTCCCATGACATATCCAACACCGATCCCGGCAACCAATTCAAGACCAAGGGCCTGCTCACCTGCCTTCCCAATGACCCATCGGACAGCGCAGCGGTGAAAACCGCCAGTGCGGTGAATCGGTTGATGGAGATCATTTATGAGAAGCTCTCCAAACATCCGGTAAATCGCCAAAGAATCGATAATAATCTACCACCCGCCAATGGCATTATCTGTAGAGGACCCGGTACGCTACCGAAAGTCAAACCCCTGCTTAATCAGCTCAAGCTCAAAACCGCAGTGATTTCCGGAGAGAGTACGGTACTCGGGCTTGGCAGGTTATTGGGTTATGACCTGTTTACCCATGACTGTTTTACCGCCGACCACAATACGGATTTGCATGCCAAGGTAAAAACCACGATAAGTGCACTTGATGATCACGACATGGTCTATCTGCATATCAAAGCCACCGACATCTACTCACATGATCTCAATCCCACCGGTAAACGGGAGATGTTGTTGAAAATCGATGATGCCATAGCCCCGCTGATCAATGATTCCCTGGTGCTTGCCATAACTGCCGATCACTGCACCGATACCAACACCGGCCGTCATACCGGAGACCCCATACCCAGTCTGATCTACAATCCTCGCGGCAGAGTGGATGGTTGCCTTGATTTTTCCGAACTCGCCTGCAATACCGGGGCTCTAGGGCGCATCAATAGCAGCGGCTTTCTGCTATCCATGCTTGACCAGATGAATCAATTGGAGAATTTCAGACCGAAAGACAGTGCTTTTATTCTCTGAGTCGCGCCATGCAACCATGCAATAGCCGTAAGCTATAGCTGTGTCCGGCAAAAGTATTTGCAAAATATTTAACGGTAATCTGCCTGGCAAGGTCGGTCGGGATGCCTATACTTTATGAAAAGTATGGAATGTGATATCCACCCAACCTGACTATATCTATTGCCATGTCCCAACCCGATCAAGTAACCATCGACACAAACAGCCAGACCGGCAATGAGGTTGAACCGGTCTCCGACATCGATCTTAACGATCCCAGTCTCTATCTGAACAGGGAGCTGACCTGGCTCGCTTTCAATCGCCGGGTGCTGAATGAGGCCGAGGTGGAAAAAAATCCATTGCTGGAAAGGGTTAAATTCCTCGCCATCGTCAGCCGCAATCTGGATGAGTTTTTCATGAAACGCATAGGCGGTCTTAAGCAGCAACTTGCTGCAGGCCTCACCACTACAACGGTGGACGGCAGGACCCCACAGCAACAATTGATCGAGTGCCACACAGTAATATTCGAGATCCAGCAGGCGCAACAGCGTATCTATCATGAACTGCAGACCGCACTGGAGGAAGCCGGAATTCGTATCACCCAATACGAGGCCCTGGACGCGACCCAACAACAAACCCTCCGTGAGCATTTTCAGCAGAACATCTTCCCGATGCTGACACCATTGGCGATGGATCCGAGCCATCCCTTTCCCTTTATCTCCAACCAAACGCTCAACCTGTTGGTCACACTCCGTTTTCCCAGTGGCTACGACCTGCATATGGCGAGGGTAAAGGTACCGGTCAGCAAGGATGTCTCGCCACGCTTGATCCAGGTGGATGAGGATTACACTTTCGTTACCCTCGACAACCTGATCGCAAACAACCTCGATATGCTGTTTCCCGGCATGAAGATTGAATCATGCGATCTGTTCCGGGTCACGCGAAACGCCAACCTGGAGTTGGACCAGGAGTCGGCCAACGACCTGTTGGAAGCCATTGAAACAGAATTGCGTGAACGTCACTTTGCGCCGATTGTAAGGTTAGAGGTCTCTGCGGGAATGAGTCCCACGCATCGCGGGATGCTGGCTGCAGAACTTGGTCTCGATGAGGAGCAGGATGTATTTGAAATCAATCGTATGATGGCTCTTCGAGACCTGTTTGAAATCGCAACCTTGAACATTCCAGAACTCCGCAATCCACCCCACTACCCATCCGATCATCCTCAGTTGGCGCATGACCGACGCAATATCTTTCACATCATCAGAGAGCATGGATCTCTGTTGCTGCAGCACCCCTATGAGTCCTTTACAACCACAGTGGAGCGCTTCCTGCGCACGGCGGCAGAGGATCCCAAGGTTCTGGCGATCAAGATGACCCTCTATCGTACATCCGCCGAAGGCAATGTACTCGATTCCCTGATAAAGGCGGCCCGCAACGGCAAGCAGGTAGCGGTGCTGGTAGAACTCAAGGCACGCTTCGATGAAGCCGCCAACATACGCTGGGCGAGACGTTTGGAACAGGCAGGCATCCATGTCACCTATGGTGTTCTGGGGCTGAAGACACACAGCAAATTGATCATGGTGATCCGCAAGGACTACTCCCAGTTGCGTCGCTACTACCATATCGGTACGGGTAATTATCACGCTGGCACCGCCAGGCTTTATACGGATCTGGGAGTACTTGGATGCGATGAGGATACCGGTAAGGATCTGACAGAGCTGTTCAACTATCTGACCGGCTATTCACCGCCTCCCAGCTACCGCAAGATTCTGGCAGCTCCCTATACATTAAAACAGTCTCTTGTGGAGAAGATCGAACGAGAGATCAGACTGCATGACGAGGGACATCCCGGGCATATCCAGATGAAGATGAATGCCCTCGAGGATCACGATATCGTCAAGGCCCTCTATAAGGCCACCCAGGTTGGGGTCAAGGTTGATCTTATCGTCAGAGATACCTGCCGTTTCCGTCCCGGCATTCCCGGGCTGAGTGAAAGTAGCAACGTAATCAGCATAGTCGGAAGATTCCTGGAGCATGCGCGCATCATCTACTTCCTCAATGGTGGCGACGAAGAGTATTTCATCGGTTCCGCCGACATGATGCAACGTAATCTGATGCAGCGGGTAGAGGTACTGACCCCGGTTGAATCACCGGCACTGCGCCAGGAACTGCGTTTGATTCTCGATGTGCAGCTGGGTGACAAGCATAACGCCTGGGATATGCAGTCCGACGGCACCTACGTGCGGCGCATACCCGATAGCGGCGAAACATCACTCAACTGTCAGGAAACGCTTATCGGTGTGGTTGAACGGCGTTTGGATGCAGCCAAGAAACATCGGGAAAAACGTATGCGCGAGAAGCTCATGAACCATTTCAAACAGCGTCTCAGAAACAATCAGGAACTGTCCTGAACATCTGCAGTGAGATCATCCTGATGGGCGGTTATCCGCCGTAGAACCACTTGATGTATGCGTCGCAGGGATGCGTCCTCAACCCGCACCTCGAAACCGTCCAATTCGAATTTCTCATCCTTTTCGGGGATCCTTTCCGTGTGCTTGAGCAACCATCGATTGATAGTATCGGTTGGCTTACCGGGGATATCCATATCGTAATACTCTTCAACGACACGTAGTTCAGCGGTACCTTGCACCAACACCTTGCCCCCCCCCAAGACCATTAAGTCATTGGGTTTTTCATCAGTCTCGTCATATATCTCACCCACCAGCTCTTCCAACATATCCTCTAACGAAACCACGCCGATCATAGCACCGTGCTCATCAACTACCACCGCCAGATGGATGCTTTTAAGCTTAAGCTTACGTACCAGCTCATCAATGGTTGTATTGGATGGGGTGTACAGGGGTTCCTGGCCCAGGTCGGAAATGGGGATGTCCAACTCACCGGATACGATATTCTTGATCAGATCACGCACCAGCACCATGCTGACGATCTCATCCGGATCCTCCTTGTAGAGGGGAATGCGTGAAAAGTTCTCCCGCATGATCTCGGGCAACACATCACGCAGCGTGCGCCGACCGTCAATGCGGAATACCTGTCTTCTGGGAGTCATGACATCTTCGGCCTTCAGATCATTGAAATTGAAGATGCGCTCAATCATCTCCCGCTCACCGGTATCGATAACTCCCTCTTCCTCACCATGCTCAATCAAGGTGATTACCTCGTGCTCCGTCACCAGCGGGTCATCCATGGCTTTGGTCGATGATTGCACCCAGTTTGTAAACTGCAAGAACAGCCACACCAGTGGGTAGATGAGGCGCATGAAACCGACGATCAGCGGGGCGATAAATAACGAGATGCGTTCCGAAAATCGGGTCGCCAGGCTCTTGGGAGTTATCTCGCCGAACACCAGGATCAGGATGGTCAACACACCCACGGCGATACCGGGGCCGGTGTCGCCAAAATAGTCGGTCGCAATGACCGTTGCCATCGCAGACGCAGCAATGTTGACCACATTGTTGCCGATCAGGATAGTAATCAGCATCCGGCTCGGATCTTTTTTCAGCAGATAGAGGGCTTGAGCGCCCCTCCTGCCCTCTCTGTACAAGGCTTCCGCACGAGCCATCGACAGGTTTATCAAGGCAGTCTCTGAACCAGAAAAAACGCCAGAGAGCACCAGCAGCAGCGCTAGAATAAGGTAACTTTCCACGAAGTGTCTTTATGTATCTCGCCCGTTTAGGCCCAGCCTGTGATTATCACTGGTAAGACATTGAATCACAAGTATGCAGCACCGCCATTTAATATATTCATTATATTTCATAGCGCAATACTACCCAGTAAAAAGGTCAAAATATAAGTGATATTCCTCATGTATAACATATAATTGACATTACAGTATAAACACGGGCAATAAAATTATCCGCGCAACAATCCCTGGACTCAAGATAAGAGTGCGCATCTCACGAGGAGATGGGCAGGATTCAGCCCCGACCCAGCAGCCACTTCCGCTAAATAGTATTTTGGGCCTGCTGGGCTATTGTTGACAGGCCCTAGCTTGGTGCACAGATAGATGCAACGGATACTGATAGTAGAAGATGAACCCGAGGTTCGGGAAATGATTCGATTTATCCTCGAACCCAAGGGATATCGGGTTGATGAAGCCGATAATGCCCAAGACGCCCGTCGCCTGCTATCCCAGCGAAGCTATGACCTGATCCTGATGGACTGGATGCTACCCGGCAGATCAGGACTCGACCTGACCAGAGAGCTGAGACAAATGGCCCGGTCCAATACACCCCCTGTCATTATACTGACAGCCAGATCTGAGGAATCGGACAAAGTTAGGGGCCTTGAAAGCGGAGCAGACGACTACATCACCAAGCCCTTTTCACCTAGAGAGATGTTGGCCCGCATCAAGGCTGTATTACGCAGGAACCGCGGCGATCAAACAGAGAAAGGGATCGAGTTCGCCGGCCTGAGTATCGAACCCAGCCATCATATCGTCGCTATTGACGGCACCCCACTCCACCTCTCGCCGGCTGAATATCGCTTACTCTACTTTTTCATGACTCACCCCGACCGAGTCTTTAGCCGAACCCAGATCCTGGATCAGGTTTGGGGTGTAACCGCCAGTGTGGATGAAAGAACGGTGGATGTGCATATAAGACGCCTGCGAAAGCAGCTCACTCCATCGGGACATCACAATTTTCTCCAAACCGTGCGCAGTGTGGGATATAGATTTTCACCCGGCAACCCTAAACTTAAACGGCCATCTTCGTGAAGGGCTATCTGAAAATCGAAATCAATCATCTGCTGGGAAGCCTGCTGATATTTGTGCCTATCGGGTATCTGCTGCAGGAGATTCCTACCGCGATCGCGGTGGCATTGGTTGCCTATTTCGCTAAACACGGTTACTACCTGATCAAGCTCGCCTATCTGATCAACCGGGGTTCGCAGATCGATCCACCCTACCCTGCGGATATCTGGGGACTGATCTATAAAGAGCTCTCGAGGTTCCGCTCCAGAAGCCGAAAACGTAAAAGAACACTCAGCCGCTTCGCGTCACGATTCAGAAAGGTAACCAGCTCTATACCCGACGGACTGGTATTACTGAATAAATCAGCCGGTATTGAATGGGCGAACCCGGCTGCCGGCCAGTTGTTGAATATAAGCTGGCCACGGGATGAAAACAGTTCATTCACAGAACACATCAAACATGAAAATCTTACGGAGTATCTGAATAATCCCGATTACTCAAAACCCCTCGAATTCCCTTCACCAACCAATAAAGCCGTGATCATCTCTCTCCGTGTTACACCATTCGGTGGTAAGAAGGCCCAGCGTCTGGTGGTCGCGAGAGACATCACCGAAGTCTATAAGCTCAACCAGACCAGACGTGACTTTGTCTCCAATGTCTCGCACGAACTCCGTACCCCCCTCACTGTTATCGCGGGGTACCTGGAAAATCTTTCCGACAGTGATACGCTGCCGTTTCAGGAGCGCCCCTTTACTCTGATGCTTCAGCAGGCGGACAGAATGAACAGCATCATTACCGACCTGCTTACCCTTTCCCGACTCGAGCTTGGACATGCTCCATCCGCCGATAAGCCGGTCGCCGTACCCGATCTACTTCGCAAAATCATCGACCAGGCACAGCTGTTGGCGGAGCAAAAGGGTGGTTATACGATCAGTCTGGATGTCGACGACAACCTATGGCTGCTGGGTGAAGCGAGTGACTTGACGAGCGCATTCTCGAATCTGGTCTTCAATGCCGTTATCCATACACCCCCCGGCACTGAGATCACCGTCACCTGGCTGCGCCTGGAAAACGAGGCCTGCCTGACAGTCACTGATTCCGGGCCGGGAATCGAGGAGCGCCATATACCTCGATTGACCGAACGTTTCTACCGGGTCGATAAGGCGCGATCACGCCAATCCGGGGGTACAGGACTGGGATTAGCCATTGTCAAACATATTATCGGTCGGCATGATGGCGAAATAAGAATAGCGAGTCAGTTGGGAGTTGGCAGCAGTTTCACCTGCTCTTTTCCGGAAGAATTATCGCTTGATAAACCAGTCACGATTTCTGCTGAGCGAGATGTCTCGAGACAACTATCCAGTGACCAACCTGAACTGTTGAACTCATCACCGGAATAAGTGAGTGGCACCGAGCATAATAAGGGCGCAAATGATAAACGCCATTCACCGAAACTTCAGCCGATGGAGATTTTACTCCACCTGTTCAGTGATGTTTTCTGTGTAGGACTGATTCACGCGATCCCGCAACTCCTTACCAGGCTTGAAGTGAGGGACATACTTACCGGAAAGCGCAACTGTCTTACCCGTTTTTGGGTTGCGTCCCATCCTTGGCGGCCGGTAGTGGAGTGAAAAGCTCCCAAATCCGCGAATCTCAATTCTCTCACCCGATGCCAGGGACTGGCTCATGTGCTCGATCATGCACTTTACAGCCAACTCTACATCACGATAGGCAAGATGGCTCTGCTCCTTGGCAATAATCTCAATCAGTTCGGATTTTGTCATTCTTGTCAGTTCTCCAATTTGCCGATGACTCAGGGCCCACACTTAATGTGCAGGCCCTGATTCCTCGATTCGGAATCTATCGAATTCAACTCCTGGCTCTACTCGCCTTGATTATCCATCTGCTCTTTCAACAAATCACCCAATGTCGGTGCACTGGTCGCCGCATCACGTGCATAACCCTTGATAGCGGCCGCCTCTTCATCCGCATCCTTGGCTTTGATAGAGAGCGTTATGGAACGGTTCTTACGATCCACACCGATAAATTTCGCTTCTATTTCATCGCCTTCCTTAAGGACACTCCGTGCATCCTCTACACGGTCACGTGACAGCTCAGAGGCTCGAAGATAACCGTCAACACCCTCAACCAAATTAATCATCGCACCCTTGGCATCGACCTCTACAACTCTACCTTTAACGAAACTGCCTTTCTCGTTGGCAGCCACAAAAGTTGAAAAGGGATCCTGTGCGAGCTGCTTAATACCTAATGAGATGCGCTCCCGTTCAGGATCGACAGAGAGGACAACGGTTTCCACTTCATCGCCCTTCTTGAAGTTGCGAATGGCGTCTTCACCCTCATCATCCCAGGAGATATCGGACAGATGGATCAGTCCGTCTATACCGCCATCAAGTCCGATAAAGATACCGAAATCGGTAATCGACTTGATATTACCCGTAACGTGGTCGCCCTTTTTATGGGTAGCGGCAAACTCATCCCAAGGATTCGGCTTGCACTGCTTGATACCGAGCGAAACACGACGTCTCTCCTCATCGATATCCAGCACCATGACTTCCACTTCGTCACCGAGGGAGACTATCTTGGATGGGTGCACGTTCTTGTTTGTCCAGTCCATCTCGGAAACATGCACAAGACCTTCAACACCCTCTTCGATTTCCACGAAACATCCGTAATCGGCAATGTTGGTAACCTTGCCGAACAGACGTGTGCTTTCCGGATAACGACGTGCCAGTGCAACCCATGGATCGTCGCCCATCTGCTTGAGACCGAGCGAGACACGGTTACGTTCACGGTCGAATTTCAATATCTTGACGTTGATCTCATCACCGATCTCAACAACTTCAGAGGGGTGCTTGACACGCTTCCACGCCATATCGGTGATATGTAGCAGGCCATCGATTCCGCCAAGATCGACAAATGCGCCATAATCGGTGAGGTTCTTGACCACACCTTTTATCTCTTGACCTTCCTGCAGATTTTCGAGCAACTTATCACGCTCTTCACTGTACTCCTGTTCAACAACAGCACGGCGTGAAACCACGACGTTGTTGCGTCGGCGATCGAGTTTGATCACCTTGAATTCAAGATCTTTACCTTCCAAATAGGCGGTATCGCGTACAGGACGCACATCGACAAGAGAACCGGGAAGGAATGCACGGATATCATTCAATTCAACCGTGAAACCGCCTTTAACCTTACCGTTGATACGTCCGATAACGGTCTCTTCCGCCTCGTGCGCCTTTTCGAGCACCTTCCAAGCCTGATCGCGCTTGGCTTTTTCGCGGGAGAGTCTGGTGGCGCCAAATCCATCTTCAACAGCATCCAGCGCGACCTCTACCTGATCGCCGATCTGGACTTCAATATCTCCTTGTTGATTGAGAAATTGGTCGCGAGGTATAACGCCTTCAGATTTCAGGCCGGCGTTAACGATAACAGCTTCTGATGTGATATCCAGGACGGTACCGATAATAATGGCGCCACTGCGAAGCTGGGTACTGGAGAGACTCTCCTCAAATAATTCTGCAAAACTTTCGGTCATGGGATTGAGTTTCCTGCAACACTAGGTTGCACAGGCTGGACGAAAAATGAAGTGATATTTTTGTCCGCCAGGTTGTTAGGTTAAAAAATTAGCCGGTAAAACCGGCCACCATTCTTGACTGATGAATCAGGTGATCAGCTTTGAATATCGGACAGGGCCGCGCTTACTATCTGCATCGCCTGCCCATAAACCTCATCGATTGTCATCGCCGTCGAATCCAACCGGTGTGCTGATTCCGAAGCGACGAGTGGCGCCACGGCACGTTTGCTGTCGCGCTCATCCCGTTCTCTGATCTCCTCAGTAAGACGGGCGAGATTAACACCTAACCCCTTTTCTTTCAACTGTTTATAGCGTCTCTGTGCCCGTTCCTCGGCACTTGCTGTGAGAAATATCTTGACCTTGGCTTGAGGGAAAACCACCGTTCCCATGTCGCGTCCATCTGCAACCAGACCGGGTGATCTGGCATAGTTGCGTTGCCAGGCCAGTAGTGCTTCACGAACCTGAGGGATGGCAGCCACTTTGGAAGCGGCATTGCCGATGGTTTCAGTACGTATGATCCGCGATACATCCTCACCATCCAACAGCACCCGCCCTTGATCGAATAACAACGGCATACTGTTAGCCATATCGGCAATTTTATCCACATTTTCCCCACCGATACCAGCGCGTTCGACCATTAAACCCAAAACGCGATAGATCGCACCACTATCGAGAAAATGCCAACCCAAGGCCTCCGCGATGCGTTGTGCAAGGGTTCCTTTACCCGATCCCGACGGCCCATCCACCGTAATGACCGGCGCCCTGACCACTATTTATTCACCTCGGCAATCTGCAGTCCCATATCCGCCGCAGAAGGGACGAAACCGGGAAACGAGGTGTTGACATTGGCGCAGTCGGCAATCTCAATGGGGCCTGTCGCCCTCAATCCCGCCATCGCAAATGACATTGCTATTCTGTGATCGCCGTGACTCTCCACTTTACCGCCCTCTAGCGCGCCTCCCTGTATCACGATTCCATCCGGCATCGGGTCGGCTTCGATACCGAGTCTCTGCAAACCTTCCGCCATGACCTGGATACGATCGCTCTCCTTGACCCGCAGCTCTTCTGCGCCCCGTAAAAGCGTCTCACCCCGGGCACATGCCGCCGCCACGAAAATCGCCGGAAATTCATCGATTGCCAGCGGCACCAACTCCTCGGGTATCTCGATGCCATGCAATTCTGTCGGCGTGACTCTTATATCGGCAACCGGTTCACCGCCGACCTCTCTCTCGTTGAGGAGTTCTATCTCGGCACCCATCAACTTGAGGATCGAAATCACACCGTCACGGGTGGGGTTGATGCCCACGTGTTGCAGCACCATCTCCGATCCTTCTGCAATAGAGGCACCGACGAGAAAGAAGGCTGCCGATGAGATATCCGCGGGTATGTCGATCACGCAGGCACTCAATCGCCCCCCGCCAGTCAGACATATCCTGTTGCCATCGCGCCTCACCGGATAGCCAAATCCCTGCAACATACGCTCGGTGTGATCCCTGGTGGGCGCCGGTTCTGTGATACAGCTTTCGCCCTCCGCACAGAGGCCTGCCAACAGCAGTGCCGATTTGACCTGGGCGCTGGCTATCGGCAATTGGTAATCGATACCCTGCAAGCGGGATTGGGGGTGAATCTGCAATGGCGCAGTGAAAGCCTCAGTCGAACCGATGCTCGCATTCATCCGCGAAAGCGGATCGATGACCCGTTGCATGGGTCGACCCGACAGGGAACTGTCACCCGTCAGCGTCACCGCCACGCCCTGCCCAGCCAGCAAACCGGTCAGCAGGCGCATTGATGTCCCTGAATTTCCCAGA
Organism: Candidatus Thiodiazotropha sp.; assembly: GCA_040506195.1. GTDB lineage: Bacteria > Pseudomonadota > Gammaproteobacteria > Chromatiales > Chromatiaceae > Thiodiazotropha. The sequence continues at coordinate 115,698 of JBEVXH010000008.1, read as the reverse complement.
TCCAGCACACCATCCGGGGCCTGCAGCCCATGCATGCCGACACCGTGAATAGTCACCCGGCCCTGGGTCGGTCCATCGATGGTCACCCCCATTTGGCGAAAGGCATTCAAAGTGGCAAGACTGTCTTCACCTTCCAGGAAACCTGTTACCTCAGTAACGCCATCAGCCAACGAACCGAGCATGATCGACCTGTGGGAGATCGATTTATCGCCAGGCACGCGCAAGCTGCCGATCAGCTTGCCGCCGGGTTGTATTCGATAATTGATTTGTTGTTGCAAGTTAATACCATTCGTTTGCTGTCGCTGAAACCATTAATGATCGGGTCAGCGACACTATATTTGCCTTATCTGCCAGAGGCCTTTTGGATTAGTGCTGACTGTCCCTAGCTTTTGTTGACTCCATCCACGTATCTGTCCCGTGCCTTTTTGGCACGTTGAAATATCTCCAGCAACCCGGTTTCATCACCACTTTGCAGTAGCTCCGCAAGCTCATGCAGCTCATCGGCAAAGTGCGTCAACATTTCATTCAGGTAACTCTGATTGGCTATACAGATGTCGCGCCACATCACGGGATTGCTTGATGCGATCCTGGTGAAATCCCTGAAGCCGCCTGCGGCAAAACGGAAGATTTCATCATTCTCTTTCATTCGCGCCAGACTATCGACCAAGGTAAATGCCAGCATGTGAGGCAAGTGACTGGTTGCAGCCAGTACTTCGTCATGGTGCTCAACGGTCATCTGCACCACATCCGCCCCGCACTGTTGCCACATCCTTTCGACACGCAGCAGCGCATCCTTATCCGTTTCCTGCAGTGGCGTGAGTATGACTCGGCGATTACGATACAACTCGGCGAACGCCGCCTCAGCCCCACTGCGTTCGGTTCCCGCAATGGGATGGCCCGGAACAAAAAATCCGGGGATTTCGCCGAATACCGTTTTGACATCGTTTACCACACTGCACTTGACGCTGCCGGCATCGGTTAGCACTGCATGATCCGCGAGCTGGCCGCGCATGCCACTCAGGGTGTCGCGCATTGCACCCAAGGGTACTGACAACAAGACCATATCGGCGCCTTTAACCGCCTCACCCACATCATGCGTGTAGTGATCGATCACGCCCAAGGATTGCGCTTTGATCAAATTGGCTTCCCCACGGCCACAGCCAACCACTTCCCTCACCACACCCTCTTGCTTCAGGGCCAGGGCGGCAGAGCCGCCAATCAGACCGACTCCGATAATCGCAAGCTTATCAATCACCGTTTTAGTACCTTCTTCAGCGTCGTCAAAAGACGATCGTTCTCCTCTTCCAACCCGATAGAGATGCGCAAATGGTTGGGCAATCCGTAGTTGGCTATCGGTCGAGTGATACATCCTTCGCGCAGTAATGCCTGATCGACCCTGGAGGCATCTTCACCAACATCGACGGTTATAAAATTAGCCACTGAAGGAATATAGTCGAGCCCCAATGCTTCGAAGCCCTGCCGATACTGTTGCATACCCTTGTTGTTGAGCGCAATCGAACGCTGGATGAACTCTTCATCATCAAGTGCCGCCAATGCCGCCGACTGCGCCAGGGCATTGACATTGAAAGGCTGTCGCACCCGATTCAACAGATCGGCGATGGCGGTATTCGATAGCCCATATCCGATACGCAGGGATGCCAGTCCATAGGCCTTGGAAAAGGTTCGGGTCACAATCAGATTGGGAAAGCGCTGCAGCCATGCCGCGCCATCCGGAAAGTCACTCTCCTGAACATATTCGAAATAGGCTTCATCAAGCACCACGATGACATGCTCCGGCAGCTTAAGCAAAAACGAGTACAGCTCTGTGTCAGTCAGCCGGGTACCGGTTGGATTATTCGGATTCGCAATCCAGATAACCCTGGTCTTGGGTGTGAGCATTTGCAACATCCGATCAAGGTCGTGGCCATATGCCTTGGCAGGGGCAACCCTCAACACGGCGCCGACAGCCTGACTGCTGATTGGGTATACAGCAAAGGCATATTGCGAAAACAGAGACTCGGCATCCGGCGATAGAAACACCCGCGCGACCATATCCAGGACATCATTGGAACCGTTGCCGAGGGTAATGCAGGCAGGATCCACGGCATGCTTTGCGGCAAGCCGCTGACGCAGTCGATAGCCCCCGCCATCGGGATAGCGGGATAACTCAGGCAAACACCGGCTCAAAGTCTCGATGACCTTTTCGCTAACACCCAAGGGATTTTCGTTGGACGCCAGTTTTATCGAGTGAGTGATACCCAGTTCGCGCTCTAACTCAGATATCGGTTTACCGGGCAAATAGGGCTTCAAGGCCTCGATACCCGGTGTGGCAAGCTCAATAAAGGGGTTTGTTAGACGTGTCATCGTGCTGCTCGAAAAGATGAATCAGCGGCTATATGACTGCCTTGGGATAGGACCCGAGGACCTTGAACTGGGTGGCCGCCTGCTCAATCTCATACAGGGCCGTGGCGAGATTGTCATCGCTTCTGTGCCCCTCCACATCGATGAAAAAAAGATAATCCCAGCGCCCCCTGCGGGATGGGCGTGATTCGATGCGCGTCATGCTGATTCCATGTTCTGCAAACGGCGTAAGCATACTATGCAGACCGCCCGCCTTGTTATGGGTAGAGAACATGATACTGGTTTTGTCTTCTCCACTGGGCGGTGAATCCTGCTTGCCGATTACCAGAAAACGGGTCGTATTGCCGGGTTCATCCTCAATGTTCGATGCCACAACACCAAGCTGGTAGATCTCACCGGCCGCCTCTCCCGCGATGGCGGCGGCATTGGCTATTTCGGTTGCCAGCCTGGCAGCCTCTGCATTACTGCCGACAGCAACACGTTCAACATGGGGGAGGTGCTGATCGAGCCATCCCCGACACTGGGCTAGGGATTGGGCATGGGAGTAGACCACCTTGATCTGCTCCGCAGGGTTCCCACGGCTGAGCAGCTGGTGATTGATCGGCAATGAAACCTCACCGCAGATCCGCAGTGGCGAATTGACGAAAGTATCCAGGGTGTGGGTGATCACGCCCTCGGTGGAGTTTTCCACCGGCACTACACCGTATTGGCAGGCACCGGCTTCGACCTCGCGAAAGGTATCCGGTATGGAGCCCATGGCTGTGGTATGAACAGCATGGCCAAAATGCTTAAGCACCGCTTCCTGTGTATAGGTTCCATCCGGCCCAAGGAAGGCGACACTCAAGGTCTGTTCCAAAGCCAAACAGGCCGACATGATCTCCCGGAACAGCCTTGCCATCTCCGCATCCTGCAGCGGTCCCCGGTTTCGATCCTTGATACGCCGTAATACCTCAGCCTCACGTTCGGGACGATAAAAAGCTGTCTGCGGATCCTCATTCAATTTGATGCGCGCAACCCCCTGGGCCGCTTCCGCCCGCTCACTGATCAGCAGCTGCAGCTGCAGATCGATCTCATCAATTCGCTGTCGGATGTCACTCAGTTTCGCATCATCATTCATTGATTGGTCCTAGGGCCTGTTAACACTGATCCAATCGGCTCTGCGCCCGGTTTGGCCCTACTCTTCACCTGACAATGAGCGTACCGATAATACACCATCGATGGAAGCCAACGTCCGCAACAGCTCAGCATTGGGTCGCTTGTCCACGTCCAACAGGGTGACCGCGATATCGTCCCTGGACTTGTTGAGCATATCCAGGATATTCAATCCCTCATTGGCCAGATCGGTGGAGATCTGCCCCACCATATTGGGTACATTGCTGTTCACGACGGCGATACGGAAACCACCGTTTCTCGGCAGATTTATGCTGGGGAAATTGACTGAATTGGTGATATTGCCGTTTTCCAGGTAGTCACGAACCTCCTCGGCCACCATGATAGCGCAGTTGTCCTCCGCCTCCTTGGTTGAGGCCCCCAAGTGAGGCAAGGTGATCACTCTCGGATGATCCTTCAGCAGGTTGCTGGGAAAGTCGCACACGTATGCATAGAGTTGTCCACTATCCAGGGCGGCAACTGTGGCTTCATCATCTACAATCCCGTTACGGGCAAAATTGAGCAGCACCGATCCAGGCTTCATCAGCCTCAACCGCTCGGCATTGATCATATGTGCAGTGGCATCCGTCAACGGCACGTGAAAAGTCACGAAGTCCGATTTGGAGAGCAAATCATCCACACTCAACGCCTGCTCCACTTCCGAAGCGAGTTTCCATGCGCTTTGAACTGTTATGGTGGGATCATATCCGATCACGTTCATACCCAAGGCACGACAGGCATTGGCAACCTTGACGCCGATTGCACCAAGCCCGATGACCCCCATGGTACGTCCCGGCAGTTCAAAGCCGACGAAATTCTTCTTTCCCGACTCCACCTGCTTGGAGATAACACCGTCATCCCCTGACAACCCTGTAGTGAAGCGCCAGGCCGGGCCCAGGTTCCGAGCCGCCAGCAGCGCACCGGCCAGCACAAGCTCTTTGACCGCATTGGCATTGGCGCCCGGCGCATTGAAAACCGGAATCCCCAACCCGGTCATCTCTGCCACCGGAATGTTGTTGACACCGGCACCGGCCCGTCCGATCGCCTTCACCGTTTCCGGGATTTCCATGCCATGCATTTTATGGGAACGAAGCAGAATCGCATCCGGGTGAGTGATTTCGGAGGCGACTTCATAAGTATCACGGGGCAGGCGATCAAGGCCAGCCACTGAGATGTTGTTCAATGTCAGTATCTTGTACATGTTGTTATCCGTTGACCCGTTCAAACTCAGCCATGAAATCGATAAGCACCTGAACCCCCTCTTCGGGCATGGCGTTATAGATACTGGCGCGCATCCCACCCACGGAGCGATGGCCCTTGAGCGTCTTGAGGCCGGCAGCTCCCGCCTCTTCGATAAATTTTCCATCCAGTCCGGCATCGCCCAATGTGAATGGAACATTCATCCAGGATCGACTGTCGGGTGATACCGGATTGGCGTAGAAATCGGAATCGTCAATGGCATTGTAGAGCGCCTCCGCCTTACGCCGGTTGATCACAGCCATACCGGCCAGTCCACCTTTTTCCTGTAGCCATTTAAATACCAAACCTGCCAGGTACCAGCCATAGGTCGGTGGCGTGTTGTACATGGATGCATTGTCGCTATGGGTCGCATATTGAAACATTGCCGGTGTATTATCGGCGGCATTTCCTATCAGGTCCTCACGCACGATGGCAATGGTCAAACCGGCGGGCCCTATGTTTTTCTGCGCACCGGCATAGATAATTCCATACTTCGGGACATCGATCGGCCGTGACAGGATGGTTGAGGAGTAATCTGCAACCAGTGGTACATCAGCCGTCTCCGGCACATAGGGAAACTCTACCCCCTGGATGGTCTCGTTAGGCGTGTAGTGCACATAGGCGGCGCCAGGGTCGAGGTTGAGTTCCGACTGACCAGGCGTTGTGGTGAACCTCCTCTCTTCCGTACTGGCTACCAGATTTACCGTTGCAAAACGCTTGGCTTCCGCAATCGCCTTTTTCGACCAGGAACCGGTATTGATGTAATCGACTTTGGTATTTTCCCGGGTCAGATTCATCGGCACCATGGCAAACTGGCTCGACGCACCACCCTGGAGGAACATCACTTTATAGTTGTCAGGTATCTGCAACAAGGCACGCAAGTCGGATTCCGCCTGCTCAGCAATGGACATGAACTCCTTACCCCGGTGGCTCATCTCCATAACTGACATCCCGCTGCCGCGCCAATCAAGCATCTCTTCCCTGGCCTGCTGCAGAACCTCTTCCGGTAACATCGCGGGACCGGCACTAAAGTTAAAGACTCGTGACATCTATAGCCTCTCAATATGGTGTATAGTTTGGAATTTTATCAATCAAATATTCTGTAGGCACTGGCCGGGGAAATACACAGTCCGAAAACAATCATACTCAACCGCATTGAGTTTCTTCCCTGCACAAGCGAAGCATGCACATATCTTCTCAGGATGAAGGCTTGAGATGTTCAATCGTCCATATCGGTTTGATCCGGATCCACATCGTCGTCTCCATCGGTGTCGAGATTTTCTACCCGCTCGACCCCGATCAGGCGTTCATCGCTGCTGAGACGAATCATGATCACACCCTGGGTATTACGACCCATCTGTGATATTTCGCTGACCCTATTCCGCACCAGCGTGCCACCATCGGAAATCATCATTACTTCGTCTTCATCGACCACCTGTACGGCGCCGACGACAGTACCGTTACGCTCCGAGGTCTGAATCGAAATGACACCCTGGCCTCCCCGGCCGTGCACCGGATACTCCTCGATGGCCGTTCGCTTGCCGTAACCGTTTTCTGTAACGGTCAATACATCACCTTCGGCGGCAACGATCAGGGAGACGACCTGGTTTTCCTCTTCCAACCGGATACCCCTGACACCACAGGCGGTCCTACCCATCGCCCTGACCTTGGATTCGGAGAATCGAACCGCTTTACCACTGCTGCTGAAAAGGAGAATGTCCTGTTCACCATCGGTGATGGCAACCCCGACCAGCTTGTCCCCGTCGCGCAGGTCGACGGCAATGATGCCATTGGCCCTGGGCCTGGAGAAGGCCTCCAGCGAGGTCTTTTTCACAGTGCCGGAGCTGGTCGCCATGAAAACGTAACGATTGGCCTCGTATTCACGTACCGGCAAGATGGCATTGATCTGCTCTTCCTCGTCCAACGGCAATAGGTTGACAATCGGTTTGCCACGGGCATTGCGCCCGGCCTGGGGCAGTTCATAGACCTTCAACCAGTAGACCTTACCCATGTTGGAGAAACAGAGAATGGTATCGTGTGTGCTGGCAACGAACAGCTTGTCGACGAAATCCTCATCCTTGGTTGCGGTGGCGATCTTACCCTTACCCCCCCTTCGCTGGGCCTGATAGATACTGACTGGCTGTGCTTTTGCATAGCCCGCATGGGAGAGGGTCACCACCACATCCTCTTCGGTGATCAGATCCTCGAGCGTAAGGTCGAGACGGTTTTCGATGATCTCGGTACGGCGCTCATCGCCATACTGTTCACGTATTTCAAGCAGCTCTTCCCGAATTACCTGCATCAATCGGTCGGGACTGCCGAGAATATCGAGAAGATCGGCAATTTTATCCAGCAGCTCCTCGTATTCCTTGATGATTTTATCCTGCTCAAGGCCCGTTAAGCGGTGCAGTCGCAGATCGAGGATGGCCTGAGCCTGCACTTCGGTCAGACGATATCCCTGCTCGGTAAGACCGAACTGATCAGACAGGTCCTCAGGCCGGGTACTGGCGGCGCCCGCACGTTGAAGCATTGATTCAACGGTTTCCGATTGCCAGTAACGAGCCAGAAGCGCACTCTTTGCCTCCGCCGGATTGGCCGCCTGTTTTATCAATTGAATGACTTCATCGATGTTGGCCAGCGCCACTGCCTGGCCTTCCAACACATGAGCCCTGTCCCGTGCTTTGCGCAGCTCGAACAGGGTGCGCCGGGTCACCACTTCGCGGCGGTGACGGATGAAGAACTCAAGCAGTTGTTTGAGATTGAGCAGCCGTGGACGACCGTCCACCAGTGCCACCATGTTGATGCCGAACACACTCTGCATGGCAGTCTGTTGGTAGAGATTGTTGAGCACCACCTCCGCCACCTCACCCCGGCGCAGTTCGATGACGATGCGCATCCCCTCCTTGTCCGACTCGTCACGCAATTCGGTGATACCCTCGATCCGTTTCTCCTTCACCAACTCGGCGATCTTTTCGATAAGGCGCGCCTTGTTTACCTGATAGGGCAGCTCATTGACGATGATGGTCTGCTTGCCGTTGCTGTCATCCGTCTCTATCTCGGTGCGGGCACGCATATAGATCCTGCCACGCCCGGTATGATAGGCCTCCTTGATACCGCTGGCACCATTGATCAGGCCCGCAGTGGGAAAATCGGGGCCTGGAAGATGGAACATCAGCTGATCGATATAGATCTCCGGATCATCGATTACCGCAATACAGGCATCGACTACTTCGGTAATATTGTGCGGCGGCACATTGGTTGCCATACCGACCGCAATACCGGCCGATCCATTGACCAACAGGTTGGGAATCCGCGCCGGCAAAACGGCCGGTTCCCGTTCCGTTTCATCGTAATTGGCAACGAAGTCGACCGTCTCTTTGTCCAGGTCGTCCAGCATGGTGTGGGCGATGCGCGCCATACGCACTTCGGTATAACGCATCGCCGCGGGGGAGTCCCCATCCACCGATCCGAAATTTCCCTGTCCATCGACAAGCATATAGCGCATGGAAAATGGCTGGGCCATGCGGACGATGGTGTCGTAGACGGCGGTATCGCCATGGGGATGGTATTTACCGATCACATCGCCCACGATACGCGCTGATTTCTTGTAGGGCTTGTTCCAATCATTACCCAGTTCATTCATCGCATAGAGCACGCGGCGATGGACAGGCTTGAGTCCGTCACGCACGTCGGGCAGTGCCCGGCCCACGATTACGCTCATGGCATAGTCCAGGTAGGATTGCCGCATCTCGTCTTCGAGATTGACTGGGAGTACTTCTTTGGCGAATTCGGTCATCTGGCTCGTTGTCTATTGCGATCGCCCCCACTAACACAGTGGGGCGTCAGAAAAAGCGCATTGTACCATAGCCCCCCTACACTGTGCTGTATAAAAAACGCCTGAAATCCGTTTTCAGAGGCTCTCAGGCGTATTAACCATCATTTTTTCTATCTTTTTCTCATTCGGCGAAAGGACAACGCCTCTTTCTGTGACAATCGCATCAACCAATTCAGCCGGGGTGACATCGAACACCGGATTCCATACCCCCGCACCGTTCGCGGCAATCTGACGCCCCCCGCAGGAGAGCAACTCATCCTCACCCCTTACCTCGATAGGTATCTCGCCGCCACAAGCGATGCCCATATCGATGGTTGAGGTAGGCGCAGCCACCATCACCTTGACGCCATGATACTTGGCTGCCACCGCCAGGCTATATGTACCGATCTTGTTCGCCACGTCACCGTTTGCCGCGATCCGGTCCGACCCCACAATGATCCAGTCGACGCCCCCTTGGGCCATGCGATGAGCGGCCGCCCCATCGGCCAGGAGAGTGACAGGTATACCGTCCTGCAACAGCTCCCAGGCGGTCAGGCGCGCTCCCTGCAGCCAGGGCCGGGTCTCATCCGCGAAGACCTGCCGAATCAGTCCCCGCCTATGGGCGGATCGAATCACCCCCAGCGCGGTACCATATCCACCGGTGGCGAGGGCACCGGCGTTGCAATGGGTGATGACACCGCTATCGAGATCCAGCAGGGAGGCGCCCATCTCCCCCATATGCCGGTTTGCCTCGATATCCTCTTTATGGATCGCCAAGGCCTCTTGCAACAGGGCCTCCCCGGGGTCTTCGGCTTCAGGCAGCCCCTTAATCAGCGCCTCCATCCTGCCCAGCGCCCAAAAGAGATTTACCGCGGTTGGACGGGATCGTTTAAGGCGTTCAAGGTCGGCTTTGAGAGCCCCCTTCCAATGCTCTGCGGATGACTGGAAGGCCATGCCTCCGGCCAAAACCACACCATATGCTGCGGTGATGCCGATCGCCGGCGCACCACGCACCACCATATCTGTAATCGCCCGGGCGGTTTCGGCCGCGTTGTTCAATTCCAGGAAGGTCACCTCGCCGGGCAGCTTGCGCTGATCCAGCAGGAACAGATGTCCATCCCGCCAAACGATCGCGTCGTCGGCCGTTACCTGAGTAATGTATTGGGAGAGATCCATAATCAGCCACTGCGAAAAGTCTGTTGCTTGTTAAAAAATTCGGGATATCGCCTGCTAAGCTGTCGTTGCATTTATTCCGGGTGCACGTGTAGTGTCTCACAATATTCATTGATAACAGAGATAAGACGATGCCTGAACAGGTCGATCAACTCATCCATGCCGAATGGATCATTCCCGTGGTCCCTGAAAACCTGGTGTATACCAACCATACACTGGTGGTTAAGCGGGGTCGCATAGCCGCCGTATCGCCCACCGAGCAGGTTGCGTCCCAATATCAGTCGACACAGGAAACCAACCTGCCGGGGCATGCAGTGATACCCGGTCTGATCAATACCCATACCCATGCGGCGATGGCCCTGCTCAGAGGACTGGCCGACGACATGCCGCTGATGACCTGGCTGAACGAGCATATATGGCCCGCCGAGGCCAAATGGGTCAGTGAGGAGTTCATCCATGACGGCAGCCAAATGGCGATTGCAGAGATGCTCCTGGGCGGCACCACCTGCTTCAACGACATGTACTTTTTTCCCGATATTACCGGACGGGTTGCGAACAGTGCGGGTATCCGGGCAGTACTCGGCCTGATCGCCATAGATTTCCCCTCCGCCTGGGCCAGTGACGGTGACGACTACCTGCATAAAGGCCTGCAGGTACACGATCAATTTCGCACCAATCCCATCATTCATACCGCATTCGCACCCCATGCCCCCTACTCTGTCGGGAATGGGATATTGGAACGAATCCGCATCCTGGCGGATGAGCTTGAGATACCTATCCATATGCATGTCCACGAAACCCATGACGAAATCGTGCAGGGCCTGCAACACCATGACACCCGGCCGTTGGCCAGGTTGAACGAACTGGACCTGCTGTCACCTGCGCTGGCAGCGGTGCACATGACCCATCTTGAAAGTGATGAGATCGAGCTGTTCGCGGCCAGTGGCGGGCATGTGGTGCACTGCCCCGAGTCGAATCTGAAACTGGCGAGCGGATTCTGCCCGGTCGCTGAACTGATGGAAGCGGGGATCAACGTGGCGCTGGGCACTGACGGCGCAGCCAGCAATAACGATCTGGATATGTTCAGTGAGATGCGCAGCGCCGCCCTGCTGGCCAAGGGGGTGGCGAATAACGCCAGCACGCTGCCCGCCGCCAAGGCGCTTTCGATGGCGACCATCAATGGTGCCCGGGCGCTTGGCCTGCAGCAAGAGACAGGATCACTCGAGCCCGGAAAGTCGGCCGACATAGTGGCGGTGGATCTGAACCGGATAAATACCCTGCCAACCTACCACCCCATCTCTCAACTGGTCTATGCCGCCGGCCGTGAGCAGGTTACCCATGTTTGGGTGGCGGGCCGACCCGTCGTCAGCGCGGGTAGTCTGACGACCCTGGATACGCAACAACTGCTGGCGCGCACTGACGAATGGCGGGAACGCATTTTTGCATCGGATGTCGACAGTTAATACTCCATCGCTCGAAAAAGGACGCCATGATGTGTAACCTAAAGGTTAAGGAGTTTCTGCAGCAAATATCATGAGCACTGAACAGATCAACGTTGACCATGCGGAGGTCAGCAAGTTTGAAGAACTGGCATCCCGCTGGTGGGATCCGAACAGTGAATTCAAACCCCTGCACGAGATCAATCCGCTACGCCTGGAATATATCCGGCGCCTCGCCCCTTTAGAGGGTAAGCAGGTGCTCGATGTAGGCTGCGGCGGTGGAATCCTGTCCGAAAGCATGGCTGCATGCGGCGCCCAGGTGACCGGCATCGACATGGGCGAGGCCCCGCTACAGGTTGCCAGACTGCATCTGTTGGAGTCCGGGTTGGAGATCGACTACGAACGCATCCCGGTCGAGCGCCTGGCGGAAGAGCAGCCGGAACACTACGATATAATCACCTGCATGGAGATGCTGGAACATGTACCCGATCCAGCCTCGGTGGTGAAGGCCTGCGCCCAACTGGTCAAGCCAGGGGGCAAGCTGTTTTTCTCCACCATCAATCGCAACCCGAAATCCTATCTGTTTGCCATCGTGGGCGCCGAGTATTTGTTGAAACTGTTACCCAAGGGGACACACGATTATGCCAAATTCATCCGTCCTTCCGAACTCAATAGCTGGCTGCGGAAGGCCGGCCTGACCACCAACGGTATGACCGGAATGGGTTACAACCCCCTCACTCAGATCTACAAGTTGACCGGTGATGTGGATGTCAATTATCTGGTTGCCGCCACCAGAGAAGCGTGATGACAAGCCGGATGCTGGCCACTGGTAGTTGAATGCAATGACAATCAAGTGTGTCCTGTTCGATCTTGACGGCACCTTCGCCGACACCGCCGCAGATCTCCATTTCGCGTTGAATCGTTTACTTGCCCGGGTTGGCCGGGAAGAGATTTCATTCGAAAAGGTACGCCCTGCCGTATCTCACGGCAGCCGGGCTATGTTGAAGGCGGCATTTGACATTGAACCTGAGGATCCCGGTTACATTGAACTGCAGCAGCAGTTCCTGCATACATATGCCGAGAATATTGCAGAATTCACCAAACCATTCGACGGCATGGAGAGTTTGATCGACGAACTCGAGGCACGTGGAATCTACTGGGGCATTGTCACCAACAAACCCGCTTGGCTGACAGATGCCTTGATGCAGCAACTTGGCTTGAGTCAGCGCGCCAGTGCCATCGTCAGTGGTGATACCACCTCCCACGCAAAACCACATCCGGAACCGATCCTATATGCCTGCCGAAAGACGGGAATAGATCCGGCTCAGGCACTCTATGTCGGTGACGCTATACGGGATATCGAGGCAGGCCGCAATGCAGGCACCATGACCCTGGTCGCACTGTTCGGCTATCTGGACGAAAGCGACAATCCCCTTGCATGGCAGGCGGATGGTCAGATCAAGCATCCGCTGGAGATACTCGACTGGCTGTGAATGCGGGCTTGTTGAGAATTTTCAATATCGCTTGAGACCACTGGCAGCTATAATGCACGCCCGGACAAGAGCCAACCATCCCATGCAAGACTACAATCCTGATAAAAACCTCCTCAAGGAGCGCATTATTCTGATAACCGGCGCCGGTAGCGGTATCGGTCAGGCAGCAGCTAAAACATTCGCTGAACATGGCGCGACCATTGTGCTGCTGGGACGCAACGAACGCAGACTGGAAGAGACCTACGACCAGATCGATGCCGCCGGATGGCCCACACCGGCACTGATTCCCTTCGATCTGGAGAAGGCGCCGAAAGAGGATTACTATGCCCTGGGGGAGAGCCTCTATCAGGAGTTCGGTCAACTGAATGGCCTGCTACACAATGCAGCCAAACTTGCACTGTTGAGCCGGATCGACGATTTCGATCCAGAGACATGGAACAGTGTCATCCAGGTCAATCTGAACGCGGCCTTTCTGCTGACCCAGGCCTGCCTGCCTCTGCTGCGTAAGGCGGAAGACGCTTCCATCCTGTTCACATCCGACCAGGTGGGTCGAAAAGGCAGGGCCTATTGGGGTGCCTACGGGGTATCCAAGTTCGCCGTCGAAGGATTGATGCAGACACTTGCAGAGGAGCTGGAAAACAGTCAGATACGCGTCAACAGCATTGCCCCCGGCCCGACGCAGACCTCATTGCGCGCCTGGGCCTATCCAGGGGAGGATCCCACTACCCTGCCGCAGCCCGGCCATATCATGAGCAACTATCTCTATCTGATGGGTCCGGACAGCAAGGCTATACATGGTCAAGCGTTGTCAGCGCCTGCGGAGACACAGGCTGATATCAGCTCGACCTGAACGATTTCATCTCTGCTGCAAGGAGACTTGAACAGGCCCTAGTCACCGCCCAATGTCGGCGCCCGTACGTTAAAAAACTCTCTGGCCACCATATCCCTGTAACGCTTTAATATTTGCCTCTCATGATCATTTCTTGCCGTCTTCATCATATCGATGGACTGGATCACTTTCAGCCGTTCCTTCTGAGTTATTCCGCTGGTTAATTTTGGCATCTCGTCTCTCCCCGACTTATAAGACCAGCATAACCTTATCTGCAATTACCTGATATCAGATTTGACTGGCAAACTTGTAGTCTTTTTCTGAATAAATCCTCTTCTCTCTTGGCTTCACAGGATATGTCCTGGTAGCTTTCATCTTAAACAAGAAACATTTCAATTGTAACGCCCGAGTGTTAAACTATGTGAATACAGCAAGAAAATGCATCAAGTTTATTTCCCAATAAACTGATTATCTGATTGATTGGCCTGGTATACACGTCCAATCAACTTCGTGATTTCCCCGAATACTCAGAAAACGCTATTTTTTCCGCACCTTATCATCCTCCGACACCACCAAGGTATAGTTGTCCTGCCTCACCCCCTGGAGCAGCATATCGACATTATCCTTCGGTACATCAACCATCTGCAATGCTATGGCGCCCAGACGCAGACTGCTCTCCAGCGCTTCAGGGAAGGCGTGGCTTGCACCTGCGTTGCGCAGATGACCGCAAGCCTCGAGGTCGCGCGCCCTTGAGACTATCGGGATGTGTGGATATGTGTTGCGCACATGGGAGATGGTACGTAAGGCAAGAGTCCCGCTGTCGATTGTCAAAACAACCAAAGAGGCGCTCCCCACATTGGCGGCGTCGAGCAGATCGGGATCGCTGATATCTCCGTAGTAGACCGGAAGGCCATCCTTCTTGCCCTGGGCGACACGGTCGGGACGGGTATCGAAGACGACAACCGGCACACCGCTGGTATGCAGCAATACCGCCACCGTATGTCCCACTCGTCCGTAGCCGCCGATAATCACCCGCCGGCCCTCCACCCCCTTATCCGATGGATAACGAAGATGATCGGTCTTGGTCGTGACACTATCCATTCGCTGCGCCAATCGATCGCTGACTCGTATCAGTATCGGGGTCAGCAACATACTGACTGAAATCACACCCACAGCAATTACGAAGGTGCCCTCATCGATCACATTCAACGCTTTTGCCGCCGCAAACAGAACAAAACCGAACTCACCCCCTTGCGCGAGAAAAAAACTGACCCGTATCGCTATCTGCTTGGAATAGCCGAAGCCAAGGGCAAGCAGAAACAGTACAAGCAGCTTGATCGATACTATGACCAGAATATGTTGAACAAAGACCGCCAACTCTTGCGAGATGGCATTGAAGTCGATCGACATTCCCACGGCGACAAAAAACAGACTCATCAACAAACCTTTATAAGGTTCAACGAATGCCTGTATCTGCAAACGATAACTCGACCCCGATAGCAACATCCCCATGACGAAGGCGCCCAGGGCCATGGAGAGACCCACCTGATCCATGACCCAGGCAGCCAGAAAGACCGCCAGCATGACGACCAAGAGGAATCCTTCCCTATTGCCCTGTTTCGCCAACTGGTTGAGTACAGATGGCAGCACATAACGACCTACAACCACCACCATGGCAATCATGCCGATCTCGATCATCAACTGTTGCCAGGCAGGGATTTCGGCGGAGACACCCCCCGTCTCGGAAAAGATGGGCACCAGCGCCAACAGCGGCACTATAGCCAGATCCTGCATCAACAGGATTGAAAAGGCGGTCATGCCGTGCCGGCTGGCGATCTCGCCCCGCTCCTGCAGGATCTGGATCACAAAGGCAGTCGACGATAGCGCAAAGGTAAGCCCTATCAACAGGGAGAGTAACCAGGAGGATTGCCATTGATAGAAAAAATAGAGCGCCAAAATCAGGCCTGTCAGGATAATCTGCAGCAGCCCCAGGCCGAAAACCTCCCGGCGCATGGCCCACAAGCGCCGCGGTCTCATCTCCAGGCCGATGATGAACAGCAGCAGTACCACGCCCAGTTCGGTGAAATGCCTGACATCCTCGACATGTTCCGTCACATAGGGACCGGGAGAATAGGGACCGACAACTATACCGGCCACGAGCAATCCCAAAACAGACCCCAACCCCAAATGCTTGAACAAGGCTACGGCAACCGATGTTGCGATCAACAATAATAAAGCTGAAAACAGAAATGTATCGAGATGCATAGAACCTCGTCACCAGAGCCTGTTGACACTCATCCAATCAGCCCTGCGGGGACTGTTTTTTCCCGCAAGGCGGAATGAGCGTTATGCAGTTATTCTACATGAGTGAATGATAAAGCCAGCGATTACAGCATTAATTTTGCCCGCTAATTCGTTTTATTTCGACAATTCATTATCTCATGCAACCTTACTTTAACCGACTGCTCACGGGGATACACCGGATTAACCGACTATCCAACTCTAATAAACGGGGATTTAACCCTACATATTGATGGGGTATCCCCACATTGTATTCCCAGTCATCTGCGCTAATTTCAAACTTAACAGAAACACAAGGTGGGAGGAGAAGATGATCCGTTTCGATGCCAATGCTGTTGTTCATATTAATGAAGACCTGTCTCATGATCAGATACATCATATAGAAAAAAGCCTCTCCGGAGTGAGGGGAATCGTGAGCGCATGCACTCATATCAAGACACCTCACCTGATGGTGGTTGACTATGATCCGCAGACTATCCATTCCAGAGACCTGCTCTCTCACTTCCAGCAAAGTGGTGTGCATGCATCACTGATCGGTGGAATCTAGCGTTCCGGGGCCAACTATCTAAAACGGAATGCCGCGACTGGCCGGCAGCGCTGGCGTTTCGTGAGTAGGTTGGGATACTCTAGTCCGATGCAAAATCCCAGACGATTGAATATTCAGCTGGAAACCCTGTTAGAGGCAAAAAAGTGCAGTAAGCAACACGCCTGTCTCACAGATAGCGACTATACGTTGTGTGGCATCAGCTTAACCGCCGATAACACGTCAAGAATGATTTGCGGCAAGGGCAGTGACTGCCCCTACAGTTCCCGGCTGGGCAAGGAGATCGTCTGCACCTGTCCGGTAAGGCACGCCATACACAGCAAATACGGCATTTAAACCCATCTGTGTATGAATAGGTTCAAGGGTTTCCCGCCACAGACACTCCCCTTTCTTGAAGCACTGGCACAGAATAACGATCGCGCATGGTTCGCTGACAACAAACAGCAATATGAATCTGCTGTCAGGGAACCGGCACTCGCATTTATTGAAGAGATGGCGCCAAAACTGAATGGCATCTCAAACCAGTTTCGCGCCATTGCTAAAAAAACCGGTGGTTCTTTGATGCGTGTCTATCGTGATACCCGCTTCTCCAAGGACAAGACGCCCTATAAAACCAATATCGGCATTCAATTCAGACATAGCCTGGGTAAGGACGTGCATGCTCCGGGTTTCTATCTTCATATAGAACCAGGCAACTGTTTTCTTGGCGCAGGCATATGGCGCCCCGATCCCAAGACGCTGGGAAAAATCAGAAACTTTATTACTGACAATCCTGCCGCCTGGCAGGCGGCACTAAGTGAGAAACCATTCCGCAAGCACTTTCAACTCGTGGGTGACACCTTGATCAGGCCACCGAGAGGCTACCCTGCCGACCATCCCCTGGTTGAAGACCTGAAACGTAAAGACTTCATCGCGCTCAAGGCATTTGACGGTGATGAGATCGACAAACCGTCTTTCTGTAATTTCGTTACCCGGGGTTTCAAGCAGACCGATGCGCTGATGCGCTATCTCTGCGCAGCGGTCGAGGTCAACTACTGAAGCTCAATGTAGCCGCAAAGGGGCGCCAGTCACCGCTAATGTCCGCAACTTCCATATGCAGATATTCCGGCGGGTATAATATTCCGTCTAGGCCCGCAATCTCTGTCGTATGTCTTCTTTCGCCTGTTGCAGGATGGAGTCTTTATCCACCGACTCCAGGATCTGTTGCACAATCGTCTTCGGCCCACCGCTCCCCCAGGAGCGCCCCTGGGCAAAGTAGCGTTGGGTTGCCTTTCCGACGATATAGGTGGTGTAGTATCCCATCGCCCCCTGGGCCGCCGCAGTAACCAGGGTCGAGAGGCCGGCACTGCCCGCCTTGAGGGCGCTGGCGGCCACATTCACCGTCCACACGGTGGCCATCAGCAGCGCCATCTGGGCACCGATGGTTTTTATCAGCTCCCCCGCCTCTCCCCTGGAAACCGACATCCCATAGACGCGGGCCAGGTGCATGACCATTGAGGCGTCCAGAGCCAGGGCCGCCACCAGATCGGCCACCGGTATCGGATTCAGCGCTACCGCCACCCCCTTGCCGAGACAGTAGCCCCGTATCACCCGCTCTGCCACATCCTGGCGCACCTTCACGATACGGCCTGCGACCTCATCGCTGAGTTCACCGGCGAACAGGCTGGCATTCAGGGCGGAGAGCACCATTCCCTCCCGCTCGACCAGCTGCCAGAGACTGCCGGCCAGCCGTGTCACATCGGGCAGCGGGCGTTTACGGATCTCTCGCTCTCGACCCTGCTCGTCCAATTGCAGATATATCCGCTCTGCGGGTTGTGCCGCGGCAGGCACGATATAGGGAGCAGCGACCACATCCAATAGCTTTTCCTGCAGGCTGGAGAGCAGAAGCTCCAGCTCTTCAGTGGTATAGCGATCAGACTTGTTGAGCACCACAAGGATCGGACGATTACGCTGATGCAGGGATCGAATGGCCTGCAACTCGGTTTGTGTCAGGTCGCCATCCAATACGAACAGCACCAGATCGGCGCGGCCCGCCACATCCTCCGCCATCCGCTCGCGCTCCTCGCCACTGATCTCGTTGATCCCGGGGGTATCGATCAGAAAGACCCCACCGGCCTCAACCTCCTGCCAGGGCGCCATATCGCTGTGACGTGTCTCACCATGCAGAGCACTGACGGTAAACCGCTCCTCCCCCAGCAGGGCATTCAGCAGTGCCGACTTGCCGACACTGACCCGACCGAAGACCGCAATATGCAGATGGCCATGCTCCAGCTTGTCGAGCATCGCCTCGACCTGCATGAAGTCGTCTTTCAGACTGTCACGGACACTATTCGGCAGGCGCTCATCTTCGAGCAGCTCGCGCAGGTTCTCCCTCGCCAGATGGAGATGGTCTTCGTCATGCTCCCCTTTACCGGGTTCACTCTTCTTTTCTGAACTCTTCCACAGCCAGCCGGGCAAAATATTTTGCACGGCTTTCCAGATCTCCACTCAGCGCCTCCTCGAAATAGTCCAACGCCTCAACGGTCTTGAGCGTTCCACTCTCCTGCAGGGTCTTTACCACGGCCCTGCCCAAGCCTTCGAAAATCAAGCCATAGGCAACTGCATGAATCATACCTCCCGTCACTGTTCCCACACCGGGAAACGCCTTCAATACATTGCCGGTCACGGCCAACAGCAAGGTCATGCGTTTGCCCACATTCTGACTGGCCAGGTCGATAAAGTGTTCAACGTCGACCTCGCGGGCCTTCACCTCATACAGGGAGGTGAGGGCCTTCACCATCTGCACCCCCAGATAGCCCTGTATCAGGACATCGGTACCGGGACTGATCGCCGCCATGGCGCCCACCATCGCCTTACCGGTGTACTGTCGCACCAGCTTCTCGCCTTCCTGACGACGATGGGTCTGAGTCGCCAGATGAAGCTTCTCGGCGCCCAACCGCACCAGACTCTCATCCCGCCGTGCATCGAGCCGCTCCCCCTCGCTTTCGATTCGAAGCTTGATCGCACTCGTCAATTCCCCGATCTTTGCTGCCCTGTCACGCAGCTCGCGCCGCTCCTTGCCGGAATCGTCGATATGCGTGACCTGCTCTTTGCCCCCCGCCTGAACCGGTATGACTTCAATCTCCGGCAACCGTTCTCGAAGCCTGGCGAGAATAGCCTTGAGATCCTCCTCGCTATAGCGGTCCTGTTTGTTCAAGGCCACGATCAGTGGCCGTTCGAGGGCCTTGAGTGCCTCCAGCTCACGATGTTGATCACGGGTCAGCTCCCCGTCACAGACATAGATCACCAGATGGGCGCGCCTGGCCTCCTCGCGGGCCATCTGCACATGCTCAGGATCGGTGTCGAGGATACCCGGCGCATCGGTCAGATGCAGAGCGACACCTGCGCCATCGGCATAGCGATAGTGGGTGACACGCCGGGTAGTGCCGGCGCGAGGGTCGACTTCAATATCCTCGGCACCTGCAATTGCCTTGATAAGCGCACTCTTGCCCGCGGATACGGCACCGAAAAAAACCACATAGAGCGTCATTTGCGCCACCCGTCGGTCAAGCTCCCGCAACTCTTGACGCGCCCCGGCCGTATCGATCCCCTGGGTATCCGCCTGCTGCAGCGCTTCGCTAAAAGTCTCCCTGTCCTGCGGCAGTGAAGCCCCCAGCACTTGCTCTGCAGGCTTGCGCTTTGCCGGTCGCAGAAGCAGCCAACTCAGGATCGAGACCAGTAGCGCGAAACCGAACAGGCCGATGGCGTAGACCACCAACAAGGCGGGGGAGAGTTGATCGAGTATCTGCCAGACACTGAGCGCCGATTCGGTTAGCTGCAGCATGATCAACAGCGCCAGCAGCAAAAGAAACAGTAACGCCACCAACAGCAGCAGACGTAATATGCGCTTTTGTGCAGTGGGAACCTGTTGCTCTGTCATGGCTATAGATATGGGTAGAAACCTTCCGGCATAATCCTGATCGAACAGAATACGGTAGAATCTGACGTTAAACCAGCCATGGAGCAGAGATGATTCACCTCCCCAAAGCCAGGGATGCCTGGAACAGTCCCGGATTCGATCAGGTCCTCAAGGATGAACTGGAAGCGATCGAAGCGGATCGACTTCCCCTGCAACAAGGCTTGAGCCTCAGCAGCATGGTCAGCTCGGAACCCTTCGGTGCAATCGTCATCGATAGTGAGGAAGAAACAGCGTTCATTCGCTGCAGGGTCTCGATCATCTATGCCGGCATCATCGCCGGCTGCAGCTGTGCCGACGATCCTACGCCGCTGGATACGCAAACGGAATATTGTGAACTTGTGCTGGAGATTGATAAGGGATCTGCAGAGACCAGGGTGAAGTTGATTGACGAGCGCCACTGACCAGACTGCAACAGCATACACTCCATTACAACAGACACTCTCAGATAGTTGATGTTAAGAGGGTTGCGTGCTTTTTCAGAACAACGTTATCAATCATCATAATCGGCCTGAACATAATCCGCCGCCTCGGACCAATGCAAACTGATCTGACCGAATTTCTCCACCCTGGGCAGAATGATCTTTGCTTGCAGCGAGTGTACTTGAGTGGCGATCTCATGAACCTTTTCATGGTTCGTCTGCATCAGGGAGATATGCGGCCGTATTCCATCGGCTTTCAGGTAGGCCAAAACTTTGTAGGCGGTCTCATTACAGGCGAAATTACCAAGCAACGTGGTGATCCCCATCGCCGAGATTTCACCGAGAAAGTGACGCGCCTGCTTAAGGTTTGAAGCCAGTGAGGGGAGATTGAACTCTATGATCAAGCCGGTGCCTATCAACTGCATATTGCGCAATTCCGACCTTAAAAATTCGAGAACAGTTTCGTCACCGGCCGCATGGGCGGACAAGCGAATGAGCAATTGATTTGCATTACCATGAAGTGCAGCTTGCCCAAGCATTTTTATCGCATTATGACAAATATATTTGTCGAGCAGATTACTCGCCCCATGACGTTCGGCGGTCAGATAGATATCATCCGAGATCAAAACGATATCGGTCGCCGGCGCAGGCACCGGTATCTGTTCACTGATCTCCTTGCCTATATCGTGGGATGCGCTGAATTTATGCTCATGGAACTCTATCAGACCCGCCTTCAGGGCATTGAGAAACTGTTGCTTCTGGAACTCATCGGCGACCTGTTCACCGGATTCTTCACCGGCGGTCTGCTCATGATAGCGCAGATATCCGTCATGCTCCTCGCGATAGGCCTGCAGAGACGCCGCCTCTCCCCTGGTAAGATGAAGATAGGCGTCCAGCTGTTTTGCATCGATCAGTTCCAGGCCGACACCGAAACGATGACTGCCGCCTGATACCGGATCGTCGGCGAGGGCTTCACTGAGCTGCTCAGAGAGCGCCGAACCGATCTCTTCGATCTCCGTTTCTGTTTTGCGATGAATCAGAATACCCAGACTTTGCCCCGCGGTTCTGGCGATAATGTCCCGTTTACCGAACAGTGCGCCGGCCAGGTCTGCGACATCAAGCACAAGGTTGTTGATCGCCTCACTCTCATCACTGCTGAGGTGTTGTTCCCGGTCGGCAAGGGTTATGGAAAACAGTGCACCGGCCATCTCTCCCTTTTGCATCACTTGGTTGCTGAGATCGATCTGCTGCAACAACTCCCTCCTGTTGCGCAATCCCGTGGAGTGATCGATGTGTCCCTTTCGGCCTGCCGTGAAAATCTCTTTGGCTCTGCTGATGCGTGTTTTAACGGTAGCCAGCAGATGCTGCGGTCTGACCGGCTTGATCAGAAAGTCATCAGCACCCGAATGAAGAGCAAGCAACTTCTTTTCCAAGTCATCTTCTCCGGAGAGAAAGACGATGGGTATTGTCAACGACTCACGCCTCTCGCGTATCACCTGGGTCAACTCAATCCCGTTCGCACCCGGCATGTAGAGATCCATAAGGATAAGATCCGGTTGAAACTGCTCCACTGCTTCCATCACACCCAGCGGATCGGTAATCGCCAGGGTTTCCAAACCGCCTTTGCGTAACAGTGTACTGGCGAATTTCGCCTGGGATTCATCATCCTCGACCACCAATACCCGATTACGGGGTTTCACATCAGGAGAGATGATCTGCTTGAGATTCAACATCAGATCGGTGATGTTGATCGGTTTCGAGAAACAATGGGTAGCACCAGATCGCAGGGCCTCAAGACGAATCTCAATATCACACCGATCCGAGAGAAAGATCAGTTCGGGCCGCTTTTTCTTTTGCGAACGCAACTCATCGAGAAGTTGATTCACCTCACCCATGTGCTGTAGGTGCTCTGTGTCGACAAGCACGGACTTCGCCTTCTCATCAGCCATTGCCACGCGCAGATCTTCAACGCTGTGGACGTTTAAGACACGCCATCCATTCTTCTGTATGGCCGCGGTGATTTGATCCTTGACACTATCCTCATGATTCAGATAGATCACTTGATAGTATGACTGCATTGCCGTCTCGACGCCGTCGGGCGCCTGGGAAGCGGTTACGGCAACCTTCAGCGCTTCGAGATGTTGATTGAGGCGATCTATCTCTTCTGCATCGGGTTGCGCATCTTCCTGAAATATTTCGTTGATCGCCTGATCGATGGCCTGGGTAATTTTATTGACATTGACCAGGCCCGCCTGGCGGCTCTTTCTTGTCATTTCATTGAGATGGCGCAACACCGATCTCACCCCCGATGCGTTCCACATTCCCGAGGGCAGCACCGGCCAATTCACCTCGATATTGGCGAGGATCTCAGGGAGCTGTTGCTGCAGATACCTATTATGTGAGTCCCCAGTGGCAGTCATCTTTAATTACCCTGATCACTATTTATAAAAACCAACTCAGATAGCACTATGCATGACCAGCATAGATGCCTCATAGCAGTACATATATGCGGCCGAATCCCACCATCTTGTTGCGGCTGTTATATGATCATCTGAAGTGTTTTCTACAGTTAATTGAAAAATATAGGGAAATCCTTAATGGATATCAACCCGCACTATTCCTTTGGTGATATAAACATACTGTTTTAATCAACCAACTTTATAAGAATAAGGATGATTATTATTTATATTTTTGTTATCAGTTATTCGATTGGGTGAGCCGATTTGAAAAAAGCACCAGACACCGATGCCCGACCAGTTGGAGGGTGGCGAGTGGCCCAGTTTCATCACCGGTATAAAGCGCTTGCGTGATCATCCCGCGCTTTTCCGAAATCGGCCACCTGATCCCGAAATCGAAGGAGTTCCACACCCTGCGGGTTCAACCGCCCGCGGGCAACTACTACACCACCGATTGCCTGCGGCAGCTTGCGAACAGTTGGGAGAAGTGGGACTCTGGCCTGGTCAATAACTTTCTTGACGAGATGCACCGCCCCGCCCTGCCATACAAGTTCAAGGTCTCCGGTTGTCCCAACGATTGCATGAACGCCAGTTACCGCAAATTTACGCGAATCTTTTTGTCGCTCCATATCATGAGATATTGTTGAGACTATCAAAACCGAGCCAATCGCCCGGATATCAAGTACTTTCTCATTCGTGTTCTCTAGGGCCTGCTTAACCCCCATCCATTACCGCAACACGCTCGGGTAGACTAAAATGAGTTGAGTTTGATGAAATCCACTTTGATACAACAATAAGACACTAACCTATGACCGCCAAAGCTGTCCCCATTGAGCGTTTACGCAATATCGGTTTGATCGCCCATATAGACGCAGGCAAGACCACCACTACGGAACGCATACTCTATTATGCGGGTCGTACCCATCAGTTGGGCTCGGTGGACAGCGGCACCACTGTCACCGATTGGATGGATCAGGAGCGCGAGCGTGGAATTACCATTGTGGATGCAGCCGTCTCCGCATTTTGGAATGATCATCAAATCAACCTTATCGATACACCCGGGCATATCGACTTTACCGCAGAGGTGCAGCGGGCTTTACGGGTACTGGATGGGGCTGTGGTGGTGTTTGATGCCTCCCAGGGCGTGGAACCTCAAAGCGAAACGGTTTGGCGGCAGGCTGACCGTTATCGCGTTCCCCGCCTCTGTTTTATCAATAAAATGGATCGCATCGGCGCCGACTTCAAGCATGCGGTCAATACCATT
Organism: Candidatus Thiodiazotropha sp.; assembly: GCA_040506195.1. Taxonomy (GTDB): domain Bacteria; phylum Pseudomonadota; class Gammaproteobacteria; order Chromatiales; family Chromatiaceae; genus Thiodiazotropha. Next base: position 91,259 of record JBEVXH010000008.1, on the reverse strand, counting down.
CGTGAGCAGCTCGGCGCCAACCCGATCCCCCTGCAACTACCCCTGGGCGTGGAAGCGGGTTTCGAAGGTGTGATAGACCTGATCAGCATGCAACTCATCCGTTGGCACGATGATCTGGGTGCACATAGGGAGTACGAAGAGATACCGGCACAACACCTGGCTGATGCGGAATCTGCCCGTGCAACAATGATCGAGCAACTCGCTGAACAGGACGACACGCTGCTGACGATCTGGTTGGAAGGCGGTGAGACCGATGAAGAGATGATCCACGACGCCCTGCGTCGCGCCACGCTGGAAAATGCAATCGTGCCTGTCCTTTGCGGCAGTGCACTGAGAAACCGGGGTGTTCAACCTCTGCTCGACGCACTGATCCGCTATCTGCCTTCCCCCCTCGATATCGGTGAAATCCAGGGCGTTCACCCGGTGAAGGGTGAAGCGATCATACGCGCTCCGAGCAATGACAGCCCCCTCTGCGCACTCCTGTTCAAGACCGTCACCGATCCCTATGCCGGCCGTCTCTGCTATGTCCGCGTCTACTCCGGCAGTTTGCAAACGGGTGCCATGGTGCTCAACCCGCGCCACAAACGCAACCAACGGGTTGGACGGCTGGAACGGATGTATGCCGAGCATCGGGAGGATATCGAAGTCATCCATGCCGGAGACATTGCCGCCCTGTTGGGTATGAAGGAGGCAGTCACCGGCGATACTCTATGCGACCCAAAACATCCATTGTTACTCGAATCGATCAGTTTTCCCGATCCTGTCATCAAGATCACGGTGGCGCCGATTACAGCACAGGATAATGAACGTCTGGCTGATGCCCTGCACCACCTTGCGGAAGATGACCCCACCTTCAAGGCCGAAACCGATGAAGAGACCGGACAGACGATCCTCTCCGGCATGGGCGAGCTTCACCTGGAGGTACTGCTGGACAGGCTGCAACGCGAGCAAGGCGTCAATGTCCGCACCGGCAATCCCAAGGTGGCCTATAAAGAGACCATCACCCAAACCGCTACGGGGGTAGAAGGCCGCTTTGTCAGACAGACAGGAGGCCATGGACAATACGGCCATGTGGTCATCGAGATAACACCGGGGGTGACGGGTTCAGGGCTGCTATTTGAAAACCGGATCAGCGGTGGCGCAATTCCCGCCGCTTATATCCCGGCTGTGGAGAGCGGCATCCGTGAGGCGGCCCGGAGCGGAGTCATCGGCGGCTATCCCGTTACCGATATCAAAGTAGCCCTGACTGACGGTTCCGAACACAGCGTGGACTCCAATCCTATGGCCTACCAAATAGCGGCAGGCATGGCACTGCGCAGCGGCCTGGAGAAAGGCGTGCCGGTATTGCTCGAGCCGATTGTTCGATGTGAGGTCATCACCCCCGAAGAACACCTGGGCGATGTGCTGGCGCAATTGGCCAATCGGCGCGCCGAGATCGACGGCGTCTCTGACCGGCCGGGCCAGATCAAGGCGATTCGTAACCAGGTACCCCTTTCCGAGATGTTCGGTTACGCGACCGAACTGCGCTCCGCAACCCACGGCCGCGGTTCATTCACCATGGAGATCGACCATTTCGCAGCAGTGCCGGCAAGGGTTATGAAATCTTTGGGGCGCTAGCTGCTGGCTTGGCAATGGCGGAAAATAACAAGCCGCGAATAGACGCTAATCACTGCAAATATTCACATACAAGGACGGGTGGTTCGTGGCTGATTAAACGTGATCAATCGAAATCAATTCCTCTGGCCTAAGCAGCCTAGGACCTGTCTGATAAGTGCGGAGGGTTGAACGGTTATTTTTATGGCGAATCAAGCGATCATAATATCTTTTGCGTAAATTCGCGGTGAATAGCTTCCATTCGCGGCTAAATATTTTTTTCCATAACCGACAACACGCTATCCGGTAAACGCTTGATTTGAATTCAGATAGGCCAGTTCGTCTGCTGTGCTCTCACGGCCAAATACCGCATTTCTGTGGGGAAAGCGGCCGAATCGCCTTATCAGAGCTCGATGGTGTTCGGCCCATTTGAGATTCTCATGCAGGCCCGCTGATTCGAACAGCGAAACCGATCTATCCTGGTCTGCGAGGGACTCGCTGTGCATGAACGGCAGATAGAGAAAAGCCTGCCATTCACCAGGCATCTGCTTGTCGAATCCGACATCGATGGCAAAACCGGCCACGTCACGGGACTGCTGTTCCGTGGAAAAGGCTTCAGACTGGTGGCGAAACATATTCAAGGGAAATTGATCGAGAAGGATGACCAACGCAAGGCAACCCTCTTTTGTTCCTTTCCAATGATCCAACTCGCCCTTACGCCCTCGGTGCCAGAGTTTCAAATAGCGATCCCTGATCTCCTGATCGAATTCCGCTGTTGAATTGAAGCGTAGCGGTTCAACCCGGCCGGAAAACCAAAATTTGATGATCTCGCTTACTTTTTTGTCGCTCATATCAATGCACTAACGGATTTGACGATTCCCCGCTGGCCAAGTAACCATGGGGCCAAGGCCGACTTCGAAAAGAGAGCAATATGCTAAAGGATAGTCCGCCATCTCGAAAAGCGAAGTCACTCCATCGGTCGACAGACGCTTCGCTGCTGTCGAATCGCTCGTTCGGGTCAATACTGAAAGACGGTTACTCATACCCAGGCCTTCTCCGCTTGTCGCCAACATCACACTCATTGCCTCACTGCCCTTTTTTCTCATCTCTTGCGGCTATGACCTTTCCGCTACCGATATCTGGTTTTGGCTGAAGCTGGCATTTGGTATCTACATCCTCTATCGAGTCTTGAAATGGCTTGGCTCCGGAGGGGGAAGAAACTCAGGTAGTGGTTGTGGCGGTTGTGGTGGGTGACAGGTGAAATCACCCCTGTTTTCACAATAGTTATCATTTCACATCTACTTGACAGTATCCTTAATTGCTAGACTCCTTGCATGCGTTAACCAGCTAAGTGTTTTGCACTTTTATGTACACAATCGTGAATTGTTTCAACAATAACATTGCGTTACAGAAACATGTTTACGAACCTAATTGACTGGGTTTAGACGTACTGTTTTTCATTTGCCAGTTGCCTGTTCTGGTTGAATCGGCTGCGAGCGACGGTGTATGAGTTTACTATAAAAAACAAACGTGGCTGGCGCGTAATACAAAGCGGCTGACTTGGCCAAACACAATATTTTTTTATTATAAGGAGCCCATAATGGATTTAACTTCTCTGTTAATTTTTCTGGCAATCGGTGCGGTTGCGGGTTGGCTGGCAGGCACCATTATGAAAGGCGGCGGTTTCGGTCTGCTCGGCAATATTATTGTTGGCGTGATTGGGGCATTTATCGGTGGTTGGGTTTTCGGACTCCTTGGACTTTCTGTTAACGGGCTGATCGGATCATTGATTACTGCGGTTGCAGGTGCTGCAATATTGCTGTTTATCGTTGGATTGATCAAGAAATAGCTATCTTCCCGATCCATCGGATTACAGGCGGATTCATATCAGCCTGTTTTCCGATGCAGCCATATCTGCATCCATGCAAAGTGCTTCTGCAACGGCGCAACCTGATTGGGTATGTTCGCAATCGTGTCATTCGACTCCTGCCTACCCTGAATTGAACAAATCGATTCATCTCGTCGCTGAACAAGCCTTTCCTGAATGTAACAACCGTGTGATTAAGCGGTTTGGTCAGTCATCATCCATAGTGAATACAGGCTCGATAAATAGTGTGCCTTAAACAGGCTATTTGATATCCTAACTTCATGCTGAGAACACTATTTACCGTAATAATGCTGCAGTTGCCTGTCTGCTGCCTGGCGGGACAGTTCGAGGATAGACTCGTAACTGCGGCAATGGAACGCACTAAACATGCTGTCAGATACGACGGCTCTTACATACCAATCGCATATCCTAATGGCGATATACCGAATAATGCTGGTGTCTGTACCGATGTATTGATCCGTTCTTATCGCGCACTTGGTGTTGATCTGCAACAACTGGTTCATGAGGATATGGCATCCCATTTTGATCTCTACCCCTCACGGCGGATATGGGGCCTGACACAAACCGACAAAAACATCGATCATCGGCGCGTGCCGAATCTACAACGTTTTTTCACACGTCAGGGAAAAAGCCTGCCCGTATCCCACCATGGGAGTGACTACAAACCAGGTGAAATAGTTACCTGGATGCTGCCTGGCAACCTGCCTCATATCGGTATTGTCAGCGATAAGATCGATCAACGGACAGGGTCGCCTCTCATCATCCACAACATCGGTTCAGGCCCAAAGCTGGAGGATATGCTATTTGACTATCCGATTACCGGCCATTATCGCTATTCACCCCGGGATTAGCGAGTAGGATTGGGACGTCTCAAATCTGGTACAGGGTGGGTAGCAACCAGCTGTAGGCGAACCACATGACGACAATGAGTGGCAATCCCACACGGGCAAAGTCGGAAAATTTGTAGTTTCCCGCACTCATGACCAACAGGTTAGTCTGGTAGGCCATTGGCGTGGCATAGCTCATATTCGCACCGAACAGCACCGCCAGCACGAAAGGCTCCGCCGGCAGTTGCAGGGAATGCGCAATGCTGATGGCAATGGGTGTGCCGATAACCGCCGCTGCGTTATTGGATACCACATTCGTTAATAACGCCATCACCAGGATCAGGCTGCTCAATACCACAGTTGATGAGGCGCCTTGGGTGGCATTGAGAAACAGGTGCGCCAGAAAATCACTGCCACCGGTCATCAGCAAGGCGTTACCCAGCGCCAGACTTGCAACGATGATCAGGATCACCTGTGCGTTCAGTGCACGACCGACATCACGCCAGGAGAGGCATCCGCAGAACAGCATCAGCAATACCCCGCCAATCGCGCTTACCGCGATGGGCAGGATACCGAATGCGGCCAACAGGATAACGCCCAACATTATCAACAGCGAATAGGGCGCCTTCCTGGTATGGGGCAGGTCGGTGGTGGAATCGAGCACCATCACGATAGACTGCTGTTTCAATTCGTTGATATGGCTTCTTTTACCCTGTACCAGCAAGACATCGCCAATTCTCAGATTGAGATTCCCCAATCCTTGCGGCAACGCCTTGATACGCTCATTGGCTCGGTGAATTGCCAAAACGACAAGTTGATAGCTGTCGGCAAAGCGAACCTCATTCAGGGTCCTGTTCTGCAACGGTGATCCCCGAAATATAATCGCCTCCGCGAGTTGTTGGTCATGGGCCTGTAGCGGATGGTCTTCATCAACCTCGTCGCCTGCGGAGTAGAGGGTTGCATCAAGCTGCTGCTCAAACTCTTTCAGATGCGCGGGCGTATCATGCACCAGCAGCCTGTCACCCGGATAGATCACCGCATCGGGCAGGGGCATTATGTAAGTTGTCTCACTGCGGCGAACTCTGTCTACATTCATGACATTGTGGGTAAGCGCTATCGCTTCCGACAATTTCATACCCGCCGCCGTGCTATCTTCCTTGATGACCAATTGGGCAGTAAATACCCTTGGCGAGCTATCCGCCAATACCAGCTCGCGTTTCGGCAGTATTCGCGGTGCGATGAGCCAGAGATAGAGCAGTCCCAATGCATTGGCGATAAGTGCGGGCAGAATGAAATCGAACATTTCCATCTTACGCAATCCCAGGTCTGCAGCCACACCAACCACCAACAAGTTCGTTGAAGTCCCAATGGTTGTGCTCATACCACCGATCAGGGTTGCAAAGCCCATCGGCATCAGCAGAGATGATGCATTGGAATTGGTCTGTAGTGACACACTGACCAGAATCGGCAGCAGCAGTATGACGATCGGTGTATTGTTGATGAATGCGCTGAGTATTCCCGCAATCAGCAGGGTTGCCAAAAACGACAGGCTCGGGCTGGCGCTCCACAATCTCGCCAATACTCTACCCACCGGCTCAAGCGCACCGGAACGCACCAATCCATGACCAGCCACCATCAATGCACAAACCGCAATCAAAGCTTCATGACCGAAACCGCGGAAAAAATCGATAGCGCTGATCTTCCCAGCCACACCTTGATAGGGAAATAGTTCGAATCCCACTGCAAGCAGCGTCAGTACCAACAGTGATGATGTCTCTAAGGGGATCTTTTCACGACTGAACAGTATTAATGCAACAACGGTGAGCGATAAGACCGCCAGGGTGTGTGGATTTGTCACTCCATTATCTAACATGGATCAAGCCTTTTTTGACGAGCATAGCTGCATTCTATGCAAGAGGTTTACAATAAAACGAAATAACCGGGTGTTTGAATCCATCGGGGTAAAGTTCACTTAAACTTTTTCTAAAGAAAATACTAAATCAAACGATTTACTGTTCTAACCGCAGTGTCATCTCAAACTTATAGTATGTCTGAAAGCTTTTAACTTGTATCTGCATTTCCATTTAATTGCATAAAATTGAGATAAAAAGTAAAAAAAATAGTGATTTTATACATAATTAGGGCTTTAAGAGTTGTTCTTATATTAAAGTGCAACTATATTGTGCATGTTTCTTCAATCACTAAGGAGTACCAATGGCCTTAAAGAAAACCGTGAAAAAGCGTCGTAGAGCAAAAAGAAAAGTAGTTTCAATGGAGACTATTGTCGAAGCTCTACAGGCTGAAATCACCTTATCCTCTTCCAATAAACGCGCCCTGAGCAGATTGAACTCAGCCGGAAAAGCTGTAGACCGCCAGGACAAGCTAGTGGAAAGCACCGGTGAAAGAGTAACCAAGGCACGCGCTGCCGTTGCCAAAGCGAAAACCCAGGTCAGCAAGGAAAAGGCTAAAGAGCGTCTTGCTGCTGCCCAGGCCAAACTGAAAGAGGTCAAGGCGGCCCGTACAGCTGCTGCTGCCGAGCAACGCAAGGCAGAACGTCTGGCCAAGGGTCTCTATACGGCGATGCAGAAAGCACGCGGCAAGATGGTTAAAGAGTTTGAAAAAGCGGCAAAATCACTCGAAAAGTCCGTTGACAAAAGGACTCGTCGTCGCCGCAGAAGCAAGAAGAAAGCAGCTTCCTCTGCATAAACTGCCGACTCTTAGGTAGTTATTGTTACAACTCTGTCTTGGTAAACCCACCAAGGCAGAGTATCTGGTTCTCTGCCCTCTCTTCCATCCGGATTCTCTTTTCAACAGAATTACGAATTATCGTTTTCTCTGTCTCTACCAGCAAGAGAACGGACGCGCAGACCATGATGATTCGAAGCCAGATTGAAATATCAAGAATAAGGTCTGCAGATGGGCTGTCAGCAACAGTGCATCCGAATCTATGGGTGAACGACTCATAACATTCACTTCCGGGGTTCAAGTGCCAATACCCTGGTCACCGCTGTTATCATATTGACTCACAGGATCTGCACAGTCGTTAGAGGTAGTAGACGAACCCCAAGCACAATAGAGGTCAAGATGACCAGCACTTCAGCAACTGCTCCGGGGCGCCTTCCATTGGATCACCATGTATAGGCCATACGCTGAACTCCGATAGCCGGCGTGATAGTCATGATTGCAGATAATTCCTCAGTAATTGCCGCCACCGGCGGTTCACGATAATTTCGGCTGACTCACTTGCGCAATGCTCATGCACTCAAAATCACATGTTTTCAATTATAATAAATCCGACTGAGGTGCGGACGGCGATGAGAACCACTGACATTCATATCATCGATAATGGTGTGCTACTGACGCGCAGTTTCGAGGAAGCGCTTGAGTTCCATCGGGGTAATGCTTACTGGGGCTGCGCGCTTGCCTTCAGAATGTTGCAATACGCGGCACAACTGCTCTCCTCGGAGAAGACCTGGGAGCGGCAGGATCTCACCATCGAGAGCGGACATCCCGGACCTGGCGTGAGAGATACGATCGAATATGTCACCGGTTGCGTATCCGCTGGACGTTTTCAACTGACCTGCACTACCGGCGAGACCCGTTGTGTAAGTGATATGGACTACAGCTGGCGGGTAAACGACGGCAAGCAGTATCTAAAACTGAGACTGGCAGACGGCATAGTCTCATCCGAGTTTCTTCAACTGCTCGACATCATCAACCGGAATGAGGCAAATGAGCATCACTATGAGCGCCTGGAATCACTCAAAAAGGCCATGACGGAGAATATCTGGTCACTTGATCTCGACCAGGCCTTTCCGGATGCACGGCTTATCAGGTCGTTAACAGGCCCTAAAGCCTGCCGGTAAGGATTCCAGCTTTTCATCGACATATATAACTGAGCTTGATCAATGGATGCCTACTGAGAATCCGAATAGACACGCATTCAGGGATGGTCACGTAATAAAATCGCTATATTCTATAATTCTAATTAATTATCAGTACCTTATAAATAGTCGATAAACTGACTTAGTTATTGCTTTATGCCCCATCTTTGTCATATTCTTTTGACCCAGATCAATAAAATACTGGATTTATATCAATACTAGACGCCAGGCAGCATCGGCCGTCAGAGCTAACTGCGGGATGGCAAATGGTCTTTAGAGCACCACAAAATAGTAACGGTGATGAAGCTGTACTCGTCGTCCAACCCAACAGAAGTCTGACCTGGAACCAATCCAAGTGGCTATTTCTGTTGCTTGCGTTGTGTATCGGCCTGGTCGGTCTCTATTTCCTTTCGCTTGGCGCCTGGTTGGTCCTGCCCTTCACCGGGCTTGAGATCTGCATTGTCGGCATAGCCATCTACTGTCACAGCTTTTGTGCCCATTCGCAGGAAATCATCCATATTGATGACACCTATGTGAGGATCGGCGACAACCGCAACCGTCAGGCAGTTAAGCGTTTTCACAAGGCCTGGCTGAAAATCATTCAGAACCAAGATCCCAAAGGCTGGTATCCAAGCCGACTTTTGATCGGGTCTCATGGCGAATATATCGAAGTAGGCAAAAATCTGTTGGAAGAGGAGCGCGAAATGCTCGCCAACAATCTTAGAAACGCAATCGAGGGCTTCTGATCGGTATGCATAATAATCAAAAGACAGAAACACGGAACTTTAAACCCGACTCTATTGACAGAGTGATTCAGACCAACCGTTCACGCCTACCCGGATTATGGCTTTTTGCGCCACTGTCCCTGGTAATGGGCGATGCTGCGGCTGAGTACGGTCTCAATTTCCCCGAACCAGCAGCCAATGTGGCCCAGGAGATCTTCGATATCCATATGATGACTATGGGTATCGCCACATTCCTGCTGATAGTCGTCTTCGCGATCGTCTTCTACTCGCTCTATTTTCATCGCAAGAGCCGCGGCTACGAAGCCGACCAGGAGTTTCATAATTCATGGTTTGGCAACTGGTCCTGGGTTATCGTGCCGGTGATGGTGTTGGGTGTAGACCTGACCATTGCAGGTAAGGCGGATGCGGTTTTGAAAAAGGTCTGGGATGTACCGAAGGAAGAGAACATCATGGACGTAAAGGTGACCGGCCACCAGTGGTGGTGGGAGTTCGACTATCTGGATCACGGGATCAAGGTGGAGAGTCGCTTTGTACCGGCAGAGGAGTCCGGGAACCACTACCTGCGGGAAGTCGACAACCGCCTGGTCCTGCCCACCGGTGTCAAGATCCGCTTTCTGCACACCTCTGCGGACGTCCTCCACGCCTTCTGGGTACCTGAGCTGGCGGTGAAGAAGGATGCCATTCCCGGCTACGTCACCGAGACCTGGGCCGAACTCAACCGGGAAGGTGTCTTTCGCGGCCAGTGTGCAGAAATCTGCGGCACATGGCACTCCCGCATGCCCATCGTTGTGGAATCGGTTTCACAACAGAAGTTCGCAGCATGGGTAGACGATCAAAATGCGATCAAGCTGGCTGCCGCGGCTGAGGCAAGCGTCGATAAGACCTGGAGCATGGACGAACTGATGGCCAAGGGCAAAACACTCTACGATACAAAATGCGCGGCCTGTCATCAGGTCACCGGTGTAGGGCTGCCGCCTGCCTTCCCACCGCTAGCCGGATCGGCGATTGCCACCGGGGCCATTGCCGATCACCTGGATATCGTCATCAAGGGTAAAGAAGGGACTGCGATGCAGCCTTGGGGTTCACTTAACGATCTTGAGATCGCAGCAATCGTGACCTATGAGCGCAATGCCTGGGATAACAAAACGGGTGATGTCGTGCAGCCTGCAGACGTCAAACAGGCCAGATAGAGGAGAATTCAAACATGAGTACAACCACTCTGACCCATGATGAGGCACACCATCACGAGGCGCCGAAAGGCTGGAAGCGCTGGCTCTTCAGCACCAACCACAAGGATATCGGTACCCTCTATCTGTTTTTCGCACTGATTATGCTCTTCCTCGGTGGCGCCAGCGCCATGCTGATCCGCATGGAGCTGTTCCAGCCGGGCATCCAGTTGCTCGATCCGGATCTGTATAACAACCTGGTCACCAACCACGCCTTGATCATGATATTCGGCGGTGTGATGCCGGCGGCAGCGGGTTTGGCCAACTGGATGATCCCGATGATGATCGGCGCCCCCGACATGGCCCTGCCGCGCATGAACAACCTCAGTTTCTGGGTATTGCCGGCCGCAGCGACCATGCTGATCCTCTCCTTTGTGGTGCCCTTCTTCCCCGGTGGCGGTACCCAGATCAATACCGGCTGGACCATCTACCCGCCACTCTCGGTGCAGGTTGGCATGTCGATGGACTTCCTGATCTTCGCCATCCACCTGCTGGGTATCTCCTCAGTACTGGCTTCGATCAATATCATCGTCACCCTGCTGAATATGCGTGCACCGGGGATGACCCTGATGAAGATGCCGATGTTCTGCTGGACCTGGCTGGTCACCGCCTTCCTGCTGATCCTGGTGATACCAGTCTTGGCCGGCGGCGTCACCATGCTGCTGTTCGACCGCCATTTCGGTACCAGCTTCTTCGATGCGGCCGGTGGCGGTGACCCGGTTCTGTTTCAACACCTGTTCTGGTTCTTCGGTCATCCTGAGGTCTACATCCTGCTGCTGCCTTCCATCGGGGTACTCTCCCACGTGATACCGACCTTCGCGCGCAAGCCGCTGTTCGGTTACAAATCGATGGTCGGCGCCATGCTCGCCGTGGCCACCATCGGCATGGTGGTATGGGCGCATCATCAATACACCGTCGGCATGTCCCTGGGGGCGGTCACCTATTTCATGATCGGCACTATTCTGATCTCCATACCGGTGGGCCTGATGGTTTTCAACTTCATCGCTACCATGTGGCGCGGCGCCATGACCTTTGAAACCCCGATGCTGTTCGCGGTCGGTATCGTCCTGATGTTCACCTTCGGCGGTTTGAGCGGCGTCATGCTGGCGGTGGTGCCCGCCGATATGCAGTATCACGACAGTATGTTCGTCGTCGCGCATTTCCACTACGTGTTGATGCCCGGCGCGGTATTCGGCCTGTTTGCCGGCGTCTTCTACTGGCTGCCGAAATGGACCGGACACATGTATGACGAGAAGCTGGGAAAACTCTTTTTCTGGACCAACGTCATCAGTTTCAACATCACCTTCTTTCCACAACACTTTCTTGGCCTGGCGGGAATGCCGCGAAGGATCGTCGACTACAACATGATCTTTACCGAGTTTAATGTGGTATCGAGCATCGGCGCGATGATCTTCGGTCTCAGCCATCTGCTGTTTCTCTACATCATCATCAAGACCATCCGCGGCGGCAAGAAGGCTGAGGGTAGATCCTGGGAAGGTGCGAAGGGTCTCGAGTGGGAGCTGGACTCTCCACCGGCCTTCCACACCTGGACGGTTGCCCCTCAAATCAAATAGGAGCCATGAGGAGTTATGCGTATTCCTGAATATCAAACAGTCGAACTGAGGCGTAAGAATGTACGCCTGGCCTGGGGACTGGTCGGACTTGCACTGTTCTTTCTCGTAACCTCATTCCCCTTCTGGACAGGTATCTTTCGAATCGTCGGCACACAGGCGACACAATGAATCAAAGGGTACCGGACAAGCATCGCAAGAACCGCCGTACAACCCTGCTGTTGTCCGGTCTGGTCGTGGCGATGTTTGGTTTCGGCTTCGCTCTGGTGCCCCTGTACAACCTCTTCTGCCAGATCACGGGAACACAGTCACTTGCCCAACGTAGCCAAATCGGCCTGTCCACTCCGACCTCCGAGCGGGTGGATCAGGCCCGCTGGGTCACTGTCAAGTTCGACACCACGGTCAACCCAAACCTGCCCTGGGAGTTCGTTGCCGAGACGACCAAGATGCGTGTCCATCCAGGTCAGACCTATGAGGTCAATTTTCACGCCCGCAACCGCAGCCATAGCGCCGTTACCGGGCAGGCCATACCGAGCGTGGCGCCCTGGCAGGCGACACCCTTTTTCAGCAAACTGGAATGTTTCTGCTTCAACAAGCAGAGACTCGACGGCAGTGAGATGACCGTCATGCCGCTGCAATTCATGGTTTCGACGGAGCTGCCTGCAGAGATCAACTCGTTGACACTCTCATACAGTTTCATGCGCCTGAAAGAGGCGGACAGCGACGACCGGGACAGCGCGCTTCCGCCGATGATTGCCTCAGCCCCGGATCAATAACAAGTAGAGCTAGCAAAGCAACCACTATGACTATGAAAAAAAGATCAACATCAAGAGGAGTACCAGCATGTCGGTAAAGGAACACAGCGGGGATTATTTTATACCCGACCCCAGTCCCTGGCCTATTATTGGCATGGTATCACTGCTGACTACCCTGTTCGGTGGAGTACTGGCCATGAATGGGGTCGCCATCGGCAGTTATATAGTTACCGCCGGCCTGCTGCTGTTCTTCTTTCTGCTGTTTGGCTGGTTTCGGGATGTCATCGGGGAGAATCTGAACGACTGTTACAATAAACAGGTCGATACCTCTTTCCGCATGGGCATGTTCTGGTTCATTGCCTCGGAAGTCTTTTTCTTTCTAAGCTTTTTCGGCTCGCTCTATTATATCCGCAATATCGCCCTGCCCTGGCTCGGTGGCGAAGGCTACCTAGGGGTAACCAATGAGCTGCTCTATAACGGATTCGAGGCAGCATGGCCCTCCCATGGACCCGGTGAACTTGGCGGCGATTTCCAACCGATGGGCGCGTGGGGCATTCCCGCGATGAACACCCTGATCCTGCTCACCAGCGGCGCTACGATTACCTGGGCGCACTGGGGATTGAAACTCGACAATCAAAAACAGCTGGTCTGGGGCCTGATTGCAACTATTGCATTAGGCCTGTTGTTTGTAGCCCTGCAGGCATATGAATACGGCCACGCCTATTCCGATTTGAATCTCACCCTGGAATCGGGAGCATATGGATCAACATTTTACATGTTGACCGGATTTCACGGCTTTCACGTCACCATGGGGGCGGTGATGTTGATGGCAATTCTGGGGCGCAGCATGAAGAGCCACTTCAGTGCCCATAACCACTTCGCCTTCGAAGCGGTTGCCTGGTACTGGCACTTTGTCGATGTGGTCTGGTTGGGGCTTTTTGTCTTCGTGTACTGGCTCTGACCGCCTATTGCGGCAATAGGCTGTGGGGCTGGAGAAGACCGAAGTAGTAACCAACCATGAGCAGGATGAACAGCAGTAGCGACAGGACAACCCGAAGGGTCAGCGCGCGTACCACGCGGGTACTCTCGTTCCTGCCATCGTCCTTGGCCATATAGTACATCCCCTGAAACAGACTGAAGAGAATGAAGGCCAATACCAGCAACACCGGTAGTTTGAATATGATGTCCATGATCTCTCCCGATCCGGATTTGATAAGGTTATCCTGTCGATACTGCAATAACAGGAACAGATAATTCCACTATAGCCCTTATGACCAGCAACACCCGTCAATTTCGCGCCCAGGCAGTCCCCACAATTATAATGGTAATCCTGACGCCCCTCTTCATCGGACTCGGTATCTGGCAGCTGGATCGCGCCGAACAGAAACGAAATCATGGCTCATCGCTGGAGATGAGGCGTAAACAGCCTCCCGTCTTACTGGATGGTCCCCACCCGGATGCCGAGCAATTGCGCTTCCGCCAGGTGGTGGCACGTGGACGCTATCTCAACAATAAAAGCGTGTTGATCGAAAACCGCAAGCATCAGGGTAAGACAGGGTTTCATCTGATCACCCCCTTGCAACTCCACGGGAGCGGCAGGACGCTGCTGGTCAATCGGGGTTGGATTGCCCATGATCAGCTAGATCAAGCCCTGGCTGCCGCCGATCTCGATGAAGCATTAACCGTCCACGGTGAAGTCAGGATCCCACAACCACCTGCCATCGAGCTCAAGCAGGAGGACACTGCAAGCACAGATACCGCACCCCGGTGGCCATTTCTTACCCTGGCGCACTTCAGAGAATGGTCTGGCTTGGATATCGCTCCCTTCTTGGTGCTGCAATCTCCGCAGGATACTCATGGTTTTGTTCGTCAATGGCCCCACCCTCGAGTCAGTGACATGATGCATATCGGCTACGCCATTCAGTGGTTTGCGTTTGCCATCATCACCCTCCTGGTCTGGGTCCGCCTATCCCTGCACAAACGCGACACAAAAGAGGTTGCATTATGACCAGTGTCGCAGACAGCAGCACCAAGCCGCGAACGCCCGCCTCTCTTTGGGTATTGATCGCCTTGTTCGCCCTGCCGATGATCGCTGCCTGGGTGTTCTTCCTCAATCCTCAGTGGCTGCCGGCGGGACGCGCCAACAATGGCCAATTGATCGATCCGCCGAGATCCGTTCATTCACTTAGATTGCAGACAGCGGATGGCAATTGGTTTGACTGGCAATCACTGCAGGACATGTGGGCCATGGCCCTGGTCAGTGAAGGTGGCTGTGATGCGGCCTGCATCGAGATGTTGATCAAGGTACGCCAGATCCGGCGCGCCACCGCTGCGAATCGTCAGCGTATCGCCCGCTTGCTGATCCTGATGCCCGACCAGGCCGGCCGCCTCGATCTGCCCAACATGGGTGGACTTGAAGGCACTGAGCTGCTGATCGCGGACAAGGGGCAGCGCGCCACCCTCGAGTCCCTGTTTCCACTACAGTTGTCGGAGCAGGCTATCCCCATCTTTCTCATCGACCCCCGGGGTGATCTGATGATGAAGCACGACACCACGAAGATCAGCTCGAAAGAGATCCTGCAGGATCTGGAAAAACTACTTAAAGCCTCGGAAAACTGGGCTCAAGGAGGTCGCTATGGCCATCAGTAATATTTCTGCACAGCAAGTCGGTTTTGCCTGGCGCCACTATTATGAGATGACCAAACCCAAGGTCGTCCTGCTTATCGCCTTTACCGCCCTGGTCGGCATGCTGTTGTCGCGGGAAGGTCTGGTGCCCTGGCAGCCGCTTCTGTTCGGCCTGCTGGGTATCTCCCTGGCGGCTGCCTCGGGTGCGGTGAT
This sequence comes from Candidatus Thiodiazotropha sp., assembly GCA_040506195.1. Lineage (GTDB taxonomy): Bacteria > Pseudomonadota > Gammaproteobacteria > Chromatiales > Chromatiaceae > Thiodiazotropha. Next base: position 75,931 of record JBEVXH010000008.1, on the reverse strand, counting down.
CAACCATGTCATCGACCAACGTATCGATGCCATGATGGACAGGACCAGTTGGCGCCCCATACCCAGCGGGCATATGGATACCCCTCACGCAATCAGCTTTGCCCTGTTGTTGGGCGGCCTCTCGATGTTGCTGCTCTATCTCCTGGTCAACCCGTTGACGGCACTGCTTACCTTTTTCGCCCTGATCGGTTATGCCGTGATCTATACCCTCTACCTGAAACGCAATACTCCGCAAAACATCGTCTGGGGTGGATTGGCCGGGGCGGCACCCCCGTTATTGGGCTGGTGTGCGGTCACCGGTGAGGTCACTATTGAGGCCTTTCTGTTGTTGTTGATCATATTTGTCTGGACACCGCCCCATTTCTGGCCCCTGGCGATACACCGCCGCGACGATTACGCCAAGGCCGACATACCCATGCTGCCCGTTACCCATGGCATCGACTTCACCAAGCAGCAGGTTTTGATCTATGCCATCATGCTGCTGGCGGTCTCACTACTGCCCTTTGTGATCCGGATGAGCGGATATCTCTATCTTATCGGTGCGTTTGTGCTGGGGTGTACCTTTGTCTACCATGCCGTCAGACTGTTGCAGAGCAAGGGACGCGATCACGCCATGAAGACCTTCGCCTTCTCGATTCTCTACCTCAGTCTGCTGTTCACCTTGCTGCTGGCCGATCACTATTCAAGCCTGTTGTTGCCATCGGGCATCGCAAGCTGATATCAGCAGGGCCTTCTGGAAATCCGTATAGGTACGGCCTGCCGTCCTTAGGGCCTGTTAACACAGCGCCCCGTCACGTTCCAGCGCAGGAGCGCGGGAACGAGGCCATTATGATACAGCGTTCTGAAGGATATTGATCGATCATGGTGCGGCAAGCCTCACCCTGGACAATTTCAAAGCTTGCCTTGACCCTACTTCGTCAGATAGTGTCTTACGATAAGCTGTGATGATTCATTCTATCCTGAAGTGTTTCTGATCTATTCAAGGCAGGGAAAGTACGGGTGAAAACGCTTTTCGAAAAACTTCTTCGCGCTACAACCTCTCTGATAAACCGGGTTGCCCGGCTTTACCATCCCCGGACCCTACGGGAAAAGGGTTGGATTTGGGGCGGTATGCTCGGCGTTGTCACCCTTTCCGTATTGCTTTTTCTACTCGGACTTTATTGGAGCAGCGTGCCCGAACCCTTCGATGTACGCAACAACACCCACAGCATGCTGCAGGAGATGAGCCTGAAACCGGTCACCGGTTCATACACCACCGCCGCCCTAGTCACTGTTGCAGAAACCCTGTTGCAAAAACCTGGAGGTTATCTGAGTAATGACATCACGCCGCCGAGCGTTTTTCTGGACAACATCCCCAATTGGGAGTTCGGCGCCCTCACCCAGACCCGCGATCTGGCCCGTTCGTTGCGCAATGACATGAGCCGCTCTCAATCCCAGTCGTTGGAAAATGAGGATCTATCCATCGCCGAGCCTCAATTCAACTACAGCAACGACTCCTGGATATTCCCTTCAACCGAGGGTGAGTACCGTAAGGGTCTCGAGGCACTCAGACGCTATCTAAGCGGCCTCTCCCAACAAGGCGAGACGAGTACCCAGTTCTTTGCCCGTGCCGATAATCTGCGTGACTGGCTGGCGATAGTCGAGAAGCGTCTGGGAAGCCTATCCCAACGCTTGAGCGCCAGCGTGGGGCAGGAGCGCATCAATACCGACCTCGCGGGCGACCCTGACGCCGTACAATCGACCGCTACCTCGGACAATGTCAGGGTACAGACACCATGGCTCCAAATAGATGACGTCTTCTTCGAGGCCCGCGGCGCCACCTGGGCCCTGATTCACTTTCTGCATGCAGTAGAGATCGATTTTCAGGATATATTGAGGAAGAAAAATGCCCTGGTGAGTCTGCGTCAGATCATCCGTGAACTGGAAGCCACCCAGGGTTCCATCAGCAGTCCGGTGGTATTGAACGGCAGTGGATTGGGGATCTTCGCAAACTACTCACTGGTCATGGCCTCTTACATATCACGGGCCAATGCGGCAGTCATCGATCTGAGGAGTTTACTGAGCCAGGGGTAGGGTTATTTAGCGCTAAACCGTTTCCTGATCTTTGCTAAAAGCTTACTTAATTCCTTACGCATTTTTTTAGGTTTCTTACCGTGTTTGTCGGAGATCTTGACGAAACGATCCTCGTATTTCCTGGCCCGAACACGCGTTTTCTTGTTGGTGTCTTCAAGTTTCTTACGCAGCTTCCTCTTCCTTAGCGCCTCGATCAATTCACGATCGCGCTTGGCGAAATAGATATCCTCTTCCGCCTGTCCCTTGAGCCACAGCTTGTTGAACGAGTCGGTCATGCAAAACCCCCGTCTGTTACCGTCCCACCCGTACGAGGATATTGAAATCCCCCTTATTTAACAGCGCAAGGGGTCACCGCACCGGCGTCATCCCGTAGGATCGGAGGATGGAGACAAACTCCTGCAACGCCTCCACTCCGCTCGCCTCCGCCTGGGCGCACCACAGACTCAGGGCTTCAAGACGTTTCTCGTGGCTGGAGGCCTGCTGTTCCCATATCGCCTGCAGCTTCAATTTGAACTGATAGACCTTGTCCAGGGCCGCATTGGTATCGAGAATCTCTTTCAGCTGTAACAGGTCGCTATCGCTCAGCAGCATACTGTCCCGGCGCACCAGACGCTGGGCACTGCGATATAAACGTCGCAGCGGGCGTTGAGCGTGCCTGATCTCATATCTGAACACCGGCTTCAACACCTTGCAACGATAATCACTCAACAATTGCAGCCGATTGACCGTCAGCGCCTTAATCGCATCTATGTCCAGTTGAGAACGCTCTGCGATCAAGGCGCGCTTGGGTGCAATCTTGAGCACTCTTGCCAATCGAAAAAATGCGAACAACTTGATATAGACCCAGCCCAGATCAAACTCCCACCACCGGTTTGACAGCTTGGCGGAGCTGCCGAAGGCGTGATGGTTGTTGTGCAACTCCTCTCCACCGATAAAGATTCCCCAGGGAACGATGTTGGTCGCCGCATTGGGGATCTCGAAATTTCGATAGCCCCAATAGTGGCCGATACCATTGATCACCCCCGCAGCCCAGAACGGTATCCATATCATCTGGATAGCCCAGACCGTAATGCCTGCAGGACCCAGCAGTATCAACTCAACGACAAACAGCAGTGCAATGCCCGAATAGTTGTAGCGTGTATAGAGATGGCGTTCCAGCCAATCGTTCGGTGTTCCCTTACCGTAACGTTCCAGGGTCTCCTGATTTTTTGCCTCCTGCTGGTAGAGCTCTGCACCCTGCCACAACACTTTGCTCAATCCCTGGATCTGGGGACTGTGGGGATCGTCCTCCATTTCACACTTCGCATGGTGCTTGCGATGGATGGACACCCATTCACGGGTCACCATACCGGTCGTCAACCAGAGCCAGAATCGAAAGAAATGGCTCAGCACGGGATGTAACCAGAGCGCCCGGTGGGCCTGATGACGGTGAAGAAAGACTGTCACCGAAACGATGGTGATATGGGTGAGAACCAGGATCAGAATAACAAAACCTGACAGTGATAAATCGAATAAGCCATTGAGTGTCATGAAAAACCTGCTGGCATCATTGATGCTTTACCAAATATGGCAAGTGTGTGATTGGTGAGGGTGTCCCCATTCACTAACGGATCGTCGCCGGGTACTATGTTCAGCGAGAATATCCCAATAGTATATACACTGTATACCGGTTTGCAGACCCCTGCAGTCTAGATAAGCTTTACACTTATGCCCGGTGCTCAGCTGAATTTCATAAGCCATTATAATTAAAGGGATAATCGGTATTTTTTCAATAATGCACCCGGCAAGTATGCCCCATCTGAATAGACGCGGCTTACTCAGAAGGCATTTGCGCGGTTAACCACTCCAATGAAATTAGTTCTTTGGTTACCATACATCCTGCATTCTACCAATTGGTAATTTGCTTCAATTTTTCATGATTGGCGATCATTTGCGGCCTTTTCTTATTATCCGCAAACAAGCGGCTATCCAAACGCTGGCCCCTGGGGCCTGTTAACACTCACCCAATCGGACCTAGGTCAGGGAGAGCAGGGCCGAGACCAGCAGTTTCGAATCGTAGTAGGGTGCGCTGCGTCTACTGATAAGCGTTGTATCGATTACCTGAATATCAAGTTCCTCGACAAGCTTGGCAGAGAGTTTCGATGGATATTGCCCATTCCTACTGTCGAGGAGTATGAAATTCAATTGCCTTCCTTTTGTGGCATTACCCGACAAATTTTTTCGCAAATAGTGCATCAACCGTCGCACCGCATCGTTCAGATTCATACCAAGCTGTTCCGGATCTGCACCTAGATTTGGCACGTAGACCTTAGGGCAATCATTTTCCGCTATCGAGGCCCCGACACCTTGGGGCAGAAGATTGGCCACCAGACTAGTGTAAAAACTGCCGGGGGGATAGACAATCAACTCCGCTTTTTGTATCAGCTTATGGTTTTTTTTGCGTAATTGCGATTTCACCGGTGTGTATTTATCCAAGCGCCTGGAGAGGGATATCTCTTTCACCGGACTCTCAAGGGGTGAAACCTCTTTGCCGGTCAGCAGATGTTGACCGACTATACGACTCCCATCTTCCAACTCTGCCGTGAGATGGTATTTATCATTTACGACCGCACGCACCAGTCCCTGAACCCCCAACAGCTTTTCGAACAGAAAGATGATCGGGTCGAGATGTTGATGGTTATTGAGATAACCGCCGCTGAGAATCAGATTACCGATGCTGGCTCCACGCAGATCGAACTTTGCCGGCATGGCGTCATAGAAATAACCCAACTGATAGCGGATGATACGCCTGATGGGGTTGTTTACCGGTTCCACCAGCGGATGTCTGCCTCTGATCATTGACTCGAGCTGATGTAGCAGCTCACCCTTCTCTGCCTTAAGGGGAAAACGGTAGGTCAGTAGCTCATAGACCTCCGGATGTCCGGTCACTGTTTCATCCGCCAATGCAACGAGTCGGCTACGCAAATCTCCAATAGATGGCATGTCGAATGCCTGACGTAGTTTGGCGGAACTGCCGCCGGAGTCGAATGGGGTTACCAGATGTATTGAATTATGGGTGTAGCCTTTCAAGACCCGGCTAACGTCATTGAGGGCGCTGCCACCGCTGAAGAAGAGTATCCTTGGTCCGAGCTCAGGACTTTTTTGATAACGACTGATGCGGAGCGGATCGGGTATGCGTACAGTGCGTGTAACAAAGATGTCTTTCATGAAGTGCCCATTCGATCAGCTATCGATAGTTGAGCAGAATATTGTCTCCAATTATTCGCCAACCGAGCTAATTATAGTATGGAACAACGACTGAAAAAGAATAATTTATTGTGATTGAATATTTAACCAGCGAATACCGCCGGCCTATTCCATGTGTGTCATTGCGGCTATGCTCTGGCATGTGGCATGAATCAGTGACATTATGTGATGATGAACGGTTCGACGAAGGCGATCAACAGCACCCATAGTGATCGGGAAAAAACCATCGCAATGGTGGTTTATGCACTGCAGGCCCTTTCTTTCCTGTTCGTCATTACCTTTCCGGTTGCCGTCATTATCAACTGTGTCAAGCGCGACGATGTCAGGAACAGTTGGCTTGAATCACACTACAGATGGCAGATCCGCACCTTCTGGTTCAGTCTCCTGTGGATAGTGATCGGCTACCTCACAATCTTTATCCTGATTGGCTACCTGGTGCTTATGGTAAATATGGTGTGGTTGATCTATCGCATCATCAAGGGCTGGCTGAGACTCTCCGAGGGACGTGAGATGTACGGCATGAGCAATCACAGAACATAAGGTATCATGCAGAATCAGCATCCATCAGCGATGTCACAGCAGCGACTTAAAGAAGCCCTGATTCGGGGCGCAATCTGGGCGTTTATAGGACTGCTTTACGCCATGCTGTTTGTCTTCTCGGCCGCTTTCGCCGACTACTGGCAACTGCCGATCGATCCCTACCTGTTCGCCGGCGTACTTGCCGGAACCCTTGGTGCGCTGATTTACAGCAGTATGCGTCTTGCGGTTTTGATGACCACCATTATTTCACCTATTTCGATTTTCTATTTCATTCTTGCAGATCACCCGGTCGGTCTCTTGATGTTGATGATATTGGTCTCCGTTGTGGGGGCGATTGTCGGTGCGCTGTATGGCGTCTTCTCCATGGGTTCACGGGTAAATCGCGCAGATGCGAAAACCCTGGCCGGATTCAGCGCCGGCTGGTTGGCCTCACTTACCTATCTGCTGGTTGTCAACCTCACTGCTCCGCTTTCGATCAGTACCCTGGTGGCCCTCCTCTGCCCCCTTACCGGTATCTTCTATGTCGCCCTGGTCCCCGGATTTATCAAGCTCTATGACAATCTGCTGCCGCCGGTGGGGGATGGTTTGGTGGTGGGCGTGGGGGTATCGGGTTTTATCGCACTCTGTTTTTTCGTCATGATCGGCTCTATTGACGACAGTGTAGCTGGGCCGCTCTCCGCCGCATTGGAGGTTATTCACGGGAATCTGCCGGGTGCTGTTGTCGGGGGCCTCATCGGCGCCGGCCTGGCCGGTGTCGGATCGGGGCTTCTATTGACCGACTGGCAGGACCTGTAGTGCAAGGCAATCTTTTTGTGCGGCAGGCGCTTTGTTTAAAAAAGTCCGCAAATGAACGTGAATAAACGCAAATAGCTTTAATATTTTTTACTGCCAGTCCGAGTGGACGAAACCCCATTCCGGGTGATCCACTCGTTCGTAGGTATGGGCGCCGAAGGCGTCCCGCTGTGCCTGGATCAGATTTTGCGGCAACCGGTCGGTCCGGTAACTGTCGAAATAGCTGAGACAGGCGCTCATCACCGGAACCGGGATCCCGGCACTGCAGGCAAAACAGACCACTTTTCGCCAAGCAACCTGCAACCCTTGCAACTGAGCTCCCAATGCAGGATCGACCATCAGATTTCTCGGTTTCGGGTGATTGGAAAAGGCGTTGCGGATGGGGTCGAGCAATCGCGCCCTGATAATACACCCTCCCTTCCAGATACGCGCGGTTTCCGCCAGATCGATTGACCACTGATAGCGCTCCGAAGCGCTTTGAATCAGATCCAATCCCTGGGCGTACGCAGTAATCCGAGAGGCATATATGGCGCCGTGGAGATCCGCCAGCAAGGTTTCCTTTTCAGTTATATCGCTGACTTCAGGCCCATCTAGCAGTGGGAATGCCGCCACACGCTGGGCCTTCATTGCAGAGAGCAGCCTGGCATCCACTGCAGCAGCGATGCCAGGTACCGCCACACCCTGCTCGAGTGCGGCCTGTACCGTCCAACGGCCGGTCCCCTTCTGCCCTGCCTTATCCAACACCAGACTCACTAGGGGTGAGCCGGTATCCCGATCCACAACCTTCATAACCTGGGCGGTCAATTCCACAAGGAAAGATTCCATCGGGCCTTGATTCCATCTATCGAACCGCTCGGCCATCTCATTTTCACTTAGGCCAAGACCACGATGCATCAGGTCGTAGACCTCAGCAAGCAGCTGCATATCCGCGTATTCGATCCCATTATGGACCATCTTGACGAAATGGCCGGCACCGTCCGGCCCCACATGAGTGACACAGGCACCCGCCTCGGTCTGGGCGGTAATCGCCTCAAACACCGCACGAACCTCCGCATAGGAGTCGCTGGAACCGCCCGGCATCATCGAGGGACCGTGGCGCGCCCCCTCCTCACCACCGGATATGCCGACACCGACGAAGTGAAGCCCTTTCTCGCGCAGATAGCTTTCCCGGCGCCGGGTATCCTCAAACCATGAGTTGCCGCCATCCATGATGATATCACCAGGCTCCAGCAACGGGATCAACTGTTCGATCACCTGATCCACAGGGTCCCCCGCCTTGATCATCAGCAGGATCCTTCTTGGCCGCTCCAGCAGGTCTATAAACCGGGCCATCCCGGGATCCCCGCCAAACCCCTTACCACGATGCTCATCTAAAAACTCAGTGATTGCGGCGCTGCGGCGATTCCACACCGCAACCGGAAATCCCTGCTCTTCCATGTTAAGCGCCAGATTGCGTCCCATGACACCCAGCCCGATCAGGCCGATATGAAAATGTTTGATTTCAGGCATGGTCTGTTCCTGTCAGTTAAGGCCTGTCGTCTCCAGCCTCTAGAAACCCAGTCTTTGCTCTTCCGGCAACGCACGGGCCGCCTGGATGTCCATCAACCAATCCCCGTCCAATGCGATGGCTGCCGGCACGCTGCGATCGACCAACGCCCTGCGAACGGCATCCGCCTTCTCCTCACCCTGGACCATAACCAACAGATATCTGGCGCTTAGAATTACGGGTGGGGTAATCGTCAACCTTTGTAGCGGTGGTTTTGCGGCAATCGCGGGCATTACACGTCGCTTCTCTTCATCCAACGCAGCCGACCCGGGGAAGATCGATGCCGTATGACCGTCATCCCCGACTCCCAGGAGAAGGATGTCGACCCTCTCCGGCAAAACCAGTTCGTACACTTCAGCCGCCTTGTCCGGATCCTCTTCGCCGCACATGCGATAGACATTCATACCATCGGGCCTGTCACCATCCGGAAACAAGCTGCGCATAACCGTGGTGTAATTGTTCTCCGATGTGTTCACCGGCACACAACGCTCATCGCCGAAATAGAGATCGATGCGCGACCAGGGTATATCCTTGCACATCGCCAGGCGCCGGTAGATAGGCAGAGGAGTCGCTCCACCGGCCAGCATCAGGTGGCATCGCATAGATGACTCAAGCACCCGCTGGATTTTTTCACCTATCCACCGCTCGGCCTGAGCGGCAAACTCAACCGGATCGACAATGAATCTATCCATCAATAAATCTCCCGCCATTGCCGGCTGTAGCGATCCATCAGTTTTTCCGCTTCATCGGGGCCTTCGCTGCCCTCGGCATAAAATACTGGCTGGCGTTTTGCCGCGCTTTCCCAGTGATTCAGAATGGGGGTCACGAAACGCCAGGCGAACTCCACTTCATCCCGTCTGGCGAACAGTGTGGCATCCCCTTTCACCGCATCCAGCAGCAATCTTTCGTAGGCATCTTTGATGGGATGGGTGTAGGTCTCGGAATAACTGAAGTCCATCTCCACCGAACCCACCTCCATCTCACCACCCGGCCGCTTAGTGGATATTTTCAGGGCCATGCCCTCATCCGGCTGGATACGGATGGTCAATACGTTCGGTTCAAGATCCTGACAGACATCATCGCGTCCGAACAGGCATAGCGGCACTGGGCGGAACACCACAGAGATTTCTGTCATTCGCTGCACCAGATGCTTGCCGACCCGAAGAAAGAATGGAACCCCCTGCCATCGCCAGTTATCGATATAGCATTTAATGGCGGCGTAGGTTGGTGTCCGCGACTGCGGGTCCACGTTCTCCTCATCGCGGTAACCGCGATATTGACCAAAGACCAGATGCTGCAAAACCTCCTGGGATGAGAATTGACGCAGTGAACGCAATACCTCGACCCGTTTATCCCGAATATCGTCAGCGGCGAAAGAGACCGGCGGTTCCATGGCACAGAGGGAGAGTACCTGCAGCAGATGACTCTGTACCATATCCCTTATCACGCCAGTTTTGTCATAGAATCTACCCCGGCCTTCCACACCGATGGACTCGGCTGCAGTGATCTGGATGTGATCGATATACTTTCGGTTCCACAGGGGTTCGAATATGGTGTTACCCAATCGGGCCACCAGGATATTCTGGACCGTCTCCTTACCCAAATAGTGGTCGATCCGGTAGACCTGATCCTCCTGCAATACTTCAGCGACGATCCGGTTCAGTTCGCTTGCCGATTCGAGATCCCGGCCATAGGGTTTTTCCATGATAACCCTCGTCCAGGGTATTGCTGCACCTCCAGATTGCAGTAACCCGGCTTCACTCAGGCGATGCAGTATCACCGGTGCTGCGGAGGGTGGTGTAGCGAAATAGAATAGACGATTTCCTTCGCTGCCTATTACTTGCTCGATAGCTTCCAATGCCCCGCGCAGGGCAACATAACCTTCCGGGTCTTCAAAATTACCTTCCACATAGCTGATGCGCTTGCTGAATGCCTGCCAGACACCGTCATCAATGGGTTGAGATCGCGAGTAGGTCTTCAGGCCGTCAAATAGGATTGCGCGATATTGTTCATCACTTTGAGGCCTGCGACTGTAGCCGATAACGGCAAAACGCTCATCCAGTGCCTGTTCGTGCACTAAATTATAGAGTGCAGGTATGAGTTTGCGTCGTGTCAAATCGCCAGCAGCACCGAATATCACCAATACACATGGCTCTAATCGATCTGCCTGCAGAAACAGTTCATGCGCGTTAAAACGTTGATGTACCGGAATATCGGTGGACGTCATATTACCCGCCTTTGGGTTTCTGTTATTGTTTTGCTCTATCTTATAGCATGTTTAAATGTAAGGCTTGCGTTAATAATAGATTCCTCTTTCCCGGCACATCGGCAATATCTCATAGTGCGGGAGGGGAATTTCATCTTCCTATACTGCTGCCACGCATAAATATCAGGCATCCAGTCGTATCGGTTCCGACTTGCGGTCCGGCATCGGAAACCTGGTGAAATCGCGAAATAACCCGCATTTTTTATGAGTCTTAGTCTAGCTCGCCATAAAAATATTCCCAAAACCGTTGTATAATTAATATACTTTCGAGAATAAAGATGAATGAAACGATTTTTATCACTTAACTATCTATATTATTTTTTGGTTGGTTTCCCATCTTTAATAAATCAGGCTATTGATCGAGCTATTCGACCCATTGGGCGTACAATCGGCGTGACCAACGCCATCGGACTTGCAGGGATACACGCACCGTCAACGACCCTCAATCGTGGGGATGTCGCTTCATCTCACAATGCCTAAACACTTTTTGTATTTTTACAGTTCAGGTACAACACATTGCATCAAGATATTAAAATCGGCGTATTTGTCGACGCAGAAAATGTCAGATATAACGGCGGTTACCAGCTGCGCTACGACATCCTGAGGATGTTCGCAGCGCGATATGGCGGATCCCTTCTCAGACTCAATACCTACATAGCCTTCGACCAGGAACGCGCCAAGGAGGATCCCGAGTATCGTCGTCGTGCCATGACCTATCAGCAAATGGTCAGAGAGTACGGCTGGAAGGTCATTGTTAAGAATGTCCGCCGCTACACGGATGAAGAGGGAAACGTCACAACCAAAGCCAATGCAGATCTGGATATGGCCGTTGATGCCATGTTGCAATCGGAAAAACTCGACCTGCTGCTTCTCGTCACAGGTGACGGCGATTTTCTGCAGGTCGTGACCGCCCTGCAGGATCGCGGCTGTCGTGTGGAATTGCTTGGATTCCGCAATGTTTCGCAGGAATTGCGCAGACTTGTAGACGATTACTATTCGGGTTTTCTGATCCCCGATTTGCTGCCGATCTCGTATGAACCGCGCAATGATTGGGGAGAGCCGGGTTCCTGTGTCCGGGGGCTTTGTGCGAAGTGGTTTCCGGAAAAGGGTTATGGCTTTTTACGTTTTCTCAAACGTATCGATCCTAATATGTGGATTATCGATCCCCGCCAGGAGGGCTCTCCTTACGAAAGTGTCTTTTGTCATGCCAATGAACTGGCCGACGAAGTCACGGATGAAGTAATGTCAAATCGGGACTCCATACTCGAATTCTATATCCAAAAGAGTGATAAGGATGACGGCTATGTGGCCAATAATGTACGCCTGGTACCAAGTTATGGCGGCACGGGGCTCTAGGGTCTGTTTACACTAATCCGGCTGCAATCGTCCTACGCTAGGGCCTGTTAACACTAATCCAATTGGCCCTGTTGTGCCTGAAAATGCGCCAATCAAGGCGCACCCCAAGGGCACTTCCTTCGGGGCGCAACCCGTAGGGCTGGGGCTATTTTTCCGCCCAGCGGCGTTATCATTCGCTCATGTAGCATAACTACACCTCGCTCATTCTGCCTTGCTGGGCAAAAAAATAGTCCCAGCAGGGCCGATTGGATTAGTCTTAACAGGCCCTAGTAATTATTTACGAGGATCCGCCAGGCAACTGCCGTGAATTTAATCCTTAACCCGGATCGAGGATAATACGGTAGCTTCCGGCTGAATCCACAGCGCGAATTATAGTGCCGCTGCGTAAAGGATATTTCCCGGTTTCGCGATCGGCGTAATAGAGCTTTAACGACTCTTTAATCACAGGAAAAGCCAGCTTTTCCCAAGGTATCTCCTGTTTATCGAATAACCTGACCTCCAGGCTCTCCTCCCCCGCCGCAAAATCGAGATCGAGCAACCGGCTGCGAAACAACAGATATACCTGGTTGATATGTGGAAGATTGAAGAGCGTATAGAGTCCCTCCACTTCCACCCGCGCACATGCCTCTTCCAGGGTTTCCCGGGCGGCGCCTTGTTGACTTGTCTCACCATTTTCCATGAACCCCGCCGGCACGGTCCACAAACCGTAGCGGGGCTCTATGGCGCGGCGACATAAGAGGATTTGCTGCTCCCACACGGGGATGCATCCAACGACGATCTTGGGGTTTTGATAATGAACGGTACTACAGATAACACATACATGTCTTGGCCTGTTATCACCTTCCGGAACCCTGACTTCGATCTCTGCGCCGCAGTGGCTGCAATACTTCATTCTTAAAATCCTAAGGCCTGTTAACACTCATCCAATCGGACCTGCCGGGACTTTTTTGTCCGGCGGGGTGGCATGAGCGATGGGTAGTTATCCTGCATATGCGAACAATAGCGTCACTCGGCGTTGCTCGTCGTTCAGTTGAAATCACCAAACCTCTCTCCTCGCGCCCCGAAGGAAGTGCCCTTGGGGTGCACCTTGATTGGCACTTTTACAGCGGCAACTGAGCCAATTGGATGTGTGTCAACAGGCGCTCAGTCACTATTTTCACCGATTGTTGAAAGTTGCGTCCAGCAATTCCTGATATGATGTCAGACCTTTTAAACAAGGCTAAAGATCCTCATCAGAGTATAACGAGCGCTCAGTATCACATAATGCAGGAGTCGAGACAGAAAATGCCGGAACAGACCCCAGAGGCCAATCTCAATGAAGCGATCGCAGCCATTGACCTCGGTTCAAACAGCTTTCACCTGATTGTTGCGCGGGTCATCGATGGTCATCTACAGATCATCGACAAAATGAAAGAGATGGTCAGGCTCGGTGAAGGGCTGACTGCAGACAAGCATCTCATGCCCCACGTGGCAGAGCGTGCCCTTGAGTGTTTAAGAAGATATGCGCAGCGTCTACGCCCGTTGCCGGCTGAAAATATCCGTATCGTCGGCACCAATACCATGCGCCAGATCCATCTTGATGACAACTTTCACGGTCTGGCCGAAAAGGCATTGCTGCATCCTATTGAGATTATCGCTGGACGAGAAGAAGCACGCTTGATCTATCTTGGCGTGGCGCACGGACTTGCCGCAGGCGATGAAACGCGGCTGGTGGTCGATATCGGCGGCGGCAGTACTGAGTTGATCACCGGTCAAGGTTATCAATCTCATGAGCGGGAAAGTCTGCATATGGGGTGTGTCAGTATAAGCCGCAGGTTCTTTACCGACGGTAAGATAACGGCGCAAGCCATGCGTGATGCGGAGCTTGCCTGCAGCTTGGAGATTCGTCCGGTGAGGTATGAATTCAGAGATGGAGATTGGACGCGGGCAATCGGCAGTTCTGGCAGTATTAAATCGATCGGTAATGTGGTCCTGCAACAGGGATGGAGTGAAACCGGGATCTATCGAGATTCGCTGGAGCATCTCAAACGAACATTGATTGAAGCCGGCAGCATCGACAAGCTCGACCTGAAGGGTTTGTCTGAAGAGAGAAAACCGGTATTTGCCGGAGGTCTGGCTGTGCTATCGGCTATATTCGATCAGATCGACATCGAACATATGGAAGTCTCCTCCGAGGCCTTGCGCGAAGGCTTGATATACGACATGGTCGGGCGTAATCAACAGGAGGATGCCCGTGAGCGGACCCTTAAGACCCTGATGCGTCGATACGACGTGGATCAGGAGCAGGTTGACCGGGTGGAGACTACAGCCCTGGCGCTACTGGAACAGGCCAAAAGGCCCTGGAATCTGCAAGAACCGCGTCATAAAGCAATGCTCTCATGGTCTGCCAAGGTGCATGAGATGGGATTGACCGTATCCCACAGTCAATTTCAGAAACACGGCGCCTATCTGCTGGAAAAATCCGACCTTTCCGGCTTCTCCCTGCAGGAACAGAAGGTTCTCGCTGCCTTGGTCAGAGGACATCGACGGAAATTTCCAACAACCATATTCGAGGCACTACCCGAGGATGTCGTGAGCTGCACCAAGCAGCTCTGCATTCTGTTACGACTTTCGGTACTGACCCATCGTGCAAGATCCGCCGCGGCAAAGCCCGTGCCGCGACTGGAGGTGGAAGATCACAAGATATCCCTGGTATTTCCCGAAGAGTGGATTGCACACCATCCGTTGACTCGTAAGGAACTGGAACAGGAGGCGGACTATCTGAAATCGGCGGGTTATCTGCTCAGGTTTTCCTGAAGCAGGGGTTGTATTGCGCCGAGCAACTCCTCGACGCTGGATCCATGGGCCATCCTGCGTACCAGCTTGCCCTGACTATCGATGATATAGGTGTCTGCCGTGTGATCGACGACATAGGGCTCGTCATCCTTTTTGTTCACGATATGGTATGCGCCGCCATATCGTCCGACGATATCGTCAATCATATGCTTACTGCCTGTCAGACCGAGTATTGAAGGATGGAAATACTCCACATACTCCTTCAAACGTTGCGGGGTGTCGCGTTCCGGATCGACACTCACAAACAGCGGTTGTATCCGATCTCGATCAACATCATTCATTGCAGACAGGGCTGAACTCATCAAGGCAAGATTGGTTGGACAAATATCCGGGCACCAGGTATAGCCGAAATAGAGCAGTACGACTCTGCCACGGTAGTCGCTCAGACTCACTGGGCCGCGGTAAGAGGTTAAGGAAAAATCACCACCTGTCGGTTCCGGGGCAATCCTTGGATCGAAAATAGCATGCTCTTCCTGAGCGACGGGACTCCAGAACAAAAGCAGCCAAATGAGTGCACCACCCGCCAACGCGATGGCCGTATAAAGTGCTGTTCTTTGCATTTCTAAAACTCTATCACCTGAATACTGTGGTCAAACTGCAACCCGTCCGTCACGGTGATTAAAACCCTGTCAACAGGCCCTAGTGTATTGCCACTGACCATCAATCCGGCAACCGGATAGACCGACTTGGCTACCGGGTCAGTGGATAACGGTGGCAATGATGCATGGTGTTTACAGGTCAATCATTGATATATGGCAAATCACTGGATTTGCCTCAGATACGTCGACCGAGGATGGTCACTCCGTTGCTTGTGGGGATTCTTCCCGCGCTGCCCCGGACACCAGTTGTAAACTCTGATCCATCAATTGACTGTAATCTTGAAGCAGCGAGAGCAGTTGACTGTCTTCCTTATTGATTTCAATGCTCTGAAGCTCTTTTTCCTCCGACACACCATATTTCTTCATGATCCGTTGCGTTACATGCGACAGGCCCTGATCCAAGGTGGAGGCCTTGCGACGAAGGTCATCCACCAGGAAGTGGGCCCTGATGGAGTTGACACGGTTAGTTTCATGCATTGAGATCAAACGTTCGATATCGGATTGCGCTTTTCCAATACTGCGTTCGATGTTATGAATCTCCCTGACATCGAACTTCATATTCATGCGTACGCTTCTCATTTGTATGCGCAATTGCGGCGCCAGCTGTTGCATGGCCCTCAAGCGCTCAATCATACTCATGAGGGCAATCTCATCAAGAGGTTCGAAATCAGCCGCGTGCAGGGGTTTCGACCAGCCACTGGCCAAAACCAGGCCGAAGACCAAAAAAAAGCCACTTACTACTAACTTAGCCTTGTATAAACATTTGCAATTCCACGTCATTCTTAGATCTCGATTGTCATATCTCAGCCAAATCCCCTTTCTTTTCCAGCCACTTTTTACGATCAGACGCCCTTTTCTTGGCAAGCATCATATCCATTATACGGTTTGTGTTATCACCATGTTCTATCGTCAACTGTATCAGGCGCCGAGTATCCGGATGAATAGTCGTTTCACGTAGCTGTAGAGGATTCATTTCACCCAGACCTTTAAATCGCTGCACATTGATTTTGCCACGTAATTTCTCCGCTTCAATGCGATCCAGCACCCCCTGCTTTTCCGAGTCATCCAAAGCATAGAAGACCTGTTTTCCCACATCGATCCTGTAAAGCGGTGGCATGGCTATGTAGACATGTCCCTGCTCCACAAGTTGCTTGAAATGACGCAGGAACAGGGCGCACAACAGTGTTGCAATATGCAGTCCATCTGAATCCGCATCGGCAAGAATGCAGATTTTACCGAATCTCAGGTTTGACAGGTCGCTGCTGCCGGGTTCAACACCGATGGCAACGGAAATGTCATGTACCTCCTGCGAGGCCAGCACATCACCATGCTCAACCTCCCAGGTGTTGAGGATCTTGCCCCGTAACGGCATGATCGCCTGAAACTCCCGATCTCTCGCCTGTTTTGCCGATCCGCCGGCTGAATCACCTTCTACCAGAAACAGTTCGCTTCTTAGCGGATCCACCGAACTGCAATCCGCCAACTTCCCAGGCAACGCCGGTCCCTGAGTCACTTTCTTTCTGGCCACCTTGCGTCCGGCACGCATTCGGCTCTGTGCGGATGAGATCGCCATCTCGGCAATCTGCTCACCCATATCCGTGTGTTGATTCAGCCAAAGACTGAATGAGTCCTTGACCACCCCGGAGACGAAGGTGGCACACTCCCTAGAAGATAGACGCTCTTTGGTTTGTCCGGAAAACTGAGGATCCTGTAATTTGACGGAGAGCACATAGCAGACCCGATTCCATACATCCTCCGGCGTCAGCTTGACCCCGCGGGGAAGTAGATTCCTGAATTCGCAGAACTCTCTGACCGCGTCCGTAAGACCTGTGCGTAGACCGTTCACATGGGTTCCGCCCTGGGAGGTGGGAATCAGATTGACATAGCTCTCGGTCACCAGTTCACCGCCTTCCGGCAACCAGAGGACAGCCCAAGCGGCAGTTTCGGTATTCCCGGACATTTCGCCCACAAACGCCTGTTGCGGAATTTTTGCCATGCCCCGCAAGGCATCCAGCAAGTAGTCTCTCAACCCGTCCTGGTAGATCCATGCCTCCTTTTCACCGCTCTTCTCATCGAAAAATGAGACTTTCAGACCAGGACAGAGGACCGCTTTCGCCCTAAGAACATGGCGCAATTGACGCGTAGAGAAGCGAGAGGAGTCAAAATAGCCCGGATCCGGCCAGAAACGCACGCGGGTGCCGGTATTGTTACGGCCCACTTTACCGACGATCTCCAGATCGGAGACCTTATGACCATCTGCGAAGGCCATATTGTACTCCTTGCCGCCCCGTCGTACCCATACCTCCAGGTGCTTCGAGAGCGCATTGACGACAGACACGCCAACACCATGCAGACCGCCGGAGAAACGGTAACTTTTGTTGGAAAACTTGCCGCCGGCATGCAGTTTGGTCAGGATCACCTCGACCCCTGGCACGCCCTGCTGGGGGTGGATATCCACAGGCATGCCGCGACCATCATCCACAACCTCCAGCGAACCGTCCTTATACAGCGTGACGTCGATCGATTTGGCATAACCGGCAACCGCCTCATCAACACTGTTGTCAATAACCTCCTGGGCAAGATGATTGGGCCGGGTGGTATCGGTGTACATCCCAGGTCGCTTTCGAACCGGTTCCAGACCGCTAAGGACTTCGATATCAGAAGCGTCGTAACTACCACTCATCTTTCTCTGTCGATCCTATGCTAATGGTTATCAACGGCGGGAGTTTACACATCTGGAAGAGTGCTGGCGAGTCTCAACTGGATCCCCCCCGTTCCGTAGCAGTTCCAGTGTATCTCTATCATTGACCGGCGTATAAAGGGTAGAGTAGGTTACCTCTGATACCCAGGCTTCCCGGGAAGCCTCCTATCGAAGTGATTAAAGAAAGTGCCAAGAAAACCGAAAACACCCACCTTCGAAGAAGCGATGAAAGAGCTGGAAAGCCTGATAGACTCACTTGAGCAGGGCGATTTGTCGCTCGAGGCGTCACTGAAATCATTTGAGCGTGGGGTAGCCCTGACCCGAATCTGCCAAGCATCACTGCAAGAGGCTGAACAGAAAATACGCATCCTCAACGGCGAGACACAAACATCCGAGCTGGAATCCTTCACCGATGACAATGAATGACGGCCTGAAGGCCTTCACCCTCAAATGCCAACAGCGTGTGGAGCAGGCCCTTGACCGAATTCTACCCCCCTCCACCACCCTGCCGGCACGCCTGCATGAGGCAATGCGATACGCCACCCTGAACGGCGGCAAGCGAATCCGGCCCCTGCTGGTGTATGCAGCCGGTCAGGCACTGAATGTCTCCTGGGAAAGACTCGACACCCCTGCCACCGCTGTCGAACTGATCCACGCTTATTCCCTCGTTCATGACGATCTGCCTGCAATGGACGATGATGATTTGAGACGGAATCAACCAACCTGTCACCGCGCCTATGATGAGGCGACGGCAATCCTGGTGGGGGACGCCTTGCAATCCCTGGCCTTCAAATCCCTTTGTTGCGACCCGTGCATGCAGGCAGACCCCCGGATCAGGCTCTCAATGGTGGAAACCCTTGCGCGGGCCAGCGGTTCTCGCGGTATGGCGGGAGGACAGGCCATCGACCTGGAGGCAGTGGGGAGGGAACTCAATCTGGCAGAGTTGGAAAATCTGCACATACATAAAACCGGCGCATTGATCCGTGCTGCGGTACGCTTGGGTGCCTTGCTCGATCCTGACGCCGATAAGGCCCTCACCCATCATCTCGATCACTACGCCAAGTGTATTGGGCTGGCGTTTCAGATTCAGGACGATATCCTCGATATCGAAGGCGACACTGAAACTTTGGGAAAGACCCAAGGCAAGGATCTGGTCCAGGAAAAACCGACCTATCCCTCGCTACTCGGACTCGCCGGCGCCAAAGAGAAGGCGCAAGAACTCATACAGGAGGCATTACAGAGTCTGGATGCCTTCGATAATGAGGCAGATCCGCTACGTTGGCTAGGTCACTATATTACAGCTAGAAAACACTGATTTTTAAAACTATTAGCTTGATGAGGGGACTCTTGCCTGAAGCGCAGCCGGCTCCAGCGAGCCGGAACCCTGCCTGACTTCGACAACATAAGGCTATTTGACGGCAATTGAGTGCATCGTCGATTGTGATTGCTAACCAATTGTTTTATAAATGGTTAATAAGAGCCACCGAGACATCCCTGTAAACACCGTCGGTTTGACTCTAGGTACGGATTTTAGGGATAATTGTACGTTCGGCCCGGTTGATTCCAGGGGAATGATCACAAACCGGCCCTGAATCCGATGGTTCGGTTGCAAATACCTGATGTTCTATCAGTTGTCCCCGACCTGTGGTGACGATACCCTTGAATCAACACTTACCATACGCCTTTACCTCAGGGTGAGGCAGGAATAATGAACATGCTCGACAAGACACCGCTTAGCGGTTCTCAAATAGCCGATGTACAGAATTCGGCCGATACGCGCCAGATTGCCATCAACAAGGTGGGCATCAAAGACATTCGCCATCCTATGAGAATCAGGGACCGCAGTGAGGGCGAACAACATACGATTGCCAACTTCAATATGTACGTTAACCTTCCGCACAACTTCAAGGGCACCCATATGTCCAGGTTCGTGGAGATCCTGAACAGCCATGAAACAGAGGTTACCGTCGAATCGTTCAAGGATATGCTGGCCGAGATGACCGAAAGACTTGAAGCGGAATCGGGTCATATTGAGATGAATTTTCCCTTCTTCATCAATAAAACGGCACCGGTCTCCGGTGTAAAAAGCCTGCTCGACTACGATGTAACACTGATCGGTGAAATCCATGGGGGTAAACCGGTCATTGATATCAAGGTTGTGGTTCCTGTTACCAGCCTCTGTCCCTGCTCGAAGAAGATCTCCGACCGTGGCGCCCACAACCAACGCTCTCATGTCACCGTGCAGGCAAGGACCGTCGGTTTTATCTGGATCGAAGAGATTATCGACATGGTGGAGGAACAGGCTTCCTGTGAACTCTTTGGCCTGCTGAAAAGACCTGATGAGAAATATGTTACCGAACACGCCTACGACAATCCGAAGTTCGTCGAAGATATGGTGCGGGATATCGCGGTGCAATTGAATCGTGAACAGCGTATCAGCGCCTACACTGTTGAGTCGGAGAATTTTGAATCCATCCACAACCACTCCGCCTACGCCCTGATCGAGCGGGACAAGACATCCGATCCGGTATAATCCCGATCAGCCGCTCACCCATGCATGCATGTCAGAAGCGCTTTTCCAATTGCAACACGGTCCCCTGGTCCTCCATTTTGACCCGGTTGAGAAAACTCATACCCAATAGCACCCGTGCGGGACCATTGTTGTCGATGATGAACCCTCTGATATTATTGAGGCTGATATCACCGACCTGAACCCTATCGAGCATGACATCGTACGCAGCTGTGCTGCCGCTGGCCGTATTGACTATAATACGCTTTCCTTTCAGTTTATAGGCTATACCCAGGCGCTTGGCCTGGTTGGCATGCATGGCGACGGCCGTAGCGCCGGTATCGATGAGAAAATTGACCGTCCTGCCATTGATCGTACCCACTGTGGTATAGGCGCCTGCTTGATTTCGCCATACCTTGGCCGTCATCACTTCGGGTTTGGTAAAGCGGGTGGTGATATGCCCGCCGAGGGGATACGTTCGACGTTCTCCATCCACCTCCAAGACCGCCTCCTTGCTGCTTGCTGAGATGAGTCGCACACCCTCGGGAGAGGGCTTGTCGAGTTTCAGCAGCCTTCTGACGCCGTCAATCGTCACCATCGCCTTATCGGTGAACAGCGCTTCCACGACTACCCGGTCAACCGCAAAGGCCTGGCCATGGTAGATAGTGGCCAGAAACAGTAACATGAAACCGCCTTTTCTCATGAGAACCATCCTGTCAGATTAAGCAGAAAAACAGCGCCTGCTGTATAGAGTCCGGCCAACAGATCGTCAAGCATGATACCCAATCCGCCCTTCACCCTATGGTCAATCCAGATAATAGGCCAGGGTTTGAGGATATCAAACAGGCGAAAAAGCATAAAACCTATCACAATCCATAGCCAACCGGATGGGGCGAATGTCATCCCGACCAGGTAGCCAACGATTTCATCCCATACGATACCACTATGATCATGCACCCCCAGGTCTTCAGAAGTACGTTGACAGATCCACAGACCGGCAAGGAATGCCAATAACACGAAGAGTATGTAGAGTGGCAATGACAACGGCTGCAACAGCAGGTAGAGCGGCACCCCGACCAGGGTGCCATATGTGCCGGGCGCCTTGGGCAGAAGTCCACTGCCGAAGCCGAAAGCAAGCAGATGCACCGGCTTGCTCATGTCTGGGGACGCCTTATCTTCATTCATCGTTCGGAGCCATCCCAGGAAGTGGATCTGAACCCATACTCAATTATCTCCATCTGATCTCGAAAAATGCTCGTAACCGGTATGCTCAGGGGACCATAATGACCCATCCGGCAAGAGACAACGTAAATCCGTCTGCGCATCAATCACACCGACGCGCGTCATGGTTACACCGATTCGGCGGGAGATCGACGCCACCTGATCCCGGTGAACAGGTGGCAGCGTAAAACAGAGCTCATAGTCGTCACCACCCGCGATGATGAGCGACCAATCGTTTGTCTTTTTGAGAGAGGCGGTGACCGGGGGCGACAAGGGTATCCTATCGAGGTCCACGCTGGCGCCAACCCCGCTCGATTGCAAAATATGGCCGAGATCCGCCGCCAGTCCGTCTGAGATATCGATTACACTGCTGGCGAAACCGCGCAGGGCGATACCGGCCTCGACCCTGGGGATGGGCCGGTCGAGACGCTCCAGAAGCTGGGGCATGCCTTGCCGATCGTCCCCGTCACGCTTACAGACCAGTGCCAATGCGGCATCGCCAAGGGTACCTGTGACATAGATATCATCCCCCACTTGTGCACCGCTGCGGGTCAACCCCTCACCCATGGGCAACAGACCCTGAACCTGTACGGTGATACTCAATGGCCCCGATGTGGTATCCCCCCCCACAAGCTGGAGATCATAGTGTGCCGCCAGTTCGCTAAATCCGCGGCAGAATTCGCTGATCCACAAGCCATCGACCCCGGGCAGCGTCAACGCCAGGGTCGCCCACGCCGGTTCGGCCCCCATCGCCGCCAGGTCACTCAGATTGACCGCCAGCACCTTATGACCAAGATCCGACGGCGAAATGTCGGGAAAAAAGTGCACACCGGCAACCAGGGTATCTACACTCACAGCCAGCTCCATTCCCTGCGGTACCCGCAGCAGAGCGGCATCATCACCAATGCCCAACGCCACATCCTCGCGTTGTGCCGTCATGCAGGCGAAATAGTCGTTGATAAGGTCGAATTCAGAGATGTCGCTACGCTTTCTCATTGGATGGCTGGCAATTGTCTCCAGTAAATCGCCAGTGTAACTTTCAGGGTGTTGAAGAAAAAGAGCATCATTCTCCTCGGGAGAGATATCTGTTCATCTACCTGCAATTGGGTGCGATGGTGGACATCTACTCAAGACGCGCAGACTCCCGGTTCAATTTCTCATCTACATCGCGATTACCGCTCTTACACGTATGCTGACCATCGATACCAAGAGGATGCCTGGCAATACGATACTGGCCACCGTCACCGGTGCGATTTTGATGTTGACCCTCGCCATCCTGATCCTGCGCTATACCAGTACCAAGCTGAAAGAAGATAACGAGTAATTCCGTTGGAGTTGTCGAAAAACAGATATGCGGTATGGATATAAGGGTGAAGAATGACGATGGCACTGCTATCGGGCAATCCTAGCTTCGCCCCACATTGACCTCAACGGAACGTACCTTTCTAGCTACCTGATCGAGCACGCCATTGACGAACTTATGGCCCTGCTCCGCGCCAAACACCTTGGCCAGCTCCACTGCCTCATTGATTACCACACGATAGGGAATTTCCGGCTTGTGGCTCAATTCATAGGCACCTAATCGCAGAATCGCACGTTCGACCGGGTCCACACTCTCGATGGCCCGGTCCAGGGTGGGCTTGAGCAATTCATCCAGTTCCACCAGGTGGCCTGGCACGCCTTTCATCAGATCCTGGAAGTAGGGAATCTCAAAACTGTTGAGATCCTGTTCCTCGAGAAATTGATTGATGATATCAGGGATATCCTGACCGGCTATCTGCCACTGATAGATAGCCTGTACCGCATGCTTGCGCGCCTGGTTGCGTTTTTCACTCATCAACCAATCTGACGCAAGAGGTTAACCATTTCAATAGCGGAAAGGGTTGCCTCTGCTCCCTTGTTCCCTGCCTTGGTGCCGGCGCGCTCGATAGCCTGCTCAATCGTGTCCACGGTCAACACACCGAAAGCGATTGGAACTCCATGTTTCAGCGTAACCTGCGCCATGCCTTTCACACACTCACCGGCGACGTAGTCGAAATGCGGTGTGCCCCCGCGTATCACAGCACCCAATGCGATAATCGCGTCATACCCGCCTTTCGCCGCCAATTTCTCCAATGCCAAGGGCATCTCGAATGCGCCCGGCACTCGTACAAGGGTAATGTCGTCTTCACTGGCGCCATGTCGCTTCAGGGTATCCACTGCCCCATCCAGCAGACTTTCAACAATGAAGCTGTTGAAACGCGCCACCACCAGACAGAAGCGTGCATTCTCGACAGTCATTGCCCCTTCGATTGTCTTTATACTCATCTATCACTACCCTGAAGTTGAAACTGATGTTTACCGTTCGCCTCTAAACTATAGCCAGAGTCCATTCATTACAACGTATATTTTTACGATCCTGGCGTCTCACCGCCCTCTTTCTCGATATATCGCGCCGATTGGCAGCAGCAGCCGGTCGCATTCGCAATAGGCGATCTACTGTTCACCCGCCACGTACTCGGTAACCTCCATATCGAATCCGGAGAGGGCATGGATGCTCTTCGGTGCACTGAGCACCCGCATTTTTCTTACCCCTAGATCGAACAGTATCTGTGCCCCGACACCATAGGTTCGCAACTCCTTGCTGTTGTCTCGCTTGATAAACTTTTTCTGCGAGTTGTCGAGAGCCTGCATGTCGATCATTCTCTGCACGATCTCTCTGGCCGTATCGTGATTCCTCAGCACCACGATGACACCCTCATCCTCCTTGCCGATCATACTCATGGCATTTCGCAACGGCCACCCGCATTCACTGATTTTTGCTTCGAAAAGATCACAAAGACTGTTCTGCATGTGGACCCTGACCAGCGTCGGCCGGTCGGCGGCGGGATGCCCCCTGACCAGCGCCAGATGGAGTTCGTTGTCCACCATATCCTGGTAGGCAACCAGCCGAAAATTGCCAAATTGCGTGGGAAAGTTACACTCACTCACCCGTTCGATAGTGGTCTCGTTTTTTATTCTGTAGTGAATCAGATCGGCAATGGTCCCAATCTTCAGACCGAAGTCTGCGGCGAATTTCTCCAGATCTGGACGGCGGGCCATGGTTCCGTCCTCATTGAGAATCTCAACGATAACCGAAGCCGGTGAATGACCCGCGAGACGCGACAGATCACAGCCCGCTTCGGTGTGACCGGCACGCACCAGTACGCCACCGGGTTGCGCCATCAGGGGAAAGATATGTCCCGGCTGGACGAGATCCTGCGGCTTTGCATCTTGGGCCACGGCTGCTCGGATGGTAGTGGAGCGGTCCGCTGCGGAAATCCCTGTTGTGACCCCATCCGCCGCCTCAATGGACACCGTGAAGTTAGTGGCGGAAAGCTCATCATCGGTAGTGACCATCAGTGGCAGCCGCAGCTGGCTGCACCGCTCCTTGGTGAGAGTCAGACAGATCAAACCACGCCCATAACGGGCCATGAAATTGATGGCGTCCGCTGTCACGCACTCAGCCGCCATCACCAAATCGCCCTCGTTTTCTCGATCCTCATCGTCCATGATGATGACCATCTTCCCCCGCCTCAGGTCGTCAATGATCTCTTCTGTGGTGTTAAGCGCCATGTACTGCCCATGAAATTGTGTTCAAAGTTAACCGTTTATTGTAACAGAGCAATCTGATCAGGGCATCTGAAATTCATCCACCAGGTTCCTGTACATTCATTCCAGGTGGCAGGATCAGTTGCCGGTCGACTCCTCCCATGTGATCTATTTGTGATGATTTCGTGACCGGAAATGGAAGTTAGAGGTACAGACTCTCATACACAGCAAAAAATACCACCCCGATCTCAAAGAGGAGAAGATCATGAAAATAACCCTGCCCGCCATAGCCGCATCTGTCGGCTTGCTTATCTCTGCAAACACCTTGGCAGACGGAAGAGAGATCAGTATTGAGGTCACGAATCTGACAAACGCCGTCTACTTCACGCCACTGCTGGTAGCCGCCCACAACCGCAATACCCACCTGTTTGAAATCAGTGCACCAGCCTCCGCCAATCTGCAGGCGATGGCTGAGGGTGGCAACATCGATGGTCTGATAGGCGATCTGGAAGCAGCCGGCGGCGAGTATGTCGCCAATCCGGCTTCCGGCCTGTTGGCGCCGGGCGCCAGTGCCGAGGCGGTCATCGACAGGCCAAGGAAGAGAAACCGATACCTCTCGATCGTGGGCATGCTGTTACCCACCAATGACGGCTTCGTCGGCCTCGATGGGTTGAGAATCCCCAAGAAAAAAGGGACTTACACCTACTACTTGCACGGTTATGATGCCGGTACCGAAGCGAATGACGAAATCATTACCGGCGGCGGCGCTCCGGGTACACCTGGAATACCGGCCGATCCCGGTGGCAATGCTGGGAGTGGGGGCGTTGCCTCAGTGGCAGCGGACCACAATCAGACAGTCCATCTGCATCGGGGCGTTATCGGTGATGACGATCCATCGGGCGGCA
The DNA here is from genome assembly GCA_040506195.1 of Candidatus Thiodiazotropha sp. Classification (GTDB taxonomy): domain Bacteria; phylum Pseudomonadota; class Gammaproteobacteria; order Chromatiales; family Chromatiaceae; genus Thiodiazotropha. The sequence goes on along the minus strand of JBEVXH010000008.1, from coordinate 49,772 downwards.
TAAGCGACCTCGATGCCAGGGTGCATACCTGGCAGGGCCCAGTGGCCCGTTTGGTGTTGCGCATCAATGAAGACGACTAAAGCGGCAGCCTAACTTCGAATAAAACCGCGCTTCTTAAGCAGTGTCTCGGTCACCCCCGAGACACTGCTTTTTGTCTCCTCTCCACCCGACACCAGGCGCTCCAGGTAGCGGGCAACCAGATCGACTTCAAGATTGACTTCGCTGCCTACCCGGTAGTTTTCCATAATGGTCTGTCTCAGTGTATGGGGAACGATATTCAAATCGAAACCGGAGCCCTCCACACCGTTCACAGTCAGGCTTACGCCATCGACACAGATCGATCCTTTATGGGCAATATAGCGCGCCAAGCCTGCCGGCGCTTCTATCTTGAAACGTATCGAGCGGGCGTCATCCCGCCGTTCCACTACACGCCCCACACCATCCACATGACCACTCACCAGATGCCCCCCCAGTGGGGTACTCAGGGTTAACGCCTTTTCCAGGTTCACGGTACTCGCGAGTTGCAGTTTCTCAAGCGTGGTGTGTGAGAGTGTCTCCCGTGAAACATCGGCGCTGAAACCCTCTCGCGACAAATCGATCACTGTCAGGCAGATACCGTTGGTGGCGATGCTGTCACCCAATGTCACATCGCTCATATCGAGCTGACCGCCGTTGACTGTCAAGCGCAGATCACCCTGTCTGGTCTCAATGCCGGCAATAGTGCCGACTGCCTGGATGATACCGGTAAACATGCTCAGCCCCCAGTTTCACTAAGTCTTGCGGTAATACGAATATCGGTTCCAACCTGACGTAAATCCGTCACCTGCAATGCGATTCGATCGGCCATTCGCGCAATACCGGGGAGAAGGAAGAGGCCTCGTCCCTTGTTTCCCATCAGATGCGGTGCCTGATAGATTATCAGCTCATCCACCAGACCCTGTTCCAGCATCGCGCCGGCCAGGGTCGCCCCCGACTCCAACAGAACTTCATTGATCTCCTGTTCTCCCAGAAAGCGTATTACCTGGTGTAGATCGAGTCGCTGTTTATCTCCCGGCAGCCTCACAATTTGCGCGCCGGCAGCCTCCAGTGCGCCGCCATGGACCGGTTGCTCGTCACTGCAGATAATCAGCGTGGGTCCCGGCAAACCGAGCATTTTAGCGTCCCCCGGTGTAGCAAGTTCAGGATCCAGCACTACCCGAACCGGGTGTGGAATCGGAACACCTTCCTCAAGACCCAGCTCCATGGCGGACAAGCGGACATTCATAGAGGGATCATCGGCCAGCAGGGTCCCTACACCCGTGAGTATGGCTGCACTCTGGGCGCGCAACCTTTGCACATCCACCCGGGCTGCGAGCGAGGTTATCCACTGGCTCTCACCATCAGCCATGGCTGTGCGGCCATCCAGACTCATAGCCATTTTGCACCGTATATAGGGCAGCCCATGGATCATGCGCTTGATAAACCCCGGGTTAAGAGCCTCCACCTGTGACCGCATCACTCCCTCGGTGACCTGGATGCCGGCTTGACGCAGCAGCTCCAGGCCTTGCCCCGCCACCAAGGGATTCGGATCAGGCATCCCCACCACGACGCGTTTCACACCCGATTCAATAAGGGCCTCAGTGCACGGGGGTGTCCTGCCTTGATGGCAGCATGGCTCCAGGGTTACATAGGCTGTCGCCCCACTGGCGGCTACACCTGCCTTTGCCAGGGCATTACGCTCGGCATGGGGTTCCCCGGCACGCCGGTGGTAACCTTCGGCAATCACCTCACCCTCTTTGACGATAAGACAGCCGACACGGGGATTTGGGTGGGTGCTGTACCAACCCAGCCTGGCAAGTTGAATGGCCCGCGCCATAAAGCGTTGGTCGAGGGCACTGTTCAACGCTTCTTTTCCTCGTCGCGCAACAGTTCAAGCTGTCGCCGATGCTCTTCAGGACTCGGTTGCTGCTCCAGCTTTTCGATCTCTTCGCGAAAGGCATTCACGTCTTCGAATTTACGATATACGGAAGCGAACCTGACATAGGCAACCTGATCCAACCGCTTCAACTCATCCATGACCAGTTCGCCAATCGCCAGCGAAGCGACCTCCCGCTCACCACCCGCCATCAATTTTCGGGTAATGTGGTTGATTGCCGTATCCAGGTGCTCGGCGCTCACCGGTCTCTTTTCCAGTGCGCGAGCCATTCCCGCACGAAGCTTGCGACCGTCGAAATGGACCCGACTGCCATCCTGTTTTACCACCCAGGGAAGATTGAGTTCCGCCGTCTCGTAGGTAGTGAAGCGCTCCTTGCAGACCGTGCACTCGCGACGCCTACGAATCTGATCACCCTCTCCTGCAAGTCGGGAGTCGATAACTTTTGTATCCTGGGCCCCACAGAATGGACAACGCATCTTTATAAATTTTGAATTTTGAATTTTGAATTTTGAATGTTAATGCTCACTCTGCACGCACCTACATCGCTTAATAACCGTGTGAAGCATGCACATTGCATCCAGCATTCAGCACTCAAAATTCATCATTAATCCTTATAAACAGGATATTTGGCACAGATTGCAAGAACCTTTGCCCTGACTTCATCGATAACCGCCTGATCACCCCGACTGTCGATCACATCACACATCCAACCCGTCAATTCCACGCAATCCTTTTCGCTGAAACCACGGGTTGTAACCGCAGGTGTGCCGACCCTTATCCCCGATGTCACAAATGGCGACTGAGGGTCATTCGGTACCGCATTCTTGTTCACGGTGATATTCGCCGCACCCAGCCAGGCATCAACATCTTTACCGGTCAGGCCTGCCTCGATGAAACTGACGAGGAAGAGATGATCATCCGTTCCCTTGGAGACCACATCATATCCCCGTTCCATGAAGACCTTGGCCATGGCACGCGCATTCTCGATGACATCCCGTTGATACGCCTTGAATTCAGGTTCCATCGCCTCCTTGAAGGCCACAGCCTTGGCTGCGATAACATGCATTAACGGGCCGCCCTGGGTGCCTGGAAAGACCAGAGAATTCAACTTCTTTTCGATTTCCGGATTGGCCTTGGCCAGGATCAACCCGCCACGTGGCCCACGCAGGGTCTTATGTGTAGTGGTCGTGGTGACATCCGCAATCTTTACAGGATTGGGGTAATGTCCGGCGGCTATCAGGCCGGCAACGTGGGCCATATCGACAAACAGATAGGCGCCAACTTCATCGGCAATATCGCGAAATCGTTGCCAATCGACCACCCTTGAATAGGCTGAAAAACCGGCCACGATCATTTTCGGCTTATGCTCTCTGGCCAGGCGCTCAACTTCGTCGTAGTCGATTTCACCACTATCGGGATTCAATCCATATTGGATTGCATTATATATTTTTCCGGAGAAGTTGGGCTTGGCGCCATGGGTCAGATGACCACCATGCGCCAGACTCATGCCGAGAATTGTATCCCCAGGCTCACACAATGCCATATAGACCGCTGCATTGGCCTGGGAACCGGAATGGGGCTGCACATTGGCATAGTCCGCACTGAACAGCGCCTTGGCACGATCGATGGCCAGCTGCTCGGCAACATCGACATTTTCACAACCGCCATAGTAGCGCTTCCGTGGATATCCCTCCGCATATTTGTTGGTCATCACTCCACCCTGGGCCTGCATGACCCTTGGGCTGGTGTAGTTTTCTGATGCTATGAGTTCAATATGCTCTTCCTGACGCCGCTCCTCCGCCTCTATGGCTGCCCAAAGTTCGTCGTCATAACCCTGAATCTGCATGCTTTTTTTGAACATCTCGTTCTCTCCGGCCATAGTGGAAGGGCGGAAATATATCAAAATATCGGATCTGAGTCCTGTGCTATCGAGAGCGGCCTGATCGATCAAACCATCCCTATGGGAGGGATTTACGTACCATTGCCGAGAAGCGAGAGAAGACCCGATTGTTTGACCAGCATAATGATGTCTTCCCTCATTCCCATGACATGGATAAGAACGATACCGAGGAACAGCAGAAACAGCAGGATAACGACGGATACGAAACCACCGATTTCAAGCCGCCGCTTCATCCTCACATCATCCGTCATTATTCTCGTTACCTGACCAAGAACAGGAAACTCCAACTCCGCTCTGAGTGTGCGCATATCAAAATAGACGGGCTTTATTCTCGACAGCAGGAATGCCAGTCCTCCACCAATACCCAACGCACCCAACAGGACCAGGGCGGACAACAACAGTCGTTTCGGACCGACGGGGAGTATGGGAACCTTGGGCGGCTCAACAATTCTGAATTTTAGATTGTCGCCGGCCTCATCGGCCTGTTCCGACATCCTCGCCGATTCGAGCCTTTGCACCAATTCCTGGTAGTTATCTTTATTGATGGAGTAGTCACGGTTCAGCCGGGTCAACTCCGCTTCAACTTTAGGCAGGGTATCCAGTTTCTTTTTGAGTTCATTGACTCGGGCTTGATACTCATCATGACGCAGCCGAATCGTCCTCAATTCGACCTCTGACTGGCGATAGGAGAGTTTCAACTGCTCTAACGCCGTAGACACTGAACTCGGTGCACTAAACGCGCTCGCCGCCACGGGGGGTGCCGCAGCCGCCTGCTGCTTCAAATCCTCAATGGTTTCCTTCAACTCCTGAACATCCGGATGCTCCTCCGTATACCGCAGGAGCAGTTCATCCAGGCGTGTCTGCATCGCGAGCAAACGCTGTGCCGTCGGTGAATCGGCATTTGCGGATACACCAAGACTGGCTCTCCTCTGCTCCTCCTCTGCAAGTGTTGTCGTGTATTGCCGCTTAAGCTCGTCACGTCGAATCCGGGCCTCTTTGAGTTGCAGCTGAATTTCCTCAAGTCCCGTTCTGGCCTCTTCAAGTCGTTGGAATATGCCAGCCCCTTCCCTGGGCAAGGTATCGACATTCTTGCGTTTGAATTCGGTCAGTTTGTTTTCGGCCTCGAGCAGTCTGGTTTCGTATTCCCGAATCTGCTGTTGCAGAAACTTTTGTGCGGCATCCGACTCGATGCGGGTATCGCCCAATGCGCTCTCGACAAAGATGTCGAGCAATACCTGTACCACTTTTTGCGCCATGAAACGGTCACTATAGATATATCTGATGGTATAGAAATTCTCCGTTTCACTTGTACCTGGAATACGTCGTCGATCGACATCGATTACGATGGTTTTCCTTAGCCAGTCTATAAGTTGCTCGCGCTCTTCATGGTTTGTAGCGAGGTGATCCAAGTCCGTTTGGAGTATCAGCTTTTGTAGATTCTCATGACTCAGCAGGGTTCTGGTCATCAAGTGCAGACGTTGATTCATGTCGTTTTGCACCGCCAGACCCTCGAGAAGCGGCCGCAGCACGCTCTCGGTATCCACATACACCTTTGCCTCGGATTCATATTTATCAGGCAGAATGAATATTGCCGCCCAGCCGATCAAAGCAACTGCCCATACGACTGCAACCGCCGGCCATCTAAAGCGCCATGCCGACCGAATATAGTTCTTTATCTGTAAAATAATATCGTTCATTTACCTGAGTTGAATATTCAATGGTTAACAGCGCTTCCACTCGATTCCATAGCCAAGCCTGATTTTGTTATTTTTCTCTGATGAATCACCATCCCTGGAAACTTCATCCTTATCCATCCGTTCAGTCTATATAGTCCAACACAGCTAATCCAGCTTTAGATACCATTCAATTCATCGGTGTGGCAACCTGTTGATTTCATTCCTTTCCAACCCGCTTTGTCGGAATAATCCCGATACTCAATCCATCGGTGGGAGGGAAATCCGACATATGCCCTAATTTAGGTACAACACACTCCGCTTGGGTGGCTTGATTGGATCTGCATCCGCTATCAAGCCCTCGCCTGACGGACCCTCCCCGGCAGCCAGGTCAGTCTGCCTGCCAATCTATTGGATTTTAATTTAATATCAACAGATTAAATACAAAAAGACATCGATGACAACACCATTTCGGGGGGTTATTACCCACATTTAAGCTATATTATCCTACGAGAGGCATGGCCTCTCATGCCTGATACATCTGACAGACAACTCGACATCGAGAAAGGTCAGACACCATGAATGGCAACTTGAAGTGTGTTGATGGTTTGTTCTATCCGGAGTTCCATGCCGGCTGGGGTGGTTGTGCCGAAGAGTTGTTTCACTATACATCAAGGTATTTTGTCTGTACTCAAGCTTTTCTAAGGAACCTCGCGGATCAACGCCAATTCAATATGTCCGGTTACCAGGCCAACAATCTGAGCAAAACGCAACGACACCTGATGGCTGCGATACTTGCTTGCGAACCAAATCTGCAATCCGCCCGAGGCATTACCCAGATAGTCCGGTCTGTAATCAACGGTGAGACCGACGTCAGTGAAGCCCTTGCTGAGACCTATAGGGAATATCTGAATGTGATACCGGAGGATGTGGAACTCATCTATTCTTGCCGGGCTCATCATCACAACCAACTGGATGTCGCCCCCCTCGATCCCTTCCTGAATCTCGCCGGTCGCTTGAATCTGCCGGTAGCGGTACACCCTCATCATCTTGAGGTACCGTTGAAGGCACTGGCGCAGCACCTCGACTCACCCAACTCCTCCCTGCGTAACAGCCTCCAGGAAGCGATTCTAAATCTCCACTTCGCCGGCTATGCACTCAAGAATCACCCAGGATTGACCCACAAGTCCGCACGCAAACTGGGAGATGAACACTCTCTCTGAAAACCGATTTGGTTCACGCACTGATCGGGTAGCGAAACAGAGGCCGCAAATGAGTGCCAATCACCGCTGACAACACATACTGGACTCTGCTCGCTGCGCAGTGCCTTCAATCCACCCAGACCCGGGCATTGCGAAACAGTCGCAGCCATGGGGCGTCCTCGTCCCAATCATCCGGATGCCAGGAGTACTGTACCGTACGGGTGACACGCTCCGGATGCGGCATCATGATCGTCACCCGGCCATCCTTGTTACAAAGCCCCGCGATCCCTTCGGGAGAACCGTTTGGATTGGCCGGATAGCGGCCGGCCAATTCACCATTGTTTTCGAGATAGCGCATCACCGTGAGTTTACCTGCCCCCTGTAGATGCTGCGGGTCGTTGAACTCGGCGCGCCCCTCGGCATGGGCCACAACGATCGGCACTTTGGAACCGCTCATTCCGTTCAAAAGGATGGATGGTGTGTCACAGATCTCCACCGTAACAAGTCGCGCCTCAAACTGCTCGGATCGGTTACGCACGAAATGGGGCCAGTGATCGGCGCCCGGAATCAGTTGATGCAGATTGGAGAGCATCTGGCAGCCGTTACAGACACCAAGCGCGAAGGTATCCTGGCGGTTGAAAAAGGCTTCGAACTCATCCCTGGCCCGGCTGTTGAACAGGGCGGACTTGGCCCAACCCTCTCCCGCGCCCAATACATCCCCATATGAAAAGCCGCCGCAGGCCACCAGGCCTCTGAAACCACTCAGGCCGACGCGGCCCTCGATGATATCCGACATATGCACATCTACACACTCGAATCCGGCGCGGTGGAAGGCCGCCGCCATCTCCAGCTGTCCGTTGACGCCCTGCTCACGCAATATCGCCATTGGCGGCCTGACGCCGGTGGCCACCATCGGTGAGGCAATATCTTCATCGGGATCGAAGCTGAGTTTTATCTGGATACCGGGATCCGCCTCAGCGATACGATCATACTCCTCCTGAGCGCAGTCAGGGTTGTCGCGCAATGCCTGCATCTGACGCGTGGTCTCCGACCAGGCCTGTTGAAATTCTACCCTGGTGGCACACAGCACCTTTTTTCCGGCCCGTGTGAATTCGATCCGGTCATCACCGTTGAGGGTTCCGATCACATGGCTGCAGCGTCCAAGCCCATCATCGCTCAACATCTTCAATACTTCATCGGTATCACGGTGAGGCACTTGTATCACCGCCCCCAACTCCTCACTGAAGAGTATGGCAAGATCATCGTCCCCCAGATCATCGATCTCCACACTAACCCCACAACGACCGGCGAATGCCATTTCACAGATTGTTGTGAACAGTCCGCCGTCCGAACGATCATGATAGGCCAATATCAAATCGTTCTGGTTGAGTTCCTGAATCAGTGCGAAAAAGCGTTGCAAGGCATCCGGGTCCTCCAGGTCGGCACCATGGTGGCCAATCTGTTGATAGACCTGGGCCAACGCGGTGGCCCCCAGGCGGTTCTTTCCCTTTCCCAGATCGATCAGAATCAAATCGGAATCCCCGGCATCGCTACGCAACATCGGTGTTTGGGTGGACCTGATATCCATCACCGGGGCAAAGGCGGAGACAATCAGGGAAAGGGGTGCAGTCACCGCAAGCGCCTGGTCACCCTCATGCCACACCGTCTTCATCGACATAGAATCCTTACCCACCGGGATGGCGATACCCAAGGCCGGACACAACTCCATACCCACCGCCTTCACCGTTTCATAGAGCTTCGCATCCTCCCCTGGATGTCCGGCCGGCGCCATCCAATTGGCGGAGAGCTTGATATCGGACAGTTTTTCGATTCTCGCCGCCGCTATATTGGTAATCGCTTCACCGATCGCCATGCGTCCGGATGCAGGAGCATCCAGCAGTGCCAACGGGGTCCTCTCTCCCATCGCCATGGCCTCACCGGTGTACCCCATCAACCCGGAGGATGTCACCGCCAGATCAGCAACCGGGACCTGCCAGGGCCCCACCATCTGATCACGATTCACCATGCCGGTGATCGAACGATCGCCGATAGTGATCAGGAAAGTCTTGTTGGCCACAGTCGGCAGCTGCAGCACCCTCAGGGCAGCCTGTTTGAGATCGACACCGGAAAAATCGAGCTGCTGTTTTTGAAAGGTCTTGCGTCGCACATCCCGCAGCATGCGCGGTGGTTTACCGAACAGCAGGCTCATCGGTATATCGATGGGATTATTGTCGAAATGGGCATCACCCAAAACCAGATGCTCCTCATCCATCGCCTCGCCGACGACAGCATAGGGGCAACGTTCACGCTCGCAGATCGCCTTGAACTCATCCAGTTTAGCCACATCGATGGCCATGACATAGCGTTCCTGGGACTCATTGCACCAGATTTCCATCGGTGACATTCCGGGATCGTCATTCGGCACTGTGCGCAGCTCGAAACGTCCGCCTAATGCAGCGTCGTGAACCAGCTCCGGCAAGGCATTGGAGAGGCCGCCGGCGCCCACATCGTGGATAAACAGGATCGGATTGGCGTCACCCCGCACCCAGCAAGCATCGATCACCTCTTGACAACGACGCTGCATCTCCGGGTTCGAGCGCTGGACGGATGCAAAGTCGAGATCCTCCGCAGAAGTACCGCTGGCCATGCTGGAAGCCGCGCCGCCGCCAAGACCGATCAGCATGGCCGGTCCCCCGAGAACAATTAAGGGTGACCCGCTGGGAAAACCGCCCTTTTCGATATGTTCAGCGCGGATATTCCCCAAACCACCCGCCAACATGATCGGTTTGTGGTAACCCCGCAGTTCCTCTCCAACCGGCCCGGGCACCCGGGCCTCGTAAGTGCGGAAATATCCATTCAGATTCGGGCGCCCGAATTCATTATTGAATGAAGCGGCGCCGATCGGGCCCTCCAGCATGATATCCAGTGCGGAAACGATGCGGCCAGGTTTACCATAGTCGACCTCCCACGGCATTTCACCATCGGGAATACGCAGATTGGAGACTGAAAAACCGCACAGGCCCGCCTTCGGCTTGGCGCCCTTTCCAGTCGCCCCCTCGTCACGAATCTCACCCCCGGATCCCGTGGCCGCCCCCGGATCGGGAGAGATCGCCGTTGGGTGGTTGTGGGTCTCCACCTTCATCAGAATGTGGATATCCTCCTGGCCGAAGCTGTAAACATTGGTTTCCGGATCAAGCACGAAACGCTCTGCGCTCGGGCCGCTGATGACAGCGGCATTGTCCTTGTACGCCGAAAGGACTTCAGCTGGCGAACTGTCGGTCGTATTGCGAATCATCTCAAACAGAGATCGCTGCTGATGCTCTCCATCGATAATCCAGTCTGCGTTGAATATCTTATGCCTGCAGTGTTCTGAATTGGCCTGGGCAAACATCATCAGTTCCACATCGGTGGGATTACGTTGCAGGGACTGAAAGCTCTCCACCAGGTATTCGATCTCGTCTTCCGACAGTGCCAGGCCCAACTCCGTATTAGCATTGTGTAACGCCCTCTCCCCACCCCCCAGAATATCCACTTGGATGTAGTGCTTAGGCTCAGCCCGATTGAATAGGCAGGTCGCATCCTCAGCATCCGACAGCACAATTTCGGTCATGCGGTCACGCAACTGTCCGGCCGCAATCACATACTGTTTACTGTCAAGACCCCTTTCATCCAGTGTCAGATAGAATGCCAAGCCGCGTTCCAGGCGTTGTATTTTCTGTAACCCGCAGTGGTGGGCGATATCGGTAGCCTTGGTAGACCAGGGCGAGAGAGTGCCGGGTCGTGGGACCACCAACAAAAGTGTGCCGTCATGCCGTATATCAGGCATGGCAGGCCCATAGCGCAACAGATTGTCGAGCACTGCCCTCTCTCTCTCATCGAGGGATTGGTTGACATCGGCAAAATGGAGATACTCCGAGACAACACCCACTTTTCCGTTTAGCAAACCGGATAGACGTTGGGCGAGTTTCTGTAGACGAAATTCAGAAAGGGCTGGTGCGCCACGGAGAATCAACATTGGGCCTTTATCCTGCAGGTCGGAAAAAGCACAATGATACTCGAAAAACACCAATTAAGAGAGCACCGCAATCCATGAGTAACATACTGATAGCCATCTCACTGATCATCCTCCTGGCACTGGGCGTCGCCGCACTCTTTCTCGCCGGCAGCAGCCACAAGTCCTCATCCGCGGAGGACCCCAGCGAAGAAGATTAAGGGCTGTTGAGTCCAATCCAATCGGTTGTGCAAATTGTTACATCGTGAATGAATTGATTTTTCTCAATGAAACTAAAGTCTGTGGATGGTGAAATAGCGCCAAGTCAGCCGGAACTGCATTGTGACGGCGGCTTATCTCCTCCATCCTCCTTTGGTATAGCCACTTCGGCCTGGTGTCGGAGTGGTTTTTTTTCGCGGTCGCCCTCTCAACTTATGATATTAGCGTGGCAACTATATATGTCGAGTTGATAATACATCACGCAATGTCCGTTATCTGCCGTACATCTTGATGGAACGTAACAGGCGCTCGGCAGTGCCGTGCTTAATCTGATCCCAATCGAATCTCCAATCCCAATTGCCCTCAGTGGTGCCAGGAGTGTTCATCCGATGAGCCCCATCAAGGCCCAGCACATCCTGGAAAGGGATTACCGCCAGATTTGCCCTGGAAGCCAGGGCAGCACGAATCAAAGGCCATGGCATGGCCTCTCGCGGCTTGCCCAGATAGTCATCGACAAACTCGCGGGTTCCATCATCAAGCCCCCTGTACCAGCCCAGGGTGGTGTCATTGTCGTGGGTTCCGGTATAGACCACCGAGTCTCGGGTGTGATGGAACGGGAGGTAGGGGTTCTCCGCCCCTCCGGAAAAAGCAAACTGCAGAATCTTCATGCCGGGCAGATGATAGGCCTTGCGCAACGCATCCACCTCCGGTGTGATCACGCCCAAATCCTCTGCCACCAGCTCCAGATCGGGCAGATCAGTATAGAGCTGTTCGAACAATCTTTCGCCGGGGGCCTCCACCCACCTGCCATTGACCGCCGTCTTTTCCTCCGCCGGTATCTCCCAATAGGCTTCAAATCCCCGAAAATGGTCGATACGCAAAAAATCGAACAGGGTTGACTGAGCCCTGAGGCGTTCGATCCAGAATGAAAAATCATCCACTTCCAGCCTTTCCCAGCAATAGAGCGGATTACCCCAGCGCTGCCCGGTCTCGGAAAAATAGTCGGGAGGCACACCGGCAACCACCCTGGGATGACCATCCCCGAGCAGATCAAAGAACTCACGATGGGCCCACACTTCAGCACTATCATGAGCCACGAAGATGGGAAGATCGCCAAATAGCAGTACCCCACGCTCATTGGCATAATGCTTCAGATTCATCCACTCGGTGAAAAACAGATATTGTTCAAAACGTATAACGTCAATGGTCTCTGTGAAGCGTGCTCTTGTCTCTGCAATCGCCTGTGGCTCCCTATCCCTCAGGGTAGTATGCCAATTCCACCAACAGCCCCCCTCTTCCTGGTGCAATGCCTGGAACAGAACATAATCCTCAAGCCAATGCTTCTGTTCTGCTACAAAGCGTTGGTAATCGTCCCTGTCACCCTTATCGGCGCATTCCTTAAACCCTTCCCAAGCCAGCTTTATAGCATAGCTTTTCACTGCGTCGGAGAGTACATCCTCGCTTTCGGGTATAGCTTCAAGCCAACCCTTTTGCAGAGGCAGCTCCAGACTTATCAGGCGGGGATTGCCGGCATAGACGGAACTGCTCTGATAGGGAGAATTGTCATGCATGGTGGGACCGATCGGCAGAATCTGCCAGACGCTCACCCCCGAGGAGACCAGGAAATCGATGAAATGATAGGCATCTCTGCCCAGGTCCCCAACCACACCCGGCCCGGGAAGGGATGTGATATGTAAAAGAACGCCTGCCCGGCGACGGGTCAAAATCTGATGGACTGGCCGAAAACTTTCTTCGGCGACATTATTCATTCACGTATCTCATCACTTCAATCATTTTTTTTCATTACACCACCCAGGGATGGATTACCACTTCCTACGGCAAAGACTTGAGATAGATAGTCGGGTTTGGGTTCTCCCAGCAGGTCGAAAAGATGGGAAAGCTGGTTGCGAAACAGCTGTTCGAAATCGCTGACGGTTTCACCTGGATTATAGTCTCCAAACCACCAGAACCAATCAGACCCCTCACAAATCGCTAACTGTTTTTCCAACTCCGCCAACTTTCGCTTGCTGAATTTATTCTGCGCCAATACGTTATCATATACCTTCTTTGCATCCCCCAGCAGATCCCAGGCGCGATTCTTGTCCTTGTCTCCGATCCAGGTAGTGAAGGTACCGTAAACCCAACTGCCCGCCACCAGTTTCGAGAGTCTGGGAGGAGGCTGCCGTTGACGATCCAGTATCTCTGAAAATGTGGTTAGAGCTAACCGGGGATGTTGTGACAGACGTTCGTACATGGCCCGTAGAAAGTAGCTTCCATTGTAGGGGTAGTATTCCCAGGCGTTCTCCCCGTCCATGATTATCGAGACCACGGCATCAGGATTGTCCTGACAGGCATCGGCGATATTTACTAGATGGTTTATCAAATCCCCCACCGCATCGTCGGAATGCCACTCACCGTAGGTGAATCCGATCAGATCGGAGAGGCCATCGTCCCGAAAGAACATGTTCAGATGCCCCTCCTGGACACAGTAGGCCGAATGCACCCAGTTATCGGGAAGGGGTGAATCGCCGCCTCCGGCCATCAGGCTGTTATTCAATACCTGTTGGCCGGTGGCTGCCCATTCAAAGCCCTCCTCCTCCAGCATCTTCAGGGTCGCCTCACTGACTCCACCCTCTGAAGGCCAACACCCTTTAGGCTTAAAGCCAAAATAGTTCTTGAATACCTCGATGCCTTTACGCATATGCCAGCGAGCCCGGGATTCACCACCTGGATACTCCTCCAACCTGGGCATGGCAATCGTCGGCAAGGCCTCTTTGGCGGCATTTATATCTGCCAGCAGGGGAATGATCGGGTGGGCGTAGGGTGTCACCGAAAGCTCTACCTGGCCCTGATTCGCCAGTGTTGCGTAACGCTGGGTGAGGTTGCTCAAAATCTCCCATATCAACTCGATCATACGACGCCGGTCGTCCTGGTCGAATCCATGCCCCTTTGCCTGCAAGGACCGCACCCTAATATCGTTCATCCGCTGGCATTCGCCGACCCAGGCGAGATGGTACCAGATCAAAAGATCGACCAGATATTGATCGTTGAAATAGGCGATCATGGCCTCATTTTCCAATGCATGCTTGGCCAGTGCCGCCAATTCACTGAAATGTTTGAAACGGCTGATGAGGCGGTTTTCATTGGCCTTGAGACAGGCGGAAATAATCGCCTTGCGGGATACCGTGTCCACCGGAAGCCCCGGTCCGGCGAGCGCCGCCAGTAACGGATCGCGAATCAAAGTACCTTTATTCAGCCACGCCTCGATCTGAGTGGCATAGTCATCGATCTGTTCCAACAAAACAGGGGCAAAATTCACCACCGCCTTGGCATCCGGCATGTGCTCCAGATGGGCCGCCATATCAGAGTAGTCTTTGATGCCGTGCAGATAGACCCAGGGTAACAGGTATTCACTATCATCCGGCCCCTTATAGCAGGGCTGATGCATGTGCCAGCATAAGACAACCTGCAAGCGGTTGTCCGGATCTAAATCATCTGACATGGTGGATTACCTGGCCTAACATTTCCGGCGTCACCAATACGACACCCTTTTCACTGACATAAAAGCGTTCCGCATCCAGGTCCGGGTCCTCACCGATGACCGTGCCCTCCGGTATATCACAACCACGATCGATCACCGCTTTGCTGATACTGCAGTTGCGTCCGATGTTAACATCCGGCAAAACAACGGTTTCATTCACTTCACTGTAGGAATTGACACGCACATTGGAAAAAAGCAGTGAATTCATTACTTTGGCGCCCGATATGACACATCCGCCAGAAACCATGGAATCAACCGCCATCCCTCTACGCTCATCGTCATCAAAAACAAACTTTGCGGGCGGCAACTGCTCCTGATAGGTCCAGATCGGCCAACTCCGGTCATAGAGATTGAGGGGGGGTGTAACGCCAATCAGCTCCAGATTCGCTGTCCAGAACGCATCAATCGTACCCACATCCCGCCAGTAGGCCTGCTTACCGCTGGTAGCATCTCTGAAACGATAGGCCATCACACGGTATTTCTCGATCACTTTGGGTATGATGTCCTTGCCGAAATCGTGGGATGAGTTGGGCGTATCCGCATCTTTAATCAGCTGTTCAAACAAGAACTTACGATTAAATACATAGATTCCCATCGAGGCCAGAGCCTCATTCTCCTTACCTGGAATCGGCTTCGGATTGGCGGGTTTCTCATGGAAATCGACCACCCATCCGTCACTATCCACCGTCATCACACCAAACTCTTTGGCACTCTCCAGATCGACCGTAAGGCAGCCAACGGTCATATCGGCGCCGGATTCAACATGTTCGGCGATCATGGTGCCATAATCCATTTTATAGATATGGTCTCCCGCCAGGACCAATACATAGTCCGGGTTGTGGCTGCGGAGGATGTCCAGATTTTGGTAGACCGCATCAGCCGTACCCTCGTACCAGCTGCTTTCGATGCGCTGCTGGGCCGGGAGTAATTCCACGAATTCACCAAATTCACCCCGTAGAAAGCCCCAACCACGCTGAATATGCAACAACAGTGAATGGGCTTTGTATTGCGTCAGCACCCCGACCTGGCGAATACCGGAATTGATACAGTTGGAGAGGGGGAAATCGACGATCCTGAACTTCCCCCCAAAGGGTACCGCAGGCTTCGAACGCCATTTAGTCAGGTGCTTGAGTCGGGAACCGCGTCCACCCGCCAGTATCAGGGCAAGCGTATTGCGAGTCAGCCGGCTGACAAAACGCGGACTCTGTTCAGTCATCGATTACTCCTCCACAGCCAAAGCTGGCCAAAAATTACTGCAAATCCTACTTGTGATTCGCTAGCGCCTGTTAACACTCATCCAATCGGCCCTAGTTTAATTATGTGCCCCGCTCTCAAATGAGAATCAACCTGTTGATGAGACGGAAGTGTTGGTATGTTAACATCATGTCCCCTTCAAGGCGTACCGTTCAAAGCAGGTTTCTTAAAGTTTATGATGAGTAAAATTCCAGTGGCGTTGAAACGGATTATTGATGCCCGTCACCATGATCCGTTCGAGGTATTGGGCAGACATGTCCATGGTGACGACTGTCGCATCAGGGTATTCATGCCACAGGCGGAAAAAGTCACTTTGGAGGATGGACAGCACCCTTTCAGGCGTATTCAAGGCACCGATTTTTTTGAGCTGGAGACAGCGGCTGACAAGGTCGATGAGCACTATCGGCTGGAGTGGCATGACAAATCAGGGCAGATCCGTAAAGCCTACGATCCATACTGTTTTCCGCCCCTTTTGCCGGAATTCGACCTCCACCTATTCAGTGAAGGCAAGCACCGTCATGCCTACCGCTTCTTTGGCGCCCACCTGCATGAAACAGTCGGGATAAGCGGAATACTGTTTGCCGTCTGGGCGCCGAACGCCGCCAGAGTTTCCGTGGTGGGTAATTTCAACCAGTGGGACGGACGGGTTCACCCCATGCGTTCAAGGGGAGGCTCGGGTGTCTGGGAGCTGTTCATTCCCGAATTGGAGCATGGCAGTTTGTACAAATTCGAAATCCGCACTCAGGACGGACACATCTCACTGCGTACAGACCCCTATGGGAATTTTTTTCAATGCCGCCCTGACACAGCGGCCATCGTGGTCTCTGACAGTGACTATGAGTGGGGTGACGGGGAGTGGATAAACAACCGAGCCACTTCCAACTGGCAACAGGAACCGATGTCTATCTATGAGGTCCATCTGGGATCCTGGCGGAGAGACGACCGGGGAGGATTCCTGAACTATCGCGACCTAGCCCACCAACTTACTGACCATGCCAAAAGGATCGGCTTTACCCACATCGAGCTATTGCCTATAACCGAGCACCCTCTGGACGGCTCATGGGGTTACCAGACAACTGGCTACTTCGCCCCTACCAGTCGTTTCGGCACACCTGATGACTTCCGCTATTTCATCGATTATATGCATCAAAACGGCATCGGCATCATCCTCGACTGGGTCCCCGCCCATTTCCCCCGTGATCGATATGCCCTGGCCAGATTCGATGGCTCTGCACTATATGAACATGAGGACCCCCGCAAGGGTGAGCACCGGGATTGGGGCACTTTGATCTTTAATTTCGGCCGCAACGAGGTACGAAATTTCCTCATCTCCAGCGCCATCTACTGGCTGGAGGAGTTTCACATCGACGGCTTGCGTGTCGATGCGGTCGCCTCCATGCTCTATCTCGATTACTCCCGAGAACCCGGAGACTGGGTGCCCAATCAGTACGGGGGACGGGAGAATCTTGAGGCGGTTGACTTCCTGCGGGAACTCAACAGCGTCACCCATGACTTCCACCCGGGAACACTGATGATCGCGGAGGAGTCCACTGCCTGGCCTCAGGTGTCGCGCCCGACCTGGCTGGGGGGACTGGGTTTCAGCATGAAGTGGAACATGGGTTGGATGCACGATACGCTCTCTTACACATCTCAGGATCCAATCTACCGCCACTATCACCACGATCTGCTGACCTTCGGGCTTCTCTATGCTTTCACCGAGAATTTCGTGCTGCCCTTCTCTCATGATGAGGTTGTCCACGGCAAAGGTTCGATGATCGACAAAATGCCCGGGGATGAGTGGCAAAAATTTGCTAATTTACGTCTTCTCTATACCTATATGTTCACCTACCCCGGGAAAAAGCTCCTGTTCATGGGCAGTGAGTTCGCCCAGGGCCGCGAATGGAACGATAGTGAGGCCCTGGACTGGTTCCTGCAGGAGCATCCTTCCCATAAGGGGATAACCGCACTTCTGACCGATCTCAACAAGCTCTATCGAGAACAGCCAGTACTGCACCAGATTGAATTCGAGTATCCTGGTTTCGACTGGATTGATTGTCATGACAGCTCACAGTCGATTCTCAGCTATGTGAGAAAAGATCGGGACGGTAATGAAATACTGATCATCCTGAACTTCACTCCGGTACCGCGCGAGAACTATCGGATAGGCGTCAACCACCCCGGGAACTATACGGAGATTTTCAATTCCGATTCAGAATTTTATGGGGGCAGCAACATGGGCAATGGCAACGGATTGGTTTCCGAGGATAATCCCTGGATGGGGCGCAGCCAGTCGATAGCATTGACCCTGCCGCCTCTGGGAGCGATCCTGTTACAAAAGCAAGAAGATTGAAGAAAAACACCTAGAGATTGAAATGAAACAGGCTGACTACCGCTTTCTATGTCGATGGAAATATGTAATCAACCCCTGAGTGGAGCTGTCGTGACGGGAAGACTGCCGTTCGTCCAACAGCTCAGGCAAAATCACGCCAGCCAGCTGTTTCCCCAATTCCACCCCCCATTGATCGAAGGAGTTGATCCGCCAGATGACGCCCTGGATGAAGATCTTGTGTTCATACAAAGCGATTAGGGATCCCAGTCGTGACGGGGTTATCTTATCCACAAGCAGGGTATTTGAGGGTCTATTTCCGGGAAAGATCCGATGCGGCAGAAGATCCACGATCTGCTCAGGTTCCAGGCCTGCCTGTTCCATCTCCTCGCGTGCTTCGGTACGTGTCTTACCACGCAACAATGCCTCAGTCTGCGCCAGACAGTTGGCAAACAGTTTCTCGTGATGATCCCCTGTCTCGTTATGGCTGTTGACCGGAATAATGAAGTCGCAAGGAATGAGCTGCGTTCCCTGATGGATGAGTTGGTAGTAGGCATGTTGCCCGTCGGTACCGGCCGTACCCCATACAACGGGACCGGTAAGATAATCGACAGGCCGCCCGAAGCGGGTGACGCGCTTACCGTTGCTCTCCATATCCGCTTGTTGCAAATAGTCTGGCAGATACCTCAGATACTGGTCATAAGGGAGAATCGCATGGGTACGCGTTTTCGCAAAATCGATATACCAGATACCCAACAGCGCCATGATGACCGGCATGTTTTCAGAGAGATCGGCATGCAGGAAATGTTGATCCATTTCATGGGCGCCTTCCAGCAGTTCAAAAAAATTCTGCATGCCGATTGCAATTGCGATGGGCAGGCCGATCGCTGACCAGAGTGAATAGCGTCCGCCAATCCAATCCCAGAATTCAAACATATTGGCGGTATCTATACCGAATCGAGACACCTCCTCAGCATTCGTCGAAACAGCAACGAAATGGCAAGCCACGGCCGCTTCATCATGAAGTACATCCAACAACCATTTTCGAGCAGTTACCGCATTGGTCAAAGTCTCTTGTGTAGTAAAGGTTTTTGACGCAATGATAAACAGCGTGGTTTCCGGGTCCAGCGCACTAACGGTATCAACAATATGGGTACCGTCCACATTCGAAACGAAATGCATCCTCAGATCTGGTTTCTGATAAGGTTTGAGCGCTTCACAGACCATCAGTGGTCCCAGGTTGGAACCGCCGATGCCGATATTGACCACATCGCTGATCGGCTTTCCTGTATAGCCTTTCCAATCACCGCAGCGCACCGATTCGGAAAATGCCTCCATTCTCTGCAGTACGGCATTGACAGATGGCATCACATCCTCACCGTCGAACCAGATGGGTTGGTTGGAACGGTTCCGCAAGGCCACATGCAGCACCGCTCTATTCTCGGTAATATTCAATCGTTCGCCGGAAAACATTCGGCGGCGCCAACCGTCAACATCGGCAGCCTGCGCCAACTCCAGCAGAAGATTCATCGATCTTGCGTTAATCCGGTTCTTTGAATAATCGAGCATGATCCCGCATTGCCGAATAGACATCTGCTCAGCTCTCTCCGGCCCCTGTTGAAACAGGTCACGCATCTGGAGTGGTTCGACCTCGGCCCAGTGCTTTTCGAGGGCCATCCATTCGTCTGTCTGATTTATCTCGGTCATGATCTAAATGCGTTATATATTTGAATATTGGTTCCAGTTTTTATACAAAAGGCGGCGGATATAGCAAGATACCATATGACGTATCGTAAAGCTGTGAAGGTAAATGATAAAATAGCGCAACAAAACGACGGTCGATGCAGAATCTGCCGACTTAAGCGCATACCTGCCGACAGCCCTAAAGAATAAGGACAATAAAAGGCCATGAAAATCCTCTTTGCCAGCAGTGAAGCCACACCGTTAATCAAAACAGGTGGCTTGGCTGATGTTGCAGGTAGCTTGCCTGCCGCACTTAATAACATAGGCCAGGATTGTCGCCTGATTCTCCCTGGTTATCCAGATGTTCTGGAAAAAGCGGACAATCTACAAAGCCTGGCGCAACTGGAAATTACTGGCGAAACTTCGCCGGTCCGAATTTTACAGGGGCGCTGCGGTCCTCACAGGGTACCGCTGTATGTGATCGATGCACCCCACCGGTTCAACCGCGCAGGTAATCCCTATCTATCCCCTGAGGGTATGAACTGGCCCGATAATGCGGAACGTTTCAGCCTCTTCTGTCATGCGGTGGCAGAGTTGACCTTAAACCGGATAGATCACGACTGGCAGCCCGATGTTGTACATGCGAATGACTGGCAGACCGGTCTCATCGCACCATTGCTCTCCACACAGGAAAATCGACCCGCAACCCTGTTTACAATCCACAATCTGGCCTATCAGGGACTCTTCGATCATGCCACCTTTCTGCGCCTCGGGCTCCCGGATGAACTTTGGTCATACCGTCATCTGGAGTTTCATGACCAGCTCTCATTTATCAAAGGGGGAATCGCACTCTCAGACCGGGTAAACACGGTCAGCCCCAGCTATGCCGCAGAGATAAAGACAGCCGAGTTCGGTTATGGTCTTGAGGGACTGCTAAACCATCGCAAAGACCATTTCAGCGGGGTTCTCAATGGGATCGATTACCACGAGTGGGATCCGCTTAACGACCGGCATATCGACACGCCCTACTCCGCTGAAAGCTTTACTGAAAAGCGCAACAACAAACTGGCATTGCAACAGGAATACGGACTTCCCGAGGATGAGAATATCCAACTATTCGGTTATATCGGCCGATTGGTTGATCAGAAGGGTGTCGACCTGATTCTCCAGGTTCTACCCGGTATTATGGATGCAGGGGCTCAAATGGTCATGCTGGGTTCGGGCAACAAAGATCTTGAGCATGCACTGGAGAAAATCAGCAACCGCTATCACAGCCGTGTCGGGGTATTTATCGGATATGATGAAGGCCTGTCACACCGTATCGAAGCAGGGTGCGATTCATTCATCATGCCCTCCCGCTTCGAACCCTGCGGATTGAATCAGATGTACAGCTTGAGATACGGTACTGTCCCCATCGTTCGTCGCACTGGTGGTCTCGCCGATACTGTGGTTGATGTCAATCCAACAACCCTCGTAAATGGCAGCGCAACAGGCTTCGTCTTTGACAATGCAGATGGCAGCAGCTTGTGGGGGGCCGTGGAACATGCAATCAATTTCTATCGACGCTCAGCCACGGACTGGGAAATCCTTGCCAGAACGGGGATGCAGCAGGATTTCAGTTGGGAGGCCAGCGCTCAACACTATCTGGATCTTTACCAGACTGCTATCGATAAGCCTGGTCTCTAGGGCCTGTTAACATTAATCCAATCGGCCCTGCTGGGACTATTTTTTTGCCCAGCAAGGCAGAATGAGCGAGGTGTAGTTATGCTACATGAGCGAATGATAACGCCGCTGGGCGGAAAAATAGCCCCAGCCCTTCGGGTTGCGCCTGACACTATCTGGTCACTTCCATTAGGTCGGTCATAGAGCAGGATACGATCAACGGTTTGTGCACTGCTCCATGCCAACTCTATCCACGCACCGGCGCCCTCTCCAGTGGTCGCCCATTCCCGAGTATGATCGTTCGGATACCCCGAGGGAACGGTATCAACTGCTTTATCGGCGATCTGGCTGGTTGATCTATTCTGTGATGATGCCGTAACAGACGCAATCGGCGCAACATTGATGTTTTGCAGGGAAATCACTGTGATATTCACAGTGTCAGGCAGACTGCTATCGATAGCATCATCGACAACCAGCTCAAACATCAGCACTTCGCTCTGGGTCAGGCCCGACGGTGCAATAATACTGGGGCTCTCTGTCGTACTGCCGGAAAGGGTGACTGGTATACCGGATACCTGAGCCCACTGATAATTGATCGGATCGCCATTCGGGTCACTGCTGGCGGATCCATCGAGATTAACTAAATCACCTTCCAATACGGACTGATCCGGACCAGCATCTGCAGTAGGTCTTAGGTTAACGCCATCATCACGAGTGCCGTATACCTCTATTTCTGCCAGTCCGATATTAGTACTGGCGAAACCGGTTTGCTCCACCGTCAAACGCATGCTCGTCACAGTGCGTGGAGCAAACACTACCTCGGTCATACCGCCTGCGTTATCGAGTGCCCCCACAGCCAAATTAGATCCATCGCTGAAGCTCAAGAGAGCGATCTGGATAGGATCCGCCCACCCGGTCAACAGTCATCCTCAGGCTATTGATATATTTTGCCGGGAACGAATAGGTCGTTGCCAAACCATCATTATCCAACGGACCGACAGTCAGCGTTGAACCATCACTGAAACTGAGATTTGCCGAGCTGATTCTATCTGCTGAGTTTGGTCGGTCATATAACACGATCCGATTGACTGCATAGACCTGATCCCAGGTCAACTCGAGCCATGCACCTGTCCCTTCCCCTGAAGACGCCCATTCACGGGTGTAGTCAATGGGCCACCCTGTAGCTATACCATCGATTGCCTTCTGTGCCGTTTGAGTTGAACCGGCATTTTCCGACGATGCGGTAACATTGCTGGCAATCGGTGCAATGTTTTGATCCAGGGCTTGCACTGTCACTTCAACATGATCCGGAATAGAGGAAAAGTTGCTGTTAGACAGCACGAGCCGGAAGCGTAAAGCGGAATCTTCCTGCAACCCGCTCGGTGCAGTGAAAAACGGGGTTTCAGAAGTCGGATCGGACAGAATGACGCCAGAACCGGATAGCTGCGACCACTGATAGGCGAGCTGTGCACCTTCTACGTCAAAACTGCCACTGGCATCGAGTTGGACTGTCTCACCCATCGCCACTGCAATGCTTGGCCCGGCATCCACGACCGGAGGAGTATTGGCCGTTAAAGGATTCTCAATCCAAAAAATCTCATCTTTATGAACGAATTTACCGAGAAACCCTTGCATACCACCTTGCGTATCATGCGATGGCGTTGATCTTCAGATTGTTTGACAGCAATGTGTCCTGCATTGATAGGGGCACATTCAGGCTCTCTCTGTCGGCCCAGTCCAATGCAGTTTGATTCAAATCGGGAATCTCGACATGGAATGTGGTCGGATCCAGGGGCTCTGGCCAGACAGACGGTTGCGATGACCATACTACGGTCTTGTGTAGACTTGGCGTCTAGGTAGGATCCGCGGCAAAGACGTTCTGTAGTCCCAATAGGATCAACTCATAGGTTGTGGATTGACCGGAGGCGGTCTTGTAGACATCGGTTTCATCGGGATAATTCCGGTAGATCAGATCGAGACCGCCGTCGGGATAGTCAAGAAAAATCAGATCGCTTTCTGTTGTCCCCAGAAATCCGACCTGTGCATCAACCGCCTCTGATTGTCTGACCAATCCTTGAGCGATACCGGATATATCGCCATTGGTCACATAGACGACTGTGACCTCTTCACCACGACCCACCGCATCGGCTATGACACCTGAAGCAGAGATAATCTCATCGTCAGGATGGGGAGCGACAACCAGGATGGAAGCCATGCCCAGCTACGGAAGCGATAAGATGACCAGCAACAAATATGCAGTGCATAGTTTACGTGCAGTGAATACAGTCATTTAAAGATCCTCCTAAGAACCTTTATTAAGACGAATTCAAAACTCACTATTTATGCGTGCATGCAAGCAGGTCTATTGCCTACTGCTTCTATTATTATGCAATTACTACGCTATTTAGTTTTTATGTCAGAATTATCAATACATTGTTAAAAACGGCATCCAAGCGCCATAGATAATATGCAAACAATTGTAAAAAAGTCCGACGATTATCCTCAAGTGCTTGATCCAACCATCACGTCAGCGATATTCGGGCCGCTTTTTGGAGTGCGATGCAATTGTCTGCAGGGCCGGCTGGGAAGCCAAGCTTTCCGGCGTGATGCAGCAGAATCTGTTTTGATGACGCTGTTCTATGCAGCCACTCCGCACATCAGATTCGGAGAGGCGATAGGTGGCGTGGTTAGTGGAATGAGGCCCTAAGCAGCCTGAATAGGGATAGTGTCGCCAGTCCCGGTTACCCTGTTCTCTTCATCGAGATAGACCAAGGTGGGTTTAAATGTGGACATCTCATCGCTATCCAGGCCGGCATAGGCGCAGATAATGACTCGATCTCCCGGTTCTGCCTTGTGTGCCGCCGCACCATTGACGGAAATCACGCGCGATCCCGCCTCTGAAAGTATGGCGTAAGTTGTGAAACGTTCGCCATTGGTCACGTTATAGACCTGTATCTGTTCGTACTCATGGATACCCGCCATCTTCATCAGATCGGCATCAATGGCACACGAGCCTTCATAATCAAGCTCGGAGTGAGTCACACATGCTCGATGTAGCTTGCACTTAAGTACTGTCAGCTGCATGGATTTCGTGCCCTATTTTGGTTGAATGTCTATGTTAACCATTGTCCCGATTCAGATCGACCCGAGGCCGCCCGAACATGGGAACGGCCAATTATCCGCAATCTTGCCCCACCTATCAATAAAAACATGTTGCTATGCAGCATTTAGATTATCTATCAGTCGTGTAGTTCCCATATATGCAGCCGCCAGAATTACCAAATTCTGCTCATCCCGAGCGGGGGTCGTCAGATCCTGTGCCTGACGAATAACGAAATAATCCGGCCGAAAACCTGCAGATCGCAACAGATCGAGGCCACTTTTCTCCAGAAGAGCATAATTTCGTTCACCATCCCTCATTAAATCTGCGGTTTTCTTGAGGATTTCGAAGAGTTGTGGCGCCTGCTTCCTCTCATCCGCTGAAAGATAGCTGTTGCGGGAGCTCTTGGCCAGTCCATCCGCCTCTCTGACAGTCGGCAATCCTAGGATTTCGACAGGCATCGCCAAGTCGGCAGCCATACGCCGGATCACCATCAATTGTTGATAATCCTTCTCCCCGAACACCGCTATATCCGGCTGTACGCAGTTGAAGAGTTTACAAACGACTGTAGAGACGCCGACAAAATGGCCCGGACGGCTGGCACCACAAAGGATATCCGAGATTTCGGGCACCTCCACCCGGGTTTGCGCCTGGTTCCCCTGAGGATAGATGGTTGTCACCGATGGAGCAAAGAGCAGATCCACACCGGCCTGTTCAAGTTTGCCCTGATCCTGTTCCAGGGTGCGAGGGTAACTTTCATAATCTTCGCCCTCGCCAAACTGCATTGGATTGACAAAAATGCTCACCACACTTCGATCACTACGGTTTCCGGCCACTTCAACCAGCGCCAGATGCCCCTCATGCAGATTTCCCATGGTTGGCACAAATCCGATTTTCTCGCCGGCTCTGCGCCAGCTTCCAATGCGTTTACGCAATGTTTCAACGTCGGTAATCGTCTCCATCCCGCGCCTCATTTAAAACTGTGTTCAGCCGTTGGGAAATCACCCGATTTAACGGCATCCACATAGGCCTTGAGTGCTTCTTGGATGGTCCTGCCGGATTGTAGGAAGTTCTTGACGAAACGGGGTGGGTGCGGATTGATACCCAGCATGTCATACAGCACCAACACCTGCCCATCACAATCGGGGCCTGCACCTATACCGATCACAGGTATGCTCAACTCGGTAGCGACCTGCGCAGCCAACTGATCCGGCACACACTCCAGAACCAGCATATCGACACCCGCATCCTGTAAAAGTCTGGCGTCTTCACGGATCAGGCTGGCATCCCGCTGTTCCCGCCCCTGCACACGATATCCACCAAGCTTATGTACGGATTGCGGTAACAGGCCAAGGTGTCCACAGACAGGAATTCCCTGGGATGCAAGCTGGTGAATCGCCTCCAGCTGAGGCGTACCGCCTTCAAGTTTGACCATATGGGCACCGCCTTCCTTCATCAGCCTGCCCGCGGATTCCATGGCCAAACTCGGAGAGCGATAACTCATGAATGGCATATCTGCCACCAGCAGGGAGTTTTCCCTGGCTCTTGCCGCATTGCGTGTATGGTAGATCATCTCATCCAAGGTCACCGGCAGGGTACTCTCTTGCCCCTGGATCACCATACCGAGAGAATCACCGACGAGAATCACCTCGACCCCCGCATCTTCAATAAGACGGGTGAAGCTGGCATCGTAGCTGGTCAATACACAGATCTTCTCACCGGCAGATTTCATCTCCAGCAAACTTCTGACGGTTATATTTTTTTTGCTCATATTGTCTCGCTAAGCTCACTCAAAACTGGCTCGTACCAGGGCCTGTAATCACTAATACAGTCAGCCCTAGAATTATAGGTACGTCAACACCAACAATCACTACAATGTCAAGTGTCTCAACGCTTAAGATCTGTGGTAAACCAGGCAGTCGGAATCAGTATATAGCTTGTTGACACTGTTCGTGAAGTGTTTACAGTGTGACTATCCGCAGGGCTTGTCAACTGAGATCCAACAGCCCTGGTTCAGAGGGAAAAGCCGGTAAGATTCAAATAGCGGCGCCTATCCGCACCCCTTTCACAGATATGCTCCAGCAGCAATTGAAAGTGTCCCTCATTTTGCAGTGGATTAATCTCGGCAGCATTTACGATCAGTATCGGTGATCGATCATAATAGTGGAAGAAATCGGCATAGGCATCACAAAGTTGTTGTAAATAACCGGACTCGATTTTTTGTTCCACCGGCCTGGCGCGCTGTTTGATACGTTTCATCAGCACATCAACAGGCGCCTGAAGATAGACGACCAGTCCAGGTGGCGGCGCCTCCAATGTCAGTCGCTCATATATCTGCTCATAGAGTTGCAGCTCATCGTGGTCAAGATTGATTTGTGCGAAAAGGCGATCCTTTTCAAGCATAAAATCCGCGATCAGGTATTGCCGGAACAAATCGCCCTGTGACAAATGATTCCATTGACGACTGCGCTGAAACAGAAAAAAGAGTTGCGCCGGCAATGCAGCCTCCCGTGGATTTTTGTAGAAACGATGCAGAAAAGGGTTCTCTTCCGCCCTTTCAAGTAACATGTCACTGTCAAAATGGTTTGCCAGCCGATGTACCAGACTGGTCTTTCCAACTCCGATCGGCCCTTCAACAACAATGAAATTTGGCTTTTCAATCCAATCGTTCAATACCCTCTCCCGACAGTATCCGCAACATATCCTGCAACCTACCCATGCCAGGTATGTCCATACCGATCGGGGCTATCTCACTTAATGGCCAAAGGACAAATGCCCTGTCAGCCATCTCAGGATGGGGGACCCGCAGGCGAGGTGTATCGATCATCGCCTCACCGAATATCAATAGATCGAGGTCAAGGGTACGCGGTCCCCAGCGCTCAGTTCCACGAATCCGTCGATGGGTCTGTTCAATCGCCTGCAGTTGATCCAGCAGTTCATCGGCATCCAGTGTGGTTGCCAACGAAGCGACTGCATTGATGTAATATGGCTGGTTCTGTGGACCAATCGGTCGTGTTTTATACAATGATGAATGCGCAAGCAAAGTCGAGTGCTTTAATGCAGTGAGTTCCTGCAGTGCAGTCTCAACCTGTTGGGTGGGATTATCCAGATTACTGCCCAAACCAATATAGGCAACTACTGATTGGACCTTACTCATCGCCCGGATTGTTGCTCTTGTTTTTACTGGACCGCTTTTTCCTGTGACGTCTTCTGCCACACCGACCCTGCTCGGTCATACTTTGCTTTTGCTGACTATTGGCACGTTGGAATTCGGTCCACCAATTGGAGAGTTCGAGCTCAACTTCACCCGCCTCGGCGCGGAGCAGGAGAAAATCGTATGCTGCACGAAATCTGGGATGGCTTAAAAGACGATAGGGTCTTTTTCCCTGGCGTTGCTCAAAGCGCGGTTGCAATTGCCAGATATCACGCATCGGATAACTGAATCGCTTGGGTATGGAGAGATGCTTGAGCTGGTCACTCAGGACATCGTTGGCCACTGTCTGCAGCGCCTCCACAGGTTGAAAATCCTGAGCCAGCAGCGCCTCGTAGCCAAGCCTTACCGGCTCCCATAACAACACCGCAAAAAGGAAGGCCGGGGTGACAGATTTATCCTGTTGTAAGCGCGTATCGGTATTGTTCAATCCCCGATTGACGAAGGTAATGGGAAAATCGTGGTCTTCGTGGGAAAGCGCCTCTTCGGTCGCCGGAAAGAGTTGCCCAAACAGTCCGTAGTGGCGTAGCTTCTCAAAGGATTCCAACGCTGAACCACCGAGAAAGAGTTTCAACACCTCTTCATAGAGCCTGGATGAAGGTACATCCATAAGCAGTGGCGCCAATCTTCGCATTGGGGATTCAGTTGCCGGATCGATGATAAATCCCAGCTTGGCTGCAAATCGCACAGCTCGCAGCAGACGCACCGGATCCTCTCTGAAACGACTTTCCACATCACCCAGCAGACGTATCACTCCATGCTGAAGATCCGACATGCCATCGGCGAAATCTATCACCGTAAAATCACCCACATCATAGTAGAGTGCATTGATGGTGAAATCCCGTCGCTGGGCATCCTCATCAAGGGTACCGTAGACATTGTCTCGCAGTATCATACCGTTCTCTAACTGGCGCTCTCCATCCTGAGAAGGCTGCCGGTTACTGCGAAATGTTGCGACTTCGATAATCTCCCGACCGAAGTAGACGTGGGCAAGACGAAAACGCCTGCCAATCAATCGACAGTTTTTAAAAACCGACTTGACCTCCTCCGGCAGGGCACTGGTAGCTACGTCGAAATCCTTGGGTTCCCGGCCAAGCAGCAGATCACGCACCCCCCCACCCACCAGGTAAGCCTCATAACCGGCACTTTTTAACTTCGTGAGGACTCTTATCGCGTTTCGACTGATATTCGCACGGGAGATAGTGTGATCATCCCGCGCAATGACGGTAGGCATCTCTGAGCCTCTTCTATCCGGTCCGGCAGGGAGAGCGGAATTGCTGATCAATCCGGAGAACTTTGATTTCAGCCACTTGGCAGCTTGTTTCAAGGGTACGACCACTGAACTATTTTTTAACCAGGTGATTGAGCCTGGCAACCAAGTCAGTATAATACCGCCTTTCGTGAGAAACTGCTCCCTTCGTCTAGTGGTTAGGACGCTGGCCTCTCACGCCGGTAACAGGGGTTCGAATCCCCTAGGGAGTACCAGCTAGAGAAATCGCCGCTGCAAGGCGGCTTTTTTTTACAATTCCTTTGATAACCCATTGAGATACATACGAAAATCATCACCAAGCTCCTGATGTGACAAGCCATATTCGACAGTCGCCTCAAGATAGCCGAGCTTACTTCCGCAGTCATAGCGCTTACCTTTCACCCGATAGACCCGAACCTTTTCATACTTCAACAACTCGGCAATGGCGTCAGTCAGCTGGATTTCGCCTCCGGCGCCCCGTCCAGTCTCCTTGATCAACTCGAAGATGCGAGGTGTGAGGATATAGCGGCCGACCACTGCAAGGTTGGATGGCGCATCCTCCGGCTTTGGCTTTTCCACAATGGAGGTCATGATTGCAGTTTCGCCATCGTCATCCTCCACCTCCACGATACCGTACTTGCCTGTCTCCTCTTGTGGTACCTCTTCAACCAGTATCACACTACATTGGTAACGTTCATAAACCTCGGCCATCTGTGCGATAGCACCAACACCATCTTCGCCACGGATCAGGTCATCCGCAAGGATGACCGCAAATGGTTCATCCGCCACCACCGGTTCTGCACACAACACCGCATGCCCAAGCCCAAGGGCCTCCGCCTGTCTGAGATAGATGCAGCTCACATCCGCTGGCAGGACATTTTGCACCTTCTGTAACAGCGTGGTCTTCCCTGCCTCCTTCAGTTCACTCTCCAACTCATACGCCTTGTCGAAGTGATCGGGAATGGAGCGCTTGTTCCTGCCTGTGACGAATACCAGAGATGTTACGCCTGCCTCCTCCGCCTCCTCAGCGGCATATTGAATCAGCGGCTTGTCGACTATTGGCAGCATCTCTTTGGGGTTGGCCTTGGTCGCGGGTAGAAAACGGGTGCCCATCCCGGCAACAGGAAAAACCGCCTTGCGTATCTTTTTCATTACCACTCCTTTAGGTCCTTATATATATAAACGTGCCAATCAATTATCCGCGCTCAGATGAACCACCATATTCAATAGGGTACAAGGCATCCTAACATAGAGGTTCTTTGAAAGGGTCCCATATATATAAAACTGAACAAACTAGGGTCTGTTAACACTATTCAACAGGCCCCAGCCATCGGACTTTCACAGGTTGGCTGCAATCTCCAGATTGATCGACTGCAGTGCCCGGATGGGATCGGCAGCGGCGGTAATCGGCCTGCCCACCACCAGATAACTCGACCCGGCAATTATCGCATCCGCGGGAGTCATCACGCGCCGTTGATCATCCTGGGTCGCTTGCTTGGGGCGGACACCGGGGGTGACGAGGAGAAAATCATGCCCCAGATCACCACGCAACATTTCAGCTTCCCGGGGAGAACAGACAACACCATCCAACCCTGACTGTTGTGTCAGCTTCGCCAAGCGTGAGAC
Organism: Candidatus Thiodiazotropha sp.; assembly: GCA_040506195.1. Classification (GTDB taxonomy): domain Bacteria; phylum Pseudomonadota; class Gammaproteobacteria; order Chromatiales; family Chromatiaceae; genus Thiodiazotropha. The sequence goes on along the minus strand of JBEVXH010000008.1, from coordinate 19,220 downwards.
ATTATCTGCGGGATCACCGGAAAAACCGACCTCATGAATCTCCTCCCCGGTCAAACTGGTAAGAATGGTAACCGCAATCAGGAGTGGGCGATTACTTCTGGACTCCAGACGCTCCCTGGCTGCCTCCATCATTCTGCGGCCACCAGACGCATGTAAATTCATCATCCACACACCAAGATCGGCCGCCGCATCACAGGCTGCCGCCACAGTGTTTGGAATATCATGGAACTTCAGGTCGAGAAAGACCTCATAACCGCGCCCTCTCAACACCTCGATGAAAGAGGGACCGATGCGTGTAAACATCTCCTTGCCCACCTTGAGTCTGCAGAGTGAGGGATCCAAGCGATCGACAAGAGCCAGGGCTCTATCCTGGCGCGAATAATCGAGTGCCACAATGACCCTGGAATCACTGCTGTTCATGTATATTCCACCTTCTATCTGAATACGGGATCCGTGGATTCGGATCGATTGTCATGTCACTGCGTTGGCCTTAAAGCCGCGCGTCAGCCCCTGCTGGGGTTTTATTTCACCCCATCTCTTGCAGCTGGGACAGTGCCAATGCAGTTTTTTTGCCGTGAAGCCACAATGATCACACTGATAGGCCGGTTGTTTTTCCAATAGTTTCATCACTGATATCAACAGCACCTCCAAGGCCTCCTTGGGACTCTCCTTGCTTCGTTGCAGATTCAGTCTCACTAAACGTTCCAGGCCTTTTAGATCAGGTGCCTCTTCCAGATGTCTGAGCATGGCATCCACAGCCGCACTCTCACCCTCTTTTTCGACAATCATCTCGGAGAGAATCATCATTGCTTCAGTGCAGTGGTGACGCTGATACAACTGTTGCAGGTATTCGAACAAATCATGCTGTCTGCCGAGTTGCTTATAGCATTCGACAAGCCTGGGCAGAACCTCGGAAAGATAGATGGGTTCGTTCTCCTCGACCTGCTGCAGCAACTTTACCACCGATCGACAATCACCCCGGGTATAATCGATCTCGGCCTGCAAAAGTAAAGCGCGTACATTGTTTCGTTGAACCTGTTGAGCACGCTTGAGATAACCTTCCGCAGCGGAGATATTCTGCTGGCTCAACATCTGCTCAGCCAATTCACAATAGAAATGGGCAACCGCATTCGGTAGTGACGGAAAGTGGGATACAGAGATCTTATCAGCAACATCAAGACATCGTTGCCACTCTTTCTCCTGTTGATAGATCTCCAACAGATAAATATAGGCCTGCTCGTTGTAGATTTTGAGTTCGGTTAATTCAAGGAACAGGTTTTCGGCACGATCGAACAGGCCTGCCCGCATATAGTCTTGACCCAATTCAAGCAAGGCCTGCGCTCGCTGTTCGCGATTCAAACTGGGTCTGGCTATCAGGTTTTGATGAATACGGATGGCTCGATCCACTTCACCCCGCCGACGAAACAGGTTACCCAAGGCAAGATGGGTCTCTACCGTATCACTGTCCACATCCAGCAATTCGATAAACAGATCGATTGCCTTGTCGGGCTGTTCGTTGAGCAGATAATTGAGGCCTTTGAAATAGACCGGCGCGATCTGTGGTTGCTGCTTCTGTTTCTTTCTGGACACACCGCGCCGCGCCGTATACCAACCGGAGGCAGCGGCCACAGGCAGCAACAAGAGCAGCAGCTCAATCACCTGACACCTCAACAACCACACCGACAGCGTAATGCCGATGATGGGTTACTGCTAGGGTTAAGGCATGGTATGTAAAGAACATTGCAACCCTCACTGCTCCTTCAAGGGTAAGGCGCGAAGATTGTTGACCTCTTCACTCACCATTTGACTGCGCCTCTTTAGTGAGTGTATTTCCCGCTTAAGACCCAATACTCTACCCATTCCGGCCAGGACACCCAAAATCACACCCAACCCCAAGGCGATGGTCAGTATCAACGACAAAGGGAGGTCCCGACGACCGAAATAGTAATTTATTTCTACAGGGTCGGCGTTGAGTACAGTGAAGACTGCACCCAGCATCATGATCAGTATGACTATAAAGAGTTTAATGAATCGCATCAGACGTTCCGTAGTTCCTCCTCTCGATCACCCATTCTCGCCTACTGCCGTCCAGTTTGAAATAGCCAAAATGTAAGAACAGGGGTATAGATGCGGCTGTTTTCATATTTTCACGGACCTCTCCCCCCTCGATTGGATTGACAACCTATCAAATAACGATATTGAGGGGATATCCTGGAGATAACACGGTTCGTATCCTGCTTTTGTCACAGCATAACCGCGAATATCCTCACAACAGAGGAATTCATCGTCGGTCGGTGAGCGAAGGTTAGATGCTAGGCGTAGGTATCCAAAAGGCCATCACCACCCATTATCCATGTTTGACCTTGTTCCCGAGTCTGGTCAGGGCTTAACGAATCACTGCCAATTATACCGTTACTGTCAGGTCCGGCTCTCCTGTCATGGGCCGATTCACCTGCCTGCTGCTGTCCCACATCCACATTGGCGAGATTGAGATTGATTTCACCAAACAGCTCCCGTAGTCGCGGAATCGAGGCCTCAAGGGCTTCTCGCGTAGGGGCTTGAGAGGCGACAAAGGTGACGCTGGTCTGATCATTCTGCAGTGAAATCTTTATCTCCAGCGGTCCAAGATGGGGTGGATTCAACTTGATTTCCGCCTGTTGGATGTTCTGACCGACCATCCACTGGATTCGCTCTCCCACCGCTCTGTCCCATCCCGCCTGACCGACGGGAATATCCAGAGGCATGACGATAGATGGCCGCATACCCGTGGATGAGTTGAGCGGCAGTTGCAGTGAAAGTGCGGACAGCTGCCCGGCGCTCTCAACAGGTCGTCCGGATTCCAACAGCTGCGCACCCAATTCAGGCAGCTGCAGTTTCAACGGTTGAGACTGACCGTTCTCGATCAGTCGCTGGATCAGGAATTCGGGTTGCATCAATTGTGGTTGTGACTGAAGCGGCTTAAGTTGTACTGCACCATCCAGCGCCGGTTCGGCCAATGCAGCCTGCTGTTGGGATATCAGAAGCGGCAAAGGCTTGCCGTCCAACTGGAGTTGCAGCGGCAAAACCCCGCCATCCCGAGGCGTTATAGTCTGTGGCTGAAGGGGATCTGCTGCTGACGTCGCAAGCGAAAGAAACAGAACGCCCTGTTCACCCTGAGCCATCAGCATTTCCTGTAAGGCCTGATCGAATGTAGCCCCTATAATCTCCCCATTTGCACTGATCTGTGAAACAAGATCGTCCCCTTCTGCGGGGATTGGGGATTTGAGCTTATCCCCCTGAATCTGGGGCATGAGTGCTATCTGTACCATGGCTAAACCTGCTGTTGTCGCTTTCAGTCGACAAAATAACTGCAGGTTCCGGGCCAGATACAGGGCAACCCACCCTTCTTGGCCCATTTTTCATCCACCCTCGAGCCGAAGGAGAAGGGTGTATTCCGGTCTAACGAAGAATTGCTTCGCCGGTGGGAGCTTATGTATCGGAATTTTACGGGATCCGTCAACTGAATAGCCCTAGAGGGCAAAATCCTGCGGTGTGGCGCGGCGCCACTGCGCCATCTGCAAACGCCAGTCATCATCACTGCGATTAAACATCAACTGTAAACGCAGCAACTCCCCGCGCCATTGGGAGAGCGTCATTTCCGTCTCCTGTGGAGACCCGGCAAGTCCGGCAAAGAGCACCACTTCGGCCTCATTATCCGAGCGCAAATCGATCTGATTAATCGTTGAGATAATGTGAATCGATTTGTGACGCATGAAATAGCCCAGCAGCATTGCCTTCAGCTCCCTGAAATCCCGTCCGCTCTCATCCCTATAAGCCGGATCGACAAAGGTCATTGCCGAGGAGAGATCCCGCGATTCGAGATAGGCTTCAGCCTCGCTGATGACATTTCGGAGCTGCTCCTCCGGACTCAAAGGAGTATCACTACTGCAACCGACAGACAGCAAGCAGGCAATGACCAGTAAGATACCGAGACTGCGTTTGTTCTTCATTCCCACAAACTATTTCAGGCTCAACACATCCTGCATGTCGAACAATCCCTTCTCCTTGCCTACCACCCATCCGGCAGCCCGGATGGCGCCGCGTGCAAAATTCATCCGACTTGATGCCTTATGCACCACTTCGACCCGTTCTCCCTCCATGGCGAACCAGACGCTGTGCTCACCGACCACATCCCCTGCGCGGATGGTCTCGAAGCCGATAGTCTTGCCATCCCGAGGACCGGTCTTTCCCTCCCGACCATAGACGGCGCACTCACTTAAATCCCGACCAAGGGTATCCGCAATCACTTCACCCAGTCTCAGTGCCGTACCGGAAGGAGCATCGACCTTGTGCCTATGATGGGCCTCGATAATCTCCACATCCGCTTCATCACCCAAAACCCTGGCAGCCATTTCGACCAACTTGAAGCTGAGGTTGACTCCAACACTCATATTGGGTGCGAACACTATCGCAATACCATCGGCCCCATCCCGCAATGTCTGCTTTTCTGCCTCATTCAGGCCAGTGGTGCCGATCACCATACGCTTGCCCGCTTCGCGGCAGATCGCCAGATGGGCCATGGTAGCTGTGGGAGCGGTAAAGTCGATCAGCACATCGAAATCATCAACGACCGCTTTCAGATCCGCTTGCAGGGAGATATTAAGATGACCGATACCCGCAAGTTCACCTGCATCCCGGCCGATCAGCTGGCTTCCCTTGCGCTCCGTCGCAGCTCCCAGATCCAATCCCTCAGTTTCGCTAACCGCGGTTACCAGGGATCTACCCATGCGTCCCGCCGCGCCAACCACTGCGATTCTTGTCATCCGATGCGCCCCTTCTAGATTTGCTTTAAAAGCCCATATTTTCAAAGAATTTTTTCACTCCATCAACCCAGCCGGTGGAATGAGGGCTATGCTTCGCACCACCCTTTTTCATGGATTCGTCGAGTCGCTTGATCAGATCCTCCTGTTCGACGGTCAGTTTGATCGGTGTCTCGACCAGCACCCGGCACATCAGATCACCCATGGGGCCACCGCGAACCGGCTTGACACCCTTGCCGCGCATCCGGAACAGACGGCCGGTCTGCGTCCCCGCGGGAATCTTCAGGATCACCTTACCATCCAGTGTGGGCACTTCCAGCTCACCACCCAGGGCGGCCACAGCGAAGCTTATCGGTACTTCACAGTAGAGATGATTATCCTCGCGGCTGAAGATTTCGTGAGGCTTCACGGCGACCTGTACATAGAGATCACCAGGTGGACCGCCATGCTCCCCAGCCTCACCTTCACCGGCTAGGCGAATACGGTCACCGGAGTCGACACCAGGCGGCACCTTGACCGACAGTGTCTTGTGCTCCTGTACGCGCCCCTGACCATGGCAGTTAGGACAGGGATCCTCGATCATAGTCCCCTTGCCATGACAGCGCGGACAGGTCTGTTGAACAGAGAAGAATCCCTGCTGCATGCGTACCTGGCCATGGCCGCCACAGGTATCGCAGGTCTTTGGAGTAGTCCCTTTCCGGGCACCGCTACCGGTGCAAACATCACACTTCACCAGAGTCGGCACCCTAATCTTGACCGTTGTTCCAGCGACTGCGTCTTCCAGTGAAAGCTGCAGGTTGTAACGCAGATCGGCTCCGCGATGCACACGGGAGCCACCACCGCCGCCACGTCCCCCGCCAAAGATGTCGCCGAATACATCACCGAAGATATCTGAAAAATTGGCACTGCCGCCACCAAAGCCGCCACCCATGCTGGGATCGACACCTGCGTGCCCGAACTGGTCGTAGGTCGCCCGCTTTTGCGCATCGGTCAATACTTCGTAGGCTTCCTTGGCCTCTTTGAATTTCTGTTCTGCCTCGACAGCGGCATCCCCGCTGTTCCGGTCCGGATGATATTTCATGGCAAGGCGTCTATAGGCCTTTTTGATATCGGCCTCACTGGCATTCTTGTTGACGCCTAAAACTTCGTAATAATCGCGTTTAGCCATGGTTTTTTATCTTTTACTACTGTTATTTGTTGAGATACATCGTTCGTCAAGCTGTCTGAATAGGGTCTGTCAACACTCATTCAACAAGCGCTAGTTTCATGCCCGTATAACGCCAAAACCGCACATCGGCAGAACTGCCGATGTGCGGTTTGCAGGACTGGAATCCTTGATTAGTTTTTGTTGTCCTTAACCTCTTCGAACTCAGCGTCGACAACGTCATCCCCGGCAGCATCAGAGGATGCTTCCGCCCCAGACGCACCCGCGTCAGCGGCTGCGGCTTCACCCTCTGCACCCTTCTGGGCGTAGAGCCGCTCCGCCATCTTACCAGAGGCTTCCGCCAGCACCTTGGTCTTCGCCTCGATGGCATCCTTGTCATCGCCTTTCAAGACCTCTTCGAGATCCTTGATTGCACCCTCGATCGCCTCCTTTTCACCGGCTTCAAGCTTATCATCGCCCAGCTCTTCCATCGATTTCTTGGTGGCGTGAATCATGGTATCCGCCTGGTTGCGGGCACCGATCAGTTCATGGAACTTACGGTCCTCATCCGCATGGGCTTCAGCATCCTTGACCATACGATCGACTTCATCGTCACTCAGCCCGGAAGAGGCCTTGATGACGATCGATTGCTCCTTGCCGGTCGCCTTGTCCTTGGCGGAGACATTGAGAATGCCGTTGGCATCGATGTCGAAGCTGACTTCGATCTGCGGTACCCCTCTCGGTGCAGGCGGGATATCGCTCAGATCGAAGCGCCCCAGGGATTTATTGGCCCCCGCCTGTTCGCGTTCACCCTGCAATACATGCACGGTTACCGCCGTCTGATTGTCGTCCGCCGTGGAGAATACCTGCGAGGCGCTGGTGGGAATGGTGGTGTTCTTCTCGATCAGCCTGGTCATCACGCCGCCCAGGGTTTCGATACCGAGGGAGAGCGGAGTCACATCGAGAAGCAGTACATCTTTGACATCACCGCCCAGTACACCGCCTTGGATCGCGGCGCCGATGGCGACAGCCTCATCCGGGTTGACATCCTTGCGAGGTTCTTTATCAAAGAACGCCTTCACCGCCTCTTGCACCTTAGGCATCCGGGTCTGACCACCGACCAGGATCACCTCATCAATCTTGGAGGCCGTAATCCCGGCGTCCTTCAGGGCAATCTTGCAGGGTTCGATGGTGCGTGTCACCAGATCTTCCACCAACGATTCCAGCTTTGAGCGGTTCAGCTTGAGGTTCAGATGCTTGGGACCACTTGCATCTGCCGTGATATAGGGCAGGTTGATATCGGTCTGCTGGCTGGATGACAGCTCGATCTTGGCCTTCTCAGCCGCCTCTTTCAGGCGCTGCAGTGCCAGGGGATCGTTCCGCAGATCAAAACCCTGATCCTTCTTGAACTCATCCACCAGGTAGTCGATGACACGCATATCGAAATCTTCACCACCGAGGAAGGTGTCACCATTGGTGGAGAGTACCTCGAATTGATGCTCGCCATCGATTTCCGCGATTTCAATGATAGAGATATCGAAGGTGCCGCCGCCCAGGTCATAGACCGCCAGGGTCTGATCACCCCGCTTTTTGTCCATGCCGTAGGCCAGCGCCGCGGCTGTCGGTTCATTAATGATGCGTTTCACATCAAGGCCGGCGATACGACCGGCGTCCTTGGTCGCCTGACGCTGGGAATCGTTGAAATAGGCCGGCACAGTGATAACCGCCTCTTTCACCTCTTCACCCAGGTAGTCCTCAGCGGTTTTTTTCATCTTCTGCAGGATCTTGGCGGAGATCTCCGGCGGCGCCATCTTCTTGCCATTCACCTCAACCCAGGCGTCACCATTGTCCGCCTTGACGATTTTGTAGGGCACCATGTCCACATCACGCTGCACCACATCATCGTTAAACATCCTTCCAATCAGACGCTTAATGGCAAACAGGGTATTTTGCGGATTAGTCACAGCCTGACGCTTGGCGGACTGGCCGACCAGGATCTCACCATCATTGGCATAGGCAATAATGGAAGGCGTGGTGCGGTCACCCTCGCTGTTTTCAATCACTTTCGTGGAACTCCCCTCCATCACTGCTACGCAGGAGTTGGTGGTTCCCAGATCGATACCGATGATCTTACCCATGATGTTTGTGTCTCCGAAATCTTGTATTGAAAATATGTAATTCTTTGCTGACTGTCCTTAATGTGGGGCCAAGTAGCCGCGATTCAAGCCTCTTCGTCTATCGCCGCCCCGGATCCGGCTTTGGAGACCATCACCATCGCCGGACGCAGCAAACGGCTGTTCAGCAGATAGCCTTTTTGCACCACGGCCACCACGGTATTGGGTGCAACATCATCGCGCTCCTGTATCGACATCGCCTGATGAAATTCCGGATTGAACGGCTCGCCATCAGGATCAACCTGATCGATGCCATGCTTTTGCATGACATCAACCAGGAGTTTCAGGGTCAGTTCGGTGCCTTCACGAAGTTTATCCACATCGACCAGCTCATCCTGGGCGGCTTGATGACCCAATTCAAGACTGTCCCACACCTGAAGTAGATCCATGGAGAATTTCTCCAGCGCAAATTTATGCGCATTTTCCAGGTCCCGCTGGTTACGCTTGCGGATGTTTTCCATTTCCGCACGGGTTCTCATCAGTTGATCCCAGTGATCATCCGCCTTGGCCCGCGCATCTTCCAGCAGTTTGGTCAGCTCTTGTTGATCCTCTTGTGAGTTATCCACTTCTTCGGTTGTCTCATGCTCGTTTTCCGATCCAGCTTCAGCTGCTTCCGTCTCATCTACGGCTTCTGCTTGATTTTGCGCTTGATCCTTTTCAATCACTTCGTTTGACCTCTATATAGATGGAACAGGATTACGCCCTACGGCGTACAATCCTCTGTAAATGGGGATGATCAGTGTTTTTTCAATACGGCGCCGAGAATTTTTGCCGTGATATCCACCACCGGAATGACACGCTCGTAATTCATGCGGGTAGGTCCGATGACACCCAATACACCGACCACCTCTTCATTGACTTGGTAGGGAGCGGTGACCACTGAACACCCATTGAGCAGTTGATACCCTGACTCCTCACCGATGAAGATCTGTACTCCTTCGGCATCCAGGAACTGGTCCAGCAGATGTAAAATCTCTCTCTTTTCTGTAAAGGCATCGAACAGCTTCCGTAGCTGTTCGAGACCGGATAGTTCGGCAAACTCCATCAAGTTTGTCTGGCCGGCGATGACACAGTCCTCTTTGGTTTCGCTGGCATTGACCATCTCACCCGCCATGGTCAGTGCCTGGGTCATGACCTGGTCAAAATGGTCTCGAGCATCGTTAAGTTGCTGTAATACCTGCTGACGTACCAGTTCCATCTCGTATCCGGCGAAGGATTTGTTGAGGAAATTGGCGGCCTGATCGAGTTCTGCGCGTGTGAAGTCACGGTGAGTATGCAGAATCCGGTTGTGTACCTCACCGTCTTCGGTGACAAGAATGGCAAGTACCCGGCGATCGGAGAGAGGAAGAAACTCAATCTGGCGAAAGTTGTTCTTGTCCTTGCGGATCAGGGTCACCACGCCTGCCATATGGGTGACGCCGGAGAGGAGTTTGGAGGCCGATTTCAAGACATCACTACTCTCTTCCCCCCCCACCATAATTTCTTTTCGTATCCTCTCAACCTCTTGATTATTAAGATTTTGCACCGTCAACAACGAGTCGATGAACATCCGGTAACCGGTTATTGTGGGTACCCTGCCTGCAGAGGTGTGGGGAGATGAGACCAGACCCAAATCTTCCAGGTCGGCCATCACATTGCGGATCGTGGCGGGACTGAGATCAAGGCCGGTATCTTTCGCCAGGGTACGGGAACCCACAGGCTGGCCATCGCGAATATAGCGCTCGATCAGCGCCTTGAGGAAGTGCTGGGCACGCTCGTTGACAACGCTATCACTGACCGATTTGTTTGCCACCGATGGGAATCTCCGAAACCGTTGTTAGCACTCTATCCAAATGAGTGCCAATTGATAAGGAAATTAGCAACTCACATCTAGGTAGTCAAGCATTGCGATGCTGGATATGGGATGCTTGGATTGCCCCTATCGGCATGCTAACGTTGCGTATCCCTATGCCAAATCCGTACCGGTCAAGCCTTACACGATTTTAATTCGATGTCAGATAGCAGATACACACGCTTCCAAAAGATTGGATTAATCGGCAAGCATGGCGACCCCACGGTAAAAGAGACGCTGCTTACGCTGTATGAGTTTCTACTATCCCAGAACAGGGAGGTTATATTCGAAGAGGCCACCTGCCGCCTTCTGAAGGGGAAACCGCTCACCAGCGTCCCTCAAATTGAACTGGCAAGCCACAGTGACCTGGTCATCGTCGTCGGTGGTGACGGTACACTGCTGCATGCTGCCCGGGTGCTCGCCAGTCAGAATATTCCCATCCTGGGTATCAATCTGGGCCGGCTCGGCTTTTTGGTTGATTTGTCACCCGATCAGATGACAGCCAAGCTTGAGGAGATTCTTAACGGTCAATATGAGCAGGAGTGCCGCTTCCTGCTGGAAGTCAGCATGGGCGATGAATCCTCACCCCATCAAAATATCCTCGCCTTCAATGATGTGGTACTGCACAAGTGGAATATTGCCCGCATGATCGAATTCGAGACCTACGTGGATGATCAACTGGTCAACGACCAGCGCTCCGACGGACTGATCGTTTCCACCCCGACCGGATCCACGGCCTATGCCCTCTCCGGTGGCGGCCCCCTGCTCTATCCCACGTTGAATGCCGTGGTGATGGTGCCCATCTGTCCCCACACCCTGAGTAATCGCCCGATTGTGGTGGATGGTGACAGTACGATTGAAATTCATCTCCACCCGGCTCACGCTGAGGATGTGCAGATTACCTGTGATGGTCAAGCTACCTTCCCTGCAATGCCCGGAGAGGTGATAAAGATCCGCAAGGCTGTGCACCAGGTGCGTCTGATTCATCCACAGGGCTACGACTATTACAGTATTCTGCGCGCCAAATTGGGCTGGTCGGAAAACCCGAAAAACAATCGATGCTGATTGAGATACAGGTACGCAATCTGGCGATAGTATCCAGTATGGAGCTCGAACTGCTGGATGGCTTGACCGCGCTTACCGGCGAGACGGGGGCCGGGAAGTCCATTTTAATCGATGCATTGGGGCTGGCGCTTGGCGAGCGTGCCGACAACAGCCTGATCAGAACCGACAGCGACCGCACTGAAGTTACCGCCGTCTTTGACTTGAAAAATCTTCCGGAGGCATCCGAATGGCTGAAGCATCAGGAGCTTGACGAGGCGGATGAGTGTATCCTGCGCCGTAGCCTCAATCGGCAGGGTCGCTCCAAAGCCTACATCAACGGCCGCAATGTTCCCCTGCAACAGTTACAGGAACTGGGCTCCCATTTAGTGGAGATTCACGGACAGCACGCCCACCAGTCCCTGCTCAAGAACAGCCATCAGCGCAGATTGCTGGATGCCTATGGTGGGCTCCTCGAACCGGCGCAACAGCTCGCGCAGCAGTATCGGCGCTATCAATCGGAATTGAACAAGTTAGAGAACTTGACCCACGCGGCAGAGGAGCGGGCTTCCCGCCTGGATCTGCTGAATTATCAGGCCAATGAATTGAACAGTCTCAATCTCTCACGCGACGAATGGCTCAACCTGGAGCATGAGCACAGGCGACTGAGCCATCAGGAGCAATTGGGTGATACCTGCAGGGCGATCGTCAATGGATTGGATGATGAGCAGCAGGCCATGCGCAGCAGACTCTCCAGCTATGTGGAGCGTCTCTCCCAAGCGGCGCAGCTCGACGAGACCCTCAGCGAACCACAACAGTTGCTTGACAGTGCTTTGATCCAGGTGGATGAAACCCTGGCGTCTCTGCGAAATTATCTGAATGATATGGAGCTCGATTCCGCAGGCCTGCAGCAGCTGGAGGAACGATTGAGCGCGATTCACGACATGGCGCGTAAATATCGCGTCAAGCCGCAGCAGTTGACAGACAAACTATCCGATATCGAGGAGGACCTGAAATCACTGGAAAACAGTGAGGTTGAATTGGCGGAACTTACGCGGATTGTGGATCAACAACGCGCCGCCTATCTGGAACTGGGGAGAAAACTCAGCACAAAACGCAGAGATGTGGCGCAACGCCTCAGCGGCGAGATCACCCAGGCGATGCAAAAACTGGGGATGCCCGGGGGTAAGTTTAAGGTCTCTCTGCGTGAACTGCAGCAAGACCAGGCCACCGCCGACGGATTCGAACAGGTGGAGTTTATGGTATCCGCCAATCCGGGCATGCCTCTTCAGCCGTTGAGCAAAGTCGCATCAGGCGGCGAACTTTCCCGGATCAGTCTCGCCATTCAGGTTGCCACCATCCGCTGCGGCTCAACCCCCACCCTGGTGTTTGATGAGGTGGATGTGGGTATCGGTGGTGGTGTGGCCGAAATCGTCGGTCAGATGTTGCGCGCCCTTGCCGACAATCGGCAAATTCTCTGCGTTACCCATCTGCCACAGGTTGCCGCCCAGGCCATGCATCATTTCCAGGTGCTGAAGACGACCCAAAGAAAGACCACCTGGACAGCGATTGCCAAACTCCAGGAGGAGGAGCGGATTCAGGAGATCGCACGGATGCTTGGCGGTGTTCAGATCACGGAACAGACCCTGGCACATGCCCAGGAGATGATAAACATGGCATCCGGCCCAAACTAACTGAAGCCGGTCAGCACTCAACCCACATTACATTTGGGATTGCCGCAGTGCCCATAGATGATCAGCGAGTGATCCACCATCTCGAAGCCGTGTTTTTTGGCGATTTCGTGCTGTCTCTTCTCGATGGTGGGGTCGATAAACTCCTCGACTTTGCCACAGACCACACAGACCATGTGATCATGATGGCCGCCCCGCTCGAGCTCGAACACCGCATGGCCGCCCTCGAAATTGTGACGTGTGACCAAGCCTGCGCTCTCGAATTGGGTCAAAACCCTATAGACAGTAGCCAGGCCGATCTCCTCTCCATTGTCCAGGAGTAGCTTATAGACATCTTCAGCACTGACATGGCGTTGATCGCAGTTTTCAAGCAGCTCCAGGATCTTGATCCTGGGGAGTGTGACTTTGAGACCGGCTTTTCGTATATCCTGGTTATCCATCCAAGTTCTCCAGCCTAAAAAAACAGGGCTGCTGATTCGCTGTGAATGCGTTAATATTGTGGCTGCTTTCGGATTGTACTTGTAATGAAAAAGATTCTCATCATCATTTTCTCACTCCTGCCCATGTTCACAGGCTGCAGCTCCTGGGAGGACTTCTCCCTGGTCCACTCGCCGGACATCGAGCAAGGGAACATCGTCACGCCTGAGATGGTTGCCTTACTGGAACCCGGAATGAGTAAACGCCAGGTGCGATACGCCCTCGGCACACCGATGTTGATCGATGTCTTCCATCAACAGCGCTGGGACTATCTGTTCACCGTCAAGCGACGTAACGAACCGATGGAGATCAAGCATTACAGCCTCTACTTCGAGGGTGACCGACTGTCTCGTTTCGGTGGAGATATCGAGCCCGCCAGTGACAGCGATTCCAATCTGGAGAAAAAAGAGCTGCTTGTCAATGTACCCGATTATGACGGTGATCTGGGTATATTGGAAAGACTCTGGTACTCGCTGGGTTTCGGCAAAGATGAGTAGATCAGACCCTGGCGATCGCTAAATCCGATAGGGCTCGGGCTCGAAAAAACATGAATGCCGGTATACGGCTATCATTGGTGATTGGTGCTCACCAACAGCCAGTCACTTTTCCGAGGCTCTACTTTTTCTCCCCACCACCTTTGCGCATCACCTTGCCTTCCGCCGCGCGTTTCTTGCGGGCTTCCTTCGGGTCGGCGATCAGTGGACGGTAGATCTCCACCCGATCACCTTCACTCAGAACCGTATCGAGTTTTGCTGCCTTGCCGAAGATCCCAATCTTGTTTGCCTTGAGATCGATCTCTGGAAACATCTGCAGGATTCCGGAGGCTTCAATTGCCTGCTCAGCCGTTAATGGCTCTGCCGATTCGATCGATAATATCGCCTGCTCTTCAAGCCTGCCGAATGCAACTTCAAATATCATTTCACACCGTTTCCGTAGACCTCATCGGCGCGTTTACAGAAAGCGTCTACCAGGGAATTGGCAACCTGACTGAAAACACGGCCGAATGCGGCATCGATCATTTTTCCGGCAAACTCAAATTCCAGCAACAGCTCCACTTTACAGGCCCCGGGCTGGAGCTCGGTAAACTGCCAACCGCCATGCAGCTTGCGAAACGGACCTTCCAATAACTCAATATCCATCTTTTCGTTTTCCACCAGATAATTACAGGTGGCAAAACGCTGTCGAATGCCAACCCGCGAAACCTCGAGCTCACCACACAGCTTTTCCGCCGAGCGGGAGATCAACCGGCTGTCGCTGCACCAGGGAAGGAAATCCGGGTATGCCTCGAAGTCACAGACCAAGTCATACATCTGTTGTGCGGAGTGAAGCACCAACGCGCTCTTTCTGACAACCGGCACCTTCAGAGTATTCCTATGGCGTTGAGAAAGACCACGATCACCGCCAGGGGTGAAATGTATCGAATAAGCGTCCACCAGACTCTGTAACCGGCAGGCCGCATGGCGAACTCATCACGGCTGGATTCCTTTTTCATCAGCCAACCGCTGAATATCGCTATCAGCAAACCTCCCAGAGGCAGCATGATGTTGGCCGTCAGGTAGTCAAGCAGGTCGAAGAAGGTCTTATCGAAAAATTTAACATTTGACCAGATATTGAATGAGAATACCGTTCCAAGGCCCAGAACCCATGTCACCAAGCCTAGCCATACAGCTGCCCTGATCCGGGTCATATTGCGGTTCTCCACCAGCCAGGCGACGGCAGGCTCAATCAGCGAGATCGCCGAACTCCAGGCCGCAAACACAAGCAACACAAAGAAGAGCGTGCCAAAAAACTGCCCACCGGGCATGGCGCCAAATGCGATAGGCAGGGTCTGGAAGATCAAGCCCGGGCCGGCCCCCGGTTCCAGACCGTTGGCAAATACGATTGGGAATATGGCCATTCCGGCCACCAATGCCACCAGGGTGTCGAGCAGGCCAATCAAGATGGCCGAACCGGCAATCGAGGCCTTTTTCGGCATATATGAGCCATAAACCATGATGGCCCCCATACCCAGACTGAGGGTGAAAAAGGCATGTCCCATGGCGACCAATATGGGACTGCCGCTCACCTCACACTGCTCCACACCATCCACAACCTGACAGCTGTGCAGCAATTTATAGAAATCGGGGGTGAAAAGAAAATCGAGGCCTTGGGTGAAAAAGCCGGTATTCATGGCATAACCGACCAACACTACCAGCAGGATAAAGAGTGCGGGCATCAGATAGGTCACGGCCTTTTCCAGGCCCGCCTTGACCCCTTTGGCCACGACGAACATGGTCATCAGCATAAACAGCGTGTGCCAGGCCATGAGGCGCTCGGGATCCCCCACCAAACCGTTGAACAGGCTCTGAACACCACCTGCATCCACCCCGTCGAATCCCCCGGAGGCCGCCCTGACGACATAGGCGAGCGCCCATCCGGCTATCACGCTGTAGTAAGAGAGGATCAAAAAACCGGCCAGCACGCCGCTCCATCCGACCAGAGACCACTCCCTGCTGGCGCCCTCCTCCGCACTGAGGGTGGTCATGGTATTGATCGGGCTCTGCCTGCCCCGTCGACCCAGCATGACTTCCGCCATCATTATCGGAATGCCCACCACAGCGATACAGAGCAGGTAGATGATGACAAATGCGCCACCGCCGTTTTCACCTGTTATATATGGGAACTTCCAGACATTACCCAGCCCAACGGCCGAACCGGTTGCAGCAAGAATAAAGATCAGTCTCGAGGACCATTGACCGTGGATCGATTGTCTTTCAGCCATGAAACCCGCCTTGTCTATTGCATATAACGCACAATCAACACCATGCTATACGCATGAAAGTGCACTATTTTCCGTAAAATACCACCGTTTAACAAGCCGCCTCTGGTGAGAACCTCCCGTCACGATTAAAATGACCGCATGGCTAAAAAAGCGAAAAAGAAAAATTCCGGTGGCGCCACAATCGCGCTGAACAAAAAAGCCAACCATGACTTTTTTATCGAAGAGCGCTATGAGGCGGGCATCGCCTTGCAGGGTTGGGAGGTAAAAAGCCTGCGCGAGGGTCGGGTACAGATCAAGGAGAGCTATATCACCATCAAAGAGGGTGAGGCCTTCCTGTTTGGCGCCCATATCGTCCCACTGAGTACTGCATCCACCCATATCCACCCGGACCCGACCCGCACCAGGAAACTGCTGCTCCACCGCAGTGAGTTGAACAAGCTTATCGGCCTGGTCGAGCGTAAAGGCTACACTCTGGTACCCACAGCCATGTATTGGAAAAAGGGCTTGGCGAAGCTGGAGATCGGTCTCGCCAAGGGCAAGAAAATGCACGATAAGCGCGCCACGGAAAAAGATCGCGACTGGAAACGGGAAAAGGAGCGCCTGTTCAAGAAGGGTTAGGGTTCTGTCTTCAAGGTATACAAGGAACTAACCACTCACTTATAATGTCTATTCACTTACCGTATGGGGGCGACGTAGGCTTCGACGGGGGTTGCAAAACCTATAGTGCATGCCGAGGCGCAGAGTACCTCGTAAATCCAACTGCAAACTTATAGTTGCCAACGACGACAACTACGCACTCGCTGCTTAATACCCAGTAGGGTGCCGTCTGACTGGAGCCGTGCCTATGCGTCCAGCTTTTCAGGCGTCATATCTCATAGGATCGCATTGAAGCTCGTCCGGGGCGGAGATGTTAAAACCTTACCGGGATCGCTTGTCACATACCCTGCCCATCGGGTAGTGACCGGTTAAACACAATAGACAGGGCTAAGCATGTAGAACTCTGGGCAGAGGACTCACGGACGGCGGTTCAAATCCGCCCGCCTCCACCAAATCACTATCTAAATATAATCGATAACGTCCATATACCCGTGCACTACGGGTTTTTTTGTTTCTATACTTTATGCTACACAGTCCTTTGAGACTGCCCCAAATGTTACACATTACAGTGTAGTTTCAGTGCCACCTCAGCAAATGTCTACGGCATTATTAGGATCAGACACTCGAACTCACAGAATGGGTGTGATTATCTGTAAGGGCAAATCGGATCATAACCTGAATACCGTCCACATATATCGACATACAGCTCTCTATGCAGATGACTCGCCGACAGTGGCTCGATTAAACCGTCAGCAATTTCAGAATGGCAGCAGCCTGTTTGCAATTATCCAGTAGTCACTTGTCGGGTTGCCCACGCGGTTTGCAGAAAGTGATGAGTTCTATCGAACGAAACCTCTTTGATTGTTCGAATGTACACAGCACATATACAGGAAGAACATGATAGACAATAAACTGGAACTGAGAACGCCGGATGAGGCTGAGATTATTTATTACGAGGCCTTTATGCGTTGTGATCGGCAATTGATGGCGGCACTGTGGGCCGATGGGGACGTGGTCTGCATCCATCCCGGCGCCGGCGCAATTGTCGGCCATGAAAAGGTGGTGCGCAGCTGGTCGAATATCTTTAGTGGCACACAGCGCCCAGATATAAGATACCAAGTGGTTAAAACTGCACTCTCGGACGACCTGGCGGTACACCTTGTGACCGAGGAGATTTCAACCGGCGATGAGGCATATGCATTGATATTGGCCACCAATGTCTATCAAAAATTCGAGGGTGGCTGGCTGATGGTCCAGCATCATGCTTCAATGGTCCAGGCGGGACGATCTCAACATACCCTTCAATAATCTATCAATCCAGGGTATCCAAGGATCCATGCCGGACTTTCTTGTACGGTTTGTATAAACAAGCACCTTGCAGTTTCGTAAATGATGAGGCGGAATGACTGGAATACCCGTGTCCCATCAATCGGATATTCCGCCAACTGCCGCACAAATTCCGAATATCACACTTGCCAGCTTGGTCAGACTCTAACCTACCATTCAATCCATCGAAATCAGCACGGTAACAGGGCGTTCGGCAATCATGCCATCATGCTTATATAAAGTTAGTGATGGCTGATCAGTACATTCTCCAGTTTGTTCACATCCAGAAAACGCTGATACATACGAATCATTTCCCTGTCGTGTTCGTTGATTGGCGGCGTGTGCTCAGAGATCCTTTTTTCATAATAGTCACGTCGATCATCAGACGAGATAGCGAAGAGTTTCACGTAGTTCATATTCGCCTCCAGGTAGTCTTTTCACGTACATTAGGCGGGATTGAAACTACTAAATAAATATTAAGATTTGCTGAAGGTCGAATATCAATATTGGGGCAATAAAGTAATTATGTGATTAATTTCACACACTACCACACACCTCACCCTGACTAACGCAAACGGGTAGCGTGCAGTGTCATAAACAAGCCGATTATCACTTCCCTTTTACAGGTGAATGGCCGCTTTATAGTCAGAAAAGCGGTCTTCGCAGTATATGGGCAGACCGGGATATAAGCAATTTATAATGAGGCAATATCCTAAATGTGCAATGATCACAGACCATGAGTCATTGCTTCAGCAGTTGTCCCTGCCATACTCATCCGAAAATCTGACGATATCGTCCTCGCCCAGATAACTGCCGGTCTGCACCTCGACGATCTCAAGCGGGATCAAACCGGGATTGGTCAGTCGATGCTTGGTGCCTAACGGGATATAAACCGACTGATCCTCTGTCAGCAGGATCTCCTTCTCCCCTTTAGTGATTTGCGCCGTTCCCTTGACGACCCTGCCCGATGATGGTGCTGCTGCAGTGAGAGACTGGCGCCAGGATTGACGACAATGCGTTTGACCTTGAATCGATCGCACTCATCCACCGTCTCGTAGTTTCCCCACGGCCGGTAGACCCTGACATGACTGATGTACTCGCATCTGCCCGAAGCCTTCAACTCCTCCACAATCCCTTTTTCATCCTGGACATGATATTTATCCGCCACCAGGACCGCATCAGCGGTTTCAACGACGATCACATTATCAAGGCCAATGCCGGCGATCATCCGGTTCTCGCTGCGTAGATAGCTGTTGCAGAATCCCCGCTTCATCCTGTTTCAGAATCTGGTAGTGATGAGATGGACGCCTCTCATCACTACGGCGTCGTAATGCGCCACACTGGTAGTGAACCTATCCAGCCACAGAATGAGGAGGCGT